>NZ_JAPNJY010000010.1:0-288433 GCF_026626625.1 Corallococcus sp. BB11-1 | reverse complement strand
GGCGGGGGTCGGGCGGTACGGGGCAGCAAGGGCAGGACGGGCGGGGCGGGGTCGGGCGGTACGGGGCAGCAAGGGCGGGACGGGGTTGGGGCAGGACGGGCGGGACGGGGTCGGGGCAGCAAGGCAGCACGGGGCGGTACGGGCGGGACGGGGTCGGGGCAGCAAGGCAGCAAGGCAGCACGGGGCGGTACGGGCGGGACGGGGTCGGGGCAGCAAGGGCGGTACGGGCGGGACGGGGTCGGGCGGTACGGGGCAGCAAGGGCAGGACGGGCGGGACGGGGTCGGGGCAGCAAGGCAGCGCGGGGCGGTACGGGCGGCACGGCGCAACACGGACACAGCACCTTCATCCACGGAGAACCCAGATCATGGCGACCAAGACCCAGAAGCGTGGACAGACCATTCAGCGCAAGGCCCGTCAGATGAAGGCGACGACGGCGAAGGCCGTGTCCAACGCGGGCAAGCAGGCCAGGCGCGTGCAGGTGACGCTCGGCGACCTGATCGCCGCTGCCTTCGACACCGTGGGGGGCGAGGCGCGGAAGGTGGCCAAGGTCGTCTCCTCGCCTGACATGACGCTGGCGACCGGGAAGCACATTGTGTTCGTGGGGTGATGTTCCGCCGGCCGGGCGCGGACAGGTTGGTTCCACTTCCGGGACGCGGATCCCAAGGCCAGGTGACTGCCGTGACGAGCATCCTCAACGCCGGACGCAACTACTGGGCGCGTTCGGAAACGCATGACGCGGGCGTGCTGGTGGACGCCCGGGACTACTACCGAGAGCTGTACCGGGCCATCCGGAAGGCTCGCCGCTCCATCGTCATCATGGGCTGGCAGTTCGACAGCGACGTGACCCTGCTGCGCGGCGAAGACCTGGAGGAGGCCCACGGAGGCGAGGTCCGGCTGCTGCCGCTGCTTGACCAGATGTGCCGGGAGAACCCGGAGCTGCACGTCTACATCCTCGCCTGGGACTTCAGCATGCTGCTCGCCATGGAGCGCGAGTGGATGCAGCACCTGCTCTTCAACTGGACCACGAACGAGCGGCTGCGCTTCCGCTTCGACTCGTCCAGTCCGCTCTACGCGGCCCACCACCAGAAGCTCGTCGTCGTCGACGGCGTGCAGGCCTTCACCGGCGGCATGGACGTGTGTGACTGTCGCTGGGACGACCGGGACCATCCCGCGCGCTCGAAGCTGCGCTGTGATTCCGGCCGAGACCCGCACGGTCCCTACCACGACGTGCAGACGGTGCTGACGGGCCCCGCGGTGAAGCCGCTCGCGGAGCTGTTCGAGGCGCGCTGGGCGCACTCCGGCGGCGGTGAGATCCGCCTGGAGCCGGTGGCCCGCGACGACGTGTCCTTCCAGGCGACCATGCCGGCCCCTCCGGGTCCGGTGGCCATCAGCCGCACCTTCGGAAAGACCATCCTCCCGCCGCAGGAGGAGGTGCAGGAGATCCGCGCGCTGTACGTGGACGCCATCGCCGCGGCCGAACGCTTCATCTACATCGAGAACCAGTACTTCTCCTCGCGCGCCATCTACGACGCGCTCGTCAAGCGCATGCGCGCCGCGGGACGGGGCCAGCTCCAGGTGATGCTGGTGCTGCCCCGCCAGCCCGAAGCGCTGCGCGAGCAGATCGCCATGGGCGTGGCCCAGGTGCGCCTGCTGCGTGCGCTGCGCGAGGTGGCCCGCGAGACGGGCCATGGCTTCGCGGTGTACGGCTCGGCGGCGAAGGGCGAGGACGGCTCGGACGTCTTCACGTACATCCACTCGAAGGTGATGGTGGTGGACGACACCTTCCTGACGGTGGGCTCCGCGAACACCACCAACCGCAGCCTGGGCCTGGACTCCGAGCTGAACCTGAGCTGGGAGGCGCAAGCGCCGGGGGACGCGGTGTCCAAGGCCATCCGTCGGATCCGCGTGTCGCTGATGGCGGAGCATGCGGGGCTCGCGGGCGTGTCCGCGCTGCGTCCGCTGGTGGAGGCGGACGCCCTGGTGGAGACGCTGGACCGGGTGGCCCAGGAGGGGCTGCTCCGGCTGCGTCCGCACCCGCTGGAGACGGTGTTCGACCAGAACCCGCTCTTCAAGCCGCTGGAGCCGGAGGACTTCCTCATCGACCCGGAGGAGTCGGTGCTGGACGAGTCCCTCTTCGAGGCCCTGCACAAGGGCGATGACGGCCTGTTCGCCTCCGGCGTGCGCCTGCTGTCGCGCTGGCTGGTGGGGCCGTCGTGTGACGCGCCCCCGCACCGGGCCATCCTGCCCTGCGTTCCAGCGCAGGAGGAGGGCGGCACGGCGGGGCCCTGAAGCACCGGGTCCGCGCGACGGGCCCCGGTGTCCCCGGAGGCCCGTGAACGGATGCGTCAGTTGCGGGCGAAGTCCACGCCCACGCCGGCACCCGCGCTCACGCCGCGCACCAGCACGCCATCCGGCTGCGGGAAGTGCACGGTGGAGCCGGCGGCCCAGATGTACAGCGCGGGCATCACGCGCTGCCGGCCCTCCACCGCGAACGAGTAGCGGGGCCGGTCGCCCAGGCCCATCACCACCGCGCGCACGATGCCCCGCGTCTTGCCGCCCGGGCTGCTGAAGCTCAGCGAGAAGTCTCCGTCCGCGCGGCCGAAGGCCGAGTACTCCAGCGCGCCGCTGGCCACGACCTCCGTCGAGTCCGTGCCACCGCCTCGCGCCAACGACATCTCGATGTAGCCGGAGAAGTCCTTGGGCACGCGCTGCTCCGCCTGCGGCTCCTCGGACAGGCCCACGGCGGAGAAGCGCGCCAGCTCGTACCCCGCGCCGAAGAAGCCGAAGCGGAAGCCGCCGCCCTGACGCCGCCCCTGCAGGGTGACGCTGAGCTGCGTGCCCTTGAAGTCGCCCTCGAAGGCGACGCCCAGCAGGCCGCCCACGTCCTGCGCGCCCGCGTTGAGGCGCGCGCCGCCAGCCAGCAGGACCCACGAGCGCAGCCGCTCGCCCTTGTACATGGCGATCTCACCGCCCAACGACGCGACCGTGGCCTCCGGCGTCACCCCGCCGGCCTCGCCGAAGTCGTGCGCCGCGGAGGCGCGCAGCAGGTAGCGGTCGAAGTGGTTCTCACTGCCGCTGACGACGCGGCCCAGGTCCAGCAGGAACTCGCCGGAGAAGATGCGCGCGGCGAGCACGTCGCTGGCGAGCAGCTCCACCCGCGCGGGCCCCACCGCGAACGACACCGTGCCGCCCGCCGGGTGGTAGTCCGGCGACAACTGGTTGTCGTAGCGGTTCACCAGGTAGCCGCGTCCCAGCGACTCCTCCAGGAACGGCTGTACGCGCAGGCCGAAGCGGCCGGACTCGTCCCCGATGCGCAGCAGGCGCACCACCTGGCCGTAGTCGCTGCGCTCGTCCCAGTCCTGGCGCCGCAGCCACGCGCCGTAGTCCTGGTCCTTCTGCGCGGGCGCGTTGTCCAGGAGCCGGAAGCGCAGCGGCGCGCCCAGCATGAAGGCGAAGTCCTCGCCGCCATCCACGCCCAGCGACGGGTACGCGTACGCGAACAGGTCCTGCTCCCCGCCGGGTGTCCCGGACGGGAAGCTCAGCGGCCCCACCTCCAGGAGCGCCCGGAAGCCGATGCCTTCCGAAGAGGAGGCAGGGGACGAATAGTCCTGTTCGTCGTTGGGTACCTCCTCGATGGACGAGGACTGGGAGTGCAGCAGTGCGAGGAGGGCCACGAAGGGAGCACCAGTCATTGGTGCTCAGTCTACTTGGCGCGGCGTGGGGTGGACAGACGAACACCCGGTAGGCCCGCGCACGGGCTTTACCGGGTATTCGCCCTCACCCGCGCGGAGATTTCCGCCGGGCGTGCTGCTTCACTGGGATTAGTTGGTGGGATCAGGCGTGGCGTCCATGTCCACCTTGGAGTCGGTGCTCAGGTCGTCCGTGTCCGCGTTGACGTCGCCGGACTCGTCCTTGATCTCACTCTTGCCGCTGCCCTCGTCGCCGGAGCCGCCGATGCCGTCATTCTCGTGGTTCTGGTTCACGGCGCCTGCGGGCGTCTGGGGGTCGCCCAGGTCCGTGGGGGTGTTCTGCTGCACGTCCCACTTCTGGCCGTCCTTCGTCTCCACGGTCTCGTTGGCGGCGCCGCTGCCGCCGGTGGCCTCACCCTCGTAGACGGTGGGCGCGCCCATGCGGTCGCGCTTCTCCAGGTCGCTCACGTTGCCCGCCTCACCGGCGGACTTGTCCGACTCCTGGATGTCGGCGCTGCTGCTGTCGATGGAGGACTCGGTGGTGCCCGCGCTGCCCGAACCCCCCATGGCGCCCGCTTCGGGAGCCGAGGCTTCACGCGTGTTCGCGGACTGACCGGCGCAACCGTACAGAGACAGGGCGGCGAGGGCCGCCATCAGTGGAAGCTTCATGGGGAATCTCCTGTGCGAGTCGGGTTTCGTCTTCCGGAAATCTGGTTGCCCGGCCGACAGAGACAAGGACACACACGGGCCTCCGCTACCGGGCCCGCTCCTGTGCGACCGACCAGACAGGCCCCTGCCGCGAAGCCTCCCTCCGAGCGGAACCGCATCCTCCAGACCCGGGGGCCAACCGGACAGCCGAGGGCCCGAAGGGCTCCTTCGCCCGGGCCTCACCGAAGGACGGCGACACCCGCTTGACTACGGTTGTAGTCAGCCGTACCTTGCTTCGTGACTACAGCTGTCGCCACGAAGGGTGTGACGGATGAAGAAGCCGGTGGGAGAGCAGGAACTCGCGCTGCTGCGGTACGTGGCGGAGCACGGGCCGGCGACGGTGGGGGAGGTGGCCGAGCGCTTCGGTGAGGCGCAGGGGTTGGCGCGCTCCACCATCCTGACGGTGATGGAGCGGCTGCGGCTCAAGGGCTACCTGACGCGCAGCAAGGTGGACGGGGTGTTCCAGTACGCCTCGCCGGTGGCCACGCAAGAGCTGCTGCGCGACGTCGTAGGGAACTTCGTGCAGCGCACGCTCTCCGGGTCGTTGTCGCCGTTCGTCACCTACCTGGCCGAAGCGGAGGACGTGTCCGACGAGGAGCTGAAGCAGCTCCAGGACGTCGTGACCCGCCTGCGCCAGAAGCGGAAGGAGTGAGCCGATGAACTCCATGGACCTGCTGCACGCGATGCCGTGGTGGTCGTCCTGGTCGGAGTCCCTGTGGCGCGCCTCGTGGCAGGGGGCGCTCTGCGCGCTGGCGGTCTGGGTCCTCGCGAAGGCGGTGCCGCGCCTGCCCGCGTCCCTGCGCGCGGGCCTGTGGTGGCTGGTGGCGCTCAAGTTCGTGCTGACGCTGGGCTGGGTGCACCCGGTGTCCCTGGCGCTGCTGCCCGCGGAGACCGTCTCCGTCGCGAGCCCGGGGACGCAGGGCGCCGTGGCGCAACTCCAGACACCGGGCATGTCTTCAGTGTGGGAGGGCTCGCAATCCCAGACACCCGGTGGGGCCATGTCCGTCCGTGAAGATGCGCTGTCGCGCCCGGGCGTTGAATCATCGGGAGGTGAACGCGCCGCGAGGGCGTCGAGCCTCGCATCCCCGGACAGGGGAGCATCAATGCACGCACCCGGATCCGCTGCTCCGGGTCCGGGCTCCTCACCCGAGGCGCGCTTCGGGTCCTTCGTCGCCGGTGCCTCGCGGTGGCTGCGGTCGTTGTCCGGCTCCAGCGCGGTCGCGTGGACGCTGCTCCTCGTCTGGGGCGCGGGTGTGCTCTGGCAGGTGCGGGGGCACGTGCGTGCGTGGCGTCAGGTGCGGGGCATGCGCGAGCGAGCGCGGCCCCTGAAGCATCCGGTGCTCGAAGAGGAGGCGGAGTTCCTCGCGAGCGAGGCGGGCCTGCGCCGGACGCCCTTGTTGCTGGTCTCGGATGAAGTGGCGAGCCCGCTGGCCGCGGGGCTCGTGTCGCCGGTCATCGTGCTGCCCTCCAAGGCGGTGCGCGAGTTCCCCGAGGACGCGCTGCGCATGGCGCTCGCGCACGAGGTGGCGCACCTGCGGCGCGGAGACCTGTGGCTCGGCTGGGTGCCGGCGCTGGCGGAGACGGTCCTCTTCTTCCACCCGCTCGCGCGTCGGGCGGCCCGTGAGTACGCGCTCGCCAGGGAAGAGGCGTGCGACGCGGAGGCCTTGCGTCTCACCGGCGCGGAGCCCGCGGATTACGGCGAGCTGCTCATCGCCTTTGGCATCACCCGGCCCCCCGGCAGCGCAGCGGCGCTTGGGGCGTCGGCCCACCTTCACGCGCTGCACAGGAGGCTCCGCATGCTGGAACATGTCGATGTCGTCCCCACCCAATCCCGTCGCTGGCTCAAGGGGGCGCTGTTCACCCTCGGGGCCCTGGTCCTGATGCCCTTCCAGGTCGTCGCCAAGGCGCCCGCCGCGACCGCCTCCGCGGCGACGGCCCCGGTGCCACCCGCGCCGCCGACCCGTGCCGCCGTGGCTCCGCTGCCGCCCGTGCCGCCCGCGCCTCCTGCCCGGACCGCGCTGGCCCCGCCCGCGCCGCCCGCCGGTGCCGCCGTGGCTCCGCTGCCGCCCGTGCCGCCCGCGCCGCCCGCGCCGCCCCTGCTCGCGGCCGCGCCGACGCCTCCCCGTCCTCCCCTCCCGCCCAGCCCTCCGGACATGGAGGACGGCGACACCTTCGCGTACCTCTCCGACGGTCGGACGATGATCTCCGGCTCCTCGGAGGACGTGCACCTGGCGCGCACCTTCAAGGTGAAGGGCAAGGACATCATCTTCGTGCGGCGCGGAGACAAGCCCTTCCTGATCCGCGACGCGCAGACCCTGGAACAGGTGCGCAAGCTGATGGAGGAGGCCGGGAAGCAGGGGGACGCGCAGTCCGCCCTGGGCCAGCAGCAGGCCGCGCTGGGCCAGAAGCAGGCGGCCCTGGGCCAGAAGCAGGCGGAGCTCGCCCATCCCCAATCGCAGCTCGCCTCGAAGCACGCCGCGATCGCGCTCAAGCACGCGGAGATCGGCATGGAGCGTGCCCGGCTCGCCAATGTCCGCGACGAGGCAGAACGGGACCGCCTGGAGGCGGCGCTGGACAAGCGCGAAGCGGCCCTCGACCCCGAGCGTGAAGCCCTCGACAAGCAGCAGGAGGAACTCAGCCAGAAGATGGAGGCGCTGGGTGAGGAGCAGGCGAAGCTCGGCCAGGAGCAGGCGAAGCTGGGCGAGCAGCAGGCGAAGCTGGGCGAACAGCAGGCGGCCCGCCACCGTGAGCAGTTCCAGAAGGTGATGAAGCGGGTCGACGAGGCCATCCGCAAGGGCCTGGCCGAGCCACTGCCCACCTGAGGACGGAGGGCGCGACCCCCACGGTGACGGCGCACGCGGGCTTCCCTATACCGGGGCCCTTCAGCGTGAAGCCCGTTCCGGAGGTCGCCATGTCCGCCGCCGTCCCGCAGCACACGTCTCGCACCACCATCGACATCCTGGTGCGCCGGGTCCGCGAGGGCTCGGGCGCGTGGGCGAAGCTCGCCCTCACGGAGCGGCTCAGGCTCCTGGAGGACCTGCGCCGCGCGTACGTCGCCATCGCGGAGCCGAGCGTGCGCGCGGCCTGCGAGGCCAAGGGCATCGACCCCGGCGGGCCCCTCGCGGGAGAGGAGTGGCTCGCCGGGCCCATGGTGGTGGTGCGCAACCTGCGCCTGCTCTCGGCCGCGCTGCGCGACATCCAGAAGCACGGCGCGCCCGTCATCCCCCGCACGCACCTGCGCACGCTGGAGGACGGGCGGCTCGCCGCGCGGGTGTTCCCCCTGGACCGGCTGGACGCCATGCTGCTGCCCGGCAACGTGGGCGAGGTCTACTTCCAGCCCGGCGTCACCGCCGACAACCTGCGCGAGGAACATCAAGCGTCGTTCTACCGAAAGCCCCACAAGGGCCGCGTGTGCGCGGTGCTGGGCGGCGGCAACGTCAACTCCATCCCGCCGCTGGACTGCCTCTACAAGCTCTTCGTCGAAGGCACCGTCTGCGTGCTCAAGATGAACCCCGTCAACGCCTACCTGGGCCCCTTCCTGGAGCAGGCCTTCGCGCCGCTCATCGCCCGGGATGCGCTGGCCATCGTGTACGGCGGCGCGGAGGAGGGCGCGCAGCTCGTGCGGCACGACGCGGTGGACGAGGTGCACATCACCGGCAGCGACCGCACCCACGACGCGCTCGTGTGGGGCCCGCCCGGCCCGGAGTCGGACGCGCGCCGCCAGAAGAACGAACCGCTGCTCGCCAAGCACGTGTCCAGCGAGCTGGGCAACGTGTCCCCGGTGGTGGTGGTGCCGGGCCCGTACTCGGACGGGGAGCTGCGCTTCCAGGCGGACGACGTCGCCGGCATGGTCGCCAACAACGCGTCCTTCAACTGCAACGCGGCGAAGCTGCTGGTGCAGCCGAAGGACTGGAGCCGGCGCAGCGCCTTCGTGGACCGCATCCAGGCGAGCCTCGCCCACGCCCCCGTGCGCCGCGCGTACTACCCGGGCGCGGACGAGCGCTGGCGCCAGTTCACCGAAGGCCGCCCGAACGTGCGGCTCGTGGGCACTCCGGGTGAAGGGGACCTGGCGTACGCGCTGATCCCGGACGTGGACCCCGCGAAGACCCAGGACCGCGTCTTCCGCCAGGAGCCCTGGTGCACGGTGCTGTCGGAGACGGGCCTGCCGGGCGCGGACGACCCGGTGGCCTTCCTGGACGCCGCGGTGGCGTTCCTCAACGACACGGTGTGGGGCACCCTCAACGCCACGCTCATCGTCCACCCGAAGTCCCTCAAGGATCCGGCGGTGAAGGCGGCGGTGGAGAAGGCGGTGCGCGAGCTGCGCTACGGCACCGTGGCCGTCAACACCTGGCCGGGCGCGGCCTACGCGCTGGGCAGCCTGCCCTGGGGCGGCCACCCGTCCTCGTCGCTCCAGGACATCCAGAGCGGGCAGGGCTGGGTGCACAACACGTTCATGCTGGAGTCCATCGAGAAGGCCGTGCTGCGCGCGCCGCTCACCTCCGTGCCCGCGCCCCCGTGGGTTCCAGGCCACCGGGGGGTGGCGGCCCTGGGGCGCCGGCTGGTGGACTTCGAGCAGTCGCCCTCATGGCTCAAGGTGCCGGGCATCGCCCTGGCCGCGCTGCGACGGTGAAACATCCATGAGCCCTTTTTGGGGCAGGCGGGGAAGCTGGCTTTCCGGAGGCTCGTGGTAGGTAGGGGCCATGGCATCCAGGTACGCGCAAGAGGGCGGTCAGTTCCTCCAGCAGGGCCAGCCCGCGGAGGCGGTGAAGAGCTTCCAGAAGGGCCTCTCCATCGACCCGAAGGACGTGGACTGTCTGATGGGCCTGGTGCGCACCCACCTGAGCACCGGCGCCGCCCGCGACGCCGAAGGCGCCGTGACGCGCCTGTTGCAGGTGCAGCCGGAGAACACCGAGGCCCAGGCCCACCTGGCGATGCTCAAGGCCCAGGCCGGGGACCCGGTGGCGCTGGTGACGCTCAAGGCGCTGGCCGCCGCGCCCACCGCCGGCTACTTCGAGCGCTTCAACCTGGGCACGCTGCTGTCCGAGCGCGGCGACCTGGACGGCGCGAAGGCCGCCTTCGAGGCCGCCCAGGTGGTGGCCCCCCAGAGCGTCTATCCGCACTTCGAGCTGGGCCGCATCGCGGTGCAGCGCAAGGACCCCCAGGCGGCGGTGCGCCACTTCCAGCAGGCCGCGACGCTGGCGCCCCAGGAAGCCCTGCCGTTCCTGATGCTGTCGCGCGCGCACGCGTCGAACGGCGCGGTGGGGCTGGCCATCTCCGCGGGCGTGCAGGCGCTGGAGCACGCGCAGGGCAAGACGCGCCTGGCGGTGCTGCAGGACCTCTTCCGGCTGTACCTCCAGGCCAACAGCCAGGACGCCGCGCGGCGCACCATCCTGGAGCTGCGCGAGCTGGAGCCGGAGCGCATCCAGTACATCCACCTGCACGGGCTGGCGGCGATGCTGGGCGGCGAGCTGGCGGAGGCGAAGGCGCTCTTCCAGGAGGCCCTCCAGCGCGCGCCCCAGCAGTGGGACGTGCGTCACTCGCTGGCCCAGGCGCACGAAGCGCTGGGCGAGCGCGACGACGCGCGGCGGCTGCTGGAGGAGACGGTGGCGGCGGCTCCCAACGAGCCCGGCCCCACCAACGACCTGGTGCGGCTGTTGATGGGCGACCAGGACCACGCACGGGCCCGCGTGCTGCTGGAGCGGGTGCTGGCGGCGAACCCCCAGGACGCGCTCACGCACCTGAACCTGGCGCGCGCCACCCAGCCGTTCGACCGGGCGGAGGCCACCCGCCACGCGAAGCAGGCCCAGTCGCTGGGCGGGGATGGGCTGGTGAAGGACCAGGCGGCGCAGTTGTTGAACGAACTGGGCGGTTGACGCACCCCGTCTTCCCCAGGCCCCCCTCCGTACCTACCTTCCTGGCCACGGCCCATGGCGGGCAGGGGGGCGCGGATATGCGCAAGGCGGAGCAGGCACTGATTGAACAGTTGGAGGCGCGCTTCCGGGAGGTCACGCGTCTGCTCTACGACACGACGGTCCCCGCGAGGGTCCTGGACGAAGAGCTGATGCCGATGATCGCCGACGGCGTCACCTTCACCGACCCCTGGCAGAAGGGCGGCGGCAAGGAGACGTACCGCAAGGGCGCGGCGGGCTTCCACTGCATGTTCCGCTTCGACTTCGACATCTTCCAGCTCAACATCCAGCTGGAGCCGGATGGGAAGAGCGGCCGGGCCATGGTGGACGGGGTGATGAACCTCAAGCAGTTCGCCTGGCTGTACACCTATCCCCTGCGCACCATCCTGGTGTTCGACTTCACGCTCCAGCGCGGCGAGGACGGCGGGGAAGCGCTGCCGCTCATCCACGCGCACGAGGAGATGTGGAGCTTCGCGGACATGATCGCCAACGTGCCGGGCGTGACGACGCTCTACAACGGCTTCCGCAACACCTTCAGCAAGGGCTTCCTGGTGGCCTCCGCGGTGTGCGGCCGCCTCAAGCAGGCCACGTAGGGCCAGCCGGGCTTCAGGCGGGGATGAGCTTCTCCGCCTGGAGCTGACGCATCAGCGCGACCATGGCCTCCGTGCTGTCCAGGTGCATCTCCTGGAAGCCGAAGCGGCGGGCCTTGTTCACGTCGAAGAACGCGTCGTTCTCCACGTGGAAGATGAAGTCGCCGAAGGCCCAGTTGGCCAGCTTCTTCAGCCCGTGCGGGTGCAGGCCGTGGCGCTGCGTGAGCGCCTCCCAGATGGGGGATTTGTCCTTCATCGCCTCCGCGAGGGAGAAGGGCTGCGGGTCCGCGCACGCGATGCCGAACGCCTCCGCGATGCGCGGGAAGACCTGGCCCCAGCGGAAGACGTCGCCGTTGGTGATGTTGAAGATTTCGCCCGCGCACGCCTCGTTGAGGGCGGCCCACTCCATGGCCTTCGCCAGCACCGTGGCGTCCGTCACGTTGGCGAGGATGGAACAGGCGCGCGGCGTGGAGGGGAAGCGCAGCGGCACGCGCAGCGCCTTGCTCAGGGACGCATACACGCCGATGAGGTTGCCCAGGTTCATGGGGTTGCCCACGGCCAGGCCCATCACCATGTCGGGCCGCAGGGCGGTCCAGCTCCAGCGCCGGCCCTGGGACGCGTCGCGCAGGTAGTCCTCCTGGTCGTAGTAGAAGTTGGGCGGGAAGTGGCGCGGGTCGGTCTCCTTCGCGGGCGTCTTGTAGAGGCCGAACTGCGCGCCGTAGGCCTTGCCGCCCTGGATGAAGCAGACGTGGCGGAAGCCCGGCGCGTGCTTCTCCAGGGCCTCCACGGTGTTGCGCAGCAGGGCCACGTTGACGCGCGCGAGCTCCGCGGCGTCCGGGCGCTCCTGGTAGGCCGCGAAGAAGACGTGGGTGACGTCCTTGAGCCACTCCGCCGCGCCCGCGAGCGAGTCCGGCGACAGCAGGTCCAGCGAGCGCACCTCCGCGCGCGTGGCGAAGTCCGGCGCGGCGCGCGCCACGGCCTTCACCGTCCAGTCCGGCCGCGTGTCCAGGTGCGTGATGAGGTTGCGGCCGATGATGCCGGTGGCGCCCAGCACCAGCGCGGTGTGCTTCGTCGTCATGGGGAGGGGCTCCAGGGGGTGTCTGTCTTCAGCGTCCGAACAGTCCGCGCCGCTTGGGCGCCACCTGGCCCCCCTGCACGCGGGAGAGGCGCTGGCCCAGGATGCGGCTCATCTCCAGCGCGACGGCGGGGTTGGCCATCATCACGCCCCGGAAGTCCTCGCGGCCCACGGCGGCCAGCTCGCACGGGGTGGTGGTGACGGCGGTGGCGTTGCGCGGCTCGCCGGTGAGCAGCGCCAGCTCCCCGAAGAAGCCGCCCTGCTTCACCGTGGCCACCGTCTGCCGGGAGGCGTCCTTCATCGCCACCTCGCCGGAGACGACCACGTAGAAGGTCTCCCCCGGGTCGCCCTGGCGGAACAGCTCCGTGCCCGCGGGCTTCTGGAGCAGCTCCGCGCCGCGCGCCACGTTCTCCAGCTCGTCGTCACGCAGCGGCGCCAGGAAGTCCAGCTTGCGCAGCGTCTGCGCCAGCGACGACGCCAGCCCCGCGCCCAGCGGCGGCTCCGCGGTGAGGAACTCCACCGCCGTCGCCACCTGCGCGCGGCGCGCCACCAGGATGACCGTGTAGCCGGCGCGCAGCTGCGTGTTGCCCTCCGGCAGCGCCGTGTGGCCCTGCGGGTCCACCAGCGCGATGAAGATGCACTCGCGCGGGAAGCCCTCCAGGGCGCGCACCTGCGCCACCGTCTGCCCCGACACCCGGGCGCGCGCCGGGATGGCCAGTTCGAACAGGAGCGCGTCGCTGCTGGTGAGCGGCAGCGACCCGGACACCTGCGGGAAGTCGATGGCGGTGGTCATCTTCGCCACCACCACGTCCGCCTCCGCCACCAGCTCCTTCACGCCCGCCAGCCGGTACGCCTCACGGTAGTTCGTGTCCAGCATGCGCACCATCAGGCGCGCGCTGGACACCGCGCGCACCAGCATGGTGAACGCCAGGTTCGCCGGGTCGTGCGCCAGCACCGCCGCCGCCACGTCCGCGGAGCTGATGCCCGCCGCCTCCAGCACGCGCGGGTTCGTGGCGTCACCGCACACCGTCACCACGCCCACCTCTTCGAAGAGGCGCGCGCAGATGCCCGCATCGCGCTCGATGACCGTCACCGTGTGGTGCTCCGACACGAGCCGCGCCGCCAGCGCGCCGCCCACCCGTCCTCCCCCCGCGATGACGATCCTCATGTGGCCCCGTGCTCCTTGATGTCCTTGCTCGCGCTGCCGCCGTGCAACACCTGCTCCAGGTCCAACATCCGCGCGTCCAGGTGCGCCAGCATCTTCTCCGCCGTCGCCTCCGGAATCAGCCCGTTGCGCCGGGCCCCCTGCAACGCCGTGCGCTCCGCGTCGATGAGCCGCCGCCGCATGCTCAAGAGGTCCCTCGCCCCTTCGGCCAGGTGCTGCTCGCTGATGCGCCGCAGCTCCCGCTCCGCCCGGGCGATGTTCACCTGGTACTCGCTGCGCAGGTGCTCATAGGCCGCCCTGGGCAGCAGCCCCTGCGTGTGCAGCGCGTCCAGCTCCACGTGCGCCGCGCGGCTGGCGATGAGCTTGCCCCGCTGCCCCGCCATCTCCAGCGCCACCGCGTCCTGCTGGAACAGGCCCAGCCACTTGAGCACGCCCGTGAGCGCCAGCCCCTGGCCCACCGTGGACACCAGCGTCACGCCGAAGGCGATGGCCACCAACTGCTCACGCGCGGGCGTGTTCTCCGGCAGGCCCAGGGCCAGACCGATGGACAGCGCGCCCTTGATGTTGCCCACCAGGAAGACGTGCTGCCAGCGCACCGGGATGGTCTCCGCGGGCTTGAACAGCTTGAGCAGCAGGAAGGGCACGTAGACGGCCACCGCGCGGCCCAGCACCACGGCCACCACCGCGATGCCCACGTCCGGCAGGTGGCCCTGGAGCGCCTCTGGCCGCGTGTCCAGGCCCACGGAGAGGAACAGGAACGTGTTGACGCCGAAGGTGGCGTACTCCCAGAAGGAGTGGATGGCCACCTGGCTCTGCGGCGGCACCTCGCGCCGGAGCGTCACGCCCACCGCGAGCCCCGCGACCACCGCGGAGATGGCGCCCGACAGGTGCACCTCCTCCGCCACCACGTACGACGCCAGCGCCACGGCCGTCGTCACCATGATCTCCGCGAGCGGATCCTCCGTGCGCCGGATGATGAAGCCACCCAGCAGGCCCAGGCCCAGACCCACCACCGCGCCGCCCACGGACGCGAGCAGCACGTGGCCGCCCAGCGAACCCATGGTGGGCGCATGCCCACCGGCCACCACCGCCGCGATGGCGGTGTACGCCACCAGCGCGGTGCCGTCGTTGAAGAGGCTCTCACCCTGGATGATGCCAGAGAGCCTCCCCGGCACCGGCGCGCGGCGGAAGGCATACAGGATGGAAACCGTGTCGGTGACGGCGAGGATGGAGCCCAGCAGCAGCGCGGGCCCCCACGCCAGGTCCAGCATGAAGTGCAGCGCCGCGCCGGTGGCGCCAATCGCCAGGGCCATGCCCAGCGTGGACAACAACCCAATGGAGATGGCGTTGGCGCGGATGCCATTGAGGTCGGCCATGATGCCGCCCTCGAACAACAACAAAGGCAGACAGATGAGGAACACCACCTGCGGATTGAGCGGCGGCACTCCCGGGAGCAGGTGGCCTACCGAAATCAGCAGGCCACCCAAGACGAGTGCGACGTTATAGGGGACGTTGGCCCGCTTGGCGGCGATCGCGAGTGCGATGGCCGCCACCATCAGGCCGATGAGGATGGGGACTTCCAGCAGCACGACGACTCCACCAGGCGCCAGGGGATGGCGGAGTTTTCCAGAATCGCGGGACGGGTGCACGACCACCGCTTCCTTTCCTCCCCTCCGCCGGATGCCCGGAGCCCTGCCCGCCTGCCTCCCCGCCCCGGTCATGCCCTGGCGGGAGGGCGGGTGCGTGGTACAGCAACGACCGTGACGACCCCCACCTCCACCGCACCCCCGGTGCTCTCCGTCTCAGCGCTGCGCAAGGCCTACGGCGACCGCATGGCCGTGGACGGCATCACCTTCCAGGTCGGGCGCCGGGAGGTGGTGGGCCTGCTCGGGCCCAACGGCGCGGGCAAGAGCACCACCATCAACATGCTCCTGGGCGTACTGGAGCCCACCTCCGGCACCATCCACATCGAGGGCGTGGACCTGGCCTCCCGCCGGGTGCAGGCGCTGGAGCGCACCAACTTCGCCGCCGTCTACGCGCCCCTGCCCGGCAACCTCACCGTGGCGCAGAACCTGCGCGTCTTCGGCCTCATCTACGGCGTGGAGGGCCTGTCCGCCCGCATTGAAGCGCTGCTCACCGAGTACGACCTCCAGCGCTTCCGGGACACCAAGTGCGGCGTGCTGTCCTCCGGCGAGCAGACGCGTGTTTCGCTGGCCAAGGCCATGCTCAACCAGCCGCGCCTGCTGCTCCTGGACGAACCCACCGCGTCGCTGGACCCGGCCACGGCGGTGGACATCCGCGAGCGCATCCGCGCGTTCGCGGCGCAGGGCGACAGCGGCGTGCTGTGGACGTCCCACAACATGTATGAAGTGGAGGCCGTCTGTGACCGCGTCCTCTTCATGTCGCGCGGCAGGGTGCTGCTCCAGGGAGACCCCAGGACGCTGCCCGGCGAGCACGGCCACAAGACGCTGGAGGAGCTGTTCATCGCCGTGGCGAACGAACCCCTGGCCCTGGAAAGGCACCCGGCCCCATGAAAGCCAGCCGCATCGCGGGCGTCGCCCTGCGCCAGTTCTATCTCTACAAGGGCAACTTCGCGCGCGTCGTGCCGCTGTTCGCGTTCGTGGCCATCGACATGGTGCTGTGGGGGTTCATGACCCGCTACCTCAACAGCGTCGCTTCGCGCGGCTACGACTTCGTGCCGGCGCTGCTGGGCGCGGTGCTGCTGTGGGACTTCTTCGCGCGGGTGATGCAGGGCATGACCATGGGGTTCTTCGAGGACGTCTGGTCCCGCAACTTCCTCAACGTCTTCGCCGCGCCGCTCACCCTGGCGGAGTACGTGAGCGGCCTGGTGCTGACGAGCATCGCGACGAGCGCCATCGGGTTGCTCGTGATGCTCCTGCTGTCCACCACGGTGTTCGGCCTGTCCTTCGCCGCCTACGGCGTGATGTTCGTGCCCTTCATCCTCATCCTCTTCCTGTTCGGCATCGCGCTGGGCATCCTCGGCAGCGCGCTGGTGCTGCGCCTGGGGCCGGCGGCGGAGTGGTTCGTCTGGCCCATCCCCAGCCTGCTGTCGCCCTTCGTGGGGGTCTTCTACCCCCTGTCCACGCTGCCGGAGTGGATGCAGTGGGTGTCGCGCGCGCTGCCCCCGTCGTATGTCTTTGAAGGCGTGCGCACGCTGGTGGCCGGAGGGGAGTTCTCCGGCGCCATGCTGGGCTGGGGCCTGGGGCTCGCGGTGCTGGACATCGTGCTGGCGGGCCTGGTCTTCCAGTGGGTCTACCGCTACGCGGTGCGCACCGGCCTGCTGGCCCGCTACAGCGCCGAAAGCGTCACCTGACCCGGCGTCAGCGCCGGATGCGCAGCAGCAGGTCCTTGCGCGGGCCGCAGTCGCCCCGGCCGTCGCAGTTGCTGGTGGTGACGTACAGGTGGCCGTCGGGGCCCATGAGCACGTCGCGCAGGCGGCCGTGGGTGTCGCGCAGGTAGACTTCGTGCTTCGCCACCCGGCGCGGGGACTGCGCGTCGAACACCACCCGGTGCAGGTGCCGGGAGCCCAGCGTGCCCACGAGCAGGGAGTCCTTCCACTCGGGAATCGCGGTGCCGGTGTACACGGCGGCGCCGCCCGGGGGCATCGCGTCGTCGAAGGTGAGCGACGGGGTGACGCGCCCGTCCTGCGTCTCGCACGAATAGATGCCGGGCCAGCCCAGGTTGTCGCCCGCCTTCACCACGCTCACCTCGTCGTGCGCGCGGCGCAGCGTCTCGCCGCTGGGGCCGTGGTCGGTGAGGTACAGCGTGGCCGCGTCCTTCCAGTCAAAGCCTTGCGTGTTGCGCACGCCCAGCAGGAAGGTGGGGGAGTTTGGAAAGGGATTGTCCCGGGGCACGGCGCCGTCGGGCGTCAGGCGCAGCAGCTTGCCCGCGGTGCTCGCCGGGTCCTGGGAGAGGTCCGGCTCGCGTGCGTCGCCGGTGCCCACGTACAGCATGCCGTCCGGCCCGAAGCGCAGCCGTCCGCCGTCGTGGTAGGTCGCGGACGGGATGTCGCCCAGGATGACCCGCTCGAACGTCGCGCGCGTGCCCTCCGGCGACAGCGTCCAGCGCTCCACCCGGTTCTGCGCCTTCCCGTCCGCGTCCGTGGTGACGTACAGGTAGAACTGGCGGTTCGTCGCGAAGTCCGGGTGCGCGGCGATGCCCAGCAGGCCCCCCTCGCTGCTCTTCGCGATGGGCACCGTGGCCACGGGCTGGGGCTGCAGCGCGCCACCCTTCAGCAGCCGCACCCGGCCTGGCCGCTCGGTGACGAGCGCATCCCCGCCTGGCAGGAAGGCCACGCCCCAGGGGACCTCCAGCCCTTCGGCCACCACGTCCACGGTGAGGGGCACGGTGCCGTCCGGTCCCCAGCCGTCCTCCACCAGGATGCAGTCCGCGGGGGAGGCGGTGCCCTGCGCCTGGCTCTTGCGGCAGGCGGAGGCGGAGGCGGTGAGCACGACGAGGGCGGACAGCAGCAGGCGTCGGGAGCGCATGCGGGGGAATCTAGCGCCTGGGGGCGGCGTGCTCCGGCGGCGGATGCGCGAAAACGTCAGTGAACGCGCGCCAGGGACCTGGAAGGGGGGCAGGCGGGCGCACCTCGCCGGGGGGAGCGACCCCGGGCGGCGTTGTCTTGGTCCCCTTCGTGGGCACCTTGCTCGGGCGGGTTCATCCACATCTTCGCCCAGCAGGAGGCGGTTCCATGGCGCGCATCGCATTCATCGTGGCCAACGACTTCGAGGACTCGGAGCTCAGCGTCCCCGTCGAGAAGGTGAAACAGGCGGGACATGAGGCCGTCCTCATCGGCGTGGAGGCAGGCAAGGTCCTCAAGGGAAAGAAGGGGTCGGAAGTCACGACGGAGCAGGCGGTGAAGGACCTGAAGGCCGCCGACTTCGACGCGCTCGTGGTGCCCGGCGGCTATTCCCCGGACCACCTGCGCATGGACATCAAGATGGTCGGCTTCGTGCGCGACTTCTTCAAGGCGGACAAGCCCATCGCCGCCATCTGCCACGGGCCGTGGATGCTGGTGGAGGCGGACATCGCGGACGGCCACACCGTCACGTCGTTCCCCTCCATCAAGACGGACCTCATCAACGCCAACGCGCGCTGGGTGGACCGCGAGGTGGTGGAGGACGGCAACCTCATCACCTCCCGCAAGCCGGACGACCTGGAGGCCTTCAGCGCCGCGCTGCTGCGTCAGGTGAAGAACGGCATCGCGCCGCGCATCGGCTCGGCCCAGGCCGCCGAGTCCAACGTGGACCGCGCCCCGCCCATGCACTGAAGGCCGGCTCGCGCCCCTACGCCACCGGACGACAAGACCCAGGCCCTCGGGGTGCCGCGCGCACCCGGGGGCCTGGAATGTTCACGGCGAACAGGGCGCCCCGGGGCCTGCCGGCCCGCTTCCCCAGGCAACCCCGGCGCTTGGATTGTCAGCCGGCCAACCCACCCCGGCCGACGCACTGCGCCGTGACCCCCAGGGTTGTCTTTCCGTTGATTTGGGATTGTTCCTTCAAATGCAGCTTGAAGGAGGGGTCGAAAACATCTTTAGTGGGTTTCCCGTACCCCAGGGACGTCACCAGTTCCCTGATTTTTCCGCCTGAGTTGCGATTATTTGATGGTGCTGTTTATAGTCCGGTCCGAAGCGACTCGGACGCGCTCCCCCCGCGCGGTGGCATCGGACCCCCCTTCATGAACCTGGCATCTCGAACCGTGACCTCCCCGCCGCGACAGGTTGTGCGTGCCGTGCTGCACGAGGCCCTGGAGAGCAAGCTGGGAGGGGAGGTGGTGGTGAAGTCCACCACGGTCTCCGGCCGCATCTTCGTGGTGGAGCGCAAGGTGGCGTGGACGGTGCTCACCGGGCCCGGGGCGCGCAGCTTCTCCACGGCGTTGATCGACGCGCGGCTGGTGAGCCGGGAAGACGTCGAGCAGGTGATGGCGGAGTGCCGCAAGAGCGGCGGCAACTTCTGCGAGACGCTGGTGGCCTGGGGCCTGGTGGAGCGCGACACGCTGCGCGAGCTGCTGTGCCGGCACCTGGGCGGTCAGCTGGACGCGCTGCTGGGGTTGACGGAGGTGCAGGCCCTCTTCGTGCCGCAGCCGCGCTCCTACTCCAGTCAGATGACCTTCAAGCTGGATGAGCTGGCGTCCGTCGCGTCGCCGCCAGCCGAAGCACCGCGATCCGCAGCCCCGCAGTCGCAGGTCCCCCCTCTCCTTCTGGAAAGTGAAGCAATGGCGAACGTGAAGCAGGCGCTGGAAGAAGCTCTGAAGATTGACGGGGCCTTCGCGGTCTGTCTGGCCGATGCGAAGAGCGGCATGACCCTGGGCAGCGCCGGTTCCGCGGGGTTCAACGTCGAGGCGGCGGCGGCGGGCAACACGGAGGTGGTGCGCGCCAAGATGAAGACGATGCAGATGCTGGGCATCAAGGACCGCATCGAGGACATCCTCATCACCCTCGGCGAGCAGTACCACATCATCCGGCCGCTCGCGGCGCGCGACGGGCTGTTCCTCTACATCGCGCTGCACCGCGCGAGCGCGAACCTGGCGCTGGCGCGCTTCCGTCTGGCGGAGCTGGAGAAGACCATTCAGGTCTGAGCCCGCCGTTCAGGGTCCGCAGCCCCACGCCGCCCGCTTCCCCCAGGGAGGCGGGCGGTGGCGTTTCCAGCTACTTGGCCTGGAAACAAGCGTCTGCCCAGGTATATATACCTGGGCAGACGCTTGATATGCCCCGAAAAACACGACTGGAGCTTGCCGCCGGGCCCATCACCACGGCCTTCCAGGAGGAGGCCAGTCGGGTCTATTCGCGCCCGGCCCTTACGGCGATGCTCCAGCGCCACCGTGGGGCATGGCGACTCCCGGCCTCGGTCAGGCTGGCCGGCTTCATCCAGTTCCTCACGGACTCAAAACAGCTTTCCGTGGTGCGCCTGTCCTCGGACGCCGGCGAAGTCGTGACCCGCTACGTCTGGGAGCAGGCCTCCCCCCATGCGGTGGCGCTGTCCCTGCGTCCTGCTGCCTATCTCTCACACGGAACAGCGGCGCAGCTCCACGGGCTGACCGAACAGTTCTCCAAGGTCATCTACGTCAACAAGGAGCAGAGCCCGAAGCCCCCGCCAAAGGGCGGCCTCACCCAGGAGGCCATTGATCGGGCCTTCAAGGGAAAGCAGCGCGCTTCGACCTACGTCTTTCACTTCGACATCTACCGGGCCGTCCTGCTCAGCGGCAAGAACACCGGAGCGTTGGGGGTGGAGGACGTACCGACGCCAGAGGGAGAGTTCCTGCCCGCGACAGGAATCGAGCGCACCCTGATCGACCTCACGGTCCGGCCCAACTATGCGGGAGGCGTCGAAGAGGTCCTTGGGTGCTTTCGACGCGCGCACGAGCAGGGGCGGGTGGATGTGGACGTGTTGCTCCAGACGCTCGCACAACTGAACTACGTCTACCCGTATCACCAGGCCCTGGGGTTCTACATGGAGCGCGCAGGCTTCGCGCAAGAAGCGCTGAGACCCTTGAAGGCTCTGGGGCTGCACCATGACTTCTATCTGGCCTACGGGCTCAAGGGGCTCGTGTACGACCCGGGCTGGCGGCTACACCATCCCCGCGGCTTGTAGTCGCCCGACTTCCTTGCAGACGAAATCGAAATAGAAGTCGAAGGGTTCCAACGCTTCGCCGGTGACCGCTGCCTCCACGGCGGACCAGCTCCGCCGATGAAACTCCCGGTGGCGCTCCTCGCGAAGCAATCTCAGAAGCGCAAGGGGGACCTCCTTGGCTGCGAAGATGCCCTTCATCAAGGCGGAGTGCCCGGTCAGGTCCACCTGCGCGTAATGGATGCAGGCGTGGAGGTCATAGAAGTCGCGTGCACGGCTGGCAGGGTTCTTCCTCTGCTCGTATTCGTCCATCTGCTGGCAGAGGGCGCGGAGCTTCTCGGCGGCGATCATCGCGGGCGTGTAGACGGAGCAGCGCTGACCGTTGGAGAGCTCCGCTTCGGTGCTGCCCTGGCAGAATTCGAACTTGCTGATATCGATGGTTCGCCTGGGCGCACTGCGCCTGTACAGCTCATGCAATTGAGCTGCGCTGGGGACGGCGCCCTTCCTGGCTTCGCGCCGACGCAGCTCCTGTTCCATGCGGTTCATCGCCGCGACGCTCAGGACCTTGAACTCCGCGTGATAGCCGCCCCAGGTCACCCCTGGCCCGGAAGTAGAGGGCTTGGGACCAAAACGGAAGTCCATGAACGCATACCCCGCGTCGGAGAAGCGCGCTGACAATGCTGCTTCCAACTCGCGTCCCAATGCATCCGCATCCTCGACGTCACCTTCCATCGAATAGTCCAGATCCAGGGATGCGCGTGCCCCCAGTCGGTGGATCAGTTGCAGGGCATTGCCTCCCTTGAGCACGAGTCGGTCCATCAGTGACGCGTTGGATGCAATGGCGGAAGCGGTCAGGACCGCGAGTTCGAAGGGGAGAGAAGGCGTCGCGGTGGGCATGGTCGGGGCTGGAAGGGGCGAGGTGCCGTGGAGTCCTCAGTGACCGCCCGCGCGCTTCTCACCGGCTTCCACGCGCAATGCCAGACGGTTGCCGCGGGGCGGCAGCGGGCAGGTGGCGAACGCGGAGAAGGCGCACGGCGGGTTGTAGGCGCGGTTGAAGTCCAGCACGACGCGCCCGCTCGCATCCGGCAGGGGCGCGGAGAGGAAGCGGCCGGCGCCGTAGGTGGTGTCGCGGTTCGTCTCGTCGCCGAAGATGATGAACAGCTCCTCCGAGCCCTCGTCCTGCACCGGCAGCAGGCGGTACTCCTTGCCCGCCACGGTGAACACGAGCGCTCCGGGCGACGGCAGCTGATCCTGCATGCCCAGCACGTTGGGGACGGTGATGGTGCGTGACGCGGAGTCCGGCACCAGCCGGGCCTCCACCTTCCACGCCGCGCTGGGCGTGTACATGGGAATGCCGTGGAACTGCCTGCGCGCCGGGGCCTCCGAATCCTTCACCCGCACGCCCAGCTTGTCGCCCCGCTGGATGACCTGGAAGTTCACGCTGCCCAGGCGCAGCACGTCCGGCGCGCCCTGCTCGTCTGTCTTCAGCGCGCCCCCCGTGAAGGGCTTCCCCTCCCGCGTGAAGACCACGCCCGCCGCCGGCTGGAAGCGCACGGTGTTGCCCTCGCGCACGAAGGAGCCCGCCTTCGCCGGCACCGACGCGGGCAGGCGCACCCCACTGTCGGGCGCGGAGCCCGCCGTCTGCGCGCCCTCCTTCAGCCAGGTGAGCCCCACCAGCGTCAGCCAGCCGTCCTCCGTCGACAGCTCCTGCAACCGCTGCGCATGCCACGCCTGGGTGGCGGCGATGACGTCCTCGGCCTGCGTCGCCGGGGCCTTCTTCTCCTCGGTGGGGGCCGGGGGCTTGGGGGGCGTCTTCGCGGGCGGCGCGGCCTGCAGGGCCAGGGACAGGACCAGGGCGAGAGTGCTCATGCGGATGGGCCTCGGGGCGTGGGGGAGGGGAGGACTTCGCGGCCCTGCTGTCTAACAGGGGTGGCCCGCCCCGCGCAGCGCCCCCCGGTTGCGCGCCGTCCACCCGCGTGCGATGCGCGTGAAGCCCGCATGAACCTGGACCTCATCCCCGCGCCGCCCGCCAGTGCCTTTCGCAAGCTCGCGCTGGGCACGTGGCGCGCGCCCCGGGACCCCTCCGCGTATGCGTCGCTGGAGCTGCGCATGGAGCCGGCCCTCGCGTTCATGGCCGCGCACCGGACACGGACGGGCCGGCGGCTGACGGTGACGCACCTGGTGGCGAAGGCCGCCGCGGACGCGCTGCGCCTCCACCCCGACGCCAACGTCGTGCTGCGCGGCCACCGCCCCTGGCAGCGGCGGGACGTGGGCGTCTGCGTGCTGGTGGTGCAGCCGGCGCAGGGCTCCTCGCGGGTGGACCTGACCACCGCCACCGTGCACCGCGCGGATGCGATGCCATTGGAGGCCCTGGCGGACGCGCTGGAGGCGAAGGTGTCGCGGGTGCGGGCGCGCGAGGACGTGGAGATTGAACGGGGCAAGCGCCGCTCGTCGCTGCTGCCCGGCTGGCTGATGGGCCCCGCGCTGCGGCTGCTGTCGTTCGTCTGGTACGGGCTGAACGTGAACCTGCGGCGGGTGGGCATGCCCGTGGACCCGTTCGGCTCCGTGGCGGTGACGAACCTGGGCTCGCTGGGCCTGGAGCAGGGCTTCGTCGCGATGGTGCCCTACACCCGCGTGCCGCTGCTGCTGGCCCCGGGGAAGGTGCGCGACGTGCCGGTGGTGGAGGACGGGGCGCTGGTGCCCGGCAAGGTGATGACGCTCACCTGCACCTGGGACGCGCGCCTCATCGACGTGGACCTGGCGGCGCGGGTGCTCCGGCACATCGGCGGCGCGCTGGAGGACCCCCGGGGGTGGGATGCACCCGGGGGCGAAGCGCGGTAGAACGGGGGCGTCACCTGGAGGTCAACGCCATGTCCGTGGATCCCAACCGCCGTGTCAGGTCGTCCCGCCCCGTGGGGCGCGTGCTGGGCGGACAGGACCGCTTCGAGAAGGAAGCGCTGGAGGGCCCCGCGGAAGGGCCCCTCGCGATGGACCGCCGCCAGCGCATGGCGGGAGGCCCCCTGCCGGTGAACGGCGAGAGCCCCTTCGCCGCGAAGCTGCGCAAGCTGGGCACGTCGAACCCGGACGGCAAGGACGGCTGAAGGCGGTCGTCCTGCTTCGCCGGTGCGTCGCGCCGTCCCTCTTCCCGCGACCCGCCGCTTCGGGCTAGGCACGGGCCCTGGCCGCGTGTCGACGCGGCCTCTCACCGGGATGGGGGCACTCATGCGGAAGGCACACGCGGTCGCGGTGTCGTTGGCTGCGCTGATGTTGGGGCAGACGGGCTGTTACCGGACCCACGTCACCACGAACCTGCGACCTGAGCAGGGCCGGCACCACGAGGACCGGCAGTGGTTCACGGCGGCGGGGCTGGTGCCCCTGTCCAAGTCGCCCGGCAGCGAGTGCAGGAACGGCGTGGCCTGGGCGCAGAGCCGGGTGACCCCCACGGACTTCTTCATCCAGGCGGGCCTCGTGCTCGTCGGCGGCCTGATTGGCGGGGCGGTGTGCGCCGGAGGCGACCGGACGGAAGACGAGCAGAGCGCCTGCGCGGGCTACGGCGCGTTGGCGCCCCTGCTGCTCGTGGGCTCGCGCACGGTGGCCTACGCCTGCGTCGCGGACGACCAGAGCGGGCTGCCGACGCCGGGCATGCCCCTGGGGGCGCCGGGCCGCACGCCCGCCGCCGAGACCCCGGAGGCCGTGCCGTCCACGCCGACCCCGCCGCCGCTGCCGCCGCCCGGCGCGGTGCCCGAAACAAACCCCGGGCTCTGAGAAGTCACCCGCCAGGGCCACGGCGCGAAAGGAGTTGGCTCCGCGCCGTGCCCTGGGGTG
This sequence comes from Corallococcus sp. BB11-1, assembly GCF_026626625.1. Lineage (NCBI taxonomy): Bacteria > Pseudomonadati > Myxococcota > Myxococcia > Myxococcales > Myxococcaceae > Corallococcus > Corallococcus sp. BB11-1. The sequence goes on along the minus strand of NZ_JAPNJY010000010.1, from coordinate 263,882 downwards.
TCTGTCTATTCGCCGCGCCGCTTCGCGCGGCCCCGCTGCGAGCCCTCCAGCGTCTGCTTGCGCTGGGTGCGCTTGTGTTCCCGCTGCGCGGCGGCGTCCACCTGACGGGCGGTGAAGGACTGCTCGCGCAGGAGCTTCTCGAAGTTGGCGCGCCGCTCCTCGGGGAGCGTGCCGGCCTGGACCGCCGCCGTCACCGCGCACCCCGGTTCATTCCGGTGTCCGCAGTCGTTGAAGCGGCAGCCCTCCGCCAGCGCGAAGACGTCCGCGAAGGCCTGGGCCAGGGACACCTTCTCGTCCTCGCCCCACAGCCCCAGCTCGCGCATGCCGGGCCCGTCGATGACGAGCCCGCCGTGGTCCAGCACGAACAATTCGCGGTGCGTGGTGGTGTGCCGGCCCTTGTCGTCCTCCGCCCGCACCGGCTGGGTGACGAGCCGCGCGGCGTCCAGCAGGCGGTTGGCGAGCGTGGACTTGCCCACGCCCGACGAGCCCAGCAGCACGCCCGTCTTCGCGGCGGGGATGCGCGCGCGCACCTCCTCGACGCCCAGGCCCGCCTTCGCGCTCACCGCGAGCACGTCCACGCCGGGGGCCAGGGCCTGCACCTCCAGGACGCGCGCGGCCGCGTCCTCCGCGAGGTCCGCCTTGCTCAGGAGGACGACGGGGGTGGCGCCGCTGTTCCAGGCCAGGGTGAGGGCCCGTTCGATGCGGCGCGGGTTGAAGTTGCCGTCCAGGCCCACGACGAGGAACACCACGTCCACGTTGGCGGCGATGAGCTGCCCGTCGTGTTCGCTGCCCGCCTCGCGCCGCTTGAGGACGCTGCGGCGGGGCAGCACGGCCTGCATCAGCGCCTCGCCGTCACCGGACGACGGCGGCTGCAACAGCACCCAGTCGCCAATGGTGGGCAGCGCTTCGGCGCTCTCCGCCTGGTGGAGCAGCCGCCCGGCGGCGCGGGCGAGGAGGGCCCGGCTGGAGGTCTGGACGGTGAGCAGGCCCCGGTGCTGGCGCACGACGCGGCCGGGGACGAGGGAGACGGAGGAGGTGGACTGCGCGGTGGACAACGCGAGGTCGAAATCAGGACCCCAGCCAAGGGATTCAAGTGACACGAGGGAGACTCCGGGCAGAGCGGTGCCTGGGCGTGCCGGACGACTCCGGGACGCCTGGCGGACAGGGGGCTCGCGCTGCGGCGGAAGGTGCTTCGAACCGACTCAGCTGACGAGCGCCCGCGAGAGGAGGGCAGGGACCGCGACGGCGACAAGTGGCAGGTTCATCTGGGAAGCCTCCTGGTGGTGCGCGGGAGCCGGCGGCCATCGCCGGACCGGTAGCGACCCTATCAACACCGCTCGGCCGTTGGCGACCCCCTCCTCCGCCCAGGGATTCCTGAACCTGGAGGTCCTTGGACTGCGGTACGAACGCAGGCCATGCCCGGGTCGAGCGTGTCCGAGGACACCCACCATCGCCTCGCATACGCAAACGGAATCTTCGACTTATATGTATTTCTATTAAGGCCACTCAATTCCACCAAGACACGCTTCGTCTTTCTGGGTGGGTCCCTTTTCATTCCATGATTGAGCGGCCTAGCCGGCTTTGACTGGAATCACTGCGATTCCCGTGCGGGGCGGGATGCTCGAACATACGCTGAGGCATCGCGCATCGCGGTGAAACACCACCCAGAGAGGCCTCAGAATGTGCACGAATCTGATGATCAGCGTCCCCGCCAATCCCGGGCTGAGTTCCCCAGACACGTCGCGGATGTTCGTGAGCGCGAGGGCGCTGGAGATGCCGGGAGAGATTGCGCAGAGCGTCTACGTCATGCCAAGCAAGCAGCCCTGGCCGCTGACGCCGGCCACTCCCGGCTCGGCGGCCCAGGGATGGACGACGCTCCGTTGGACCAATCCTTATGGTTTCGTGGGGATCGCCCCGTCGGGGAGCGGCTGGCAATCCCTGCCGACCTTCAATGACGGCATCAACAGCCAGGGGCTGTCCGTCGGAGCGCTGTGGCTCGCCCCGGGTACCCAGTACGGCCCCCTGGGGACTGGGGCTGGGACGCCGAAAAATCAGGTCTCGTTCCTGGATTTTCCCGCGTGGATCCTCGGCAACTTCGCGTCGGTCACGGACTTCCTGTCAGCCCTCCCGAACATCATCGTCGTCGGGCCTGCGCCGGGCGCGCAGTTCTATGTCCCGCTGCACTACATCGTGACGGACAACACCGGTCAGAGCGCCGTCATCGAGTTCATCAACGGCACGCCCCAAATCTACAAGTGTACCAACGGCGTCATGACCAACTGGCCGACCTACGACTGGCAGCTGACGAACGTCCAGAACTACTTCAACCTGACGCTCGTCGGCACTGCCACCTCCACCTCGGGTGCTGGCAATCCCGTCGGAGGCGGTCTGGTCGGACTGCCCGGAGACTCGCTGTCCGCCTCGCGGTTCGTCAGGGCCACCATCCTCTCCCAGGGCATCAGCCAGCTCCCGGCGGACGGTACGGGCTGGCTGCCGGCGCCAGGCGTCTTCCCGACGACGCCGCCGTCGAAGAACCCGCCCGGCTTCGCCGGACCCGAGCAGACCGCGGTCATGGTCGCGCTGCAGCTCACGCAGATCTGTATGGGGACGCCGTACGGGATGCTGCTGGAGACGGTGAAGAACTCGCCGTCCACGACGGGCACCCCCGACACCATGCCCTCCTCGTCCACGACCACGTACGGCGACTACACGATGTGGACGAGCGTCCGCGACCACACCAATCTCAAGTACTACTTCATGTCTGCGTTCAGCGGGATCCTCACGATGATCGATCTGAACTCGCTGGACTTCGCCACCACGCCGGCGTACCCGGCCGCCGCGAGCATCGCGGTCATGCCCCAGGGCGGCGCGCCGTGGCGTGTGGATGCGACAAAGATGCTCACGCCCGCAGCCGCGTGAGCTTCCCGTCGCGGGTTCATCCAGACCTGTCATTGGAGTGACAGGCCTGGATGGCTTTCCAGTGAGGCGAGTCGCTCTGGCTGGGAGAGGGCTTCGTCCCGTCCCGAGCGGCTGCGTCCTGTTTTTCCCCCTTGCACCTCACGCGACGTGAGGTTGTACCCATCACCTCCAGTCACGGAAGTGGCACGGTGACTGGAAAGGGGTGAGGCATGCAGCACACGGAACTGAAGGTCGGGGAGCTGGCCCGGCGCACGGGGCTGTCCGTCCGCGCGCTGCACCACTACGACGAGATTGGCTTGCTGAAACCCTCGGCGCACACGGCGTCGGGGCACCGGCTCTACACGGCGGCGGACATCGCCCGCCTGAGTCACATCCTGTCGCTCAAGCAGCTCGGGTTCTCGTTGGAGGAGATCTCCGGGACGCTGGGCCGGGCGGACTTCTCCGCCCTGCGCGTGGTGGAGCTGCGGCTCCAGCGGGCACGCGAGCAACTGGCGGAGCAACGCCAGCTCTGCGAACGCCTGGACACCCTCGCACGGCAGCTGCGCGCGGCGGAGCCCGTCTCCGCCGACGACTTCCTCCAGACCATCGAGGCCATGGCCATGTTCGAGAAGTACTACACCCCGGAGCAGTTGAAGGAATTGGAGGCCCGTCGCCAGGCGATGGGCGAGGACGCCATCAAGGAAGTGGAGGCCGAGTGGCCCCGCCTCATCGCCCGCATGCGCGAGGAGCTGGAGAAGGGCACCGACCCCGCGGCCGAGCCGGTGCGGGCGCTGGCCACGCGCTGGCGTGAGCTGGTCCGCGCCTTCACGGGCGGCAACCCCGGCATCGAGAAGTCGCTCAACACGCTGCACCAGCAGGAGCCCCAGGTGGCCGAGCGCCAGGGCCGCGACCCGAAGTTGATGGAGTACGTGGGCCGGGCCATGGCGGCGCTGGATGCGCCGAAGTAAAGACAGACACGACCGCGGCCGCCAGCGAAGTGCTGGCGGCCGCGCCGTCATGAGGGGCTTGCGGAAAGATGGTTAGTTGCCGACCACGGTGCCGCCCGACGTCCCATTGGAGCCGCTGGTGCCAGTGCCGCCCACGCCGCCCATGGTGCCGCCGGAGCCGCTGGTGCCGGTGCCGCCCACCCCGCCAATGTTGCTGCCGGAGCCGCCCACGCCGCCGGTCGTGCCGCCACTGGTGCCGGTGCCGCCCGCCCCCGTGCCGCCGGGGTTGATGGAGGTTCCGGTGCTGTCGGTGCCGGGCGCGGTGGAGCCCGTGGTGCCCGTGCCGGTGCCGCCGATGGTGCCGGTGCTCCCGGTGCCCGAGCCCCCGTAGGTGCCCGTGCTGGTCCCGGTGGAGGGCGACGTGTAGGAGCCCGTCCCGGTGGAGGGCGCCGTGCTGCCCGTGCCGTAGGTGTCCGTGCTGCTGCCCGTGCCCGTGGTGGAGCCCGTGCCGATGCCGCTGGTCCCGGTGCCGCCCGTGCCGGAGGTGCTTCCGCCGGTGGTGCCGGTGCCGGTGGTGCCGGGAACCGGGTTCACGCCCGTCCCTGAACCGCCCGTGCCTGTCGCGGTGTTGCCGGTCTGCATGCCCGTGGAGTTGGTGGTCCCCGGCGTGAACGTGCCGGTGGAGCCGGCGGTGCCCGTCTGGCCGGTGGTGCCCATCTCCGAGGAGGTGCCGGTGGAGCCGGGCGTCGTCCCGGGGCTCGACCCGTCGCCTACCTGCTGGGCGACCGCGCTGGTGGAGAGCAGAAAGCTGAAGGCCAAGGCCGCGGTGGTGATGGTGCGTCGCATGTCTGGAATCCTTTCCCCGTCCCGTGAGCCGTAAAGGTGTGTGCTTCACCTGACACGGCAACCCGGGGGAAGAAGACGGCCCATGGCAGGTCGGCGGCCTGCGGAACGCCCAGCGCCACCCGGGGGCTTGAAACGGACGAGCACTGTTCGGTCGTCCGCAGTGCTTTCGAGCGTCGAAGTCAGCGCATCACGCCGGTTCTGTGCTGTCCTCCGGTCCGGAAGGGAGCGTGCGTGGGCGGACGGGATGGGCATGCGGTGGCGGGACGCAAGGGCGCACGGCTGCCAGGCAGCGTGAGCGTCCTCGCCTGGCCCCTCACGCTCGTCGTCGCCGCGGGCCTGGGGCTGTTGCTCTACGTCGCCACCACCAGCCTGCCCTACCTCATCGCCTCGCCTGCCGGGGACGCGCACCTGGGCGCGCTCAATGACTGTCTGTCGCGGCAGCTCGCCGGGGCCACGCGCCTGGGCTGGGCCGTGGCGCCGGACGCTTCGCGCGCGGCGGTGTTCGGCCCCCGCGTCGTCGCCGTCTGTGGCGAGAAGGGCAAGCGCTTCCGGCTGGAGTTTCCAGGCGTCACCGCGCTCGCCTTCGACGGGGAGCGGACGCTGTGGGTGGCCGCTGGAGGCCATCTGCTGCGGGAGCGGGACGGGCTGCTCCAGCAGGTGGGGGACATCACCCCGCCCGAGGAGCTCGTCGGCCACGCGGGTGGGGTGATCGCGCTGGATGCCGCCGGACAGCTCGTCTCCGTGGCCCCGGACGGCAAGGTGCTGGGACAGGCGCAGGTGCCGGGAACCGGGGGCCGGCTCTCCGTGGGGCCCGGCGGCGTGCTGGCGGCAGTGGAGTGGGGCGGCGGCGTCCTCGTCTATGAGGCCCGCACGCTCGCGCTCGTGCGCGCGGAGGCCCCGTGCGCCGTGGAGTTCCTGTGGTGGCTGGACAGCAGGGAAGAGGTCCTGCTGCGCTGCGGTCCCTCCCAGGACACGCCCACACCCGCCGCGCTCCGCTTCGACGTGCGCACCGGCGCCCGTCACGAGGTGCCCGACCGGACCCGCGCGCCTGCTCGCAGGCTCCCGGGCCGGGCACTGTATGTCCAGGGCTGCGACGGCTTCCCGTGCACCGCCACGCCGCCCTGAAACTGTTATGGAAGGCCCCGGTCCAGGGCTTCCGGGAATGCCGCGACCCTGGCCCAGGCACGGCGTTCAGTGCCCGACACAAGGGGCCTTCATGCCCCCGCTTTGAAATCGACAAGCCCGCGAACTTCCTAAAGATTCATGGGTTCGCAGGTCGTTTTTGCAGCTCCCGCCGCAACGCTTCCGCCGATCAGGGGTTTCATTCGTGGACGACACCAAGGCTTCCAGCTCCTCCGCTCCCCGCAAGCGCTCCAACGGGCGCAAGACGTCAGGGGCCGCCGCGCCGGAGGACGCGTCCTCCGCCCGGTCGCCCGGCAACGTCGCGGCCAACCGGTTGAGCACCGCGAGCACCCCCCGCGCCGCCGAGCCCGCGACCGCCCGGCGTGCCCCCGCGCGGGGACGCAATGGCAACAGCCGCAACGCTCCCGAGGACGCCGTGCGCGCGGGGGGGCCTCCTCCGCTCCAGCAGCTGCTGGCGGCGCTCCGGGCGGTGCAGGGCGGTGACTTCTCCGTGCGGCTGCCGTCGGGCGCGCAGGACGTGGTGATGGATGAGATCGCCCGCGCGTTCAACGCGGTGGTGACGCTCAACTCCACGCTCACCCACGAGATCGTCCGCGTGGAGCGCGTCGTCGGCCGCGAGGGCCGCATGGGCGAGCGCGTGACGCTGGGCGACGTGCGCGGCGACTGGGCCACCAGCGTGCAGTCCATCAACGCGCTCATCGGCGACCTGGTGCAGCCCACCACGGAGGTCGCCCGCGTGCTGGTGGCGGTGGCCGAAGGCGACCTCACCCAGAAGATGGCGCTGGAGATCGACGGCCAGCCCGTGAAGGGCGAGTTCCTGCGCATCGGCACCACCGTGAACGCGATGGTGGATCAGCTCAACAGCTTCGCCGCCGAAGTGACGCGCGTCGCGAAGGAGGTCGGCACGGAGGGCAAGCTGGGCGGTCAGGCCGCCGTGTCGGGCGTGTCCGGCGTGTGGAAGGACCTCACGGACAACGTGAACGTCCTCGCCGGCAACCTCACCGCGCAGGTGCGAAACATCGCGGAGGTGACGACGGCCGTCGCGCGCGGAGACCTGTCGCGGAAGATCACCGTGGACGTGAAGGGCGAGGTGCTGGAGCTGAAGAGCACCATCAACACGATGGTGGACCAGCTCAACAGCTTCGCCTCCGAAGTGACGCGCGTCGCGCGCGAGGTGGGCACGGAGGGCAAGCTGGGCGGTCAGGCCGCCGTGTCGGGCGTATCCGGGACGTGGAAGGACCTCACGGACAACGTGAACTTCATGGCGTCCAACCTCACGACGCAGGTGCGCGGCATCGTGAAGGTCGTGACGTCGGTGGCCAACGGCGACCTCACCCAGAAGCTGATGGTGCCGTCGCAGGGCGAGATCGCCGCGCTGGGCGCCACGCTCAACAACATGACGGACACGCTCAACGTGTTCGCGCAGCAGGTGACCAGCGTCGCGCGCACGGTGGGCGTGGAGGGCAAGCTGGGCGCCCAGGCCCAGGTGCCCGGCGCCGCGGGGACGTGGAAGGACCTCACGGACAACGTGAACCTGATGGCGTCCAACCTCACCAGCCAGGTGCGAAACATCGCGGAGGTCTCCACCGCCGTCGCCAATGGCGACCTGTCGCGGAAGATCACCGTGGACGTGAAGGGCGAGGTGCTGGAGCTCAAGAGCACGCTCAACACGATGGTGGACCAGCTCCGCGCGTTCGCCTCCGAAGTGACCCGCGTCGCGAAGGAAGTGGGTACGGACGGCAAGCTGGGCGGTCAGGCCGCGGTGCCGGGAGTCGCCGGCACGTGGAAGGACCTCACGGACAACGTGAACAGCATGGCCTCCAACCTCACCACCCAGGTGCGCAACATCGCGCTGGTGACGACGGCGGTGGCCACGGGTGACCTGTCCAAGAAGATCACCGTGGATGCGCGCGGTGAGATTCTTGAGCTGAAGAACACCATCAACACCATGGTGGACCAGCTCAACAGCTTCGCCTCCGAAGTGACCCGCGTCGCGCGCGAGGTCGGCACGCACGGCAAGCTGGGCGGTCAGGCTGACGTGAAGGGCGTGTCCGGCACGTGGAAGGACCTCACGGACAACGTGAACTTCATGGCGTCCAACCTCACCACGCAGGTGCGAGGCATCGCCAAGGTCGTGACGGCGGTCGCGAACGGCGACCTCACCCAGCGCCTGAAGATGGAGGCGAAGGGCGAGGTGGCGGAGCTCGCGGACACCATCAACGCGATGACGCAGACGCTCTCCATCTTCGCGCAGCAGGTGACGGACGTGGCGCGCACGGTGGGCGTGGAAGGAAAGCTGGGCGCCCAGGCCGTGGTGCCCGGCGTCGCCGGCACCTGGAAGGACCTCACCAACAACGTGAACCTGTTGGCGAACAACCTCACCGATCAAGTCCGTAACATCGCGGAGGTGACGACGGCGGTCGCGAAGGGCGACCTGTCGCGCAAGATCACCGTCGACGCGAAGGGCGAGGTGCTGGAACTCAAGAGCACCATCAACACGATGGTGGACCAGCTCCGCGCGTTCGCCGCCGAAGTGACGCGTGTCGCGAAGGAAGTCGGCACGGACGGCAAGCTGGGCGGTCAGGCCGACGTGAAGGGCGTGTCCGGCGTGTGGAAGGACCTCACGGACAACGTCAACAGCATGGCCTTCAACCTCACCACCCAGGTGCGAGGCATCGTCAAGGTCGTGACGGCGGTGGCCGACGGCGACCTGTCCCAGAAGCTGGTGATGGAGGCGAAGGGTGAGATCGCGGCGCTCGCGGACACCATCAACGCGATGACGCAGACGCTCTCCGTCTTCGCGCAGCAGGTGACGGACGTGGCGCGCACGGTGGGCGTGGAAGGAAAGCTGGGCGCCCAGGCGGAAGTGCCCGGCGTCGCCGGCACCTGGAAGGACCTCACGAACAACGTGAACCTGCTGGCCAACAACCTCACGGCCCAGGTGCGAAACATCGCGGAGGTGACAACGGCCGTCGCCAACGGCGACCTGTCGAAGAAGATCACCGTCGACGCGAAGGGCGAGGTGCTGGAGCTGAAGAGCACCATCAACACGATGGTGGACCAGCTCCGCGCGTTCGCCGCCGAAGTGACGCGCGTCGCGAAGGAAGTCGGTACGGAGGGCAAGCTGGGCGGTCAGGCCGACGTGAAGGGCGTGTCCGGCGTGTGGAAGGACCTCACGGACAACGTGAACGTCCTCGCCGGCAACCTGACGGACCAGGTGCGAAACATCGCCAAGGTGACGACGGCGGTCGCGAACGGCGACCTGTCCCAGAAGATCACCGTGAGCGTGAAGGGCGAGGTGCTGGAGCTGAAGAACACCATCAACACGATGGTGGACCAGCTCCGCGCGTTCGCCTCTGAAGTCACCCGCGTCGGCAAGGAGGTTGGTACCGAGGGCAAGCTGGGCGGTCAGGCCGCGGTGCCGGGCGTCGCGGGCGTGTGGAAGGACCTCACGGACAACGTGAACGTCCTCGCCGCGAACCTCACCGACCAGGTGCGAAACATCGCCAAGGTGACGACGGCGGTGGCCTACGGCGACCTGTCCCAGAAGATCTCCGTCGAGGCGAAGGGCGAGATCCTGGAGCTGAAGAGCACCATCAACACGATGGTGGACCAGCTCCGCGCGTTCGCCTCCGAAGTGACCCGCGTCGCGAAGGAAGTGGGCACGGACGGCAAGCTGGGCGGTCAGGCCGCGGTGCCCGGCGTCGCCGGCACGTGGAAGGACCTCACGGACAACGTGAACAGCATGGCCTCCAACCTCACCAGCCAGGTGCGAAACATCGCGCTGGTGACGACGGCGGTCGCGAATGGTGACCTGTCCAAGAAGATCACCGTCGACGCGAAGGGTGAAATCCTGGAGCTGAAGAACACCATCAACACGATGGTGGATCAGCTCAACAGCTTCGCGTCCGAAGTGACGCGCGTCGCGCGCGAGGTGGGCGCCGAAGGCAAGCTGGGTGGACAGGCGGAGGTGAAGGGCGTGTCCGGCACGTGGAAGGACCTCACGGACAACGTGAACTTCATGGCCCGCAACCTCACCACGCAGGTACGCGGCATCGTGAAGGTCGTGACGGCGGTCGCCAACGGCGACCTCAAGCAGAAGCTGGTGGTGGACGCGAAGGGCGAAGTGGCCGCGCTCGCGGAGACCATCAACAACATGACCGACACGCTGGGCATCTTCGCGGAGCAGGTGTCCTCCGTGGCCCGCGAGGTGGGCGTGGAAGGCAAGCTGGGCGGTCAGGCCCGCGTGCCCGGCGTCGCCGGGACGTGGAAGGACCTCACGGACAACGTGAACTTCATGGCGTCCAACCTCACGACGCAGGTGCGCGGCATCGTGCGCGTGGTGACGGCGGTCGCGAACGGCGACCTCACCCAGAAGCTCATCGTGGACGCGAAGGGCGAGGTGGCGGCGCTCGCGGACACCATCAACAACATGACCGACACGCTGGGCACCTTCGCGGAGCAGGTCTCCACGGTGGCCCGCGAGGTCGGTATCGAAGGAAAGCTGGGCGGTCAGGCCCGCGTGCCCGGCGCGCGCGGCACGTGGCGGCAGCTGACCGACAACGTGAACCAGCTGGCCGGCACGCTGACCAGCCAGCTGCGCGCCATCTCCGACGTGGCCACCGCCGTGACGAAGGGCGACCTGACCCGCAGCATCACGGTCGTCGCCGAGGGCGAGGTCGCGGCGCTGAAGGACAACATCAACCAGATGATCGTCAACCTGCGTGAGACGACGCAGAAGAACCAGGAGCAGGACTGGCTCAAGACGAACCTGGCGAAGTTCAGCGGCATGATGCAGGGCCAGAAGTCCCTGGATGCCGTCAGCCGCCTCATCATGAGCGAGCTGACGCCGCTGGTGTCCGCGCACCACGGCGCCTTCTTCCTCTCCGATGCCGAGGGCGGCGTGCCGGCCCTCAAGCTCACCAGCACCTACGCGTACCGGGAGCGCAAGCACCTGGCCAACCGCTTCCGGCTGGGCGAGGGGCTGGTCGGCCAGTGCGCGCTGGAGAAGAAGACCATCCTCCTGACGCGCGTGCCGTCGGACTACATCACCATCGCGTCGGGCCTGGGTGAGGCCGCGCCGCTCAACATCATCGTCCTGCCCGTGCTCTTCGAGGGCGAGGTGAAGGCCGTCATCGAGCTGGCGTCCTTCCACCCCTTCAGCGCCATCCATCAGATCTTCCTGGATCAGCTGACGGAGACCATCGGCGTCGTGCTGAACATGATCATGGCGAACATGCGCACGGAGACCCTGCTCTCCGAGTCGCAGCGCCTGACGCAGGAGCTCCAGAGCCAGTCGCGCGAGCTGACCCAGCAGCAGGACGAGCTCAAGCGCACCAACATCGAGCTGGAGGACAAGGCGAAGGAGCTGGCGGACCAGAACACCCGCGTGGAGGAGAAGAACCGCGAGGTGGAGCTGGCGCGCGTCAGCCTGGAGGAGAAGGCGGAGCAGCTCACCATCATCTCCAAGTACAAGAGCGAGTTCCTGGCCAACATGAGCCACGAATTGCGCACGCCGCTCAACTCGCTGCTCATCCTCGCGAAGCTGCTGTCGGACAACAAGGACGGCAACCTGTCCAACAAGCAGGTGGAGTACGCCAACACCATCTACGCGTCCGGCGGGGACCTGCTCAGCCTCATCAACGAGATCCTCGACCTGTCCAAGGTGGAGGCGGGCAAGATGCAGGTGGAGCCCCGGGACATCGTCCTCACGGAGCTCAACCAGTTCATCGAGCGCAGCTTCCGCCCGGTGGCGGACCAGAAGGGCCTCAGCTTCCACGTCGAGGTGCTGTCGGGCACGCCGCGCCACGTGCGCACGGACCCGCAGCGGTTGCAGCAGGTGCTCAAGAACCTGCTGTCCAACGCCTTCAAGTTCACCGACGAGGGCGGCGTGAAGCTCACGGTGCGCTTGGCGGAGAAGTCCATGCGCTTCGACCACGAGGCGCTGCGCCGTTCGCGCCACGTGCTTGCCTTCGCGGTGAAGGACAGCGGCATCGGCATCGCCAAGGACAAGCAGCGCATCATCTTCGAGGCGTTCCAGCAGGCGGACGGCTCCACCGCGCGCAAGTACGGCGGCACGGGCCTGGGCCTGTCCATCAGCCGGGAGATCGCGAAGCTGCTGGGCGGTGAAATCCGCCTGGAGAGCGAGCCCGGCAAGGGCAGCACGTTCACCCTGTACCTGCCGCCGGAGTACCAGGGCTCGGACGAGGACGGCACCGCGCAGACCTCCGACCCGGCCGTGCGCGCGCTCGGCGGCGTGCCGGAGCCGCTCGTCCTCCCGCCCGTGCCCGCGGCGCCGCCGCCGCAACCGAGCGTGGCGGAGAAGGAGGGGCACGTGCTGGACGCCGCGCTGCCCCCGCAGGTGGAGGGCCCGCACGCCCCCGTCGTCGTGGAGGACGACCGCGAGCACATCCGCGAGGGCGACCGCACCCTGCTCATCATCGAGGACGACCTGAAGTTCGCCCGCATCATGGTGCAGATGGCGCGTGAGAAGGGCTTCAAGGCCCTGGTCGCAACCCGCGGTGACAGCGGCCTCGCGATGGCGCACGAGTACCAGCCGGACGCCATCACCCTGGACATCCAGCTGCCCGTGGTGGACGGCTGGAGCGTGTTGGACCGCCTCAAGCGCAACCCGCGCACGCGCCACATCCCGGTCCACATCATCAGCGTGATGGACAAGCACCTGGGCAACACCCAGGGCGCGTTCGGCTACCTCACCAAGCCCGTGAGCAAGGAGGGCCTGGAGCGCGTCTTCGGCCAGCTCTCCCGCTTCCTGGAGCGCCGGGAGCGCCGGCTGCTCGTCATTGAAGATGACGACGTGCAGCGCAACAGCCTCACCCAGCTGCTCAGCGACGGCGGCGACGTGCAGGTCACCGCGGTGGCCAGCGGCCAGGAGGCGCTCCAGAAGCTGGAGGAGAACGAGTACGACTGCCTCGTCATTGACCTGCTGCTGCCCGACATGGACGGCATCAAGCTGGTGGAGGAGGTCAAGACGCAGCAGCGCTTCCGCGACCTGCCCATCGTCGTCTACACCGGCCGCGAGCTCACGCCGAAGGACGAGGCCCGCCTGCGCCGCTACACCGGCAGCGTCATCCTCAAGAGCGGCGCGAAGAGCCCCGACCAGCTCCTGAGCGACACGGCGCTGTTCCTGCACCGCCTGGATGAGAACCTCCCGGCGCGCGCGCGCGCGGCCCTGGCGCAGCGCAACGACCAGGACGCCCCGCTGGCCGGCAAGAAGGTGCTGCTGGTGGATGACGACATGCGCAACATCTTCGCGCTCACCAGCGTGCTGGAAAATCACAGCATGCAGGTCGTCTTCGCGGAGAACGGGCGGGCCGCCATCGAGATGCTGGGCCAGCACCCGGACGTGGACGTCGTGTTGATGGACGTGATGATGCCGGAGATGGACGGCTACGAGACCATGCGTGCCATCCGCAAGGACCCCAAGTACGCGAGCCTCCCCATCATCGCCGTGACGGCCAAGGCGCTGAAGGACGACCGCGAGAAGTGCATGGCGGCCGGCGCGAGCGACTACCTGCCCAAGCCGGTGGACACCGACAAGCTGCTCGAACTGGTCCGCCTGTGGGTGAGTGCTTGAAACTCAACGGCGGCGATCCACCCCAGGGCCCCCTTTGCACTTCCGTCTGGAAGGGGGCAGCCCTAGCCTTGCTCGCCGTGTCCCAGTCCGTTGGCCCCCGCGCTCCCCCGCCGCGCACATGAACTCCACAGAGCACACTCCGGAACGTCCCCAGGAAGCCGCGCCGTCCGCGCGCGCGGCCATCCTGATGGTGGATGACCACCCGGCCAACCTGCTGGCCCTGGAGGCCATCCTCGAGCCGTTGGGACAGGAGCTGGTGAAGGCCACCAGCGGCGAGGACGCCCTCAAGCAGCTGCTCCAGCGCGACTTCGCGGTCATCCTGATGGACGTGCAGATGCCGGGCCTGGACGGGTTCCAGACGGCGGCGCTCATCAAGCAGCGCGAGCGCACGCGCACCATCCCCATCATCTTCCTGACCGCGCTCAGCCGCGACGCGGCGCACGTCTTCAAGGGCTACGCGCACGGCGCGGTGGACTACCTGCTCAAGCCCTTCGACCCGGAGATCCTCCGCTCGAAGGTCAGCGTCTTCGTGGACCTGTTCCTCAAGGAGCAGCAGCTCCAGCGGCAGGCGACGCTGCTGCGGCAGCGGGACCGCGAGGCCCTGGAGCGCCAGGGCGCGCTGCGCTACCGGCGCCTCACGGAGTCCCTGCCGGAGATCATGTGGGCGGCGAGGGCGGACGGGTCGCTGACGTACGCGAACCGGGCCTGGCGCGACTACACCGGGCACCAGGAGGGGTATGAGCTGTCGCTCGCCACCTTCCTGCAGGACGTGCACCCGACGGACCGCGAGCGGATGAGCGGGGTGTGGAGCGACGCGCTGGAGCGCGTGCAGGGCAGCGCGAACGAGTTCCGCCTGCGGCGCAAGGACGGCGTCTACCGCTGGCACCTGGCGCGCGCGGTGCCGGAGCACGACGAGCACGGGGCGCTGGTGGGCTGGCTGGCCATCGCGACGGACATCGACGACAAGCGCCGCGCGGAGGAGACGCTGGGGCGCTTCAAGACGACGCTGGACGCGACGCTGGACTGCGTCCTGATGTTCTCCCCGGACACGCTCACGCTGGCGTACGCCAACGCGGGCGCGGCAAAGCAGCTGGCCGCCGGCGTGGACGAACTGGTGGGCCTGTCGGTGCTGGAGGTGGAGAGCGCCTTCGACGAGACGGGCTTCCGCAAGCTGCTGGCGCCGCTGATGTCCGGCACGCTGCCGTCGCAGACCTACTCCACCAACCACCGGCGCCGCGACGGCTCCGAGGTCCCGGTGGAGGTGGTGCTCCAGTACGTGGTGGAGGGCGAGGGCCCGGGCCGCTTCATCTCCGTGGCGCGCGACATCACCGAGCGGCAGCGCGCGGAGACGGCGCTGCGGCTGGCGAGCGAGGCGAAGGACGCGTTCCTGGCCGCCGCGAGCCATGAGCTGCGCACGCCGCTGGCCGCGGCGAAGGGGCACGCCCACCTGGCGCTGCTCAAGCTGGGAGGCCAGACGGAGGCCGGGCCCGGCAAGTCGTTGCAGATCATCAACCGGCAGATCGACCGCATGGCGAAGCTGGTGGAGGACCTGCTGGACATCAGCCGGTTGCAGGCAGGAAGGCTGTCGCTGGAGCTGGAGCCGTTCGACCTGTCGCAGCTGGTGCTGGAGACGCGCGACCGGATGGCGGTGCTGTCGCAGACGCACGAGCTGAAGGTGGAGGTGCCCGAGCACCTGGAGGGCACCTGGGACCGGGGTCGGTTGGACCAGGTGCTGACGAACCTCCTGTCCAACGCCATCCGCTACTCGCCCGAGGGCGGGGTGGTGCTGGTGCGCGTGGTGGCGGAGGGTGACACGGGCGTGCACCTGTCCGTGAAGGACCAGGGCGTGGGCATCCCCAGCGAGAAGCAGCGCCTCATCTTCGAGCGCTTCGGCCGCGCGCACGGCAGCAAGTACGGCGGGCTGGGCCTGGGGCTCACCATCAGCCAGGGCATCGTGGAGCAGCACGGCGGCCGCATCTGGGCGGAGTCGGTCGGCACCGCCGGGCAGGGCTCCACCTTCAACGTCTGGCTGCCCCGCCGCACGGAAACGCAGTCCGCGACGCCCACGGACGTGTCGCGCAGCCCGAGCTGAAGGGCCGCGCGGCCGCGCTCCCGTGGGACGCAGCCGCGTTCGGGAAGGACGCATGCCGGGCCGTGGCAGGGCGCGGGCTCCCAGGGAGGGCCGGCCCGGAGCCCGAGGCATGGGATGTGCTCTGCTGGACGCAGGAGGCTTCATGGCCACGCGTCCCAACATCCTCGTCCTGACTGTCGACCAGCTTCAGTTCCCCCGGTTCGCCTATGGCCCCGACGGTGGCTTCCTGCCGGGCATCAAGGACATCCTGGGCTTCGTGGACGAAGGCGGGGAGGACAACCCCTTCCGGAAGTTCTTCCCCGGCTTCGCGGCGCTCCAGAAGAACGCGGCGGTGTTCCGCAACCACACCATCGCGGCCTCGGCCTGCACGCCGAGCCGGTCGGTCATCTACACGGGGCAGTACGGCACGCGCACGGGGGTGACGCAGACGGACGGCCTGTTCAAGAGCGGCGACGCGGCGGCCTTCCCGTGGCTCGCGCCGGACGGGATTCCGACGCTGGGGCACTGGTTCCAGAAGGCCGGCTACCACACGCACTACTTCGGCAAGTGGCACGTGAGCAATCCGCCGGAGCACTCGCTGCGGCGGTATGGGTTTGATGACTGGGAGCTGTCGTACCCGGAGCCTCACGGGGCCTCCGTCAACAACCTGGGGGCCTTCCGCGACGTAGGCTTCGCGGACCTGGCGTGTGACTTCCTGCGCCGGATGGCGTTGGGACAGCCCTACAACCGGGCGCTGGCGGAGCAGTCCTATGCCGCGCCCTGGGGCGCCGCGCCGGATGGAGAGGCGCAGCCGTGGCTGGCGGTCGCGTCGTTCACGAACCCCCACGACATCGCGACGTACCCCATCCTGCCCAGGCAGTTGGATCCGGGCTCCACCAGGCTGGGGCCCCTGAAGGTTCCGGCCGAGGGCTCGCGATCCATCAAGCCCGTGGCGGGCACCTTCACGGTGCCGCTGAATCCGCTCGGGTTCCCGCAGGAGAACGCGCGCGTGCCGACGAACCTGCGCGACACCCTGGCGAACAAGCCGAGCTGCCAGCGGGACTACGCGTACAAGATGGGATTGGCGCTCGCGTCGAAGACGGGGCTGACGCTGCACCAGGCGAAGGAGGGCATCGACCCGGTGGCGGTCACCCTCAACTCGGGCATCCCCTTCCAGCTCACGGCGGATCCGGAAGAGGCGGCGCTGCGCTTCCAGCAGTACTACGCGTGGTTGATCCACCTGGTGGACGGGCACATCGCCCGCGTGCTCCAGACGCTGGAAGACAGTGGGCTGCGGGAGAACACCCTGGTGGTGTTCCTCTCCGACCACGGCGAATACGGCGCGGCCCACGGCTACCTGATGGAGAAGTGGCACGCGTCCTACCAGGAGGCGCTGCACGTGCCGCTGGTGGTGCAGTTTCCGCAGGCGCAGGAGACGCGGCAGATTGAAGCGCTCACGAGCCATGTCGACATCGTGCCCACGCTGCTGGGCCTGGCGGGCATCCCGCACGAAGAGGTCGCGGCCATCCGCACGGACCTGCGGCTGCACCGGCCGGTGCCCCCGTTCGTCGGCGCGGACCTGAGCCCGTTGGCGCGCGGCGAGTCCCAGACGGTGATGGAGCCCGACGGAACGCCGCGCGAGGGCGTGCTCTTCATCACCGACGATGAAATCACGGAGCCGCTGCCGCGCACCGGGGACCCGCACCAGATGCACGACGAGGCTCTCTTCTCGGTGTACACGCGCGCGGTGGAGGCGCTGCGTGACGGGAGCACGCGGGCGGGTCACGTGCCCGGGTTGAAGCCCGGCGCGGTGTGCCAGCCGAACCACGTCCGCTGCGTGCGCACGCCGCGTTGGAAGCTGGCGCGCACGTTCGACCCCTCGGGCGAGCACGCGGACCAGTGGGAGCTCTACGACCTCCAGAACGACCCGCTGGAATTGGAGAACCTCGTCGTCTACGACGCCCCCTTCCCGACGCTGATTGAAGTGCTGCCCGGAGGGCTGCCCCGCGCGGAGGTGGAGGAGGCGGCGAGGGCGACGCACGCGCTGCTCGGGCGGTACGAGGAGGAGAAGCTGTCGCCCTGGCCGAAGGCGCTCTGAAATCCTGGGACTGGCGCCTCTACCGGGAGAGGCGCCGCAGCCAGGTGTATTCGTAGCGGGGGGGAAGGCCGGCGCGCTCCGGGTAGATGAAGGGCTCCAAGCGGAGCGCCAGCGCCCGGTACTGGGGCGGAATGCTGTCCTGCTGGGTGTCGATGGGCTCGGGCCACTCGCTCAGGGAGATGAGCAGGCGTTGGCTGTCCAGGGGCAGGAGGGAGACCTCCGGGAAGGGGAGCGCGCTCCTCAAGCCTTCGATGCCACCGAGTTGTCCGAGCAGGGGTTGGCCCAGGAACGTGAGCCAGGAGGCGCTCCGGGCGTGGGTGCCAATGGCAAGGCTGGTATCGCTCACGTGGTAGAGGTCCAGGCCCAGGTAGCGATCCCGGAGCGTGTCGAGGAGGCCCCAATCCGATGTGCCCCACCGACCTTGGGGCGCGATGATGGCGAGGCTCGCGTATCCGAAGCTGAAAGGAAGCTCCCACGCGAGCTTGAAGGCCAGGGCGCGCAGGTGATCCGGCCCGTGTTCTTGCAGGTAGTCGGTGGGGAGCGTGAAGGCCACCACGGTGGCAGGATCACTCGGATAGGGCCAGGAGGGCTCGCCGATTCTCCGGCCGTAATATTCGAAATGGTAGCCACCGGATTCGCTGGGGCTCTCCGACAACTCGATGCGGCAGGCGCCATTCCAGGGGCACTCCAGCATCAGCTTTCGATGGTGCTCGTACCCCTTGTCATCGAACTCGACCATGTCGCCATCGTCCGCCACGTACCAGTTCAAGGTATTGGCGGGGATGGCCTGGAGGTAGATCTGCAAGGCGCGCCAGACGGCGGCAGTCACTCCCTCATGGTTGCGGTGGATGAAGAAGGAAATCACGACTCCATCCCGCGCCGCGAGCCGGCCACTCCTGGAGCGCATTCGGATGAGGGGAACAATCTCTCTCATTGGGTCACCCCTTCCTTGGGCGAGATGAGCATTGCTTTTCCTCCTAGCGCTTCTTGGTAGAGGTCGCCCTGTTTCTTGCCGAAGTGGACACTGTTCTTTCCATAGATCGTCCACTGTGGCGGGTTGTCTTCAGGGCAGGGGAACTTGAAGTCCAGGGTGAGCGCGGCCTTCAGCAGGTTGCGATCCGCATGGAGGACGAGGTCCGGTTTGATGGTTCCTCGGAGTTCCTCGGTGCAGCCCCGGGCGATGATGCTCGCCTCCTTCTCTCGACTGAGGGTCTCCACGACCCCGGCATTCAGATAGAAACGATAGCGCTGCTCAGTGCTGTAGGGCGCGGGCCACAGTTCGTCCAGGACCTCCCGGGCGCATTCCAGGGCGAGCACGTGCTTCTGCTGCCCCAGTCGCATCGCACGGGTGATGGGCCTGCCGCATTCGTCCTGGTCCAGTTCCTCCTTGCACTCCTCCCGTGTCGGTGGGCGGCCCTGGAAGAAGAGGGCATTGCCCCGTTCCTCTGCCTGGACGGCGCAAGCGGCGAGGCGCTCCTCGAGTTCCCCCACGGCGTTGTGGCTCTGCATCAGGGCCAGCATGACCGGGGCGTGCCGGAGCAGCGTGGAGGCCGCAGTCCGTGAGGCCGCCGACGCGGCGATCTGCTCGGCCAGGATGGCGGCGTGGTGGGCGTGCGCGACGGTTCTCGTGTCGAGCTTCAGTTTCCCATGCGTGGAGCGCTGGGAGCCACTGGCGCAGGCCGCGAGCAAGGCACAGGCCGCCCACAGGGGCGCGAGCTTCCAGCTCAGGGGCCGGTAGGGACTCACGAGGCTCCTCGGGTTCATTGGCGGACGTACCGCGCGGCTCCGCGCCCGTGTGGATCCAGTGCGCTGACCGGCTGCGCGTGGTGAGCGACACCGGGCAGAACCTGCGCATCCGGAACCTGTCAACGTGGACACAGCGGGGGACGCCCTTTCGCTACTGCCCACCTGTCTTCTCCGGTCAATGGATTTGGGTGCGTGTGCTTGTCGCCTGTCATGGTCGACGGCGTTGTTGTGGCCGCAGTGGCCGTCGTGATGGGCGGTCGCCGATGTCTCGAACCGGCGCTTCTATGGGCAGAGGCGCCGGAGCCATTGATAGAGATAGCTCGCGGGCCAGTCGGACGGCTCTTCGTAGAGGAAGGGCTCCAAGCGGAGCGCCAGCGCCCGGTATTGGGGCGGGATGCCTCCCTGCTGGATGTCGATGGGCTCGGGCCACTCGCTCAGGGAGATGAGCAGGCGTTGGCTGTCCAGGGGGAGGAGGGAGACTTCCGGGAAGGGGAGGGCGCGCCGTAGGCCGTCCATGCCGCCGAGCTGGCCGAGCAGAGGTTGGCCCAGGAACGTGAGCCAGGAGGCGCTCCGGGCGTGGGTGCCGATGACGGCAGCGGTGCGCCTTACAGCGTAGAGGTCCAGGCCCAGGTAGCGATCGCGGAGTGTATCGAGGAGGTCCCAATCCGACGTGAACGAGTAGCCGTAGGGCGCGACAACGGCGAGGCTTGCATAGCCGAAGCTGAAAGGCAGCTCCCACGCGAGCTTGAAGGCCAGAGCGCGCAGGTGGTCCGGGCCGTGCTCCCGCAGGTACTCGGTGGGGAAGGTGAAGGACACCGCAGTGGCGGGGTCTTCCCAGAAGGGGTCGTCGAGTCGGCGCCCGTGGTACTCGAACTGGTAGCCACCGGCGATTTCACCTTCGTTGGCATCCTCTGACAGTTCGACGCTACAGCCGAGGGACCAAGGGCGTTCAAGCATCTTCTCGCGGATGACCTCCCAGCCCTTGTCATCCAGCGGGAGGGTGTCGCCATCGTCCGCGCCATACCAGTTCAGTGACTTGGGCGGGACGGCACGGAGGTAGGTCTGCAAGGCACGCCATACCGCGGAAAACACCTCTTCGTGGTTTCGGTGGATGAAGAAGGAGAACACGACACCGTCGCGAGCCACGGGCAGGCCGCCGCGCGAACGCAACCGGATGATGGGAAAGGCGTCACTCATGGCTGCCCCACGAATCCGCGTGGCGAGATCAACAGTGTTTCCCCGCCCAAGGCCGCTTTGTAGACCTCGCCCTGATTCTTGCCGGCATAGGGGCTGCTGTTTCCATACGGTGTCCACCGCGGCGGGTTGGTATCAGGACAGGGGAACTTGAAGTCCAGGATGAGCGCGGCCTTCAGCAGGTTGCGATCCGCATGGAGGACGAGGTCCGGCTTGATGGTCCCCCTGAGCTCCTCTGTACAGCCCTTGGCGATGATGCTCGCCTCCTTCTCCGGGCTGAGGGTCTCCACGAGCCGGGCATGCAGGTAGAAGCGATAGCGTTGCTCGATGCTGTAGGGCGCGGACCACAGCTCATCCAGCACTTTCCGGGCACACTCCAGGGCGAGCACGTGCTTCTGCTGCCCCAGTCGCATGGCCCGGGTGATGGGTCTGCCGCATTCGTCCTGGTCCAGCTCCTCCTCCTTGCACTCCTCCCGTGTCGGTGGGCGGCCCTGGAAGAAGAGGGAGTTGCCCCGTTCCTCTGCCTGGATGGCACAAGCGGCGAGGCGCTCCTCGAGTTCCCCCACGGCGTTGTGGCTCTGCATCAGGGCCAGCATGACCGGTGCGTACTGCACCAGGATGGAGACCCCGGCCCGTGTGGCGCCCTGGGCCGCAATCCCCTGGGTCAGGGCGGCGGCGTGGCGGACGTTCCCGACGGTGTGCGTGTCCAGACGCAAGGCGGAGCCACTGACGCAGGCCGTGAGCAGGGCGCACGCCATCCCCAGGCACACGAACTTCAAGGGCGCGGGCCATCTCACGGAACCAGTGTCGGAAGGCACGGCGCGGACTCTACCCGGAGGCCTCGCACGGGCCGGACCGAAACGCCCCGTCAGCGCTTGCCGCGCGCCAGCAGCATCACCGAGAAGAGGATGGCTGCCATCGCGCCCCACGTCAGCGGGCCCAGCGTCTCTCCCGCGAACACCACGCCCAGCAGCACCGCCACCGCCGGATTCACATACGCATAGCTGGTGGCCAGGGCCGGCCTCGCGTTGCGCAACAGATACGCATACGCGCTGAACGCCACCAGCGAACCAAAGAGCACCAGATACACGAACGACACCACCGCGCGCAGCGGCGGCGTGCCCACCATCCGCTCGCCCAGCACCGCGCTCACGCCCAGCATCATCACGCCCGCGCACAACATCTGCGTCGCGGGCGCCATCAGCCCCACGGGCATGGGCAGCCGCCGGCCCCACACCGAACCGAACGCCCAGCTCAGCGGCGCCACCAGCAGGGCCAACGCCGCCGCGCCGCCGCCGCCCATGTCCCCACCCAGGTTGAGCAGCGCCACGCCCGCGAAGCCCAGCACCAGCCCCGCCAGCTCCGCGCGCCCCGGTCGCTGCCCGAAGGCCGCGCCGAAGATGGCCGCCCACAGCGGCATGCTGCCCACCACCAGCGCCGCCACCCCCGACGGCACCCCCAGGTTCTGCGCGAACGCGATGCCCCCGTTGCCCACCACCAGCAACAGGAAGCCCGTCGCCGCCCCCGCGCCCCACTGCCGCGCTCCCGGCACCGGCTGGCCCCGCAGCCGCAACCCCACGAACAGCATCCCCCCCGCCAGCAGGAAGCGCAGGCCCGCCATCCGGAAGGGCGGAAAGCCCGTCAGCGCGAACCGCATCGCCAGGTAGGTGGACCCCCAGATGACGTAGAGCGCGAAGAGGCTGAAGAGCAGCCAGCCCCGGTGGGGCGCCTGCTCGGAGGCTTCAGGCCGCGCGACGGGCGCGGGCATGCTCGACATGGGGGCGGGAGAGGTGGACACGGCGGGGGCCTTCTAATGCCCGCCCCGCCCCAGGGCGATGTGCGCATTGCCGTACCCGCCACGGCGGCCAGGAAGCCGGCGCGACGCCTGCCTGCCCTGCGGATTCACCCCCCTGGATTGAATGCCCCGGGCGTCCCTCTTAGAATTCTACAGGAAGCGCGGAGGCCGGAAGGTTCGGGCCGTCGGCTACCGGAGCGTGAGCGGGAATGCCCGACGAGCTGGGTGAGCGCGAGAAGGAAGTCCTCCGTGCCGTGGTGCAGGAGTACATCACCACGGGCGGCCCCGTCGGCAGTCAGCAGCTGACGCGACGGGGGGAGTTCGAGGTCTCCTCCGCCACGATGCGCAACGTCCTCGCGGACCTGGAGGCCCTGGGCTTCCTGGAGAAGCCCCACACCTCCGCCGGACGCGTGCCCACCGACCGGGGCTACCGCTTCTACGTGGACACGCTGGTGAAGCTGCGCGACCCCGCGCCGCGCGACCGCGAGCTCATCCACGCGGGGCTCGTGCACGAGTCCAACCTGGACGACATCCTGTCGGAGGCCAGCCGCGTGCTGCACTCGCTCACGCGCCACGCGGGCGTCGTCCTCACGCCCCGCCCCGACGCGGCCGTGTTCCAGCGCATCGAATTCCTGCGCCTGCGCGAGGACCGGGTGCTCGCCATCCTCGTCGGCCAGAACGGCCAGGTGCACAACAAGGCCCTCACCGTGGACTTCCCGGTGACGTCCGACGAGCTCATCAAGGCCAGCAACTACCTGTCCGAGCTGCTCCACCAGGTGCCCCTGGAAGAGGCGCGCGAGCGCATCCGCGCGGAGATGGACCAGGACCAGGCGCTCTACAACGCGCTCACCGCCAAGGCCCTGCGCCTGGGCGCGGCGGCCACCGCCCTCCAGACGCCCGAGCGGGTGCTCATCGAGGGCACGGGTTCGTTCCTGGAGCAGCCGGAGTTCGCGGACGTGGAGCGCATCCGCGCGCTGTTCCGCGCCCTGGATGAGAAGCACAAGCTGCTGCACCTGCTGGACCGCGTGCAGCGCACCAAGGAGATGCACGTCTTCATCGGCGCGGAGAGCGAGTTCTCCGCCGCCGGCGACGTCACCGTCATCGCCAGCCCCTACGGCACCGCCGAAGCGGTGCTGGGCACGGTGGGCGTCATCGGGCCCACGCGCATGGACTACCGGCGCGTGATTCCCCTGGTGAACTTCACCGCGCAGGTGCTCTCCAGCGTGCTGGAGAAGGTGTAGCCCCGCGTCACTGCGGCGCGGGCGCGTAGACGCGCAGCGCGGCCGTGGCGACCTCGAAGCGCATGGGCGTCATGCCCACGTTCTCGCCGTCCGCGTTCACCTCCATGGGCGGGTCCGTCTCCACGGTGAGGCGGGCGGTGTCCAGGTGCTCGACGGACTCGTGCTCCAGGTGGCCGCCGCTGCGCATGCCCAGCGCCACGCGCGCCAGCGTGGCCACGTCCTGCAGGTGGCCCAGCCCCGTGCGCTCCCCGTTGCCGTCCGCGGCCGACGGCGCGGTGATGGCGTAGACGTGCAGCCGGCGGTCGTCCAGCGTCGCCTCCGGCGCCACCATGTTGCCCGCGCCGTGGTAGCGGCCGTTGCCCACCACCACCTGGAGCGCGTCCAGCTCCAGCGTCCGCCCGTCCGCCTGGATGCGGACGTGGAAGGGTTGCAGGGTGCGCATCTCCGCGGCGGCGGCCATCGGGTACGCCAGCTTGCCGGCGCGCTGCTTCAATTCCTGCGTCAGCCGCTTCGCGATGGCGGTGGTGAGCCCCAGGCTGGCGGCGTTGAGGAAGGGCCGGCCGTTGACGAGCCCCACGTCCACCCGCGCCGTGTAGCCGCCGACGATGACGTCGCACGCGGCCTCGATGGTGTCCGGGATGCCCAGGGAGCGCGCGAAGTCGTTGCCGGTGCCCAGCGGCACCACGCCCAGCGTCACGTCGCGGTTCATCAACACCTGCGCCGCGCAGCTGATGGTGCCGTCGCCTCCGCCCACCAGCACGCGCCGGGCCCCGGCGGCGATGGCCTCCTCGAGCACCGAGCGCAGGCGCTTGGGCTTGGACAGCGCGTGCGCCGCGACCAGGGGAATGCCCCGGGCGGTCAGCACGGCGCGGGCCTCCTCGAAGGCCAGGAGCCCCGAACGGGAGCGCGTGTTGACCACCAGGACCGCGGGGCCCTCGTCCAGGTGCCGGAGTCGGGGGGGCGCGTTGAGTGCGGGTTCCAGGTGCGACCTCTGCTTTCTGTGCCGGCCCGCAAGATGCGCACGACCCGTCCCCTCCACCAGTCGCACCCCCGGAGAAAAGGGCAGGACGGTTGTCCATTCCCGGTCCGCGCGCGGCGCAAGGTTCCTGGGGTGGACAGGGGTAGGGGGCCAGCGGGTTCCCTGCCCCGACGGACATGCTCACCTTGCAGGCGACGCGGACTGCATCCGGGCCCGCGCGGGCAAACCGTTACCAGGAGGCTGGGGCATGGCACGCGGAAGCAAGGCGAAGTACTCGGACAAACAGAAGCGCATGGCCGAACACATCGAAGAGGGCTACGAGGACAAGGGCCTGGGTGAGAAGACCGCCGAAGCCCGCGCGTGGGCCACCGTGAACAAGCTCACCGGCGGCGGGATGAAGGGGGGCTCCGGCAGCAAGGCGAAGGTGGCCCGGCGCCGTCCCGCGGCCCGCAAGAACGCGCGCAAGGCGGGGCGCGTTGGCGGCAAGCGCCGCGCGGCGACCGCGAAGAAGACCTCCACCTCCAGCCGTCGCAAGGCCTCGCCCACGCGGGCCAGGCGCGCCACCACGGGCCGCAAGGCGACGCGCACGGGCACGGCCGGCAAGCGCTCCACGGCGCGCAAGAGCACCGCGCGCAAGAGCCCTGCTCGCAAGAGCCCTGCTCGCAAGAGCACGTCCCGTTCGCGCACGGCGAAGCGCGGCGGCTCGCGCAGGTAGCGCGTCCGACCCGGGGCTTGCCGGCGGCCCCCGGTGGGGCCGCCGCGAGCACCGGAGCCGGGCGCTACCGCTTCAGCGCGACTCCTCGTCCTTGGAGGAGTCCCGCGACGCCGCGTCCCACGGCCAGCCCTCGGGGTCCTGCTCCAGGCGGCGCAGCAGCTCCGCGGGGTCCTTCACCAGCGTGCGGCACCCGGCGGTGAGCAGGTTGTCCTTGCCGAACCCGCCGCACAGCATGCCCACGGTCGGCATGTGCAGCTTGCCCGCGGCGATGGCGTCATAGGGCGTGTCGCCCACCACCACCACCCGGGCGGGGTCCGGCTTGCCCAGCTTCGCCAGCGCCACCTGGAAGATGTCCGGGTGCGGCTTGCTCTTGTCGGACTCGTCCGCGTTCGTCTTCGCCTCGAAGAGGCCGTCGATGCCGCACAGCTCCACGTAGCGCTTGAGCTCGTCGTCCTTCGCGCTGGAGGCCAGGGCCACCTTGCGGTCGCGCTTGCGCAGCTGCTGGAACAGCTCCTTCACGCGGGGGAAGGCGCGCACCTTGGGCAGGAACTCGCGCTTGAAGAGCGCGGAGCGGTACTCGTCCAGGTCCTTGCCGAAGCGCTCCAGCTCCTCGTCGTTGAAGAAGACGGGCAGCAGCTGGTCGGAGCCCTTGCCAATCTGGCTGCGCACGTGGGCGAAGGGGATGTCCCGACCGAACTCGATGAACGATCTGCGCCAGGCTTCGGCGTGCTCGTCCACCGAGTCCACCAGCGTCCCGTCCACGTCGAAGATGACATTCTCGACCATTCGCAGCACCCTCCGCCGTCCAAGGTGGCGACGGAGGTCGGGCCGGTCAACCGCCCGTGGGTGCCTTCGGTCCACTCTCCTGCGTTGCGCTGTCCACGAGTGTCCGGGTCTGCACGCTGTAACCCTCCGGCGCCGTGGGGGTGAACGCATCGTTGTTCAGCGGGGCCTTCAGGTCCACGCGCGACAGCACCGTCTCGCCCACCTGCTGGCCGCCCGCGCGGCGCGTGAGCCGGCGCGGCACGCACAGCCCCAGCTCCGCGTCGCAGTGCTCCTCCTCCATCCGCACCTCGGCCTCGGTGCCGTCGGGGGCGCGCGTGCGCTTGGCGAGGAAGTCCAGCGTGGGCCAGCGCAGCACGTACGTCACCACCACGCCTTCGCCCCCGGCGCCCTCCAGCGGCATGGACAGCTCCACCGCGTCCTTCGCCTGGGGCAGGGCCGCCGTGCGGCGCGCCTTCGTGCTGCGCAGGAGCAGGGGCGCGCGGAAGCCCTCCGGCACGAAGGGCGTGAAGATCTCCGTGAGGAAGGCGGACAGCTTCTCCGCGGAGACCTGGGAGGTGAACGTCGTGAACTGCCGCCCCGCCTCCACCTGCTCGTACAGGTGCTTGCCGTCCCAGGACACGGTGCGCGCCGGCTGCGTCACCGTGCCGCGCATCTTCTGGGGCGCGCGGTACGCGAAGGTGAAGCCCGCGGAGAGGCTGTCGCCTTCCTTCTGGGTGCCCTCCAACTGGTAGTTCAGGAGCTTCGCGTCGCGCGCGGCCAGCTTCTCGCGCACCTGGGCCATCAGCTCCGCGCCGTCCCCGCTTCCGGAGGAGGACGAACGACACGCGAGGAGGCTCAGCAGGGGCAGCAGCAGCAGGGCGCGCATGGGGGCTCCAAAATGGAAAGAGGCCCCACTGTCGCCAGGGGGCCTCTGGGTCTGCCCCGGTGAGGGGGCAGGGTGACTACTTCACCGCCACGCCGGTCGCGGAGGAGCTGGTGATGCCGATGATGGTGCCGAACAGCGCGAAGATGCCGTGACGGGGCGTGGTGCTCGCCGACTTCAGGTCGATCTTCGAGGCGCCCATGGCCTTCGCCTCGCTGATGAGGAGCTTGTTCACGACCGTGTCCAGGTCGCTCTGCACGATGTCGATGATGTGGAAGATCGCGGTCAGGCCCAGCGAGCTACCCTGGATCACGGCCACGGCCTCGCCGTTGGCGGCGATCTCGGAACCGGAGACAACGGCGGACTCGACGCTGGTGCAGCCCACGAGGGAGGCGGCGGCAACGGCGGACAGGATGAGCTTCTTCATGGTTTTCTCCCCAACAGATGGTTGCTTGCACGGTGGCGGGCCGCCCTGGACGGGCGCCCCGCCGTTTGATGGAACCCCAAGCGGCGCGGTTCGTACCAGAAGTCAACCTCAAGTCAAGGACCGGGGTCGGGGTAGTCCGAGTTCTGTTTTACATTTTTGCCGCATCGCGACCGGGGACAGGTCGCACCTTTGGCGGACGTGAGGCATCTTCGCGCATGCACCCGGTTTCCGTTGTCCCTCCCACCGCCCCGCTCCGCGTGTGGCTGCACCTGCTGCTGTTCGTGGTGACGCTGGGGACGACCTTCCTCGCGTACCTGCTGCTCTTCGGCCGCTCGTTCCCCTTCAGCGGGGCAGGGCTGCTCCCGGAGGACCGGGCGCAGGGGCTGGCCTTCAGCGCGTCGCTGCTGGGCATCCTGGGCGCGCACGAGATGGGGCACTACGTCCTGGCGCGTTGGCACAAGGTGGACACGTCGCTGCCGTACTTCATCCCCCTGCCGGTGCCCGGGAGCCTGGGCACGCTGGGCGCGGTCATCCGGCTGCGGGGGCGCATCCCCACGCGCAACGCGCTGGTGGACATTGGCGCGGCGGGGCCGCTGGCGGGCCTGGTGGTGGCGCTGCCGCTGCTCTACTGGGGCCTGCTGCACTCCACGGTGGTGGACTCGCCGCCGGTGCCTTCCACGTTCCCGGGTGACTCGTCGCTGTGGGTGCTGGGGCAGAACCTGCTGCATTGGGCGATGGAGCGGCTGACGAACGCGCCGCCCGCGCTGGAGACCGTCATCACCCAGCGGCAGACGCTGTTCGGCGACAACCTCATCATGAAGGCCATGACGTGGCTGGCGCTGGGGCCGGTGCCCGAGGGCAAGGACGTGGTGGTGCACCCGGTGGTCATCGCGGCGTGGTTCGGCCTGCTGGTGACGCTGCTCAACCTGCTGCCGGTGGGCCAGTTGGACGGCGGGCACCTGACGTTCGCGGTGCTGGGGCCCCGGGCCCGGACGCTGGGCAAGGGCGTGGCCTGGGTGCTGTTGTTCCTCACGGTGTTCGTCACCGTCTCCTGGGGCCTGTGGCTGGTGGTGGCGAGCAAGGTCGTGGGGTTCGGCCACCCGGAGGTGCTGGAGCCGGGTGAACCCCTGAGTCCCGCGCGCAAGGTCATCTGCGCGCTGTGCCTGCTGGCGCTCATCGGGTGTGCCATGCCCGTGCCGCTGCGGGAGGTGCTGTCATGAAGTACCAGTGCGAAGGTTGCGAGCGGCTGGTCCCGGTGGAGTCCTTCCAGGTCGAGGGCGGCCAGCTGTCCGTGACGTGCCGCGCCTGTGGTGCCCGGACCCTCGCCGGGCCGTCCCTGGCCCCGTCTCCCGCCGCGCCCCCTGACGCGCCCCGCCCGGAGGACGCGAAGGTCCGGGGCGGCGGTGAGGGCGTCGCGGTGGCCCTGCCCGCGCAGGCCCCGTTCGCGTCCGCGCCGCCGGCGCCCCCGCGGCCCAACGCCACCGCCCTGCGCGTGGTGCGCTCCGACGCGCCGCCCGCGGTGTCCGCCATCCCGGACGGGGACCCGTTCCAGGCGCCACCGGGCCACTGCCCCAAGTGCGTGGCGCCCCTGCGCGAGGACGAGGGGGCCTGCGCGCAGTGCGGGCTCGTCTACGCGAACTTCATCCCGGAGGAGCACCAGCCCTCGGAGGTGCTGGCCACGCAGTGGCACGCGCTGCTGCGGACCTGGAGCGACTGGGACGCGCATGACCGGCTGCTGACGACGGCGATGGGGCGGGGGGAGCTGGCCATGGTGGGCCGGCTGTACCGCCTGCGGCTGGCCCGGACCCCGGACGATGCCCTGGCGCTGCGCGGGCGGGACGAGGTGGTGCGCCGGGTGACGTCCGTGGTGCCGCTCGCGGCGGACGGCCCATCGCCGGACCTCGGGCGCAAGGTGAAGAACATCGTCATGGGTGCGGTGCTGCTGGTGGCCCTGGTGCTGGTGCTGGTGCTCTCCCAGATGATGCGCGGCTCCTTCTAGTGGCCTGGGCGGGGCGGCGGGGAGGCGCTGGCCGGCCCGCCTCCCGGGCGGGCGCGCGCTGGAACGGTGTCGGGGAACGCGCGGAGGGCCGTGGGCGCTGTTATCCTGCGGGGCCGTTCGCGTTTCGCCCCTCCTGCCCCTGGTAGAACGCCGCATGTCCGCGCCCGCGCCCCGTCCTCCCTCTGTCGACAGCCTGCTCGGTCCTGGCGGCGCGCTGGAGCAGGCGCTGCCCGCGTATGAGCACCGCCCGGAGCAGCTCCAGATGGCGCGCGCCGTGGAGCGGGCCTTCTCCGAGGGCAGCTACCTGCTGGCGGAGGCCGGCACGGGCACGGGCAAGACGCTGGCCTACCTGGTGCCCGCCCTGCTGTCGGGCCGCAAGGTGGTGGTGTCCACGGCGACGAAGACGCTCCAGGACCAGGTGTTCTTCAAGGACCTGCCGCTGCTCAGCGAGAAGCTGGGGCTCCAGTTCGAGGCGGCCTACCTCAAGGGCCGGGGCAACTACCTCTGCCTGCACCGCTACGAATCCTTTGAGAAGGACCCGCAGTTCGTCTCGCGCGATGAGGCGAAGCAGTGGCCGCTGCTCAAGAAGTGGGTGACGCAGACGGAGACGGGGGACCGGGCGGAGCTGGACCTGCCGGAGTCCTTCGCCGCGTGGTCGCGGCTGTCCACCACGTCGGAGACGTGCCTGGGCTCGCGCTGCGCGCAGTACGAGACGTGCTTCGTCACGAAGATGCGCAAGCGCGCGGAGGCCGCGGACCTGCTGGTGGTGAACCACCACCTGTTCTTCGCGGACCTGGCGCTGCGCAGCTCCGGCAAGCGCACCGAAGGCGTGCTGCCCTTC
Source organism: Corallococcus sp. BB11-1 (assembly GCF_026626625.1). Lineage (NCBI taxonomy): Bacteria > Pseudomonadati > Myxococcota > Myxococcia > Myxococcales > Myxococcaceae > Corallococcus > Corallococcus sp. BB11-1. The sequence continues at coordinate 233,697 of NZ_JAPNJY010000010.1, read as the reverse complement.
TACGAAGCTGTCGTCTTCGACGAGGCGCACGCGCTGGAGGACGTGGCCAGCGGCCACTTCGGCTACAGCGTCTCCAACTACCGGCTGGAGGAGCTGTCGCGCGACGCGGTGGCGGCCCTGCCGGTGAAGGACGAACGGCACGCGACGCTCGCGGCGCTGGCCCAGCGGGTGCGCTCGCACGCGGACGCGCTGTTCCTCCAGGCCCCGCGCGCGCTGGGGTTCTCCACTCAAGAGTCCACCGTCGCGCTGCGCCCGGAGACCATGGGCAAGCTGTCCGGCGCGCTGGAGCAGGTGCGCGAGGGCCTGTCCGCGCTGGCGTCCTTCTCCGGAAGTGAGCGCGAGGCGGAGCTGGCCGCCATCCACCGCCGCGCGGAGGAGATGGTGGAGCAGCTCACCTTCCTGGAGAAGGCGGAGTCCTCCGAGCACGTCTACTGGGCGGAGGCGCGCGGCAAGGGCATCTTCCTGCGCGCGAACCCCATCGACGTGGCGAAGGAGCTGCGCGACCGGCTCTACGGCGCGCTGGACACGGTGGTGTTCACCTCCGCGACGCTCGCGGCGGACAGCCGCTTCGACTTCTTCGCCAAGCGCATGGGCATGTACGACGAGGAGGGCCAGCCGGTGACGCGCGTGCGCACGCTGGCGGTGCCCAGCCCGTTCGACTTCCCGCGCCAGTCCGCGCTGTACCTGCCCACGCACCTGCCGGACCCCAGCGCCCCGGGCTTCATCGAAGCGGCGGCGGAGGAGATCCTCCGGCTGTGCGAGGTGACGGGCGGGCGCGCCTTCGTGCTCTTCACGTCCCTGCGCAACATGGTGCGCGCGTACGAGCTGACCGCCACGCGGCTGCCCTACCAGGCGCTGCTCCAGGGCGAGCGGCCCAAGGCCCAGCTGCTGGAGGCCTTCCGGCAGACGCCCAGCGTGCTCTTCGCCGCGCACAGCTTCTGGGAGGGTGTGGACGTGCCGGGGGACGCGCTGAGCCTGGTCATCATCGACCGGCTCCCGTTCGCGTCGCCGGGCGACCCGCTGGTGGCCGCGCGCATCCGGCAGATTGAGGCGCGCGGCGAGGAGCCCTTCGACCAGTACCAGCTGCCGCAGGCGGCGCTGGCGCTGCGCCAGGGCTTCGGGCGGCTCATCCGCACGCAGGCGGACCGGGGCATCGTGGCGATGCTGGACCGCCGCATCGTGACCAAGGGCTACGGCCGGGTGTTCCTCTCCAGCCTGCCGCCCGCGAAGCGGATGGAGGACACGACGGAGCTGAGCCGCTGGTTCAATGGTCCGGTGCGCCCCGTTCCGCCGCTGAGGACCGTGCGTTGACGCCGTCGCGCAGGCGCAGGCCCACGCGCGCCTGGAAGGGTGGGGCGAGCGTGTCCACGCCCGCGCGCCCCGCCAGGTAGGAGCGGTCGAACAGGTTCTCCACCGCCGCGAAGGCGGCCACCTTCCAGAAGAGGTGGCGGCTCACGAACAGGTCCACGATGGCCGCGCCGCCCATGCCGCGCGTGTTGAGGTCGTCCTCGTACTGCGGGCCCACGACGCGCAGCTGCGCGGTGGCGGTGAGGAGCGACGGCTCGTCGAAGGTGACGCTGAGCGAGCCGCGATGCCGCGGGTCCTGCGGGAGCTGGCGGCCCACCAGGTCGGGCTGGCCGGGCGCTTCGGTGACGACGGGGTCCACGAAGGTGTAGGCGGCGAGCACGGTCCACTGGCGGGCCGGACGCCAGTCGGTGCCCAGCTCCACGCCGCGCACGCGCGCCTGGCCCAGGTTCTGGCGCTGGCGGGTGGTGCCGTCGGGCAGGGGCGCGGCCAGGGTGACGTTGGTGACGGGCGCGTCGAGCACGTTCCAGAAGCCCGTGACGCGTCCGGTGAGACCGCCGGGGCCCAGGGCCTCCACGCCGGCCTCGGTGCCCCAGAGGCGCTCGGCGCCCAGGTCCGGGTTGGCGGCGGTGAGGACGGTGCCCACCTGGAAGGGGCGGTACAGCTCGTTGAGGGTGGGCGCGCGGAAGGCGCGGTAGGCGGAGGCGCGCAGGGTGAGCCAGTCCCGCGGGCGCAGGCGCGCGGCCAGACGCGGGCTGAGCTGGCTGGCGGAGCGGGGTGCGAAGTCGGTGGTGGTGGCATCGCCGTTCGCGCGGCGCTCCTGCCGGGCGCCGTCCTGGTTGCGCCACAGGTCCCAGCGCAGCGTGCCGGCGAACTCCAGCGCGGGGGACACGGTGTAGAGGTCCTGCACGAAGAGCCCGCCGGACAACTGGGTCCCCCGCGTGGTGCGCGCTCGGAGCGCCGTGGGGGCGTCGGTGGCGGGGAAGAGCTGCTCCTCCGCGGTGCCGGCGGCGCGGCGGGCATCCGCCCCGACGGCGAGCACGTGCGTACCGCCCAGCGTCAGCTCCGGCCCGGTCCACACGAGCGAGCCGCCCTGGTCGTTCGCGGGCACGTCCTGGTGCGCGGAGCGGGACTCGGTGCTCCGGTCCGCGCTGACGCGGGCGCGGTCCTGGGCGAAGTCCTGGGTGCGGCCGTAGAGGCCCAGCTCGAAGGTGCCGGCGTCCTGCGTGCGCAGGCGCGCGTTGCCGGTGAACCACGCGAGGTCCACGCGGGCGACGGTGTAGCGGGTGCCGCCGTTCTGCGTCTCGCGGAACAGGCCGGCGCGGGCGGAGAGCAGGAGGTCGTCGGTGGCCTGGACCTCCACGCGCGCCTGCCCGGTGAGGTGGTTGGACGGGGTGTCGCCGTCGATGGCGCCGCGCTGGCCAGCGGGGACGATGCGGTAGCCGTCGCTGGTGAGGCCCTCGGCCTCCAGGGAGATGCCCACGCGCCTCCAGCGGTCCGCGACGCGCGCGCCGAAGAAGCCGGTGCCCTGGTTGCCCACGGACAGGTCCGCGTCGATGGCCCCGGTGATGGGCTGGGAGATGAGTTGCACGACGCCGCCCAGCGCGGCGCTGCCATAGAGCGCGGAGCCGCCGGTGGGGACGACCTCGATGCGGTCCAGGCCCAGCCGGGGCAGGGCGCGCCAGAACACCCAGCCTCCGTAGGGGTCGTTCACCGGCAGCCCGTCCAGCAGCACCAGCCCCCGAGCCACGCCGGACGGCGCGAGCCCGCGCAGGTTGAGCCCCTGCGCGGTGGGGTCCGCCACCAGGGACGGCGTGCGGCGGAAGGTGGCGACGGAGGGCAGCGTGCGCACGAGCGCGTCCTGCGTGAGCGTGGGGCTTCGCTGGATTTCGTCGCGGGGAATCACCACGGTGGTGGCGGGCACGTCGCGCAGCGGGCGCGGCAGGCGCGTGGCGGTGATGACGGTGCGGATCTCGCCGGGAGCGTCGGGCTCGTTCGGAGGCGCGGACTCGCCAGGAGCGTCAGGCTTGCCCTGCGCATCCGCGGTCGCGGGCCCGGCGTGTGGCACTGCTTGCGCCGCCGCGATGACGGGCAGCAGCACCAGGGCGCAGCAGGCTCCGAAGCTCCAGCAACGGAAGGCGCGCCGTCGGATGGGCGCGACGAGCGGATGGGGGTGAGCACGCGGGCCGGTCATTCCCGCCGCTCTAGCGGAGATGCCGCGCTCGCGGGAGGGCGGAGCCACGCGGGCCCGCGCCACCGGGCGGGAGACGACACTTCCGGCCACCTTCCCCTGGAAACACGAACGGCGGTGAAGGGCCTGGGAAGAGGCACCTCCACCGCCGTCACGCCGGGACCCGGATGGCCGGGCCCGCGCGGAAAACTACGCCGCGGCCGCGCCACCGCTGGCTGCGGCGGGGCCCTGGTACTGCGCGTCGCCGAAGCCGAGGATGGCGTAGAAGACCGGGCCGAGCAGCGCCAGGCCGATGCCGAAGCCCGTGCCCTTGCCGAACGACTTCGCCATGTCGATGCCGATGATGAACAGCGCGATGAAGTTCACGCAGGGGATCAGCGCCAGCACGACCCACCAGGCCGGACGGCCGATGATCTTGGTCATGATGTACACGTTGTAGAAGGGCACGATGGCCGCCCAGCCGGGCTCGCCCGCCTTGGCGAACGTCTTCCACAGGCCCGCGATCATCGCGCCGATGAAGGCGAAGTAGAAGATGTAGAACAGCGGGCCCGGGCCCGCGTCCTGCTGCTCCTGCATCTGCCGCATCATCTCAAGCTGCTGTTCATCCATGACTGACTTCCCCCTCGGAAGTTTGGGACGCCGGCGCCAGGGCCGGTCGATGTCCAGGTTCAATGTCGAACAATTCGCGAAGTAGGGGGGGGAATGCAAATCCCTTCACCCCCAGGCCGCTTCGTCTCGAACCTTGAGACATCCCTGTCTCACGCCTTCAGGGTCTCCGGGACCTCCCAATCCGGCTTCAGCCGCTGGATGACCTTCACGAAGTTCTCCTTGTCCTGGGCCTTCTCCAGGGCGGCGTCGGGGAGGATGACGTCGTCCTTCACCAGCCGCTCCAGGTGCATGTCCAGGGTCTGCATGCCCTGGCCCTGGCCCGCCTGCATCTTGGAGGCAATCTGGAACACCTTGCCCTCGCGAATCATGGAAGCGATGGCGGCCCCGCCCACCAGGATTTCGAGCGCGGCGACGCGGCCCTTGCCGTCCGCGGTCTTCACCAGCTGCTGGGCGACGATGCCGGCGAGGGACTCCGCGAGCATGCCGCGCACCTGACCCTGCTCGTCCGCGGGGAAGGCGTTGATGATGCGGTCGATGGTGGCGGGCGCGCTGTTGGTGTGCACCGTGGCGAACACGAGCACGCCGAAGCTGGCGAGCTGGAGCGCCAGCTTCATCGTCTCGTTGGTGCGCAGCTCGCCGATGAGGATGACGTTGGGGTCCTCGCGGCCGGCGGAGCGGATGGCGGTGGCGAAGCTGGACGCGTGCGGGCCCACCTCGCGGTGGGTGACCTGGGCCTTGAGGGACTCGTGCACGAACTCCACCGGGTCCTCGATGGTGAGCACGTGTGACGCGCGCGTCTTGTTGATGTGGTTGATCATCCCCGCCAGCGTGGTGGACTTGCCGCTGCCCGTGGGGCCCGTCACCAGCACCAGCCCGCTGCGGCGGTCCGCCATCTTGCGCACCACCTCCGGCGTCTTCAGGTCCTCCAGCGACAGCACCTTGCTGGGGATGGTGCGGAAGACGGCCCCGATGCCGGTCATCCGGTAGAAGTAGTTCGCGCGGAAGCGGGCCTTCGTCCCGTAGCCATAGGCGAAGTCCAGGTCCAGCTCCTCGGTGATCTGCCGCTTCTGTTCGGGCGAGCAGAGCTCGAAGAGCAGCGACTCCAGCTCGTCGGAGGCGAGGGGCTCTTCGCGCAGCGGCACCAGCTCACCGCGGATGCGGCCCAGGGGCGGATAGCCCACGGCCATGTGCAGGTCGCTGCCCTTCTTGTCGAGCAGTACGTCGAACCAGGTCGCGATGCGAGGCGTGTCCGTCATGTCAGGCCCCCTTCTTTCCAAGCAGTGAGCCCACCTTGGACAGCATCCGCGCGCCCTCCTGGGGCGAAGCGGGGGCGGGCACGGTGCCCGCCGCGCCGGGGCGCTTGCCCGTCACCATGGCCTCGATTTCGTCCGGGTTCTCCGCGAAGCCCTTCACCGTCTCCAGCGTCGCCTTGCCCGACCTGGCCAGCTCCGCCAGCGAGTCCTCGAAGCGGATGATGCCCAGCGACTTGCCGCGCTGCTGGAGCGACGGAATCTGGAACGTCTTGTTGTCGCGGATGAGGTTGCCCAGCGCCACGGAGCCGGTGAGCACCTCCGCCGCGGCCACCATGCGCTTGCCGTCCGCGCTGGGCATCAGCCGCTGGCTGACGATGAGGCGCAGGCCGCTGGAGAGCGACAGCCGCACCTGGCCCTGGTCCGCCGGGGGAAAGAGGTCGATGAGCCGGTCGATGGTCTTCGCCGCGCTGGGCGTGTTCATGGTGCTGATGAGCAGGTGGCCCGTCTCGCTGGCCGCGAGCGCCATGCGCACCGTCTCCGTGTCGCGCAATTCGCCCACGACGATGACGTCCGGGTCCTCACGCAGGCTGCCCTTGAGGGCGCTGGCGAAGGTGCGGGTGTTGCTGCCCACCTCGCGCTGGCTGATGAGGGCGCGCTTGCGCGGGTGCACGTACTCCACCGGGTCCTCCACGGTGAGCACGTGGTGCGTGGTTTCGCGGTTGATGATGTCCAGCAGCGCCGCGAGCGTGGCCGTCTTGCCGTGGCCGGAGGGGCCGGTGAGCACGATGAGGCCCTGGTGGTGGTGCGTCGCCTTGGCGATGTCCGGCGGCAGGCCCAGCGACTCCAGCGTGGGGATCTCCCGGGGGATGACGCGGAAGATGCCCTTGAGGCCCGTGCGCTGGCGGCCCACGTTCACGCGGAAGCGCCCGGTCTCCTCGGAGTCCAGCGCGAAGTCCACGCTGCCGTCCTTCTCCAGCACCGGCCGGAGGCGCTCCGGGATGATGGGCAACAGCAGCCGCTCCACCGTCTCCGGCGACAGCGGCGTGTCCTGCGGCTGCAACTCCCCCGCCAGCCGGAACAGCGGCGGCCGTCCGGCCACGACGTGCAGGTCGCTGGCGAACATGTTGCGCGCCTGCTCCAGCAGCAGGGCCAGGTCGCGGCCGGGCGCGGACGTCGCGCGCGAGATGGGAATGGCACGCGCGGCGGGAGCGTGCCCGGCGGGAGCGTGCCCGGCCGCCTGGGCCTGCGCGGCGGGAGCGTGCCCCTGCGCGGCGGGCGCATACCCGGCGGACGGGCCCGGGGCAGGGGCCTGCGCGGTCCGTGCGGGAGCCGCCACCGGCTGGGGGGCCCGCGCGGCGGCCGGGGCCGGGCTTCCCACCGGGGCGGTGCGCGCGGCGGCGTCGGCGGGCGAGGACACCCCGGGCGGGCTGGCAGGAGGTGCGCGGGCCGGGGTGGGGGTGGGGGCCGCCGCTTGCGCCGGGGCCGCCGCTTGCGCCGCGCCCTCGGTGCTCCGCGTGAGGCGCACGTTCATCAGGTCGCCCCGGCGCACCGCGGCGATGCAGAGCGCGCCCAGGCCGGTGGCGTTCACCGTCCATTGCACGGGCGTCTCCGACACGGTGGAGGCTCGCGCCATGCCCACCATGGCCTGGAGGGCCTTCACGAGTTCGTCGGTGGTGAGCGAGCCGGGGTCGACGGGCTCATAGCCGGTGGCGCCGCGCACCATGGGCGGGCGGCCACTGGCCAGGGCCAGCTCGGTGATTCCGGGACGCGACAGGTGACGCAGCAGCTCTGCGAGCGGTTTCATGCGGGGGCGGGGGCCCCACCGCTGCCGTGCGTCAGGCCCGGCGGGGTGGAACCGCCGCAGGATAGTCGACCGGCGCGCTCCGGGACACCCGGGGGCGTCTGGAAGGAGGCCCCCAAAAGCACGACGGGAGCGGCCGTGTGAGGGCCCCTCCCGTCGGGAACGACATGCCGTGTCAGCGGCCTTTGCGACTACAGCTCGCGGGACATCAGGAGCCGCAGCTTGCCGGACTTCTTGGACACCACCGTGGCCACCGTGGTGAAGCCCTCCTTGCGGTAGAAGCCCACCGCGGGCGCGTTCGCGGGGTCCACGCGCAGGGCGATGGTCTTGCGGTACATGTCGCGCGCCACGTCCAGCGCCTTGTTGAGCAGCTTCTGGCCCACGCCGTGGCGCCGCAGCTCCGGCTTCACCACGATGTTGCGCAGGTACGCCGCCCCGGGCACCGGGCCGTCGCGCTCCACCGTCACGTAACCCACGATCTGGTTCTGCACGCGGGCCACGTGGAGGAAGGGCTTGAGCTGGGTGAGGGCCTTGAGGCTGTCCTCCTGGCTCTCCCCACGTCCCTTCCAGGGCTCGGAGTTGGCGCGCAGGGCCGACACCGCGGTCAGGTCTTCATCGGTGGGCGGACCGAATTTGACCCCGTTCACCAGATCATTGGGGAGGTTCGCCACGTCCATCACCGGCGTGGGGGCCACCTCGACGCCTGGATCCACCTGCTTCATCGTCATCGCCTTGCTCCTCCGTCGCGTCCGCGATCCTAACCGGTCCCCCCGTACCCATGCACGCGATCATTCCGCGCACAGTGTCCTCTTTTCAGTGTGGGGAGACGTCCTCCTCATGGCGCGAGGAGCGGGAATCTGTCGAAACGCCACTCGCGCACGCGTCATTCCAGGAGGATGCTCCGTGCCCTGTCGTTCGGCATGCGACCGGCCTTCCGCGCGGCGCGTGAGGCCATTATAAAAAGCAGGTACCGATTCCCCCTCGGTCCGAGTCCTCCCCCTTGCAACTGAACCACGCCCAGCGAGAGCTGACGCTCAAGATCGTCTATTACGGCCCCGGGCTCAGCGGGAAGACGACCAATTTGCGCAAGCTGCACGCCCGGGCGCGGCCCGACGTGCGAGGTCGCCTGCTGTCGGTGGACACGCATGACGACCGGACGCTCTTCTTCGACCTGCTGCCCGTCTTCTTCTCCACCTCCGCGGGCTTCAAGGTGAAGGTGAAGCTCTTCACCGTCCCTGGCCAGGTCATCCACAACGCCACCCGGCGGGTGGTGCTCCAGGGCACGGACGCGGTGGTCTTCATCGCGGACAGCCGGCGCAACGCGTCGCAGGAGAACAACGCCTACTGGCGCAACCTCCAGGAGAACCTGCGGGAGATGGAGCTGGATCCGCAGCAGGTGCCGGTGGTCATCCAGTTCAACAAGCGCGACCTGCCGGACAGCCTCACGGACGCCGAACTGGAGGACATCCAGCGCAAGGGTTCGCAGCCGGTGGTGGGCTCGGTGGCGGTGCGGGGCGAGGGCGTGGTGGAGACCTTCCACGCCGTGGCCCAGGCGGCCTGGCGCTCGCTGGAGACGCGCGCCCACCTGTCGCGCAACGTGGGCCTCACCGAGGATGAGTTCCTGGCGCAGATCTTCCGCCACGTGGACCTGTCCGGCACGGCCCTGGAGGGACGCTACGGCCCCCTGCCGGGTGGCCGGGCGAGCGGGAGCCCTGCGTGAGCGGCGCGTCCTCAGGAGGCCCGCGGGACACGGCGGGCCTGACCCGCCGGGAGTCCGCGCTCCAGCGGCGGCTGTCGCTGGGGGACCTCCTGGACCTGCCCTCCTTCGCGGAGGTGGTGAAGGGCTTCAGCGACCTGTACCGCGTGGGCATCAAGGTGCTGGACGCGCGCGGCACCAAGCTGGCGGACGTGAAGGTGGGCCACGGCGACTTCTGCGCCTACGTCTTCTCCTTCCCGGAGGGCCGCCACCAGTGCACCGCGATGGTGGGCCGGGTGAAGGACGGCCCCGTGCTGCCGGAGGGGGGCGGGCGGGTGGCGGACGGCGACACCTCCGAGTCGTCGGGCCTCATCGCGCTCTCCTGCTTCACCGGCCTGCGCTACGTGGTGATGCCGGTGCGCTGGGACGGGGACCTGCTGGGCCGGGTCATCCTGGGCCCCTTCACGCCGGAGGAGCTGGCGGACTTCCCCGACACGCTCACGGGCATCCAGGGCCTGGACCTGGAGCGGGCGCACGAGCTGCTGGCGCGCGTGCGCCGCGTCCCCGAGCGCACCGCCGCGCAGGTGCTGGGGCACTTCGGCCAGGTGCTGGGGGCGCTCGTCGCCAGCGGGCAGAAGGCGTACCTGGCCACGCACCTGCACCTGGAGTCCACGCTGGAGGTGCACCGCGAGCTGGAGGCGCAGAACGCGCGGCTCATCCAGGCGAACGCGCGGCTCAAGGAGCTGGACCGGCTGAAGTCGTCCTTCCTGGGCACGGTGAGCCACGAGCTGCGCACGCCGCTGGCGTCCATCCTCGGCTATTCGGAGATGATGGCGGAGGGGCTGGCGGGGCCGCTCAACCCGGAGCAGCTCCAGTACGTGCGCACCATCGTGGAGAAGGGCGAAACGCTCCTCTCGATGATCTCCTCGCTCCTGGACCTGAGCCAGATTGAAGCGGGGCGGCTGCGCCTGTCCATGTCGCCCGTGGACCCCGGCTACATCATCCAGACGGCGGTCTCCAGCGTGCTGCCTCAGGCGCAGAGGAAGGGCCTGGAGCTGGAGGTGCGGCTGCCGCACACGCCGCAGCCCCGGCTCGCGGGCGACCTGGACAAGCTGCGCCAGGTGGTGGTGAACCTGCTGGCCAACGCGGTGAAGTTCACGCCGCCGGGGGGCCGGGTGAAGGTGACGCTGTCGGACGCGGCGATGCAGCAGGAGCTGGGCGTGCCCGGCTACCGCATCAGCGTGGAGGACACCGGCGTGGGCATCCGCACGGAGGAGTTCGACCGCATCTTCCAGAGCTTCTACCAGGTGGACGGCAGCTCCACGCGCGAGTTCGGCGGCGCGGGCCTGGGGCTGGCCATCGTGAAGAGCCTGGTGGAGGGCCACGGCGGGCGCGTGCGCGTGGAGAGCGAGTTCGGCCACGGCTCGCGCTTCATCGTCCAGCTGCCCCTGCACCCGCCCATGCACGAGCGCGGCCTGTCCGCCGCGCCGCCCCTGCCGGAGCCGGACCGCTTCTGAGCGGGCCGCGCACCCGCGCGGCCCCGCGGGCGGCGCCTCAACTGAGGGCGCGGGGCCCTTCGGGCGTGGGGTTGCTCACGACGTGCAGCCGCTCCCAGCCCCGGCGCGCGAGCAGCTGGAGGATTCGCGGGCGCAGGGCGGCCTGCAGGGCCTTCGCGCCGGTGTCGTCCGTCAGCGACAGCGCGGGCAGCGACCAGCGCTCGCGCACGCGGGCGTCCATGCCCGGCGCCTGGCCCGCGACCTCGATGAGGACGTAGTGCGACGCGGGCACGCCCCGGTCCCTCAGCGGCGCGCGGCGCAGGTGCAGGTCCTTCATCAACGCCTCCACGGCCGGCGGGGCCCCGGCTTCGCTCGCGGACGGCGGCGGCGCCGCCACCGCGCAGGCGCGCTCCGGATGGGCCAGCGTGTTGAAGAGCGCGGCGGCCAGGTGCGCGGGCCCCGGGTCCGCGCACTCGAAGACGACGGTCTCCAGCGCCGCGGGCGCGGGCCGGGGCGCGCCGCCGAGCAGCCAGCGGAAGAGGAGCACCGCCAGCGCCGCGCCCAGCAGCTGCGCCGCGACGAAGGACTCCACCTCCAGCGGGTTCATCACGCCCAGGTGGGCGCTGGCCGCGCGCGCCAGCACCAGCGCCGGGTTGGCCAGCGAGCGCGAGTCCGTGAACCACACCGTGGCGGCCACGTACCCCGCGATGGCCAGGGGCATGGCCGCCGGGCGCGTGCGCACGCAGCCGCGCACCACCACCAGCAGGCCGAACGTCGCCACCATCTCCGTGAGGAACCGGGCCCCGTCGGCCGCGGGCGGACGCGCGGCGAGCAGCAGCGGTTCGTTGCACATGCGGTGCGCGACGAGCCGCCCCACGAGGCTGCCGCAGAGCTGCGCCAGCACGTACAGCGGCACCTCGCGCCAGGGCGTGCGCTCCCCCAGCGCGTCGGCGAAGGTGAGCGCCGGGTTGAGGTGCGCGCCGGACAGCGGCCGCAGGACCCACAAGAGGCACGCCAGCAGCGCGCCGCACGACAGGGACACGAAGAGGCGCCCCTCCGTGGCGCTCGCGCCCAGGTGCTCCGCGACGTGGTGCGAGCCCTCCAGCGCCACCACCAGCAACCCACACCCCAGCGCCTCCGTCGCGAGACGGCGTCGCAGGTCCAGGGGCGCGGGCAGGGAAGACACTCCCATTGCTATGCCTCGCGGGACTGGCACGGTCAACGCCACGCGGGACGCTCTTCGTTGCGCCCGGGGGACGGGGCGTGGTCTGTGGTCACTCCATGCCCGGTGAGTTCGACCTCATCCAACGCTTCCTCGCCTGCTTTCCCAGGGCCCGCGTGCCCGTGGGACCCGGGGACGATTGCGCCGTGCTCGCGCCGTCGAAGGGCGCGCTGTGCGTCACCACCGACGCCGTGGTGGAGGACGTGCACTTCACCCGCGCGACGTTCTCTGCCGGCGACATCGGCCACAAGGCGCTCGCGGTGAACCTGTCGGACCTGGCCTCCATGGGCGCCGTGCCCCGCTGGTTCGTCTGCGCGCTCGCGCTGCCGGGGGACTTCCCCGCGCGTCACCTGTCCGCGCTCGGCCGGGGCATGGCCGCGCTCGCGAAGGCGCACCGCATCGCGCTGGTGGGCGGCAACTTCACCTCCGCGCGCGAGCTCTCCGTCACCATCACCGCCACCGGCGAGCTGTCCCATCCCCCCATCACCCGCGCGGGCGCCCGGCCCGGGGACCTGCTCTACGTCTCCGGCACCCTGGGCGACGCGCGCCTGGGCCTGGAGCAGCTCCAGGCGGGACTGCGCCGGGGTGGCGCCGTGCGCCGCCAGCGCCGCCCGGAGCCCCGCGTCGCCCTGGGCCGGCTCGCCGCCCGCTTCGCCTCCGCGGGCCTGGACGTGTCGGACGGGCTCGCCCAGGACCTGGGTCATCTGTGCGCCGCGTCGCGGGTGGGCGCGACGCTGGAGCTGGCGCGGCTGCCGCTGTCACCCGCCGTGCGCGCGGCGCTGGGGCCCGAGGGGGCCCTGCGGGGCGGCGAGGACTACGAGCTGCTGCTGGCCATCCCCCCTTCAAGGGCGCGGGCGTTCGAGCGGGCGTGCGCTCGCGCGGGGGAGGCCGTCACCCCCGTGGGCGTGCTCACCCGGGAGCGCCGGCTGGCCCTGCGCGACGCGGCGGGCCGCCTGCTGACCCCGCCCCCGGGGTTCGACCACTTCGCCCGTTCAAGCAGGCGGAAGCCGGCCGGATGATTGACCCGTACCGGACAGCAAGGCTAAACCCCTGGGCTGCTTCCTGCCCCTCCCCAGCTGAAAGCACTCCGTGCGCCGCCCCCTTCGCGACGACCCCTCCTCCGGTCTCACCCCCCGACGCGAGCCCGTGCAGCGGATGCTGCGCTTCGTCGATGGTCCCAAGGTCGTCCGCGAGCAGTCGCTGCACCGGAAGATCACCACCGGCTACATCGTCCTGGGCCTGCTGCTGGGCACGTGGCTGCTGGGCAGCGAGAGCATCTTCGACGCGTCCTGGGGCCGCTGGAGCTACGTCATCCGGGTGGGCGTGGGCGTGCTCATCACCTTCGGTGGCGCGGCGTACCTGCCCTCGCTGCTGGCGCGCGTCACCCGCGTGAAGGTGCTCAGCCGCTCCGCGTTCGAAATCTCCCAGGGTGATTTGTCCAAGCCCGTGGCCGCGGAGGTCCACAGCACGCGCGACGAAATCGACGAGCTGACGGGCGCCATCTCCCGCATGCAGGAGAACCTGCGCGAGCTGGTGGGCAAGATTCAGGACACCGCCAAGAGCGTGGCGGACACGGCCATCGACCTGCAGCGCTCGGCGGAGAACGTCAACGGGTCCACCGAGGAGGTGGGCTCGTCGATGGAGAAGATCGCCAGCGGCGCGGAGACCCAGTCGCAGCTCGTCTCCCAGGCCTCCAAGGTCATCACGGAGATGGCCGGCAGCATCCAGCGCACGGCGGCCAGCGCCCTGGACGCGGCCCGCACGTCCGCGGAGACCAGCAGCAGCGCGGAGGACGGCTCCAAGGCGGCGAAGCTCGCGGGCGACAAGGTGAAGAAGGTCTTCAACCGCATCGAGTCCGCCAGCCAGCAGGTGTTCGCCTTCGGCGAGAAGACGCAGGAGATCTCCAAGATCGTCGACGCCATCACCCAGGTGGCCCAGCAGACGAACCTCCTGGCCCTCAACGCCACCATCGAGGCGGCGCGCGCGGGCGAGTACGGCCGCGGCTTCGCGGTGGTCGCCGACGAGGTGCGCAAGCTGGCGGAGAGCGCGGGCCGCTCCGCGGAGCAGATCTCCCGTCTGGCGCGCGACATCTCCGGTCAGTCCACCTCCGTCGTGAGCGCCATGAAGGAAGGCATCGCGGAGCTGGCGGAGGGCCGTGAGGACCTCACCGACATCATGCGCTCCATGGGGGCCATCACCGACACCGCGCGCAAGGGCGCGGAGAAGGTGACGCTCATCTCCGACAGCACCCGCGAGCAGATGAAGGGCAGCGAGGAGATGGTGAAGGCCATCGAGGAAATCAAGCTCGTGGCCCGGAACAACGCCAGCTCCACGGAGGCCATCCAGGCCGTCATCCAGGAGCAGACCGCCGCGGTGTCGCGGATGACGTCGCTGGCCAGTGAGCTGACCAACCTCTCCGTGGAGCTGCAGAGCGTGGTGCGCAGCTTCCGCCTGGGGCCCTGAGGCCCCGGACGCCCCGCCGCCCCCTGCGACAAAGGCCTCCACCGTGCGGCACGTCATCTTCCGGGTAGAGAAGGAGCGCTACGGGCTGCCCTTGTCGGCGGTCCGGGAGGTCGTCGTGCCCCCGGAGCGCTACACCCGTGTGCCCCGGGCCCCTTCCGCCATCACTGGAGTGATGAACCTGCGCGGTCGCGTGGTGACGGTGGTGGAGCTGCGGCAGCTCTTGCACCTTCCAGAAGGCCCCACGCCGCTGTGCCGCGTGGTACTGCTGGACCGGGGGCGGCGCGATTTGGGCCTCCTGGTGACGGACGTGGACGGCATCGAGGCGGTGGAGCGCGTCAGCGCGGCCCCGGGTAAGGTCATGCCCGCGGTTCGCGGCGTTGCCCGCCTGGGCGGTCTGGGAGTGACCGTCCTGGATCCGGAAGGACTTGATGCGGCGGTCGTTGCCTTGTTCACTGCCTCCAAGTGAGTAGCCCCCTGGAAACGGCCGGTGATAGGGTGCGCTCCCTCTAGGCCTGAAACGGAGGCGGAGTTCTTCACATGGCTAAGCGGGTGCTGGTCGTCGACGACGCCATCTTCATGCGCAACATGATCAAGGACATCTTTGCGTCTGGAGGGTTCGAGGTCGTCGGTGAGGCGGCCAACGGCCTGGAAGCCGTGGAGAAGTTCAAGGAGTTGAAACCGGACCTCACGACGATGGACATCGTGATGCCGTTCAAGAGCGGAATCGAAGCGACGCGGGAAATCATCAAGGCCGACAGCAGCGCGGTGGTCATCATGTGCTCCGCGCTCGGCCAGGAGAGCCTGGTGATGGAGGCCATCGAGGCGGGCGCCTCGGACTTCATCGTCAAGCCCTTCCGGGCCGAGGACGTGCTGGCGGTCGTCAAGAAGGTGCTGGGCGAGGCCTGACCGACGCAGGGCCGCGCCCGCCCGGGTCGCGGCCCCGTCCGCCTGTGGGAGGTACCGGGTCATGACGATGGACATGTCCCGGTACCTGGGCCTCTTCATCTCGGAGGCCACCGAGCACCTGGAGGCGCTCGGGCGGGACCTCGTGGAGCTGGAGCGGGAGGCCACCGCCAGCACCGTGGACTCCATGTTCCGCCACGCCCATTCGGTGAAGGGCATGGCGTCCTCCATGGGCTTCGAGCCCATCGCCATGCTGGCGCACCGGGTGGAAGACCTGGTGGACGCCGTGCGCGGGGACCGGAAGCTGCTCGACCGGGACCTGGTGGACCTGCTCCTGAGCGCCGCGGACACGCTGACGGCCCAGGTGCGCGCCGTCGCGTCCAGCCGTGAGCCGGAGCAGGCGGAGTCCCTGCTGCAACAGCTGAGCGCGCGCGTGAGGTCGCTCACCGGCCACGCGCCCGCGGTGACGCGCGTGGCCCAGGTCACCGTGCTCAAGCCGGCGGACGGGCCCTCCGGGGCGGCGGCCGGGGACGGGGCGGCGGGGGCCGCTCGGGCCGGCGCGGAGGGCGGGTCGGACGCCGCCGGAGCGACGGGGGCGGGCGGTGCGGCGGGCTCGGACGCTTCGGCGTCGGGCGCGACGGACGCCGGGACTGCCTCCAGCGCGGGTGGCGCTTCGGCGTCGGACCCGGTGAACCCGGGCGGCGCGGCTGGGGCTTCGGGCTCGGACTCCGGCGTGGACCGGAGCGGTCCGGGCGCATCCGGTGCCACCGGGAGCACGGCCCTCGCGGTCCTTCCTCCCGCCAGCCTGATGCCGCCGCGCGACCTGAGCAGCCCGGAGGCGCTCTATGGCGCGCCTGGGGGGCAGTCCCTGCTGCGCGTGCCGGCGGAGGTGGACTCCGCGTCCTCCGTCTCCGCGCTGACCGCCAGCCTCAAGGCGGTCGCCAGCGTGGGCATGGACGGCCGCCCTGGCTCGCCCCGCTGGTCCGTGCGGCTGCGCATCTCGCCCACCTGCCAGGTGCCGGGCGTGCGCGCGTTCCTCGTGCACAAGCGTCTGTCCACGCTGGGCACGCTCGTGGACCTGCGGCCTCCCCTGGAGGAGCTGAAGGCCGGGCGCATCCCGGACGGCTACATCCAGGTGGAGCTGGAGTCCGCCGTGGGCGAGGCCGGCATCCAGACGGCCCTGCGCAACGTGGCGGAGGTGGAGGTCGTCTCCGTCTCCCTGGCCGTCCCCGAGCCGCCCATCATCGCCGTCGCCCCGCCGACGTCCGACAGCGCGCGCGCCAGCGCGGACGCCGGCTCCCGCACGGTGCGCGTGCGCACGGAGCTGCTCGACTACTTCCTCGACACGGTCGGGGAGCTGATGCTCGCCACCGCCCGCCTCCGGGAGGTGGGCAAGGAGCTGCCGGAGAACACGCGGCCCGCCCTGGAGGAGGGCGTCTACCGGCTGCACACGCTGGTGAAGGACCTGCACGACAAGGTGATGAGCGCGCGCATGACGCCGCTGTCGCTCATCACCGACCGGCTGCCCCGCGCCGCGCGCGACCTGGCCCGCCGCAAGGAGCGCGAGGTCGAGCTGGTCATCACCGGCGCGGAGATCGAGCTGGACCGCGCCATCCTGGACGAGCTGGCGGACCCGCTGCTGCACCTGCTGCGCAACTGCATCGACCACGGCCTGGAGACCCCCGAAGAGCGGCTGGCCGCGAAGAAGTCCGTGCGCGGCCGCGTGCTGGTGACGGTGCGCCGCGCGCGCGACCGGGTCATCATCGATATCGAGGACGACGGCCGGGGCATGGACCCCGCGCGCCTCAAGGCCGCGGCGGTGAAGCGCGGGCTCATCACGGAAGAGGCCGCCCACCGGATGGCGGACCGCGACGCCTTCCTGCTGTCGTGCCTGCCGGGCGTCTCCACCGCCAAGGACATCACGGACATCTCCGGGCGCGGCGTGGGCATGGACGCCGTCAAGCGCGTGGTGGAGAGCGTGGGCGGCACGCTCGAAATCGACAGCGAGCGCGGCCGGGGCACCGTCTTCACCCTGCGGCTGCCGCTCACCGTGGCGGTGGTGCACCTGCTCCTCGTGCAGGTGGGGGAGGAGGTCTTCGGCCTGCCCATCGCCAAGGTGGTGGGCGCCACGGAGGCGGACCCGGACGCGCTGAGCCGCAGCCGGGAGACGGCGCTCCTGCCCCACGGCAACGGCCTGCTGCCGGTGCACCTGCTGGAGGTGCTCCTGGGCGTGCCCGCGTCACCCCGGCCGGGCTTCCGGCCCTTCGTGGTGATGGAGGGGGACGCGGGCACCGGCAAGGTGGCGCTGGCGGTGGATCGCCTCCTGGGGCAGGAGGAAGTCGTCCTCAAGCCCCTGTCCCGGCCGCTGGACTTGCTGCCGGGGCTGTCCGGGGTGACCATCCTGGGCAGTGGCCGGCCCGTGTTCATCCTGGACGTCCCGAGGTTACTGACCGCGTGAGTCCGCCCCTGCCCAGCGACGCGCAGCTCGACGCCCTGCGCGAGGTGGCCAACATCGGCTGTGGCCATGGCGCCAACGCCCTGGCCCGCCTGGTGGGCGGACGCGTGGACCTGTCCGTCCCCTTGGTGCGGCTGACCAGTGCCCAGGACGGGCCGGCCCTGCTGGGCGGGGACGGCCCCGCCGTCGTCGTGCGCCTGGGCATGACGGGCGAGCTGCGCGGCGCGCTGGTGCTGCTGCTGCCCGCGCGCGACGGTGACGCGCTGGAGTCGGCGCTGGTGCGAGGCCAGCCCGCGGCCCCCGAGGAGCGCGAGAGCGCCCTGGCGGAGGCGGCCAACATCATCGCCAGCGCGTGTCTGTCCGCCATTGGACGGCTGACGGGCTGGCGGCTGCTGCCCACGGTGCCCCGGCTGGAGCGCGGCCCGGTCCGGCCGGCGCTGGCGGGCGTGCTGGGCGAGGTGGAGTCCGGCCCCGGGCCGGTGGTGGTGCTGGGCGCGGACTTCACGGCCACGGCCCCCACGGCGCTGGGGGGGCGGATGCTGCTGGTGCTGGAGCGCGGCAGCGCCCAGGCGCTGCTCAGCCGGCTGGGCCTGTAGGGGCCACCCTGCCGGAAGCAGGGCCATCCCGGGCCTTTCCGCCGCGCGCCTGGAGCACCGGGGGCGGGTGGGGTAGACGGTCGCCCATGGACGAGAAGGCACTGCGGCAACTGCTGGGACAGGTGAAGACGGGCAAGGTCACCCTGGACGACGCGGTGGGCAAGCTCAAGGACCTGCCGTTCGCGGAGCTGGGCTACGCGACGCTCGACACGCACCGCAACCTGCGCTTCGGCTTTCCGGAGGTGGTGCTGGGCGAGCCCAAGACGGTGGAGCAACTGCTGGGCATCGTGGGCGCGCTGGTGGAGCGCAAGCAGACGGTGCTGGTGACGCGGCTGCAACCGGACAAGGCGGAGGCGCTGCTCGCGCGCTTCCCCAAGGCGGAATACCACCCGGTGGCGCGCATCTTCCACCTGCGTCAGCGCAAGGTGAAGGCGGGGCGCGTCGCGGTGGTGACGGCCGGCACCAGCGACATCCCGGTGGCGGAGGAGGCGGCGCTCACCGCGGAGGCGCTGGGCGCGGAGGTGCGGCGCGTCTACGACGTGGGCGTGGCGGGCATCCACCGGCTGCTGCGCAGGCGCGAGGAGATCCAGGAGTGCCACGTCGCGGTGGTGGTGGCGGGCATGGAGGGGGCGCTCGCGAGCGCGCTGGGGGGCCTGGTCGGCATCCCGGTGGTGGCGGTGCCCACGTCGGTGGGCTACGGCGCGAACCTGAAGGGCATCTCCGCGCTGCTCGCGATGGTGAACTCGTGCGCCGCGAACGTGGCGACGGTGAACATCGACAACGGCTTTGGCGGCGGCTTCTACGCGGCCCTCATCTCCCGCACGAAGGGACGGAGCTGAAGCCATGCGACGCATCCTCTACCTGGAGCCCGTGGGCGGCATCGCCGGGGACATGTTCCTGGCGGCCGGCATCGACCTGGGCGTGTCCCCGGATGCGCTCACCCAGGCCCTGAGTGGCCTCAACGTGCCCGGCTGGAAGCTGGCGGTGTCGCGCGCGGTGCGCCACGCCATCAGCGGCACGCACCTGGACGTGGTGCTGGACGCGAAGGAAGCGCACCCGCACCGCGCCTACGCGGACATCCGCCAGCTCATCGAAGCGGCCACCACGCTGCCGGAGCGCGCGAAGGCCCGCGCCCTGGCGGTGTTCCGCGCCATCGGGGAGGCCGAGGCCAAGGTGCACGGCGTCTCCATCGACGCCATCCACTTCCATGAAGTGGGCGCGGTGGACTCCATCGTGGACATCTGCGGCGCGGCGGTGGTGCTGGAGCTGCTGGGTGACCCGGAGGTGCACGCCGCGCCGCCGCCGCTGGGCAGCGGCACCATCCGCGTGGCGCACGGGCAGATGCCCATCCCCGTGCCCGCGACGCTGGAGCTGCTGCGCGACGTGCCGGTGCGCTTCGAAGGCGTGGGCGAGCTGACGACGCCCACGGGCGCGGCGCTGCTCAAGGTGCTGACGAAGATTGGCCACCCCCCGGACTTCATCGTGGAGAGGGTGGGCTACGGCGTGGGGACGAAGGACTTCCGCGACCGGCCCAACGTGCTGCGCGCGTCGCTGGGCCGCATGGAGGCCCAGGCCTCCGAAGGGCTGTGGGTGGTGGAGGCGAACCTGGACGACGCCACCCCGCAGCTCCTGG
Organism: Corallococcus sp. BB11-1; assembly: GCF_026626625.1. NCBI lineage: Bacteria > Pseudomonadati > Myxococcota > Myxococcia > Myxococcales > Myxococcaceae > Corallococcus > Corallococcus sp. BB11-1. Next base: position 214,074 of record NZ_JAPNJY010000010.1, on the reverse strand, counting down.
GGCACCTGGTGGAGCGGCTCTTGGAGGTGGGCGCGAAGGACGCGTGGGTGGCCCCGGTGGTGATGAAGAAGGGGCGGCCGGCGCACCTGCTGGGCGCGCTGGTGGAGGGCGGCCTGCGCGACGCGGTGGTGGACACGGTGCTGCGCGAGTCCACGTCGCTGGGCGTGAGATACCACCGGGTGGAGCGCCACGCGCTGGAGCGCGACTGGGTGGACGTGGAGACGCCCTGGGGCAAGGTCCGCGTGAAGCGCGGCCTGCGCGACGGCCGGGTGCTCAACGCGCACCCGGAGTTCGACGACTGCGTCCGCGTGGCCCAGGCCGCCGGCGTGCCCGTGAAGCAGGTGATGGCCGCCGCGCTGGCGGCCCTCACGCCCTGAGGTCCGGACGGCGGCCCGGGCGGCGGCTCAGGCCGCGCCCATCTCCGACAGCGTGATGATGCCGAAGCTCGCGCCGCCGGGGTCGGCCACGACGCTGATGCGGCCGTAGGGCGAGTCGAACGGCGGGATGAGCACCTTGCCGCCCAGCCGGGTGACGGTCGCCGCGGCGGCGTCGGTGTCCGCCACGGAGAAGGTGGTCGTGCCGTGGGGCGGAAGGTCGGCCGGGGTGCTCGCGCCCATCTTCATCAGGCCGCCCACCTCCTTCCCGTCCTTCCTCATGACCCAGTAGTCCATCTCGTCGGTCGGCATCTTCTCCGCCGTGAAGCCGAAGAGGCCCTTGTAGAAGTCGAGCGCCTTCTCTCCCTCCCGCGTGTTCACCTCGTGCCACGCCATGGAGCCGGGCTCGTTGATCACCCCGGCCCCCTGGAACTGGTTCGGCTGCCAGAGCCCGAACGGCACCCCGGTGGAGTCCTGACAGAAGGCCATGCGCCCGGAGTCCATGACGTCCATGGGGGGCAGCAGCTCCCGGCCACCCAGCTCCTTCACGCGGGCCAGCGCGCGGTCCACGCTCTCCACGCTGAAGTAGAAGTTCCACACCGGCGGGAACGGAGCGTCCTTCGCGCGGGGCATCAGCGCCGCCACCTCGCGGCCCTGGGACCGGGCCATCGTGTAGTGGTTCGTCTCCTGCGGGCCCGTCTCGAACGTCCAGCCGAACAGCTCCCCATAGAAGGTCTTGGCCTTCTCCAGGTCCCAGGCCATCAGGTCCACCCAGCACACCGTCCCGGACTCGTGCTTCGTCACCGCGGGCATCGTTCGCTCCCTTCAAGGCGGGCCCGAATCCCTTCGGGCTACCTGAAAGGTAATATCCCGCGCGGAGCGGTGACTGAAAGGATTTTCAGTGCGGCTTCGCGTCAGCGGAGGGGCTGACGTGCGAGCCCCTGCGCGAAGGCGTCCGTGTTGCCGGCCACCACGCACACGGCGAGGCCCTCCACCCTCCCGCACCTCGCGCCCGCGTCCAGGAACGGCCGCAGGTGTTCGGGCAGCACCACGTACGCGGTGCTCGCGTCCAGGCCGTCGCGGGGCAGCCGCGCGTGGCACTCGGCCTCCAGCGCCTGCGGCGTGCGTGACGCGTAGCCGCTGTTGAAGGTGAGCTTCAGCCGGTACGCCTGATACGCCAGCGCGTTCACCAGCGGCTCGTCGTAGCGGCACACCCACTGCGCATGCGGCGGGAAGAGGGCCAGGTGCTGGTAGGGCCCCTGGAGCGCGGCCCACTCAGGGGACCGCAGGCGCTGGAAGCGCACGGGCTTGAAGAGCGCGCTCTTGTCCTCGCGGACGTCGTACGCCTGCACCGCCAGCGCCACCGCCAGCGCGGCCCCGGCCACGCCCGGGACCTGGCGCCACAGGCGCACCACCAGCAGCACCGCGCCCACCACGAACAGGTAGCTCAACGGCCAGATGAAGCGGCCGGAGGCGCGGAACGCGTTCGTCGCCTTCGTCAGCGGCGCGTACAGCGCGCCCAGGTCCGCCACCGGCTGGCCCAGCCACGTCACGCGCGAGGACAGCGCATACACGGCCATCAGCACCACCACGACCACCGCGGGCAGCACCCGGCGCCAGTCCAGCGTGCGCGCTTCGCGCAGGCGCGGAAGGACGCTCACCACCGCCAGCGCGCAGAGCAGCAGCGCGCCCGCGCCCAGGTAGCCGAAGCCTTCAGCCTGCCGGGCGTTCGCGGGCAGGTCCGGCAGCAGGCGCGACCACCCCATCGGGTTCACCAGCGTGGCCAGGTCCGAGGAGAAGTCCCCGAAGCCCTCCGCGCCCAGGCCCTGCCCGCCGAAGTAGCCGAAGACGGCGAACAGCAGCACGTCCAACCCGATGATGCCCGCGACGGCGGCCGCCACGCGCGTGAGGCCCAGCCTCCGGCTCCAGACGATGCGCACGCCCAGCGCCAGCGTCAGCGGCACCAGCATGGCCACCCAGTACGGATGGGTGCCGGAGGCGATGGCGTTGAAGAGGGCCGCGAGGCCCAGGCTGCGCGTCGCGGTGCGCGCGTCCGGCAGGTCGCGCAGGTTGAGCCACAGCAGGGCCACCAGCAGCCAGTGCGCGCACAGCGTGGGGTGGCCGAAGCGCGCCGCCATCACCGGCGACAGCGCCAGCAGCGCGCCGCCCAGCGCCACGGGCACCGCGCGCGGCGACACCGTCTCCACCAGCCTCGCGCCGAAGTACCCCATCAGCGCGTAGCACAGGCCCAGCCACGGCCCGGTGTACTGGAAGTCCGCTGGCAGCAGCGCGCTGAAGGGCCTGAGCAGCACGGCCGCCCAGGGGTTGCCGTCGGTGAGCGCCACCGACGTGCCGTAGGGGAAGAAGTGGTTGGGCGCCGCGCCCAGCGGCAGCTGCCAGTCCGCGTTGCGGAAGAAGAGCCATCCGAAGATGTGCGCGGCCCAGTCCTCGCGCATCATCCAGTCGATGTTCGTGGGCGGCAGCACCGGCCCGCCTCCCAGCCACAGGAACCAGCCCAGTCCCCCCAGCACCGCCAGCGCGCGCGCCACCAGGAGGGCGCGGCGGGACGAGGCGGGGACGGCGGCGGGAGCGCTGGGGTTCGACGACATGGGCGGTGGAGTCTCTTGGGAGGGGCGGCGACTGTAGGCGCCGGCTTCCGCACCCCGCAACCGTCGCCTCCTCGCGCGGGGACTACGGTGGGGCCGTGACCCCCGCGTCCTCCGTGCCCGCGTCCTCCGTGCCCGCGTCTTCTCCACCGTCAGCCGCGAGGCCCGCGTCGTGGCCGTCGGGCGCCTCCACGACGACGACACAGACGCCCGCGTCGTCCGTGTACGCATGGCCCTTGTCCGGCGGGGACAGGCCGGTGACGCAGAGCGGGTCGCAGCCCGCCATCAGGACCGCGGACATGGCGGTGCTCGACAGCACGACGTGCAGGAGGAACGAACGGGGCATGGAACGGGACGACCGTCAGGGGCTCGGGTGTGGGCGCGGCGTGCGCGGGCCGGCGCACGACACACGGACACGGTCGGGCCCGACGGCCCGCGTCCGCTAGCGCCGGAGGGTGACTTCCAGGCCGTACTGCGGATCCGCGCCCGTCCGCCCGTTGGCGGTGACGCGGTCCAGGCCCACCTGGGCCGACAGCCGCAACCTCATGCCCGCGAGCCGTCCGGTGACGCCCGCGGCGAGGCGCGAGGTGAGCATCGTGGGATCCGCCTGGCGGAAGCCCGGCGCCGTCAGGCCCAGCAGCCCCCAGCCCACGCCCACCTCCGCGAACAGCGGCGTGCGCGCGGGGTTCTGCAGGCCCACCAGCCCCTCCAGCGTGAAGCGGTGCAGGCGGATGCCGTCCCGGGCCGCGAGCGGCGTCACGCCGTAGGCCCCGCGCACGCCGTAGTACAGCAGGTGCACGGAGGTCGGGTTGCGCCACGACAGGCTGGGCCCGGTGGCGAAGCTCGCCAGCCCCAGCGGTGAGCGCCCCGCGCCCAGGCCCAGCTCCCACGCCGAGCCCGGGCCGGACGACGGCGCGGCCAGCCGGGGCATCAGGCCCCCCGCGACGGACGGATGGAAGTTCGTGAAGTCCACCGGCACCAGGCCCGCGGCGACCACGTACTCGTCATAGAAGGGCCGGTCCAACGGCACGGCGAACAGCCCGCGCCGGAGCGCCTCCTCCGCGGGCCCGCGCTCCTGCAGCTCCCGGGGGCGCAGCTCCGGCGTCCCGGAGCCCAGCTCCGCCAGCGTGACGCGGGCCTCCGCGTTCGGCGCGCGCACCCAGTACACGTCGCGCGGCGGCAGCAATATCTGCGTCCACTGCTGCGGCGAGCGCCGCACGTCCACCAGCCGCTTGCCGTCCGCGTCCTCCACGGACAGGCGCGCGTACTCGAAGCCCGCGGGGAAGGTGACCTGGGGCCCCTCCGGCGCGGGGCCCACCAGCGGACGGCGGGGCGAGGCCGTGGGCGCGAAGGCGTTCACCGACAGCCGCGCGGGCATGCCCTTCACCCCGTGCAGCGACGCGGCGACGAACGCGGCCAGCTCGCTGTACTCCACCTGCCCGTCGCCGTTGATGTCCGCGCCGCCCAGGAGCCCGGAGCGCGCGACGTGGCTGAAGACGCCGGCGCGGATGCGCGACCACTCGTGCGTCTCCCCGTCGTCGCTCTCCGCGAAGAGGGCGCCCACGTGGGGCCGCGACGCCAGCTGCTCCCGCGCCAGCACCCCGCGCAGCTCCGCCAGCACCGCCGCGTCCGGCGTGCCCCCCCGGCGGCCCACCACGCCCGACGCGCGGCACGCGTCCGCGATGACGTGCACGTAGTCCGCGCCCAGCGGATCCACGACCTCCGAATAGAGGTTGGTCCGGTCCAGACGCGCGTCCGCGAGCGTGAAGTAGGAGCGGCCCGCGTCGTCCGTGTTGCCGTGGCCCACGTAGACGATGAGCACGTCCGTCTGGCGCCCCGCGGCGCGGTCCGCGAGCGACGCCGCCTGGAGCCGCTTCACCGCCTGGTCCACCGCCGCGCGCGTGGGCGCCCGCGCGGACTTCAGCACCAGGCTGCCCGACAGCCGCGTGGCCTCGTCCGGATCCACCAGCAGCGTGGTCTCCACGCCCAGGCGCTTGAGCGTCTCCGCCCACAGCACGCCGTCGTCGTCCGCGTAGCGCAGGGGCGCCAGGGCCGGGTCGTCGCTGCCGTTGTGGGCGATGACGAGCGCCCGCCGCACCGTGTCCGCCAATGCCTCCGGAGCCGCCATCAGCAGGGCCGCCCCAAGGAGCATCTCCAGCTTCTTCATGGACCTTCCTCTACCCGGACCTCCTGCCTGAGCACCACCACCCCCACCGTCGTCCCGCCACGCAGGGCCGCCAGGGCGGCGTCCGGGTCGGCGGAGAACGAGGCGGTGACCTCGGGCATGTCGGACGACGTCTCGGGCAGGGCGACGGTCAGCTCCAGGGGGCGCTCCTCGCCGGCCTTGCCGCTCAGGGGGAAGGGCCCATGGATTTCTCCCCTCGGGCCGGCGCCCACCCGCACCGCGACGTGGGTGAAGGGAGGACGGGCGCTCGCGGCGAAGGCCAGCGTGGCGCCCGGCGCGCACGCCGTCCCGCCCCTCAGCTCACGCAGCGGCTGCCCGGGGATGGCGCAGAAGATGCGCAGCACGGGCTGCGCCAGGGGCGTGGTGGGCGGCGCGGGGTCGTGGACGACGCCCCGGGGGCTCCACTCGGGTTCGGTGGGTTCGGTGGCGGTGGGGCCCACGGAGGCGGGCGTCACCACCACCGCGAGGAACAGGGCCGCGAGCGTGGCGCCCAGCACCGCCAGGGTGGGCCAGCGGGCCTGGGCGGCGTCGGCGGGGACGGCGGCGCCCAGGGCGGCCTCCAGGCCCGCGACCGTGAGCGTCTCCAGCTCCACGGCGGTGGGCGTGGACGGCTGGCCGGACTCGAAGACGCGGTGGGCACTGGCCCACTTGTTGTACCGGCTGCCGCAGCGGGCGCAGGCGTGGGCGTGGCGCAGCAGGCGCGAGGATTCGGGGGCGGACAGCTCCCCCAGGGACCAGCGCGTCAGCCCCGCGTCCACATGGCGTTCGTACCACTTCATGGGAGGCTCCCGAATGGGATGGCGCACAGGGCCATCGTGGCCAGCAGGGCGCCCAGCTCCAGGCGCCCCGGCGCGACGTCACTGTCCAACCAACCCGAGTCCTTCAGGTGTTCGGTGAACTGCACCCGCAACCTGCGCTCGCGCACCCGCACCTCGCCGCGGGTGAGCTTCAACTGGTCGGCGGCGGACTCCTGGGACAGGCCGTCCATGAAACGAAGCTGGGCCAGGGCGCGGCCTTCGTCGGGCAGGGCGTCCAGGAAGCGGCGCACCAGGGTGCGGACCTCGGAGCTCAGGGCCTCCTCCTCCGGGCTGCGGCTGTCGTCGGGGGCGTGCACCAGCTCCGGCGCGTCATCCAGCGGGATGGCCTCCCGGGCGACCCGGCCGGAGGCGCGCATCAGGTCGATGGCGGTGGAGCGGGCCACCGTGAGCAGGAAGCCCAGGTAGGGGCGCACCCCGTCGTAGGCCTGGCGCATGTGGGGCCGGAAGGCCCGCACGAAGGTCTCCTGGTGGGCCGCGTCCAGGTCCAGCGGCGTCAGCGCCACCGACCGCATGCCCATCTCCGAGCGCACGGAGAAGCGGCGCGACAGGTAGCGCAGCACCTCCGGTGAGTAGGCGCGGTAGACCTGGGTGAGGACTGGGGTGTCCCCCCGCCGGAAGGCCTCCAAGACGGACCGCTCGGTTCCTGGCAACACGCGGACGCTCCGGGGTGGTGCGCGGGCCCCGGCCGGGCCCCGCGCCCGGCCACTCCTGGCCCCTCTGAAAAGGAGATACGCAAGGACCCCGGGACCCGGGTCGTCCGGGGCGCATTTTTCCCGGGCGGGCGCGTTCCGCCCCTGGCGTCACCCGGGGAGCACCCGGGCGCGGTCGTACGCCACCAGGGCCTGGACGACCTCCTCCTGGGAGTCGGTGAGCATCAGGTGGCGCGCGTACTCCTGGCCCTGGGCCAGCTGGGCCAGCAGCGGGTACACGGGCCGGGTCCGCGTCCAGAACTCGGTGCCCAGGAAGATCATCGGGCTGATGACACCCACGGAGTTGTAGTGGTTCTGGCAGGCGTCCTGGAAGATCTCCTGGATGGTGCCCGCGCTGCCGGGGGCGTAGACGATGCCGCCCCGGGCGATGGTGAGCAGGCCGTCCTCGCGCACGCTGTTGGCGAAGTACTTGGCGATGTGGGTGGCGAAGGGGTTGGGGGGCTCGTGCCCGTAGTGCCAGGTGGGGATGCCCAGGCTGTCGCACCAGGGCCGGTCCTCGTCGCGCAGGGGGAAGGCGCGGCGCACGTCGAAGGCGCGGGAGAGCCACTCGCGGTCCGTGTAGCTGGGGGCCTGGGCCAGCAGGGCGAGCCCCGCGTCCAGCTCCGCCTCGGTGCGCCGGGCGAACCACGCGCCCACGTGCGTGGCCTCCATGGCGCCGGGGCCGCCGCCGCTGACCATGAAGAAGCCCTGGCGGGACAGCTCCCGGGCCAGCATCGCCACCGAGCGGTAGTCGGGCTGCCCGCGCTTCATGGAGTGGCCGCCCATGATGGCCACCACCTTGCGCTTGCCGCCCTCCGCCAGGAGCAGGTCCTCCATGGCGTCCGTGACGGCGTGGTCGTGCAGCCGCTGCGACAGCGTCTCCAGCAGCGTGGGGGCATTGCCCCGGCCATGCGCGGCCCAGTGCGCGTAGACGCGGGCGTCCGGCGTGTCGGCGTACGTCTCCGGCCGCGAAGGGTCGAAGCCCGCGTACAGCTCCTCCGGCGAATAGAGGCTCCCCCGGTAGGGCTGGTACGGGAGCCCCGAGAGCGGCGGGAACACCAGCGCCCCGTGCGCGAGCGCCGCGCTCAGGGCCTCCTTCTCCAGCTCACAGCCCAGGAAGACGGTGCCCACCAGCTCCAGGGTGGACAGCTCGCGGGTGTAGCGCCGCAGGTCCAGCCCCTGGATGACGACGTGGGAGAGCGGGAGTCCCGCGTGGAGGTGCCGCTCGAACGCGGCGAGGGTCTCAAGTTCAATCACACGCGGAGGATTTCATGCCGTGGGGTGGGTGACGAGCACCAAGGACCTGGGAGCGGGGCGTCAGGGGAAGGCCTCCACGACGGTGACGCCGATGGTGCGCTCCACGACGGTGGCGCCGGGCTTGGAGTGGGGACTCTTCCACCAGCCCCCATCCTCCCGGTTCCCCAAGACGATGCAGACCGGGTAGGTGTGGCCATCGGGTGTCTCCGCCCGGGTGTAGTGGCCGACGACCTTCTCCCCGCCCGTCCACAGCCGCCCATAGAGCAGGGTGCCCTCAGGGAGACGCCCCAGTCGACTCTTCTGGACGCTGACGATGTCGCCGTCCTTCACGGTGAGCTCCTGGGCATCCACCCGCCAGGGGTAGCGGATGTCGAGCGTGATTCCCGCCTTGGCGTCCCTGTGCATCCTCAATTCCTTCATCGCGTCCAGGGCGGCCTGGGGACAGCGCTGGGGTTCAGGGCGCACGGGTGAGCCAGCGCAGGCCGCCAGGGTGGACGCCGCGCCGATGGCCAGCGTGCAGCCCCGGACAAGCGAGCGTGCGCGGGATGCGCGGTCCTGCTTCAAGGGGACGGTCATGGCGTTCTTCTCCGGCGGGCGCGGCGCGAGGGAAGAAGGGGCCGCCCCGGGCGCGGCAGCTTGGTCGGGCGTTGGCGACCGCGCCATCAGGGTTGATGCAGGCCGTGTGCCCGACGCGCCCTGGACGTTGACGGAGACAGGGGGTGGAACCTGCTTCCGGAAGGCACCCAGGCCCCAGGCCAGCGAGACCAGGGCCAGCAGGAAGAGGGCTCCCATCGCACTCCGTCGCCATGCCGCGCGCCATGCCTCGCGGCGCCGCACCTGATTCGCGGCGAGGATGGCGCGTGCCTCCGCCTGGGCCACCTGCGCGGGGATGCGTCGGCGCAGGTCCCGGGCTTCCCGCATCCCTTGGAGTCGGTCCCCGCGCTGGAGTCGCGCATGCTGGAGCGCCACCTCCTGGCCAGGAGCCACCGGGCCCACCGCGCGGGGCTCCTCCTGCGTCGTGCGCGACTGGGGCGAACGAGGAGGAGCCCAGTCGAACAGCGGCACATCCCAGTCCGCATCCGCCTGGACCAGCGCGCTCCGGATCTCGGAAGCCAGGGCCGAAGCGTTTGGAGGCCGTGCGTCGGGCTCGAAGGCCAGCAACCGGTGGATGAGCGAAGCGAGCGCCCGGGGCACGCGCGGATTGATCAACGAGACAGAAGGAGCCGCGCGGCCCTCTTCCAACCGGAAGCCTTCCGCGCCCAGCGCTGACGTTGGATAGGTCTCCGTCAGCAATCGGTGGAAGGCCACGCCCACCGCATACAGCTCGTCCGCCACGGAATAGAGGGGCGCATGGGAAGGGTGCGCGGAAGCCCGCCAGAGGTGCAACTGGGGGCTGTAGTAGTGCGCCGTGCCAGGGGGGAGTTGTCCCGTGCCCGTGAGAGGCATTGCCTCCGGATGCCAACCCGCCCCCCAGTCCAGGAGCTTGAGCCGCCCTCCAGGCTGGATGCGGACATTGTCGCCCTTGAAGTCGCGGTGAAGGACACCGCGTTGGTGCGCGAAGGCCAGCACGTCCGCTGCTTGCGCGAGCAACGCGGCCACTTCGCGCGCCGTGGGATTGCGAGCGCTGGACCACGCATAGAGCGACTCACCCTCGACGTGTTCCATCACCAGGAAGGGGTAGCTCCCGGCGCCGGGCCGCCATGCACCGGAGGTCATCAGGCGGGGCACGCCCGCATGCCGCAAGCGGGACAGGATCTCCGCCTCGCGTGAGAACCAGGGGCTGTCGAAGTGGCGGGCCAGCTTCAGGGCATGTTCCCGGGCGCGCGGTCTGCCTGCCCTGCGCACGGCATAGACGGTGCCATAGCCTCCCGCCGCCAGACGGCGCAGGACCTCCCAGCCACCGACCCGGGTGCCTGGAGGAAGCGCATCCACGGACAGCACGAGCAGGGGGGCCACATCCATGGGCCGCCGTTGCGCTTCTCCGGAAGAGGGCTCACCGCGCATGGGCCGCCTCCGCTGAAAGCCTGTCGTGACGGCTCATGGCGTCACCTGTTCCCAGCGAGCGCCGCGCTCACCCGTCGTGTCCAGCAGCTCCAGGGTGAAGCGCGTGCCGGCAGGCATCCCGGGAGGGATGAACCACTCCACCACCACCGGGGCCCGAGTGCCGGGCTCCAGCCGCTTCTCACGCAGCAGGAGAGGATGCTCGCGGGCCGGCAGCACGCCTCCACTAGGGGCGTGGGGAGTCACGCGTGCGATGCCCGGAACCCAGGGGCGGGCATCGTCGGAGTTGATCAGGGTGGTCGCCAGCGCGAGCGTGTCCCCGGAACGATAGAGCGCATGCGGGCCTTCGGCCTCCAGGCTCGGGCCCATGGCGGGTTTGGACAGATGTGCCACGGCAACGCCATTCGTGCTCACCGCCCCCGACAGCACCGCGCCACCCAGCCCGCTCAGCGCGCACTGCGCACGCAGCGTCGCGATGCCGGCCTCCGTGACGGCGCACCGGGCCCGCAGGTCCGCCAACTCCTTCCCCAGCTCCTGCGCGGTGGGCCCCTGCCGGAAGACCTCCACCTGCGAATCCACCTCCGCGTCCACGGTCGTGAGCACGAACCCCACCCGGGCAGGAGCCCCCTCACCCACGAAGCGCACGGTGATGACGGGCCCCTGTCCCGGGGGCAGGTCCACGGAGGGCTTGAGCACGAGCGCGTCCGCGTAGACCCCGATGCGCGAGAAGAACGGCGCGAGCGCGGCACGGTCCACGGAGTCCGCGATGATGGGCGCGTCGAACGTGACGGTGGTCACCTCCCGGGCGGCGACGCGCAGCGGATGCAGCACCGGAGGCTCCTCCGCGCGCAGCGTGAGCTGCCGTGCCCTGCGCTCGCGGGCGGGTGGAGTCCGCGTCTGTGCCACCGCCACCGAACCGACCAGGGCCACCAGCACCACGGGAATGACCGAAGAGGACAGCGACATCACGGGTCACCTCCATCCTTCAAACCTATCAGATAGGGATGACACCCATGGGCATGCCAGGGAATGGAAGTCGTTGGTTCGGCTCAGGAACTCCCATCCTCCAGCGAGAGCCCATGGCGCTCCAGCAGGCGCCGCAGCTGCGTCCGGTGCATTCCCAGGGCGCGCGCCGTGGCGGCGACGTTCCCTCCATGCTGCCGCAGCGCCTCCACCACCCGGGCCCGCTCGCCCTCTTCCAGGGGACTGACCCTGGACGGCGGGGGACTGGACGTCTTCGGCGCGGGCTCCAGCGGCGCGGAGGGAGATGGCCCGAACGCGGTCCCGGCGCTCGGGCCCAGGTGGCTCACCTCGACGCGGAGCGCACCGCGGAGCAGGGCCTCCTGCGCTGCCGCGCGTGCCTCCACCCTCAGCTCGCGGACGTTGCCCGGCCACGGCCTGAGCAGACAGGCCTCCAGGAGCGTGACGTGCGCCGACAGCTCCGGCGACAGCTCCCGCACGGACATCGCCACCAGCGCGGGAATCTCCTCCGGGCGCTGCCGCAGCGGGGGCAGCGTGACCTCCGGCCTGCCCAGGCGGAAGTACAGGTCCTCGCGCAGCTTCCCGTTCGCCACCATCGCGCGCAGGTCCCGGTTGCCCGCCGAGCACACCTGGAGGTCCACCTTCCGGGGCCGGGACCCTCCCAGGGGCAGGACCTCCCGCGTCTCCAGCGCCCGCAGCAGCTTTGCCTGGACTCCCAGGTCCAGCTCGGCCACCTCGTCCAGGAACAACGTCCCGCCGTCGGCCGCCTGAAGGTAGCCCTCCGCGTCGTCAGCCCCGGAGAAGGCGCCCCGCCGGGCCCCGAACAGCAGCCGCTCGGCGAGCCCCTGCGGAATGGCCGCGCAGTTGACCGCCACGAACGGCCCCCGGGCCCCCGGCCCCTGGGCGTGGAACGTCCGGGCCACCTCCTCCTTGCCGGTGCCGCTCTCCCCGTGGATGTGCAGCGAGAACCCGTGCCCGGCCGTGCGCGCGACCTGCTCCAGCAGCCGCTGGAACGCGGGGCCCCGCACGAAGCCCTCCACCACCCGCACGCCACACCGCATGAGCGGCCCCACGTCCGCGCTGGGAACGAAGAGCGAATCCCCCATCCGGATGACCCGCCGCGCCTCGCGAGGCGTGCCCGCCACGCAAGCCTCGCCGTCCACCCAGGTGCCGTTCTGGCTGCCCAGGTCCGTCACCCAGAACCGGCGCCCGTCATGGTGCACGCGGGCATGGCTGCGCGACATCCTCGGGTCCTGGGCCTCCCCCAGCTCCGGGGACGTGCGCCCCAGGGCCAGCTCGACCCGCAGCGGCAGGGCCTCCGCCATCACCGCACCCGCGCACGCCAGGCGCAGCAGTCCCGGCACCGGGGGCTCCTCGGAGCCGGAGCCCGCCCTGACGGATCCGCTCGGTTGCAGGGTGGAGGGGGCCTGTTCCATGTCGCGCCATCATACGCGGACGCGGGTGGCACACGGCACGGTGCCATGCGCCGTGCCACCGGGCCGCGGGCCGTGCCGCTCCCGGTGCGCGTCCACCCACCGGCACGCCTGAGCACGTCCTTCATCCCGCGCGGGGGGCGTGCTGGCATGGGGCTCGCAATGTTCTCCCGGGTCCGGTGCCCCGGCAGCGGATCCACCTTCGAGGAGACACCTTGGTGAAGCCCCTTCGTGCATGGCTTGGATGTCTGGCATTGGTGCTGGTGACGGGAGGCTGCCGCCTGCCCGCTTCGACGCGTCCCACCGCGGAGGCGAAACCCGACGGAGCCATCAGCGGCGGCTGCCCCACGGGCCAGTGCGACCCGGATCCGAACGGCCTGGGCATCTACATCGCCGAAGGACACAACTACTGTTTCGTCCACGAGAAGTCGGCGCTCTGTCCGGAGACCTTCGTCAACACGCCCGAAGGCGTCGTCATGAAGGTCCGCTCCCAGGCGGAGCCCCGCACGGTGCTCGACATCCCCGTGTGGCTCTCCTCCGAGGAGGGGGAGACGGACCGCACGTTGGCGGGCATCCACGCGTCCCCCACGGACTTCTTCGTCGCGGTCGCCGACAAGGGGCAGACGCGCAAGGTGCGTGGGGGGGGCCTGGAAGCGCTGCGCTTCACCTTCACGCTGCCCGTGGAAGTGAACGGAGACCCCACGAAACGCGACTTCGAGATGAGCTGGCAGCCCCTGCGCGACAACCGCTTTCGGGTCCTCTACCGCCAGGTCGGCACCCGGGAGTGGCGGCGCCAGTGCGACGCCCCGAAGTCCGCGGACGTCGCGTCCCTCTTCCTCCCCGCGCGGCGGGTGGATGGGCTGAACGCCGCCGTCCAGGAGCAGGGCACCGCGACCACCCTGGCCTGCGAGACGGGCGTCATCGGGGCCTGCCTGGATTGGGGCTACTCGCCGTGGGACCCCACCTCGCTCCAGGATGACCCGAACCGGGAATCCGTCTACGGCGCCTGTCTCCAGGCCAAGCGCGCCGCGTACTTCGTCGGACTTGGAGACCCCCGGGGCTACACGGTGGGCGGCACCGACGTCCTGCGGCGTGACGCGCACGGGTTCGGAGCAAACTCCAGCGACCGGCTCGACGAACTCGATTTCGTGGAGGCGCTCTGGAGCCCCCGGGGCGCGGAGTGTCTCAACCCGGCGAACCGCCGCAGCAACGTCCCGTTGCCCAGGGGGCTCCAACTGCCTCTGTGTGGCGCCTCGCCCGGCTGGAGCGCGAAGGCGACGTTCGCGACGGGCGTGGCCCGGCCCCTAAAGTTCTGAGGCGTCCCGCGTGGCGCGCAGCTCCTGCGCGTACTCGCGCGCCAGCCGGGGCTCCCGTTCGACCGCGAGGGAGAGCGCGGCGCGCGCCTGCCGGACGGCCTCCGACGCTCCGGGCCGGGCGCCCGACGCCCGCGTCCCGGCCAGCAGCAGGGCGCCCCGGAGCGCCTGGGCCTCCGCCAGCTCCGGAGCCCCCTGGAGCGCGTGCTCCACCTGCGCGAGGCCTTCCTGCACCTGGGCCTCCACGGAGGAGGAAGGCACCTCGCGCGCCAGACGCCAGCACGCGCGCGCCAGGGCCAGGTGCGTCTCCGGGTAGGGATACGCCGCCACCGCCTGTCGCGCCTGGGCGAGGGCCTCGCGCAGGTGCGGCAGGCTCGCCCGCCCCTGGTGCTTCGCGTGCTCCGCCGCCGTCAGCTCCAGCGTCGCGCCCAGGACGCGGCAGTCCGCGCAGGCCGGAGCGTGGCGGTAGGCCTCCGCCAGCGCCCCGCGTCCCCGCGCGAGCGCCTCCGTCGGGTCCCGCGCCTCCCGCATCGCCTGTCGCGCCTCCAGCAGGTGCGCGCTGGCCCGGTGCAGGTGCGCGCGGTCGGACGTGGCGTTGAGCCGCAGCGAGCGCTCCACGAACTGGAGCACCCGCGCGAGGGACGGGCCCGGGGGGCTGCCGGTCTCGAACAGGAAGCGGGCCCGCGTCAGCTCCGCCTCCGCCAGGTGGTTCAGCGCGGAGTGGAACCGGCCGTCCAGGGCGAGCGCGGCCTCGCCGGACGCCAGCGCCTGCTGGAGCTCCGCCTCCGGGGACTCTCCCCGCGACGCGCGGTAGGAGGCCATCGCGGCGTACAGCTCGGTGAGGTTCGAGTGGGCGAACAGGTACTTCGGATCCGCCCGCACCGCCTCGCGCAGGGAGCGCTCCGCCCGCGCGTAGTCCGGCATCGGGTCCCGGCCATGTTCGCGCTGGTAGTTGCCCCGCCAGCGGTGGACGAGCCCCAGGTCGTTGAGCGCCCACGGGTAGCGCGGCTGGAGTTCAATGGCGCGGGACAGCCACGTCGACGCCTCTTCCCACGAGGCCTCGGGGGCCTCCCGGGCACGGGCCTGTCGCAGCCCCTTCATGAAGAAGGCGTACCCCAGCGAGTCGTAAGCGAGCACGTCGCGAGGATCCAACTCCACGGCCCGCCGGGCGACGAGCAGCCACGCGTCGAGCAGGGCCTGGGCGCCACGGGTGTCGGGCTCCCCTTGGAAGTTCACGCGCCGGTACTGGTTCATCAGCACCTGGGCCTTGCGGGTGTGGCCGGAGGCCCGGTCCGGATCCGCGAGCAGGGCCTGGTCCGCAGCGGCCTCGGCCCGTCCGAGGGACTCGCTCCGGGAGCGCCCCTCGCGCCGGTCCAGCTCCGACACCTGGAGCCAGGCCTCCGCGAGCGCCTCGTAGCCCCTCGCGTCGCTGCGGCCCACCTCCACCGCCCGCTCGTAGCGGTCGACGGCCTCCAGCAGTCCGGCCCGCGCCAGCGCGTAGTCGCCCCGCTCCAGCAGGTCCATGGCCCGCGCGTACGCGACGTCCCCCGCGAGCCTCCGGGCCTCCGGCAGCCAGGGCGCCTGCGCCACGGCCTCCAGCGCGGCCCGCTCCGCCGCGGCGTAATCCCTGCGATAGAAGGCGATGAGCCCCTCCAGGTAGCGCGGGGATTCCAGCGCCAGACCCCGGCTGCGCTCCAGCGATTGCAGCGCGGGCCCCAGCCACGCCTGTTCAAGCTCCCCCTGCCGCTTCGCCACCCACGCCGCGCCGCCGCTGCGCCGCGCATCCTCCAGGGCCAGGTGGTAGCGCTCCCCCAGCACCCGTCCCAGCGCGTAGTGCAGCACCGGCGTGTCGACGCCCGCCTCCTTCGCGCGTGTCAGGGCGTGGTGGGCCTGCTCGAACTCGTGCATCGCCAGCAGGCCGCGCCCCAGCGCCAGCTGGACGAGCCCGTCACCCTGGGCGCCCAGGTCATGCCGCTCGGCCGCCAGGGCCGCCAGACGCTCGCGGACGCGCCGTTGTTCGGGGCGGGTGTCGTGAAGGGGCAGGGCCTGGAAGGCGCGCACGAACCACTCGAACTCCTGCACCTGCTGCCCCAGGTGCTCCGCCAGCCGGACGCGCGCGGCGGTCCGCGTCTGGAGGTCCCGCTCCGACAGCCACGACCGCGCCCCGAAGCCCGCGAGCAGCAGCATGCCCAGCAGCGACACGCTGGAGACGGCCACCAGCGCCCGGTGTCTGCGCGCGGCCCGCTTCAGCCGGTACGCCAGGCCGGGGCGCCGCCCGAGGATGGGCGTCCCCTCCAGGTAGCGTCCCAGGTCCTCCGCCAGCGCCCGCGCGGAGGCGTAGCGCTGCCCGGGCTCCTTCGCCAGGCACTTGAGGCACAGCGTCTCCAGCTCCCCGTCCAGGTGCGGCACCTTCGCGCGCAGGGGCGCCGGCTCCTCGTGGAGCACCTGCGTCAGCGTCTCCAGCGGCGTGGCGCCGGTGAAGGGCGGGGAGCCCGTGAGCAGCTCGTGGAGCGTGGCCCCCAGGCTGTAGACGTCGCTGCGCCGGTCGATGGCGCGCAGGTCGCCCCGGGCCTGCTCCGGTGACATGTACGCGGGCGTGCCCATCACCTCGCCCGTGGCGGTGAGGCCGTGGCCCAGGCCGGCTTCGTACGCCAGCCCGAAGTCCACGAGGATGGGGGTGGGGCGGCCGTCCGGGGCCTGGGTGACCAGGATGTTGGAGGGCTTGAGGTCGCGGTGGATGACGCCCAGCCGGTGGGCTTCGTGCACCGCCTCGGCGGCCTCCTTCATCACGCGGATCTTCTCGGGCAGGGACATGCTCCGGGCGGCGCGGTCCAGGTGCTCGCCGTCCACGAGCTGCATGGCGATGTATGCCTTCGCGCCCACCTCCCCGACCTCGAAGACCTTGCAGACGTTCGGATGGTCGATGCGCGCCTGGGCCCGGGCCTCCTGGAGGAAGCGCATGGCCCGCTCGGGGTCCGCGCCCTGGATGAACTTGAGCGCGACCACGCGCCCCAGCCGCCGGTCCCGCGCCCGGTGGACCTCGCCCATGCCGCCACGGCCCAGCGGCCCCAGCAACTCGTAGCGCTCCCACGCGACGGCGGAGGCCGCCTCCCGCGTGCCGCCAGCGTCGGCGTGGGCCGGTGTCTCATCCGCCAGGGTGGGCCGGTCCACCGGCGCGAGGAGGGGCTCGTCGCTTCCGGGAGGCGCCATGGGCACAGGCTATCAAACGCCCCCGCCTGTCGCCCCGGAGGTGGCACGGTGGCACGGGCCCCGGTGTGCCACGCACGGCCCTCCGGTGTGCCACGAGGCGAGCGCTTCACGGGGGCTGGGGCTCCCTCCCGAGGGAGACGCGCCGCCGCGCCCCGTCCGCCAGGTCCGGCACACGCCTTGCTCAAGCACTCCCACGCCACGGAAGAGATGCACGGTGGTCCCGACCCCGGGCGCTTCCAGGCTTCAAACCCATCTCAACACCAGGAAACCCAATCATGTCCAAGCTCCGTCATCTCGTGTTCGCCCTGTCGATGCCCGCCGTGCTGTGGGGCTGTGGCCCGGAGGACCTTCCGTCCGAGCTGTCCGAGCCGACCACCACGGCCGTCGCGGAGCAGGCGCCCGCGACGCTGGAAGACCAGACGCAGGAACTGGCGGCGACCGCCGAGTACACCTGGTCGCAGGGCAACGGCGCGACGCCGCTGGGCGCCACCGCGAACCGGGCCTGCTTCCTGACCCGCGTGGGCGGCGACTTCGAGGGCGGGGGTGAGCGGGTGGACATCTACGAGAGCGGCAGCTCCTGGTACCTGGGGGGCGGCTCCTCGCAGTCGGGCATCAACGGGGCGTCGCGCTGCGCCTCCGTGTCCAGCTATTCGCAGCAGTACGAATGGACGCAGGCGTCCAACTACCCCACGTACATGGGGACGGCGACCGGCCGCGTGTGCTTCCTGACGGGGCTCGCCGGCAAGCTCCACGGCGGAGGCGAGTGGGTCCACGCCTATGTCGAAGGCGGATCCTGGTACCTGAACGGCAACACCAACCAGACCAGCCTGCGCGCTCGTGCCCGCTGCATCAACGTGGCGTCCTACGAAAGCGAAGTCACCTGGAACCAGGGCAACTCCGCGGCCCTGCTGGGCGCGGTGACGAACCGCTCCTGCGCCCTGA
This sequence comes from Corallococcus sp. BB11-1, assembly GCF_026626625.1. Taxonomy (NCBI): domain Bacteria; kingdom Pseudomonadati; phylum Myxococcota; class Myxococcia; order Myxococcales; family Myxococcaceae; genus Corallococcus; species Corallococcus sp. BB11-1. Next base: position 196,265 of record NZ_JAPNJY010000010.1, on the reverse strand, counting down.
CGTACGTGAAGGGCAAGTTCGAGGGCGGCGGAGAGTACGTCCGCACCTTCCAGAGCAACGGCTACTGGTACCTGGGCGGCAACTCGGGCCAGGTCAGCGTGACGGGCCGGGCGCGCTGCTTCTAGGCGACCCGCCAGGGGCGCTCCTCCAGGGCCCCTGGCTGTCGGGGCGCGGGACCTACGCCCGCTGCCCCGTCTTCCGGGCGAAGTACGCGCGGTTGAACGTCCCGTGGCCCCAGACGAGCGGATTGTCCGGACGGTCTTCCTTGGCGAAGACCTCATCGCTGCGGTCCGCGAGCCAGCGGATGAACGCCTCCCGCGAAGCCAGCGTCACCGACGGCTTCGAGTCCCCCTGCGCGTACCGCAGGCCATGGGCATACGTCCCATCCCCGGACTTCCACAGCGCCCGGAGCACGCCCTCCCGGGGGTCGACGGTGATGGACAGCTCACCGCCGGCATCCAGGATTTCGGCCACGCGCTGCGCCAGCGCGCGTCCGTAGGGTCGGGTGTCGAAGGAGGCCTCGGCGCGGGCCTGCGTCTGTTCGCCGCGCTGCCGTTGCAGCTCGTCCGTCAACTGGATGCGAGGCACGGGCGTCGCGTCGCAGACCACGGACAGCTCGACGTTTCCTCGCGCGGGCTGCTCGGCATGGTGCTGACGCAGCAGGGCCTGGACCTGGGCGCGCTGTGGCTCGGGGAGGGTGCCGAAGCTCAGCGCTCCGTCCGGCGCGGTGAGGATCAACGTTTCGTCGTGGATTTCGCCCTGGTACTTCAACGCGGCGGCCAGCTCGATGCGCGCCAGGCCCCGGTTCGCGCGTTCGGCGCTCAGCCAGCGGACGACTTCGGAGGTCTCGTTCAAGGGTTCCATGTCGGCCCGTGTCTCAGAGGTCACCGCAGGCCAGGACCGCGCCGCTGTCGTCGGAGAAGTCGGTGACGCGCAGGTGGATGGCGAAGGCGTGCGAACCCTTGTACGCGTCGATTTGCTCCGCGTGGGAGTCGTGCCCGTCGACGGCGTAGTACGTCTGCCGCGCGGAGCCGTCCGGCTCGAAGCCCTCCGTGTGCTCGGACATGCCGAGCGCCGCGCACCGGCCCTCGTGCAGGAAGCCCACGGTCGGCCGTGGGGCCGCCGACGCGGCGATGGCTGTGTTGTCGATGGCGGTGAAGGAGAAGCGCGTCTCCCCCAGGCCCGACTTGCCCGGGGTCTCCGCGACGAACAGCGTCCCGGTGACGCCGGAGCCATTCACCTCCGCGAGCGCCACCTCCAGGCTCGCGTCCTCGCCACACGCCGTCAGCACCAGCAGCGTCATGCCCAGCCATCCACGTCGCATGTGAATCCTCCCTCGGGGCCTCAATGCCTGGAATTCGCCGGGACCCTCGCACGAAGCGGGCCAGCCCGGGGAATCCGTGTCTGGGCGGGCGTGGGCCTGGGGAAATGCCCTGAAAGGACTGACACGCCTGTCAGGTTCCGGGCGTGCGCGGGACAGGGGGACGCACCCGCCAGCCGTCCGGTCCTGACATGCCTGTCATGACCCAGGGAAGAGGGGGACGGGGCGGCGCATCCCTCGCGTGGGAGGAATCCTCCTCGTGGGGAGAGGCGGATGGACGATGGGAACACGCCCGGGTGCGAGACTCCGGATGCGCGGTGGCCGTGCCCTTGCAATGCGCGACGCCGCCGCACCCATCCGCCGTCGGACGACGGCCTTCTTCTCCGGTGAACGACATGACTGCTCGACCCTTCATCCCCTCGCTGGTGATGTCCCTTTCCTTGTTGGCGGCGCCCGCGCTGGCGCAGGAGGCGTCCTCGGGCTCCGGGCTGGCGCTGGGCGTGCGCGGGGCATACGGCATCCCGGTGGGCGACGCGGCGGAGGGCATGTCGCTGTCGGAGACGTTTGGCAACACGGTGGCGCCGCAGGTGGACCTCTCCTACTTCTTCAACCGGCACCTCTCGCTGGGCGGCTACTTCCAGTACGGCATCGCGAAGCCTGACGGGTGCACGGACACGACCGAGTGCTCCAGCCGGGTGCTGCGGTTTGGCGTGGACCTGGACTACCACTTCGCGCCGGAGGGGTTCGTGAGCCCCTGGCTGGGCGTGGGCGTGGGCTACGAGATGGGTTCCCTGAAGGTGGGGAATGATCCGACGCTCGCGAAGCTGGGCCTGAAGGGGTTCGACCTGGGGCACGCGCACTTCGGCGTGGACCTGCAGCTCACCCGCTCCATCGCGGTGGGGCCGTACATCTCGGCGTCGCTGGGGCAGTACTCGGACCTCACCGCCCAGGTGTTCGAGGAGCCGGAGCGCAGCATCGACATCCCGAGCGACCAGAAGTCGCTCCACGTCTGGATCCAGCCCGGCGTGCGCCTGCAGATCCGTCTGTAGTCACGTCCCGGTCCCTCACGTCTCCGATGCAGGAGGCGTGGGCGGGGGCAGGGGATAGAGGACGCGGTAGTCGATGCGGTGGTGGTAGGCGGCCAGGAACGGGGCGCCAGCAATCATGACGACGACCTGCTGCGGGGGCGTGGGTTGCTGGTGGAGCCACGTCTCCGCTTCCGCCTTGGACTCGAAGGACAGCCCCGAAGGCTTGGGGCCGTCATTCGCCATGTCCGCGAGGTAGTGCTCCGGGAGACCGCGTTGAACCAGATGGGTCCGACCGTTCTTCGGGTTGTACATGGCGGAATAATAGTCATCCGCCACCAACACATAGGCCTGGTCGAGTGGCGGACGGCGTGCGTTCAGGGCCGCCTCCGCTTCCTGTCGTGTCTCGAATCGGGCGATGACGAGGGGGGGCGCGAGGGCCTCTTCGCTCCGGATGTAGGCCTCGAAGTCGAGGGACTGCCCGGTGCTCATGATGAAGTAGAGGGAGTCCATGGCGAAGCGGAGGGCCTCCTTCTCCTTGTCCGATGCGCTGGCTTCCAGATGCCTTCCAAGGACCTCCAGCTTGTCGAAGAAGTGCATCATGGTGTGCTCTCCACGAGGTGTTCCGGAGGCATGCCAGATTCCGCGAGCAGCAGGGCCGGCGCGAGCACGATGACTCCCGCGCCCGCCGAGACCACGACGAAGCTGACTCCCGCGATCACGACCACGACTCCCACGAGGATGGCGCGCTGATTGATCTGGGCCCAGGCAGAAGCGGCCTCCACGGAAGAGATTTTTTGCGATTGGCGCTCTTCAAGTTCGGTGCAGTCCAGATAGGGCTGCTGGCATTGTTTCTCGCAGTACGCATGCTTCCCTCCGGCCCCGCGAGGGAGCCTGACATGGCCATACCCACGAGGCAGTGGGGTGCTCATGCACCGCCGGACGCATTCGATGTTCTCCGCGTCGCAATCGCGCACGGAGCGCGCGGTCCGCACGATGCGCCGTCCCTGCTCCACCTGCACGTAGCGGGCAAGCTCGGACGGCTGCGCCGGACGCCACTCCTGGGTGAAGCTCCCGTCCGGGGACTCCCGCAGCAGCAGCACGAGCTGGGGAAGCTCCTCCGGAACCGGTGCTATCGCCGCACGGGTCGTCCCACAGGCCGACAGCCACACGCACAGCGCCATGGCCGTGAGGCGCATCCCAACGGCGTCAGCTCGCATCAGAACCCTCGTCGCGAGGCGCCTCAAGAACATCCGAAGAAGGAGGCGTGGGCGGGGGCAGGGGATAGAGGACGCGGTGGTCGATGCGGTGGTGGTAGGCGGCCAGGAACGGGGCGCCGGCAATCATGACGACGACCTGCTGCGGGGGCGTGGGTTGCTGGTGGAGCCAGGCCTCCGCTTCGGCCTTGGACTGGAAGGACAGACCCGAAGGCTTGGGGCCGTCATTCGCCATGTCCGCGAGGTAGTGCTCCAGGATGACGGGAAGTGGGACCAGCCGGACCTTCCCGAGCGACGGGATGTACATGGCGGAGTGGTAGACATCCGCGATCAGCACGAAGACCACCGCAGGAGGCCGTCTCCGAGCATTCATCCCAGCCTCTGCCTCTTCCCGGGTCGCGAACCGACCCATGGCAAGAGGTGGCGCGTGGGCTTCGAGACTCTGGACATAGTCCTCGAAGTCGTAGCTCTGGCCGGTGTCCTGGATGAATTGAATGGCGGTCGCGGCTGTGCGAATCGCCTCTTCGCTTCCAGGCGTCGCGGGAACCTTGTCGAGCAGAATCTGCCCAAGCACTTCAATCTGGTCGAGGAGTCGGGTCATGGAAGAGCCTCTGCCAGGTGCAGCGCGGAGTCACCGTCGAAGCTTGCCAGGAGCAGGGCAGGGGCCAGGACGACGAGACCTGCCCCCGCGGACACGATGACGAAGACAACACCCGCGATGACGACCACGCTCCCGATGAGAAGTGACTCGCGATGACGGCTTGCCCAGCCTGAAGCCTCCGTCACGGAGGACAGCTCTTGGGGACGGAGCTTCTCCAACTCTGCGCAGTCCAAGAGGGGCTGAAGGCACTTGCCGTTGCAGTACGACTCCTTCCCTCCCCTTCCGCGCGGGCTGCGGAAATGCCCGTACCCAGCAGGAAGCGGGCGGCTCAAGCATTCCCGCATGCACTCCAGATGCTCCGCATCGCAATCGCGCACGGAGCGCGCAGTCCGCACGATGCGCCGGCCCTGCTCCGCCTGCACGTAGCGGGCAAGCTCGGACGCCAGCGCCGGACGCCACTCCTGCGTGAAGCTCCCGTCCGGCGCCTCCCGCAGCAGCAGCACCAGACGCGGAAGCTCCTCCGGAGCCGGAGCCACCGCCGCACGGGCCGTCCCACAGGCCGACAGCCACACGCACAGCGCCACGGCCGTGAGGCGCATCCACACCGGATCCACGCTCAACGCACGGGGTCGCGAAGTCATGCATCCACCCAAGCAGCTTCCCAGGTGGAAGTCGTGCCTCGCGAAACCGTCAGAACGCGCTGCCGTCCGCCCTGCGTCCTGGGGTCGCGGCGTAGGACGCCAGGTCGTAGCAGAGGCCCCAGGACCCCGTGGCACTCCTGTCAGGCTTCCGGTTGAACGACCAGCCCTGGAACACATCCATGGGCGGACTCGCATACGAATGGCTGTCCTGCACCGTGCCATCCGCGCGCACCAGGTACACCGAGTCGCCCGCGCCTTGCTGGTTGATGCCCCGGTCGAATCTCAGGCCCTGGCCCCCGTTGGACACGGTCGCGTACGTCGCCGCCTGCGGCAGCGCCGTGATGCCCGAGTACACCACGTACCCCTTGCCCGCCGGCAGCACCGTGCCCTGCGCGAACGTGTGTCGCGCCGCATCCGCGCCCGAATACGACTTCGCGTCGTGGAGCTTCCAGCCGCTCAGGTCCACCGACCCCGGCCCCGCGTTGTAGAGCTCCACGAACTGCTGATCGTAGTCCGGCGTTCCAGCCGGCCCGTTGACCGGCTGCGCCAGGTACTCGTTGATGAACACCTGCTGCGTCGGCCGCGTCATCGTGAACGCCCCGTCACTCAGGTCCGCCACGTCCGCGCGCGTCGCGTCCGCCACCCGCACCCGCGCCGTGGTGGAGGACTCGCTCGGCACCGTCCACGTGTAGCGCCCGCTCGCCGCCGCCACGCTCGTCGCCACGTCGCGCCACACCGTGCCGTCCAACGAATACTGCACGTTCACCTGCGACACGTTGCTCGACGTCCAGGTGATGGCGAACGTGCTACCCGCCGACAGCGTCTCGCCGCCGTTGGGCGCCGTGACCTTCACGCTGCGCGCCTGCGCCAGCGTGCCGAAGTCGAAGCGGCTGAAGATGGGGTAGTGGTCGGACGTGGTGTCCCGGTAGCTGGCGATGGTCGGCCTGAGCACCACCGTGGAGTCCGCGACGTGGTACGGCACCAGCTCGTTCGTCACCAGCTGATGGTCGATGAACTGGCTGTTGCTCACCGTGGAGCGCACGCCCGCCTCCGACAGCGGCTGGGTGAGGAACTTGTAGCGCGTCGGGTCGCCCACCAGGTTCTGGAAGGGCGACGTCTGGGACGCGTAGATGGACATGTCCACGTCGTCATTCCAGTCCCCCATCACCATCACCTTCTGCGTGGGCAGGGTCGTGTCCAGGTAGCTCTTGAGGCACTCCGACGCGGACTGGCGCCGCGAATACGCATCCGCGTCCGCGAACGCCTTCATGTGCAGCACCATCACCGTCAGGTCCACCTGCGTGGCACCCCGCGTCACCCGCAGGTCCACGCGCAGCGGCGGCCGCCCGGCGAAGTCACTGGAGCAGGACGCCAGCACCACGTTCGCCCCCAGCACCTGCACCGCGTCCGTCTTGAACAGCACGCCCACCTTCTGCTGCGCGGCGCCGTAGTAGTAGTACTCGCCGCCCACCCGCGCGGAGTCGTTCGCGAGGAAGCCGTCGTAGCCGGGCAGCCCCGCCTTCAGCGCGTTGAACTGGGCCACGTCGATGATCTCCGCCACGCCCATCACGTCCGGCCCCGCGTCCGCGATGACCGCCGTCGCGTTGGCCAGCTGCAGGGGCTCGTTGTCCGGACCATTGCCGGGCGTCGTGTCCCCGAACCACTCGATGTTCCAGTTGCCCACCTTCAGGGGCACGGACACCACCGGGCCACCGTCCGTCGTCGTCCCGCCGTCCGTCCTGGTCCCACCGTCCGTCACCGGCCCGCCGTCCGGCAGCTCCCCGTTCGGGGTGCGCAGGGGCAGCCGCAGCACGGACTCGGCGCGGACGCCGTTGGCGTCCTCCACCCGCAGCGTGAACTCATACAGCGCGGGTCCCTGCGGCGTGCCCGTCAGCGCCCCGTCGCCGGTCAGCGTCAGCCCCGAGGGCAGCGCGCCGCCCGTCTGCGACCAGGTCAGGGGCGGCGCCCCCCCGGTGGCCGTGAACGTGAACGTATAGGCGCTGCCTGCCGTCGCGTCCGGCAGCGGCGACACGGTCGCGATGGCCGGCACCGGCCACGCCTTCAGCGAATAGCTCCGCGTCTGCTGGGCGCCCTTCGCGTCGCGCACGCCCACCGTCAGCGTCCATTCACCCGCTTCGGTGGCGGGCCCCACCAGCCGGCCCGTGTCTCCATAGAAGGAGAAGCCCGGCGGCAGCGCGCCCACCGAATAGGTGAGGGGCGCCTTGCCCCCGGAGGCGGTCAGCACGTGCTCGAAGGGCGCGCCCACCGTCGCCGCGCGCAGCGTGACCGCCGGCAACACCGGCCCCTCCGTCCCCGGTTCCCCCGAACCACAGGCGGACAGCGACACGACGGTGGTGAGCACGACGAGCGACCAGACCGCCTGGATGGACCGCGACATGATGGAAGGCTCCAGCACCGGGCCCCGTACGAATGCGGCTTTCCGGCAGAGGGGGAGCACCTTAACGTGTCTGGCAGTGGACTGTCGTGCGGTCCCCCGCTTGCGGCGGGGGAGGGCGCCTGACGCACCGCCACAAGGCAATCGATGGCGCATCCCGCCGTCTATGTCTGGACAGGGCGGAGGGCTTTGCGCTCCTGTCGGGCGTGCAGTGGGATGGATTCAGGCAGCCAGAGCGGAGGAGACGGGTCATGGCCGAGAAGTGGGACAGGCAGTTGATGGACTTCCTCAAGCGCACCGGCGAGGACCTCAAGCGCACCACGGACGACCTCCGGGGTGAGGCCGAGCGTCTCCTCAAGGAAGTGAAGGACCCGGAGAAGCAGGCCAAGGTGAAGGAAGGCCTGGAGCAACTGCGCACCTGGGCCGCCGCCACCACCAAGACCGCCACGGAGAAGATTGAGACCGCCGTGCGCCGCGTCGAAACCACCGTGGAGGAGGCCTTCAAGCCCGGCGCCGGTGGCGCGGGGACCCCTCCACCCGCCTCCGCCGCCACGCCGGAGCCCGCCCCCGAGCCGGCCGCCGCCGCCCCCGCCCGGGCGAAGAGCGCCGACAAGGCCAAGGCGAAGGCCCCCAAGTCCATTGGCCGCAAGAAGGCCGCCGCCGCCCCGGCTCCGGCCCCCAAGGGCGCCAGGACCGCCAAGAAATCAGCTTCCAAGAAAACGTTGGGCCGCAAGAAACCCGCGCCCGGAGCGTGAAGTTCCGTTGCACGTGAAGAGCGCCTGCCCGCATGCAGGGCACGGCGTGGCCCCCCCCTCGGGTCCTGTTGGATCGCTCCCCGGCGCGTGAGATAGTGCGCGCCGTGTCGGGCACCAATGACAAGGGCAGCATCCAGACGGACATCGGGCAGGACGTGATCGACGACGCGGTTCGTAGCGTCGAGCGTCGGATGGACGAAGAAGCGGACACCGCGGGTTCGGAGACGGAGGTGGAGGTGGAGATCGCCGCCTCAGACGCCGAGGCGGCCGCACCCACCCCCGAGGTCACCCCCCCCACCGAGGACGCGGCCGCGCTCCGCCAGGAGGTGGAGTCGCTGCGCGCGCAGCTGGACTTCAGCCAGGCCAAGGCCCGCGAGACGCTGGAGCGCTTGAAGGAAGCGCACGAGCGCGCCAAGGACTTCCAGGAGCGCGCCCTGCGCGCCGCCGCGGACCTGGAGAACTACAGGAAGCGCGCCCAGAAGGAGAAGGAGGACGTCCAGAAGTTCGGCGCGGAGAAGCTCCTCAAGGACCTGCTCCCCGTCGTGGACAACATGGACCGCGCGCTCGACGCCGCCAGCAAGTCCACCGACTTCGACAGCTTCCAGAAGGGCGTGGCCATGACGCGCAAGTCCTTCGAGGACGCGCTCGGCCGCCACGGCGTGAAGGGCTTCAGCGCGAAGGGGCTGCCCTTCGACCCGCGCGTGCACGAAGCCATCCAGCAGGTGGAGACCACGGAGGTCGCCGCCGGCCACGTCGTCTATGAGGTGACGCGCGGCTTCCACCTCAATGACCGGCTGGTGCGCCCCGCGATGGTCGTCGTCGCCCGCGCGCCGGAGGCCGCCCCGCCGCCCGCGCCCGCCGCCAGCGCCGGGGATGCGCCCGCCAGCACCGAGTCTCAGTCGAGCAGCAGCGAGGCGCCGGGGGCGCCCGCGGATTCCGAGAGTTCCTCCGGGGGGAGTCAGTAGTCATGGCGAAGGTGATTGGTATCGACCTGGGCACCACCAACTCCTGCGTCGCCGTCATGGAAGGCGGCGAGCCGGTGGTCATCCCCAACAGCGAAGGCAGCCGCACCACCCCCTCCATGGTGGGCTTCACCGACTCCGGTGAGCGCCTGGTGGGGCAGATCGCCAAGCGGCAGGCCATCACCAACCCGGAGAACACGGTCTTCGCGGCCAAGCGCCTCATCGGCCGCAAGTACGACTCGCCCGAGGCGCGCAAGGCCATTGGCGTCAGCTCCTTCAAGGTGGCCGCCAGCCCCAACGGCGACGCGTGGGTGGAGATCCGCGGCAAGGGCTACAGTCCGCCGGAAGTCAGCGCCATCGTGCTGATGAAGATGAAGCAGACGGCGGAGGACTACCTGGGTGAGCCCGTCACCGAGGCCGTCATCACCGTCCCCGCCTACTTCAACGACAGCCAGCGCCAGGCCACCAAGGACGCGGGCCGCATCGCGGGCCTGAGCGTGCTGCGCATCATCAACGAGCCCACCGCCGCGGCGCTCGCGTACGGCCTGGACAAGGTGAAGGACAGCCCCACGGAGCGCATCGCCGTCTACGACCTGGGCGGCGGCACCTTCGATATCTCCATCCTGGAGCTCACCTCCGGCGTCTTCGAGGTCAAGAGCACCAACGGCGACACGTTCCTGGGCGGCGAGGACTTCGACCAGCGCCTCATCGACTACCTGGCCAAGCGCTTCGCGGAGGGCAACAACGGCCTGGACCTGCGCAAGGACCGCATGGCGCTCCAGCGCCTGAAGGAAGCGGCCGAGCGCGCCAAGCACGAGCTGTCCAGCGCCCCGGAGACGGAGGTGAACCTCCCGTTCATCACCGCGGACGCGTCCGGCCCCAAGCACCTCACGGAGACCATCGACCGGTCCACCTTCGAGGCCCTGGTCGCGGACCTCATCGACCGCTCCATTGAACCGTGCCGCATCGCGCTCAAGGACGCGGGCGTCACCGCCCAGGCCATCAACCAGGTGCTCCTGGTGGGCGGCATGACGCGCATGCCGCGCGTGCAGCAGAAGGTGAAGGAGTTCTTCGGCAAGGAGCCCCACAAGGGCATCAACCCGGACGAGGTCGTCGCCGTGGGCGCCGCCATCCAGGGCGGCGTGCTCAAGGGCGAGGTGAAGGACGTCCTCCTGCTGGACGTCACGCCGCTGTCGCTGGGCGTGGAGACCGCGGGCGGCGTGTTCACGAAGATCATCGACAAGAACACCACCATCCCCTGCAAGAAGGGCCAGGTGTTCTCCACCGCGGTGGACAACCAGCCGCTCGTGTCCGTGCACGTCCTCCAGGGCGAGCGCGAGATGGCGGCCGACAACAAGACGCTCGCGCGCTTCGAGCTGGTGGGCATCCCCCCGGCGCCCCGCGGCGTGCCGCAGATTGAAGTGTCCTTCGACATCGACGCGAACGGCATCGTGCACGTGAGCGCCCGCGACCTGGGCACCGGCAAGCAGCAGCAGGTGCGCGTGGTGGGCAACTCCGGCCTGTCGGAGGCGGAGATCCAGACGATGATCTCCGACGCCCAGTCGCACTCCGCGGACGACAAGAAGAAGAAGGAGCTGGCGGAGCTGCGCAACAACGCGGACGGGCTCATCTACACCACGGAGAAGAGCCTGGAGGAGTACGCCAGCCTCCTGTCGGAGAAGGACCGCGAGGAGATCAAGGCGGACCTGGAGCGCCTGCGCTCCATCCTCAACACCTCCGACGTCGGCGCCCTGCGCGAAGCCTTCCAGCGTCTGGAGGGCAGCGCCTACCGCATCGCCGACGCCATCTACAGCGACCAGGCCAAGTCCGGCTGAGCCGCGCCGGGGACGAAAGGCGCGCCGGGCCGCAATCGCCCGGCGCCCTCGTCCGTACCGGGGGAGCCCGCCTCCCGTTCCACCCCGGAGCCCCCGCATGTCGACTCAAGAAGCCGTCGTGGCCATCATGTTGACGGTGCTCATCGGCATTCCCTTCCTGGGACTGACGCTGCGCTTCGCCCTCAAGCCGCTGGTGGACACCTGGCTGCGCGTGCGGGAAGCCCAGGCCGGCGGCGGCGCCCGGGGCCCGGAGCTGGAGGCGCTGCGCGCCCGCGTGGCCCACCTGGAGTACATGCTGGACCTGCACGGCATGCTGGAGCGCCCCGTCACGCCGACCCTGGGGAGCCCCGAACCGCTGGAGCGGCTGGCCCCCGTGGCGCGCCTGGGCCGCGAGCGCGTCTGACACCCCACCTCCCGGGCGCTTCTCTGCGCCGGCTTTTCGGGTATTGATGGGTGCGTGGAGTTCCATTCCCCGGAAGAAGAGCTCGCCTTCCTGCGCGGCCTGACGGCCGTGCACCGGATGGCCGACGACATCCTCGAGGACTGCCTGGAGCGCGGCCTGGACCTGGACACCGGGCTGGACGTGTTCCTCACGCAGTGCGCGCGGATGGTGCACGCCCGCGCGGGCTTCGTGTCGCTCCGGGGCACGCGCGGGCCGGTGCTCACGCGGGTGCTGGGGGAGCTGGGCGCGGACGTCTTCGCGGCGGCGCACTGGAGCGGGCCGAAGCAGCTCCCCGATGGCCGCACGCTCTTCTGCCAGCAGCTCACCCTGGGGCGGTTGAACCTGGGCGGGCTGGGGCTGGTGGTGGAGGGCAACTTCGCGGACGGCGGCGGACGGGTGATGGGGCTGGTGGAGGCCATTGGCGAACAGCTGGACTCCGCGGTGCTGTCCTTCCTGGCGCTGACGGACGGCCGGGGGCCGCTGGAGCGGCTGGACGAGCTGGACCGGGAGGGCACGCCGGTGCAGCGCGGGCGCATTGGCCGCTATGAGGTCGTGAAGCCGCTGGGCACGGGCGGCATGGCGCAGGTGCTGGTGGCCCGCACGCGGGGGCCGGAGGGCCTGGGCCGGCTGGTGGCGCTCAAGCGCATCCTGCCGCACCTCACGGCGCAGCCGGAGATGGTGCAGCAGTTCCTGGACGAGGCGCGCATCGGCCTGCGGCTGTCGCACCCCAACCTCGTGCACGTCTACGACTTCGGCGAGGCGCAGGGCGCCTACTACATCGCCATGGAGCTGGTGAACGGCATCGACCTGGACCGGCTGCTGCGCGCGCTCAAGGGGCCGCTGGAGCCGGCGGTGGCGTCCGCCGTGGTGTCGCAGGCCCTGCTGGGGCTGCACGCCGCGCATGGGCTCAAGGGCGAGGACGGCGCGTCGCTGGAGCTGGTGCACCGCGACCTGTCACCGCACAACCTGATGGTCGGCTTCGACGGACAGGTGAAGGTGCTGGACTTCGGCGTGGCGAAGGTGCGCGCGCAGCGCACGGTGACGCTGCCGGGCATCGTGAAGGGCAAGCCGCTCTACATGTCCCCGGAGCAGGCGCTGGGCCAGCGGCTGGACGCGCGAAGCGACCTGTTCGCCATGGGCCTCATCCTCTACCAGGCCCTCACCGGCCGGCGCGCCTTCGACCGCGACGACGAGCTGGCCACCATGAAGGCCATCTGCCAGGACAAGCTCCTCAGGCCCCCGGAGGTGCCGGTGCACCTGTGGAACGTCCTGTCGGTGGCGCTGTCCAAGGCGCCCGAGTCCCGCTTCGACTCCGCCCACGCCATGGCGGACCGGCTGGTGACCGCGTGCCCGCCCGCGCGCGACACGGTGCTGGCGGCCCTCACGGCCCGGCTCTTCCCGGAGCGGCTGCGCGACGCGCAGCGGATGGAGACCTCCGTCAGCCCCATCCGCGAGGCCCCGACGCGCGCGACGCCGGTCGCCCGTCCCCCTCCACGCCCGCCAGGACGCGGACGTTGAGCCGCCCCCCGCGGGCCCCGGGAAGGCGGCATGCGGGGGCGACACACGGCCCGGTGGGACTTCCCTCGGCGCGCGCTAGCGACGCTTGATGGGGTCCACATCGGGCGACGCCTTGTAGCCGGCGCGGCGCTTCTCGTCGTCCAGGTCCTCGTCGGCGGTGCGCACCACGGTCACGCCCTCCACCTCCTCGTGGCGGACGCGGCCCTCCATGCTGCGGGTCTCCTCCATGGAGCGCTTGCGGATGTCGATGTCCTCATCCGCGTAGACCCGCTTCTGGAGTTCCGCGTCCTCCGCGTTCAGCGGGATGCGGATGGTCTCCTCCTGGAAGCTGGCCGTGTCGGGCGTGTTCGGGTTCGCCGCCCGGCGCACCACCTCCACCTCCTCGTGGCGCAGGGGGACCGTCACGGTCCGCATCTCCTCCACGACGACCTTGCGCACCTGGGCCTCGCCCGCGCGGTGCTGGCGCTTCACGGCCTCCAGCTCCTCGTGGTGGGTGCGCAGCGTGACGTCTTCATTCCCGATGCGCTCCTCCTTCAGGTTGGCGCGCAGGTCCCGCTCCTGGACGCCCGTCCTGGGCACGTCGCCAATCTTCTGGGTGCCCGTCTTCAGGCCCGCGCCGATGCCGCTCGCCGTGCCGGTGGCCGCCGCCCCCGTCGCGCCCAGGGCGCCGGGACCCACGCCCGCGCCACCCCCGCGGCCCGCGATGCTGCCCGCGTCGGACAGGCCGCTCAGGGCCTCGCGGCCGTGGTTGAGGTAGATCTCCCCGTTGCGGATGTCGCTCACCTCCGCGTAGCGGACCAGGTAGTCCTTCGGGAAGAACATGCCCTTCTCGATGTGGAACTCGGCGTCGCTGACGGCGAACACCTTGCCCAGCTTCTCCCCGTCGCTGCTGCGGACGGTCATGCCTTCCTTGATGTCGTTGCGCTTGATCATGGACTGGCTCCTTGTGCCTTCACATCGGGTCGTGTGGCCGGGCGGAGCGCCGGAGGTCGTCCGTCGCACTGGGTTGGGGCTCCTGGGGGGAGGGGACGCTCAAGGTGCCCGCCGGGGGTCATCAGCAGGAAGGTGGTGTCAATGACCGACAAGAAAACCCCTGCCCCGGGATGATCCGGGGGCTCGTCACCCAGCCCGCCATGGTCGCGTTGCGCAAGCCCCCTGCTGGCTCCCGTCCGCACAGCGGCCATGCAGGTCGAAGCGACCCGTCCCCCCGCTGGCCGCGCTGCCGGACGCGCCCCACCGTGTTGATGCGGGTCAGGTGTCCTGGCCCGCATTCCGGGAGCCTTCCATGCGCAGCACGAGCCTGGGCCGTGGGTTGAAGCGGTGGAGCGACATGCCGTGGAGCGGGAGTCCCGCCCGAGCCCGTGCCGCGGGCGGTCACGGAGTCCGGGCCCGGGCCGCAGGCCGGGGACTCGGGTGGATGGCGGGGCTCGTGGGGGTGGTGGTGGCCGGCGGGCTCCTGCGCCGCCGCGCCCTGTCCCCTGCCTCCAGGGGGACCTTGCGCGAAGCTCCCGGGCCGCTCGACGCCCCCTTCGGAGCACCCGCCTGGTCCACCCTGTCGCCTGCACGGCCCCTGGACGACGTGGCGTGGCGCCCCTGCGCGGACGACCTGGCGCGCGCGCTGGGGGTCGCGGGGGAGCCCGCGGAGGGAACCCCGGAGCCCTGGCCCCTGCCCCGGCGGGGGCCGTCCGGCCGGGAGCGCTCCTGGGGCGAGCCGTCGTCGTCCGCGGGGGAGTGAGCCCGGGACGACCGGGGGGGCGGGGCGCACGACAGCGCTGTTCCAGGGTGTTCGCGAGAGTCCGGTTGCAAGCTGTGCGCTTGACCCATGGGGAGGGCTCCCCTAGAAAACCGGGGCTTTGCCGTCATCTCCCCCGGAGGGAACTCCCACATGCGACGACTTGCCCCGATGCTCCTCGCCGCGCTCGCCGTCCTGGCGGTCGCCTGCGAGAAGAAGACGCAGCCCACGGGAGAGGGCGGCCAGCCCGCGGCGCAGGTCCCGGCCGTGGCGCAGGGCGGCGGCACCCCGGCGGGGAACGACGTCATCGTCCTGGGTGAAGTGGGCGCGCTGACGGGCGGCCAGGCCACCTTCGGCATCTCCAGCCGCAACGGCATCGCGCTGGCGCTCAAGGAGGCCAACGCGGCGGGCGGCGTGAAGGGCAAGAAGCTGGTGGTGCGCGTCTATGACGACCAGAGCAAGCCCGAGGAGGCGGCGCAGGCCGTCACCCGGCTGATTACCCAGGACAAGGTGGTCCTCATCCTGGGCGAGGTGGCGTCGTCCAGCTCGCTCGCCATGGCGGAGAAGGCGCAGGCGGCGGGCGTGCCGATGATCACGCCCTCGTCCACCAACCCCACCGTGACGGAGAAGGGCGACTACATCTTCCGCGTCTGCTTCATCGACCCGTTCCAGGGCTTCGTGATGGCCAAGTTCGCGCGCGAGCACCTCAAGCTCAACAAGGTCGCGGTGCTCCAGGACAACAAGAGCGCCTACTCCATTGGCCTCACGGAGGTGTTCCGCCAGAAGTTCGCGGAGCTGGGCGGGAAGATCACCGTCACGGAGAGCTACAGCCAGGGCGACACGGACTACCGCGCGCAGCTGACCGCCATCAAGAAGACGCAGCCGGAGGGCATCTACGTGCCGGGCTACTACAGCGAGGTGGGCGTCATCGCCCGGCAGGCGCGGGAGCTGGGCCTGAAGGTGCCGCTGATGGGCGGCGACGGCTGGGACTCCGAGAAGCTCTTCGAGCTGGGCGGCAGCGCCATCGACGGCAGCTACTTCTCCAACCACTACTCGCCGGACAACCCGGACGAGCGCGTGAAGAAGTTCATCGCGGACTACAAGGCGGACTACAACGGCGCGGTGCCGGACGCGCTCGCGGCGCTGGCGTACGACGCCGCGTGGGTCGCCATCGACGCGCTCAAGCGCGCCCCGGACACCAGCGGCCCGGCGCTGCGTGACGCCATCGCGCAGACGAAGAACTTCCCGGGTGTCGCGGGCGCCATCACGCTGGACGCGAAGCGCAACGCGGTGAAGTCCGCCGTGGTGCTGAAGGTCGCGGACGGCAAGTCCACCTACGTCACCACCATCGCTCCGTAGGTCAGGTCCCCCCCGGCATGTCGCAGCTTCTCCAGCACCTCATCAACGGACTGGCCTCCGGCACCATCTACGCCCTGGTCGCACTGGGCTACACGATGGTGTACGGCGTCCTCAAGCTCATCAACTTCGCCCACGGCGACGTGATGATGGTCGGCGTCTACATGGGCTACGCGACCGCCTTCGCCCTCGGGCGCGAGGCGCAGCGTTCCCTCTGGGGCGTGGTCGTCATCTTCGCGGTGGCCATGGGCGGCTGCGCGCTGCTCGGCTTCCTGATTGAGCGCTTCGCCTACCGGCCGCTGCGCGAGAAGCCGCGCCTCACCGCGCTCATCACCGCCATCGGCATCTCGTTCGCGCTGTCGTACGGCTTCCAGCTGGACATCGGCTTCCTGCCGGGCGCCTCCCCCCGGGCCTTCCCGGAGGTCATCGTCCCCACGGAGTGGTTTATCGTGGGCGACCGCGACGTGGTGGTGTGGAACTGGCAGGTCATCAGCTTCCTCATCGCGGTGACGCTGATGGGCGCGCTCCAGTTCCTCGTGTACCGGACGCGCTTCGGCATGGCGATGCGCGCGGTGTCCTGGGACCACCGCACCGCGGCGCTGATGGGCATCCCCACCGACCGCATCATCGCGCTGACGTTCATGCTCTCCAGCGGGCTGGCGGCGGGCGCGGGCCTGCTCTACGCCATCAAGGACACGTCCGTGAGCCCGCTCATGGGCCTGTACGTGGGCCTCAAGGCCTTCGTGGCGGCGGTCATCGGCGGCATCGGCAACGTGCCGGGCGCGGTGGTGGGCGCGCTGCTGCTGGGGCTGGTGGAGGAGTTCGTCGTGGGCTACGCGGCCAGCACCTGGCGTGACGCGGTGGCCTTCGGCTTCCTCATCCTGGTGTTGCTGGTGAAGCCGGGCGGCCTCTTCGGCCGGGTCGCGGCGGAGAAGGTCTGATGGCGACCCCTGGCGCGACGACCCTGCCCGACGACATGGCGGGCCCCATTCCCCCGGCGCTGCGCGGCATCCTGCCCGTGCTCCTCGCCCTGCCGGTGCTGGCGCTGGCCGAGTGGACGCTGGGCGCTTCCCCCTTCGCCACCTATCTGCTGTCCGTCGTGGGGGTGAACATCATCCTCGCGGTGAGCCTCAACATCGTGAACGGCATGACGGGCCAGTTCTCCATTGGCCACGCGGGCTTCATGGCGGTGGGCGCGTACATCGCGGGCGTCACGTCGCTGTCGTTCAAGGAGGTGGCGCTCTCCTTCCTGCCGGTGGCCGCCAGCGACCAGGTGCTCTTCGTCGTGGCGCTGCTCGCGGGCGGCGCCTGCGCGGCGCTGTGCGGCTTCCTGGTGGGGCTGCCGTCCCTGCGCCTGCGCGGGGACTACCTGGCCATCGTCACGCTGGGCTTCGGCGAAATCATCCGCGTCTTCGTGCAGAACACGGAGGCGTTCGGCCGCGCGCTGGGGCTGTCGGGCATCCCGCAGTACTCCAGCGTGGCCATGGTGTACTTCTGGGTCTTCGCGGTGGTGCTGGTGGCCCGGAGAATCGCGGGCTCCAGTCACGGCCGCAGCCTGTGGGCCATCCGCGAGGACGAGGTCGCCGCCGAAGCGATGGGCGTGGACACCACCGGCTACAAGGTCCGCGCGTTCGTCATCTCGTCGTTCTTCGCCGGCATCGCGGGCGGCCTGTTCGCCCACTTCGTGCCCATCATCAACCCGGGCTCGTTCACCTTCGTGAAGTCGATGGAGATCGTCGTCATGGTGGTGCTGGGCGGCCTGGGCTCCACCACGGGCGCCATCGTCGCGGCCATCTTCCTCACGCTGCTGCCGGAGGGCCTGCGCTCGCTGTTCGGCGCGCTGGGCGCGGAGGGCAGCCTGGCGCAGAAGGTGGATCAGATCCGCATGCCCGTGTACGGCGTCCTGCTGGTGGTGCTGATGCTGGCCCGGCCCCAGGGCCTGTTCGGCACGAAGGAGCTCTGGGACGTGCTGCCGCGCTGGCTTCCCCGCAAGAAGAAGGGGCTGACATGAGCGTCGCCGCCACTTCACAGGACGCGATGCTCCAGGCCTCGGGCGTGAGCATCCGCTTCGGGGGGCTCAAGGCCCTCACGGACTTCAACCTCACCGTGCGCCAGGGGGACCTGCTGGGCCTCATCGGGCCCAACGGCGCGGGCAAGTCCACCGCCTTCAACGTGCTCACCGGCGTGTACCAGCCCACCGAGGGTGAGGTGCGCGTGGCCGGGCAGAAGGTGAACGGCTGGGTGCCGCATCAAATCAACCACCTGGGCCTCGCGCGCACGTTCCAGAACATCCGCCTGTTCCGCGCGCTCACCGCGCTGGACAACGTGAAGGTGGCCTGCCGCGCGCAGGGGGCCCTGCACCCGGTGAGGCTGGGCCAGGCCGCCAAGGTGGGCACGGCGCTGCGCAACTACCGCGACTGGTGGCGCGCGCTGCTGCTCACCCCCGGCTTCCAGCGGGAGGAGCGGGAGCTGACGCGCCAGGCGGAGCACCTGCTGGAGGTCATGGGCCTGTCGCACCGCCGCGACGAGGAGGCGAAGAACCTGCCCTATGGCGAGCAGCGCCGGCTGGAGATCGCCCGCGCGCTGGGGACGCGGCCCAAGGTGCTGCTGCTGGACGAGCCCGCGGCCGGCATGAACACGCGGGAGAAGGCGGACCTGATGGTGCTCATCCGCCGGCTGCGCGACGAGTTCTCGCTGGGGGTGCTGGTCATCGAGCACGACATGAAGCTGGTGATGGGCATCTGCGAGACCATCACCGTGCTGGACCACGGAGAAACCATCGCGCGCGGCGCCCCGGCGGCGGTGCGCAGCGACCGCAAGGTCATTGAAGCGTACCTGGGTGACAGCTACCTGGAATCCCACGGAGGCGCGGCGTGAGCGAGCCGATGAAGGTCCTGGGCGAGCGCCGCGAGTTCGCGCCGCTGCTCACGGTGGAGGGGCTCCAGGTCCGCTACGGCGCCATCCAGGCGCTCCGGGGCGTGTCCCTGCGGGTGGGCAAGGGCGAGATGGTGGCCCTCATCGGCGCCAACGGCGCGGGCAAGACGAGCACCCTGCGCGCGGTGAGCGGCATGCTCAAGGCCGCGGCGGGCCGCATCACGCTGGAGGGCAAGGACACCACGTCCCTCAAGGCCCACCAGCTGGTGCCGCGCGGCATGGCGCACGCGCCGGAGGGCCGGGGCATCTTCCCCAACCTCACCGTGCAGGAGAACCTGGAGCTGGGCGCATACCTGCGCAAGGACACCGCCCAGGTGGCCCAGGACATGGAGCAGGGCTTCACGCTCTTCCCGGTGCTCAAGGAGCGCCGCCGCCAGCTGGCGGGCACGCTGTCCGGCGGCGAGCAGCAGATGCTGGCCATCGCCCGGGCCCTCTTGAGCAAGCCCCAGCTGCTGCTGCTGGACGAGCCGTCCCTGGGCCTCGCGCCGCAGGTGACGGAGACCATCTTCCGCACGCTGCGCGACGTGAACGCCACCGGCGTCAGCGTGCTGCTGGTGGAGCAGAACGCGCACCTGGCCCTCAACGCCGCGCACTACGGCTACGTGCTGGAGACGGGCGAGGTGGTGATGGCCGGCGCGGGCAAGGCGCTCCTGGAGAGCGCCGAGGTGCGGCGCGCGTACCTGGGCGAATAGGTGCCTGGGCGGGGCTCCCGGTCCAGGTGCGCTGTCCTCCCCCGGACGCTTGTGGGCCCGCGCCGCGGCCAGTTGCTCGCGACGCATTGAAACTCGGGTAGTCAGCAGCGGAGCACATCGTCTAGCGTCCGACCGGATATGTCGTTCTTTCCCTCTTCTTTCACATCAGGAAGCGTGCCCATGCGTCCGTCGTCCCGCCTCCTTCTTGCGTCACTCACCACCCTCGCCCTCATCGCCGGCGCCTGCGCCAGCCAGCAGAAGACCGATGACAGCTCCGGCACCGCGGGTGGCGGTGATGGCCGGTCGGCTGTCTCCACCATCGAGGACGTGCCCAACGAGGGTGACCCCGCCGCCACGGGCCCGGAGTTCAAGGCCTACGACGCGCCGGAAGGCTTCAGCATCGGCATGCCCGCGGAGCCGCAGGTGGCCCGCAAGCAGGTCCCGCTGGGCTCCGGCACCGTGAACACCGCCGCGTACTCCGCGCGCGCCATGGAGGTCCTCTACTCCGTCAGCATCGCGGACTACCCGGAGAAGCTCGTGGCGAGCCGTCCCCCCGAGGCCCTGCTGAACGAGGGCCGGGACGGTCTGGCCAAGGAGGTCCAGGGCACGCTGAAGGACGAGCAGGACTTCACCCTGGAGGGTGGCTACCCGGGCAAGTCGTACACCGTCAGCTCCCCGACGGTGGGCGAGCTCAAGGCGCGCAACATCCTGGTGGGCTCGCGGATGTACACGCTCCTGGTGCTCTTCAACCCGAACACCGGCGCGCCGGCCGCGGACGCGTTCCTCACCTCGCTGAAGCTCGTCAACCCGCCGCCGCCGGTGGCCACGGCCACGCCGGACGCGGGCATGATGGACGCGGGCACGCTCGACATGGGCGCCGACGCGGGCACGGCCACGCCGGACGCGGGCACGGGCGCGCGCCGCCGCAAGGCGAAGTAGTCGCGGCACCCGCGTGCACGCTTCCGTGAACCCGGAAGCGTCACGCGGTGGAGGGATGTCCACCACTCCCCTTCGGGAGGGGTGGACCCTGCACCCACAGCCTCCGCTGGATTGCTCCCCTGCCTCCCATCCCTACCTTGGGGGTGGATGTGGACGGGGGAGAAATCGCGATGATGGCTTGGGTGGGGGTCCTGCTGACCACGGTGGTGGCGGCGGGAGGGGTGCCCTTGGTGCCGGCGGGTGGGGGCAATGCCCTGACCCTTCCGGCGCATCGGCATGCGGTGCGGATTGAAACGGGGAACGGGCGCGCGCCCACGTGGCTCCTGGCCGTCCAGCAGCAGGGGGCGGGCGGAGAGGGCCTGAACCTGCTCCGCTCGGAGGACGGGTTCCAGGGCTTCCAGAAGCTCGCCGCCGTGCAGCCGGATGCCACGCACCATGACCGGGCGGAGCTGGTGGCCGTGGGGCGGGACGTGGCGCTCGTGTACGCGTTCGAGGCCCCCTCGCTGTCGGCCTCGTCGCGGCACGACGTCTGGTTCCAGTGGTGGCGCTACCAGGAGGGCGCGCACACCTGGACGCCGGAGCCGGCGGTGCGGGTGTTCAACGCGGACGACACGACGGCGTACTCGCGGGCGCTGCTGGCCCGGGACTCGCGCGGAAGGCTCTGGGTGCAGGCCTTCCGTCGGGAGTCGGACGGAGGCTCCACGGCGGTGGTGGCGGTGTCCACCGACGGGGGCGCGAGCTTCCAGCGGCAGCCGGACCTGGGACGGGTGCGCAAGCGCGGCGGGGGACGGATGCTGAGCGTGGGGGAGAAGCTCGTCTTCTTCTACGCCATGCACGACGGCTTCGAGCCCACGCGCCTGCGGGTGCGCGACGCGGCCGACCCGCTGGACACCTGGGGCCCGGTGCGGGAGGCGTTCTCCGACGGCATCTACCATGGCGCGGCGCTGAGCGCGGTGGAGGACGGGCGGGGCGGCATCCACCTGGTCTACAAGGACGAGACGGAGCGTCTGTATTACCGCCGCTTCGACGGGACGTCCTTCGGGCCGCGCACGCTGGTGGAGAACACGCCGGACTGGGCGTTGCAGCCCGCGGTCACCCGCGTGGGGGACGCGCTGTATGTCTTCTACAATCACATGCAGTCCGCCGCGGACTATGAAATCCGGGTCAGGGTGCTGCGCGACGGGACGTTCAGCGACCCGGTGACCCTGGACTCCCGCACGAGCTTCAAGGGCTACCTGAACGCCTTGGACGTGCTGCCGGACAGCGTCACGGAGGTGCCGTGCTTCTACGGGGACGCGCCCGACGCAAGCTCCAGCGCGAAGGTGATGCGCGTGGCGGTGCCTCGCCAGCCGGAAGGGGGCGGCTCCGGTCAGGACGGGGGGACGCCGGGGGGCGGGGGCGCGTCGGATGGCGGCGCGGGGACTCCGGATGGCGGCGCGGGGACTCCGGACGGCGGGGGCATGCCGGACGGCGGCGCGGGCACGCCGGACGGCGGCATGGACGCGGGGACGGATGGCGGAGGCGCGCCGGATGGCGGCGTGGACGCGGGGACGGATGGTGGCGCGGGGCCGGTGACGCTGGAGCCGGTGTTCACGAACACGACGCACGAGGTGCTGGCGGTGGACGGCGCGGGCACGGTGTTCGCGCTGGCGCTGGACGGGGTCCGCTCCCGGTTGTGGGCGAGCACGGACGGCGGACGCACGTTCAGCGCGCGAGGGCAGGGCGCGGGCGGGGCGTCGTTCTGGGTGATGGCGGCGCTGAAGGACGGAACGCTGCTGGCCCAGATGAGCCGCGGCGGCAGCTACCACCTGGAGCGCTCCACGGACGGAGGCCAGACGTGGGCGGACGTCGTGGCGCTGGGCACCTACCGCGCGGCCTCCCCGGCGAGCTTCGCGGAGCTGGGCAGCACGGTGTTCTTCCTCGAATATCAGACGGTGACGTCCGGGAGCACGCCCCTGCGGCTGTGGGCGAGCACGGACGGCGGGGCGACGTGGGCGGTGCGCTTCACGTTCCAGACGTCGCGCCATGGCCTAGCGCTGTTCGCGGATCCGGTGCGAAGCGTGCTGTGGGCCACGTTCGGCAGCAGCGCGGCGCAGTCGGCGGTGATGCGCTCGTCGGACGGGGGGCGCACCTGGTCGACGGTGATGGCGGGCTACGCGGCCAATGCGATGACGGGGAGGGTGCTGTCCGGGGGCGAGCTGCTGCTCGGGCAGTCCACGCTGTATGAGCCGGAGCATCCGAAGCTGCTGCGGGTGTACGCCAGCGCGCGGGTGGACGCGCTGCTGACGTTGCCGGGGCCGGCGTACTCGCTGGAGCCCTTGCCAGGAGGCGGCTGGGTGCTGGGGACGGGGCGGGCGAACGCGGGGGACGTGCAGCCCGACTCGGACGTGTACGCGCGGCTCTTCACCAGCGCGGATGGCACGACGTGGAGGGAGGCGCGGCGCTACACGCGAAGCGCGAGCACCGCCCTGGCCCGCGTGGAGGTGCGAGGCGTGCTGCCCTCCGGCGACCTGGTGGTTCGGGTGGAGAACCTGGAGGGCTTCGGCGCGGGCGGGAAGGGGTTCCAGGTCCTGCGCGTGAAGCGCTGAGCCACGGGGGACACGGTGGGGCGCGGCGCCCCACCGTGGCTCCGCGCCTACGGAGGCGTGGGAAAGGACCAGGCCGGATAATGGAAGACCTTGCCCTGGGCGCCCGCCGCCCAGATGTTGTCGGGACGGTTGCCATTGAGGGCGTGCAGGGGGGCACCCAGTTGATGCGTGTGCCAGACGCCGTCGTAATAGCGATAGAGCGTGCCTGACTCCGACGAGACGTAGATGGCATTGCTGCCAAAGGCCACGACGCCCGTGAGCTGCTCACTGTCCGAGGGCCCCGCCTGCTTGCTCCAGGTCGCTCCATCCCATTTCATGAAGGTGCCCAGGTAACCGACCGCGTAGGCGAGCCTCGGATGGACGACCCAGACGGCATTGAGTGCCTTCGCGTCCGGAGGCTCGACATGCTGTCCCCAGGACGGGAACTCGCCTGGCTGGTAGCGGAGGATGCGTCCCTGGGCGGAGGCACTGGGACTCCTGTAGGAGCCCACGGCGAACATCAGGGCCGGTGAGAGGCCATGGACGCCCCGGAGGGTCGTGTCGGTCGCCGGGAGCACGGGCACCGAGGCGGTCTGACCGTTCCACAGGAAGGTCGCCCCATCGTTTCCATTCCCACTCGTGGCGACGCCGAAGATCTGGACCTCCTCCGGATCCACGCTGTCAGCGAAACCCATCAGCCCGTGAATGACCGTCTGGGGATTGTCCGAGTCGATAGAGGGTTGGGGCCCGCAGGTGATGCTGGTCGCCTCCTGGATCGACAGGTTCTCATCCGCCCCGCCCAGGAAGGCCTTGGCTGTCCTGGGATGGGCCCAGACCGAGTAGAGAGCGGGGGGGGTGCCCGCACAGGTTCCTTCGGGGAACGTGAAGTCCACCTTGTCCGGCAGCTTCGCCCCCCGTCCGCTGTGGGTGCCCGCGAGCCAGACACCCCCATTCTGATACAGGGAGATTCCGTGCCAGATGCGGGCGGTGTTCCCTCCTACCAGCCTGGCCTCCCAGCCGGGAACCGTGGCTCCACAGACCTGGGCTTCATCCTTCTCTCCATCGCAGTCGTTGTCCTGCTCATCGCAAAGCTCGGTGGCCGCGGAATGGATGAACGGATTGCCGTCATCACAGTCTCCGTCAAGGAGGGCGTAGCCCGCGTCCGCCTGGAGGGTGCATGAGGGGGTGCCCATTCCCGAAACTCCCCGTCCATCCAGGTCCTGGTCGGGATACCAGGTGGGAACGGGGCCCGTCGCGACGCACTCCTTCTCTCCGGAGGTTCCCTTGCACTGCTGTGCGCCAGAGCACTGGGAGGTCAGCGTCGTGCAGGCCTCGAACGCGATGTTGTCCTGGGACCCGTCGCAGTTGTCGTCCAGCCCGTTGCAGGCTTCCAGGGCGGCGGGATGGATGTTCCGGTTCGTGTCGTCGCAGTCGTCGTGCCGCGCGGTGAACGGCACATAGCCCGCGTCGGGAACGGTGAGCGGGGCGCAGAAGCGGCTGGGCTCCACGTTGGCCCGTCCGACCTGGTCCCCGTCCTTGTCCACCCACGCGAGCGTCGGTGCGGGGGCCTTGCAGGTGGTCTTGAGGTTGTCGAGGTCGCACTCGAGCCTCCCGCTGCAACCCCCATCCTCGGCGCAGGCGACCCCGAGCCCGAAGAACGTCTGGTCATCATCGCCGTTGCAGTCGTCATCCCGGCCGTTGCACCTCTCCAGGGCGCCCGGATGGATGGCATCGCCGATGCCCGGCGTGTCATTGCAATCCGTGCCCCCCGACGCCTCATGGACGTAGCCGTCCCCATCCTGGTCGGTGGCGGTGAGGGCCAGCGTGAGCTCCGGGGGCCTCCCCTTCGCTGCTTCGCCTCGAACGATGGAGACCGCGCCTTCCTTGGACGTGATGACCTTCCCCGTGCAGCCCTGGTCCGCCACGAAGGGCGCCTCGTGGGCCTCCGCCGTGAGGGTGAGCCGGGTGCCCCAGCTCTCCGGGAGGACCACCCCCACCAGCACGCTGCCGCCCACGGACGGCGTGCCCTTGCCGCCGAGCATCGTGGACCGCGTCTCTCCGCTGGCCTCGTCCCGGGCCGTCACCCGCAGACAGCCCGGCACGAAGCCCGTGGCGGTGACCGTGACCTTCACCCCGTCCTGGGGGGCCTGACAGCCCGCGAGTGCGAACAGGGACAGCAGCAGAAGCAGGTGGCGCATGGGGCGAACCCTAGCGGTCCTGTTCACTCCGTGTGAGGTTTCGTCCCTTCCGGGTAGTCCGAATGCACCAGCTCCAGCCGCGCATCGGCCGCCAGGCTCGCGGGGGTCACCAGCTCCAGGTCCAGGGGAATGGGGCCCCGGTAGCGTTCGGCCATCTCCCGCTTCAGTCCCGCCACCTCCAGCGTCCCCAGCCTCTCCATCTTCCCGTACGTCACCCCCGCGCCCGCCGCGTAGGCCTTGCGCACCAGCTCCGAGCAGTACATCGCCTCATCCCCCCAGCCGAAGAGCGCGTCGTAGGGCTTGCCCAGGTGCCGCTTCGCCTCCGCCACCGCGCGCGCCTTCGCCTCGGCCTCCACCCCCGTGGGCCGCAACACCAGCAGCCGCCCCTTCACCCCGCGCGCCCTCCACCGCGCGAAGGGCGTGCGCTTCACCGGCTGCACCGCCTCCACCACGAAGACGCCCTGTGGCGTCACCTCCACCAGCCCTACGTGTGACAATGGGCTGTGGGTGGCCTCCTGGATGGCCTTGGACTGGCGTGATCCCGAGGTCTGGAACACCACGTCCCCCGTCCGCACCTTCGCCTCCACCCGCGCCCCCTCAGGGGCCCGTGGCGTCGCGGCCACGGCGCGGGCCTCCCACCACACCAGCACCATCATTCCGAGGACGCCCGCCCACGCGCTCCTCCCGCTCAATGCCATTCGCCCTGTCCTTTCAGGCGGTTGTCTTCGCCTGGACGCCTGCTTTGCAGGCACGGTGCCAGCGGTGGCTGACTTTCAGGGACACCGTCTGGAACCCCTGGTCCCTCACGACCCTGGGTCAAGATGTGGTAAAGCTGGGGAAGCTATTTATTTCAGTGATTCAGGAATTATGTGCAATGGCGTAAGGATTCAGGCAAGGTGGCGGAAGTCTTGAGCCGAGACCCGGAACAGGGGTGGTCGGCAGAGGGGGGAAACCGGAGGATTCTGCCGTGACCGCGTCGAGCGCCCCCATCCGTTGCCTGCTCTACCCATCCCTGGGAGAGATAAGGGAACACGTCCGCGTGGAGTTGTTCGCGCGTGCCCTGTCGGAGCGGCTGGGCCGGCCGGTGGTGATGTCCATGTCGCCCACCTACGAGGCGCTGGAGGCGGAGCTCGCCGCCGGCCGCGTGGACATGGCGTGGGCGACCGCCGAGCAGTGCAATGCCTTTGAGCCGCAGGCCCGGGCGGTGCTTCGCGCGGTGCGCTCAGGTAGCTGGCACTACCACTCCGCGCTGGTCTGTCGTTCGGACGCGCCGCTGACGTTGGAGACGCTCCAGGGCAAGCGCGTGGCCTGGGTGGCGCCGCGCTCCACCGGAGGCCACCTGCTGCCGGTGCGCCACCTGGAGTCGCTGGGGTTGCGCCCCGACACGCTCTTCTCCGAGCAGCGCTTCCTGGGCACCTACCGCAAGGCATTGGACGCGGTGCTGCGGGGCGAGTCGGACGTGGCCGCCATCTTCTCCAACCACACCGACGCGCTGGCCATGCGCGCCACGCTGACGTCGTACCTGGGCGCGGACGCGCCGCAGCTCACGCCCTTCCTCTTCACCACCTCCACGCTCGCCGACGGGCTCATCCTCACGAAGCGCCTGTCGGAGGCGGACTCGGAGCAGCTGCTCTCCGTCCTCACCCGGATGAACACCGACGGCGCGGGCCTGGAGATGCTCATGGGCCCCTTCCGGGTGGAGGGCTTCATCCGCTCTCCGGGCCCTGATGCGCCCGTGTCCAGCCCGCGCCCCTCGCAGGGCGCCGAGTACGTCACGGGCGAGCTGGATGCCGAGGGGCGCTGCCTGCGCCTGTGGGCTCCGTCCGGCCGCGTCTTCGGCCGCGACGTGCGGGGCAACGAGGGGCGCCGGCTGGAGGAGGTCCTGGGCGCGGAGGCGAGCGAGCCCCTCATGTCCCTGGTCCGCGCCGTCCTCCGGGGCGGCTCCGACGGACGGCTGGAGTACCGGCTCACGGTGGACGGCGAGGAGCGCGTCTACGCGGCGGAGATAACGCCCTGCGTGCCCGACCCTGGAGACACCGGCGTGCGCCTGGGCCTGCTGGCGCGTGACGTCACCGGGCTGCGCGTGCTGGAGGATCCGCTGTACCGGCTGGCGTCGTTCCCGCTGCTGCACCCGGAGCCCCTGCTGGAGCTGGGCATGGACGGGGCGCTGCGGTACGCGAACCCCGCGACCCACGTGGCCTTCCAGGACCTGGTGGAGCGCGGGCCCACGCACCCGCTGGTGCACGCGGCGCTCACCTGGGCCTGGCGCGGCGCGCCCCCGGGCGAGCCCGCGCCCACGGTGCACCTGGACGGCCGCTACTGGGAGCTCACCGTCGCGCAGCTCTGGGACCCGCCGGGCCTGCGCGTGTTCGTGCGCGACGTGACGCTGCGCAAGCAGCTGGAGGCGAAGCTGTTCCAGGCGGACCGGCTGTCCGCGCTGGGGTCGCTCGCGGCGGCGGTGGGCCATGAGATGAACAACCCGCTGGCCTTCGTGCTGGCGAACCTCTCCTTCATCCGCGAGGAGCTGGAGCGGCTGAAGCAGCCGCTGCTCACCGGCCAGCCCGTCCCGCGCTCCGACCTGGACGACATCCAGGATGCGCTGGGGGAGACGGTGGAGGGCGCCACCCGGCTCAAGCACATCGTGCAGGACCTGCGCACGCTGTCGCGCAAGCCGCCGGAGCACCGCGCCCGCGTGGCCGTGCAGCCGGTGCTGGAGAACGCGCTGAAGCTCCTGCGCGGAGAGCTTCAGCACCGCGCGCGGCTGGAGCGCGACTTCCACGACCTGCCCACGGTGGACGCGGACGAGGCGCGCCTCACCCAGTTGTTCCTGAACCTGCTGCTCAACGCGGTGCAGGCCATGGACCCACAGGAGGCGGAGCGCAACGTGCTGCGCGTCGCGGCCTACACCAGCGAGGACGGCGCGGTGGTGGTGGAGGTGCAGGACTCCGGCAAGGGCCTGTCCCCGGACCTGCTCGCGCGCATCTTCGAGCCGTTCGCCACCGCGCGTCCCAGCAGCACCGGCCTGGGCCTGTCGGTGAGCCACACCATCGTCACCGACCTGGGCGGCACGCTGCGCGCGGAGAGCCGCGAGGGCCGGGGCACGCTGCTCACCGTCACGCTGCCCGCCGCGGTGCCCGTGGCGGATCCTCAGTCATTGCGCGCCTGCTAGGCGAAGGGCGCGGCTTCAGGCCCCGCGTCCCAGGGGGACCTCCCACCGGGACGCGTAGTGGCCGCCCGCGCTTTCGAACAGCACCAGCCGGTCCACGCGGCCCTCGCCCCAGGACGCCTCCGCGAGCGCCCGCGCGCACGCGCCCAGCGCCGGGTCCCCGCGCGGCCTCTTCGCCCGGGCCAGCGTCAGGTGCGCGGTGTACTCCGGGTGCTCGGAGGTGAAGCCCAGCGGCTCCAGCGCCCGGGCCACGTCCGCCTGGAGCGCCTTGAGCGCGGCGATGTCCCCGCGCACGTCGGCCCAGAGCACGCGCGGGTGGGCCGGCGCGCCGAACGTCCCACCGCCCGCGACGGACACGACGAACGGCGCGTGGCGCTTGCCCACCGGGTCCAGCGCCTCCTGGAGCAGCGACAGGCAGGAGGGCTCCACGTCCCCCAGGAACAGCAGCGTCAGGTGCACGCCCTCCGGCCGCACCCACCTGGCCTCCGGCGCGAGGGCGCGCAGGCGCTCGATGCCCCGCTCCGCCTCGGCGGTGAGGGTGTCTCCCAGGGTCACGGCGGTGAACAGGCGCATCGCGGCGGTCCTCCTTCCCGGCTCAATCCTCCGCGCACTCCCGGCTCGGAGCATCGGGCCCGCGTCCAGTTCCAGTTCCAGGTCCAGGCGGGGCGGCTTCGCCGCTCAGGGCGAGCGGGCCCGGCGGGCCGGCCACAGGGCATAGGCCCAGGCGGGCAGGAAGAAGAGCAGCTCCACGAGGCTCACGTACAGTCCCCGCGCGGACAGCATGCCCGCGCCGATGGGCGCCACCGGCAGCGGCCGCACCGGCGCGAAGACGCGGGCGTTGGAGGCGGGCCAGAAGAGCGCCGCGCCCAGGCCGCCGTCGGTGAGCGCGTCCAGGATGCCGTGGCTGCCCACCGCCGCGAGCGCCAGGAACCCCCAGCGCATGCCCGACTCACCCTTCCACCGGGCCAGCCCCGCCACCAGGAGCGCCACCAGCGCCGCGAAGACGAACGAGTGCGACGCGCCCCGGTGCCCCCACGTCGCCGCGTAGGGGATGCGCAGCGCGAACGCCACCACGTCCGCGTCCGGCAGGAGGGCAAGCAGCGACAGGAACCCCATCACCGCCACCCGCCGGCGCCAGGGGGCCGCCCCGGTCTCGAAGCGCCCCAGCGCCATGCCCACCGCCACGTGCCCGATGCTCGCCATGCCCCGGACCCTAACGCAGGCGGTGCCTGGAGGGCGTCCCACGCGTGGAGTAGCGTCCGTGAAACATGCTGTCACTGCTCTACCGCGCCCGCGTCGAAGCCACCCTGAAGAGCCGCCTGGATGAATGGCGCGCGGACGTGGGGGCGTGGTTCAACGTGATGCGCGCGGGCGGGACGAGCGCGTGGCTGCTGCTGGCCATCCTGGACGACTGGCGCGTGTCCCGCCCGGTGCTGGGGTGCTACATCGCGCTGGCGGTGGTGCTGTGGGCCGTGGCCCGGCGGACGCCGGAGCTGCTGAAGCGGCCCGTGCTGGGCGTGGCGCTCATCGACATGCCGCTCATCTACTTCCTGCAGAGCCAGGCCATCCAGGGCTCCACCAACGGCGTGCCCACCGCGCTGCTGACCATGGGGGCCTACATGGTGCTGGTGGTCGTCGTGTCCATGGTGACGCTGTCGCGGCTCGTCGTCGTGGCGGCCACGGTGCTGGGCACGGTGGGGGCGGCGCTGCTGGCGCTGGCCGCGGGCCTGGAGGCCTCCCAGTTCCTGCCCGGCATGGTGCTGGTGATGGCGCTCGCGTCCGCGGTGGCCTTCTTCGTCAGCCGCACGGTGCTGGGGCTGGTGACGGACGTGGTGCGCGAGGAGATGCAGCGCGAACGGCTGGGCCGCTTCTTCTCCCCGGAGGTCGCCCGGCGCATCTCCGAGAAGGGCACCGACGGCGAGGCCGGTGAGCACCGCGAGGTGACGCTGCTGTTCTCCGACATCCGGGGCTTCACCACGCTGTCGGACCGGATGGACAGCCCCCAGGTGGTGGCGCTGCTCAACGAATACCTGTCCCGCATGGTGGAGGTGGTGTTCCGCCACGGCGGCACGCTGGACAAGTTCCTGGGCGACGGCATCCTCGCGTACTTCGGCGCGCCCCTGGAGCAGCCCGGGCACCCGGCCGCCGCCGTGTCGTGCGCGCTGGCCATGCTGGAGGCGCTGGAGAAGCTCAACCAGGAGCGCGCCGCGCGGGGCGAAGGCATCCTCCACATCGGTGTGGGCGTGCACACCGGCCGCGTGGTGGTGGGCGCCGTGGGCAGCGAGCAGCGCCGCGAATACACCGTCATCGGCGACGCGGTGAACCTGGCCAGCCGCATCGAGGGGCTCACGAAGAAGGTGGGCGCCCCGGTGCTCGTCTCCAACGCCACGCGCGAGCGCTGTGCGGAGGCCTTCGACTTCGAGGCCGCCGCCCCGCTGCCCGTGCAGGGCAAGCTGGAGCCGGTGGCCACCTTCCTGCCGAAGAAGCGCCCCCTGCTCGCCGCGAGCTGAAACGACGCAGGGGCCGGGAGCAAGGCCCCCAGCCCCCGTGAAGTCACACCGGACTGACGTCAGTACGCCTTGGCGAACACGATGCGGCCCGGGGACGGCTCACCCGTCATCACGCACTTGCCCGGCTCCTGCTTGAGGTCGAAGGGCCGGCACCGGGTGGTGAGGCCCGTCTCCTCCTTGATGCGCGCCTCCACCTTGGCGTCGCCGTTCCAGTGCGCCAGCAGGAAGCCGTCGTCCGCGCGCGCCTTCAGCTCCTCCAGGGAGTTCACCTCGTGGGTGTTGGCGTCGCGGAAGGACTTCGCCTTCTGGAACAGGTCCTTCTGCATCTGGTCCAGCATCGCCTGGGCCTTGGCCACGGCCTCGTCCAGCGGCACGAACTCCTTCTGCTTCAGGTCGCGGCGCACCATCACGCAGGAGTTCTTCGCCAGGTCCTTGGGCCCCAGCTCGATGCGCACGCACGTGCCGATGAGCTCGTGCTCGTTGTACTTGAAGCCCGGGCCCTTGCTGTCGTCGTCGTCCACCACCACGCCCAGGCCCGCCCTGCGCAGGTCCGCGCCCAGCGCGTGCGCCTTCTCCAGCACCTGCGTCTTCTCCGCGTCCGTCGCCTTGCCGGCGATGGGGATGATGACCACGTGCGTGGCCGCGAGCTTCGGCGGCACGATGAGGCCCGAGTCATCCGAGTGCGTGAGGATGAGCCCGCCGATGAGGCGCGTGGACACGCCCCAGGACGTCTGCCACACGAAGTGCTCACGGCCGTCGCGGCCCTGGAACTTGGTCTCGAAGGCCTTGGCGAAGTTCTGGCCCAGGTTGTGGCTGGTGCCCGCCTGGAGCGCCTTCTTGTCCTGCATCATCGCTTCGATGCTGTACGTGCGCAGCGCGCCGGCGAACCGCTCCGACTCCGTCTTGCGCCCCGTCAACACGGGCATCGCCATGTAGTCCTCGGCGAACTCGCGGTAGGCCTCCAGCATCTGGAGGGTCATCTTCTCCGCGTCGTCCTCCGTCTCATGGCAGGTGTGGCCCTCCTGCCAGAGGAACTCCGTGGTGCGCAGGAACAGGCGCGTGCGCATCTCCCAGCGCATCACGTTGGCCCACTGGTTGATGAGCAGCGGCAGGTCGCGGTAGCTCTGCACCCACTTCGCGAAGCTGCGGTTGATGATGGTCTCCGACGTGGGCCGGATGACGTAGGGCTCCTCCAGCTTCTGGCCGCCCGCGTGCGTGACGACGGCGAGCTGGGGGTTGAAGCCCTCGACGTGCTCCGCTTCCTTCTTGAGGTAGCTCTCCGGGATGAGGAGCGGGAAGTAGGCGTTCTTCACGCCCACCGCCTTGAACTTCGCGTCCAGCGTCCGCTGGATGTTCTCCCACAGCGCATAGCCGTTGGGACGGATGACCATGCAGCCCTTCACGTCCGAGTAGTCAGCGAGCTTCGCCTTCTGGACCAGATCGACGTACCACTCGGAAAAGCCCTTCTCGCGGGGCGTGAGCTTGTCGGCCATGTGCTGGGAACCTTGCTAGGAGATGGAGAGACGGGGTTGCCTACGCTGGGATGTTCCGGAAATCAACGCCGGACCGTGCTTGGATTCGTCCCGCGACGCCCCCCCTTGCTGGAAGCCAGACCCGCCATGACCACGCCCCCTGACGCAGGCCTCCGGAAGCTCGCCGACGACGTCCACGTGCTCGATGCGCCGTTCAACTTCCTGGGCATCGGCGTGGGGGGCCGGATGACGGTCCTCCGCCTGCCGGACGGCGGACTGTGGGTGCACTCGCCCGTCGCCTTCACCCCGGAGCGGCGCGCCGCGCTGGAGTCCCTGGGGCCGGTGCGCTTCCTCGTCGCTCCCAACCTGTACCACCACGTGCACCTGCCGGACTGGTCCGCCGCCTTTCCGGGCGCCAGCGTGGTGGCCCCGCCGGGCCTGCGCGCGAAGCAGCCCGCGCTGCGCATCGACCATGAGCTGGGGGACACGCCGGACGCGGGCTGGGCCTCCGTCGTGGACCAGGTGCACGTGCGCGGCATGCCCAAGCTGGGGGAGTTCCTCTTCTTCCACCGCCCCAGCCGCACGCTGCTCGTCACCGACCTGGTGTTCCACTACCAGCACGCGGACTCCTGGAAGCTGCGCCTGTACGCGCGGGTCGAACGCGTCTGGAAGCGCTTCGCGGCCCCGCTCCTCATCCGCGTGCTGACCAAGGACAGGCAGGCCGCGCGGGCCGCCCTCCAGCGCGCGCTGAAGTGGGACGTGGAGCGCGTGGTGGTGTGCCACGGCGAGGTCCTGGAGCACGGCGGCCAGAAGGCCCTGCACGACGCCTTCGCCTGGCTGTAGGTCCCAGTACACCCAGCCCCGGCGGGGGATGCAATTGTCGCCTGCTGCACTCCTCGCCGCACTGCGCTAGAAGGACACCTCCTCGTCTTCCCTGATTTCCCCCCTCAGGAGGGTTGTCCCATGCGGTCCTTTCTTTCGTCTGTTGGCGCGGTCGCGGTGTGCCTCGTCGCGGGTTCGGCGTCCGCCAACTCCACCGGCCTGGCCGGTCGCAGCGGCAAGCAGAGCGTGTCGTGCACCGCGTCCGGCTGCCACGGTGGCGGCGCCAGCACCCCCACGGTGACGCTGGAGGGGCCCACGGCGCTCTCCGCGGGACAGACGGGCAACTACTCGCTGATCATCACCGGCGGCCCCGGCGTGAAGGCGGGCATGAACGTGGCGACGGGCGGCCTGGACGGCGCGTCGCTGAACGCGGGCTCGGGTTCGAAGACGGTGCCCGGCGGCGAACTGACGCACTCGTTCCCCAAGACCTTCACCGGCGACACCGCGCGCTTCGACTTCTCGCTGGTGGCGCCCATCGTCAACGGCACGCTCAAGGTGTACGCGGCGGGCAACTCCGTGGACGGCGACAACAAGGCGACGGGTGACGCGCACGCCAACGCCACGCTGGACGTGGTCATCACGGGCGGCGCCGACCCCGTGGACCCCGTCAAGCCCGACGAGGACGAGGGCGGGGGCTGCTCCGCCACCGCCGGCGCGCCGCTGTTGGGCGCGGTGCTCGCGGTGCTGGCCGCGCGCCGTCGCCGCGCGAGCTGAGGCGCGTGCCCTGGACGCCCGGCTGCTCTCCGGCCGGGCCCGGTGGGGTGGGACGACAGCGCAAGGGCAGGCGACCTACCATCGCGCCCCTTGATGCGACCGAGCCTCCTCCTGACCCTGTTGCTCGTCGTGGGACCGCTGGCCTGTGCCACCGGTCCCGCGGTGCGTCCCACCCTCTCCTCGGGCGTCACGCCCGTCGCCGCGGCCCCGAAGCCCGCGCGTGACGCGGGGGCCCTGCGGGTGATGACCTTCAACATCCAGTCCGGCCTGCGGGGCCTGGCGCGGGTGGCGGACGTCATCCGCGCCGAAGCGCCGGACGTCGTCGCGTTGCAGGAGGTGGACGTGGGCTCCACCCGCGCGGGCGGGGAGGACCAGGTGGAGCGGCTGTCGGCGCTCACCGGCCTGAAGTACCGCGCGCACTTCGGCACCACGAAGCTGTACGGCGGCAGCTACGGCATCGCGCTCCTGTCGCGCTACCCGCTGGAGTCGCTGGCGCAGTATCCGCTGCCCACGCCCCGGGGCGCGGAGCCGCGCACGTTGGCGCACGCGGTGGTGGACGTGGACGGCCGCGCGGTGAGCGTCTACGCCACGCACCTCATCCGCCGGCCCTTCAACGGCGCCGCGCGCACCCGCCAGAGCGTCTTCATCGCGAACCTGCTGGCGAAGGACTCCCGGCCCCGGCTGCTGCTGGGGGACCTGAACGACGACCCGGATTCGCGGCCGGTGCGCCTGCTGCGCCGCCAGCTCCAGGACGTGGCGAAGGTCACGCACGCGGGCGGCACCGGCACCTACCCCATGCCGCTGTTCCTGCCGTCGCTGCGCATCGACTACGTGATGGCGTGCGGCGCGTTCACCCCGGTGTCCAGCCGCGTGCTGCGCGTGGGCGCGTCCGACCACTACCCGGTGGTGGCGGACCTGCGGCTCGCGCCCTCGGTCACGCCCGCCGTCGCGCTGGAGACCCCGGCCCCGTCGGGCGCGGCGACGACCACCGCCGCGGCCTCCGCGCCCTGAAGGGGGCCCGCGCTCACCCCGGCAGGGTGAAGCGGTAGAGGACCTCCAGGTCCCCCTTGCTGAAGCCCTTGAGGACCTCGTGGTGGATCTCCCTTCCGCCACCCAGGTACGAGAGCCCGCCCGCGGCGAAGCCCATCACGGCCAGCTCGAAGTAGACGTGCGGCCGGGGCACGCCGGTGATGCGCAGCTCGACGACGTTCTGCTGGAGCTGCGCCGTCAGCTCGCCCTCGGTGAAGTAGCCCTTCCAGATGCCGGGCGTGAACAGGGCGAAGCGGCGGAAGTCGTCCTTGCCGAACATCGTCCTGAGCTGGCCCTGGCCCAGGGCGTACTCGGCGGACTTCACGCCGTATTGCCAGTACGCCTTGGTGTCGCCCGCGTAGAAGCGCTGGGTGAACGCCTCGTTGAGGCGCAGGAACGCGTCCGCCGGGATGCGCGTCACCGGCATGATGGGCTGCCCGAAGAGGGGGTCCCGCTTCGCCTGCTCCGCGAGGAACCCCTTCCACGCCGCCTCGCCAAAGGACTGCACCGCCAGGGTCTGCCGAGCCAGGAACGCGACGCCTTTGACATCCATCCGTATGCCTCCACGTGCCCCCCGGCCGCTCCGGGTTCGCCGCGGACCCCGGCCGGGTCATTCCGCATTCTGTCCCCGCGCCCGCCCCCCGGCGATACCCCTGGCGACGATTCACCGGGTCCTCCCCGGGCCCGGACCCACCAGGGCAGGAAGGCGCCGTCGCCGTGTCGCCCGTGATGACAAGGTGGGGCATGGGGCGGGAAGGGGGAACAGGGACTAGGTTCCCCGGAGTGCGGTCCCTTGCCCTCCTTCCCAGACCCGGCCACCTGCGCCGGGGCGTGCTCGTGGTGGCCGGCGTGCTGACGGGCGGCGTCTTCGGCCTGGCGTGGTGGGTGGACCGCTTCGGTCGGCGCGAACACTCCGGCGGCGCGGACGCGCTGGTGGTGCTGGGCGCGCGGGTGCTGCCGGGCGGCGTGCCGTCCGGTGCGCTGGTGGCGCGCGTGGAGCAGGCCGCGGCGCTGTACCACCGGGGCGTGGCGCCCTGGCTGCTCCTGTCCGGTGGCGTGGGCCTGCATTCGCCGTCCGAGGCGCGCGTGATGCTGGCGCTGGCGGTCGCGGCGGGCGTGCCCGCGTCGGCGTGCGTGCTGGAGGAGGAGAGCCGCTCCACCGACGACAACGCGCGCTTCAGCGGGCGCGTGCTGCGGGAGCGGGGCGCGCGCCGGGTGCTCGTGGTCTCCGACCCGTACCACCTGCTGCGCGCGCGGCAGTGCTTCCGGCGCCAGGGGTGGGACGTGGCCACGAGCCCCGCGCCCATCGCGGGGCGGATGGGGGCGTGGGACCGGTGCTACTGGACGGTGCGCGAGGCGTTCGCGCTGCTGCTGAGCCCCGGGCTGCTGCTGGCGCGGGCGCCGGGCGGGCCGCGCGCCTGAAGGACGGGCTCGCTCAGGTGCCCGGCGTGGGGGCGTCCGGCGCGGGCTGGTCCAGCTTGAGCAGCACCTTCTCCATCACGCGGAAGAGGGCCTGACGGTCTTCGGCGTCGAGCATGCCCATCACCACGCCCATGGCGCGGTGCATGGAGCGGTCGAGCTTGGTGAAGGTCTGCCGGCCCTTGTCGGTGAGGCGGCAGCGCACGACGCGCCGGTCGGCTTCACCGCGCTCGCGCTGCAGGTGGCCCTCGCGCTCCAGGCGGTCCACCACGCCGGTGACGGTCTTCTCCGTGACGCCCAGCCGCCGGGCAAGCTCACCCATGGTGAGCGACCCGTCCAGGCCCAGCCACAGGAGCGCGTGCACCTGCGGCGGCGTGAACTGGAACTGCTCGCAGGTGCTGGCGATGGGGTCGCGCAGCGAACGGCGGCGCCCCAGCGAGAACATCAGCTCCTGCATGCGGTCGACGTCTCCCGCGAGCGATTCATCCTCCTCTTTATGGATATTCCGGGACACGGAGTATTCATTAGCGGCGCGGTGCTTGCGGGTCAACCTGTAGTCTCGGGCGTGGGCATCATGGGTGTGATGGGTGTTGTCGCCGGGAAGGCTCCTGGAGGTGCGTGTGATGCGGCTTTCGTGGCTGGGGCTCCTGGTGGCGGTGTGGGCGGGAGCGGCGCGGGCGGAGGACCCGGTGCTGGTGTTCGCGGCGTCGAGCACCACGGAGGCGCTCCAGGCGCTCGCCCCCGCGTTCCAGAGGGAGACCGGGCACCGCGTGCGGTTCGCCTTCGGTGCCTCCAGTGACCTGTCACGTCAGGTGGTGGCGGGTGCCCCAGCGGATGCGTTCCTCTCCGCGGACGAGGCGAAGCTGGAGCCGGTGGAGCGCGCGGGGCTGGCGCGGCCCGGGTCGAGGGTGGACCTGGTGTCCAACCGCCTGGTGGTCATCGTGCCGGTGGCATCCACGCTGGAGGTGAAGGGGGCGGCGGGGTTGAAGGGGCTGCGACGGGTGGTGCTGGCGGAGCCGGCGGCGGTGCCCGCGGGGGTGTACGCGAAGGCGTGGCTGACGCAGGCCGGCGTGTGGAAGGACGTGGCGCCCACCGTCGTGCCGACGGCGGACGTCCGGGCCGCGCTGGCGGCGGTGGCGGCGGGGCGGGTGGACGCGGGCGTGGTGTACGCGACGGACGCGGCGCAGTCGAAGAAGGTGCGCGTGGCGTTCACGGTGCCGGAGGGCGAGGCGCCGCGCATCGTGTACCCGGCGGTGGCGCTGACGCGGGGCAAGGCGCCGGAGGGAGGGCTCGCGTTCGTGCGCTTCCTCCAGACGGAGGGCGCGCGGGCGGAGTTCCGCCAGCGGGGCTTCCTGGACGTGAGCCCCAGGAAGGGACAGCCCTCACCGTGATGGAGGAGGGGCTGACCGGGCTGGTCCTGTTCACGCTGGCGGTGGCGGCGGCGTCCACGGCGCTCATCCTGGTGCCGGGCGTGGCGGCGGCGTACGCGCTGGCGCGCTGGAGGGGGCCGGGGCGGGGCGTGGTGGAGACGGTGCTGGCGCTGCCGCTGGTGCTGCCGCCGACGGCGGTGGGTCTGGTGCTGCTGCAACTGCTGGCGCGGGACTCGGCGCTGGGGCGGCTCCTGGACGCGGTGGGCCTGGAGGTGGCGTTCACGCCGAAGGCGGTGGTGCTGGCGAGCGCGGTGATGGCGTTCCCGCTGCTGGTGCGCTCGGCGCGCGCGGGCTTCGAGGAGGTGGATCCACGGTTGGTGGCGGTGGCGCGCACGCTGGGAGACACGCGCACGCGGGCCTTCTTCCGGGTGACGCTGCCGCTCGCCTGGCGCGGCGTGCTGACGGGCGCGCTGCTCGCGTTCTCGCGGGCGCTGGGCGAGTTCGGTGCGACGGTGCTGGTCGCGGGCAACATCCCGGGGCACACGCAGACGCTGGCGCTGGCCATCTTCCAGCGCACGCAGACGGGGCGGGAGGATGAGGCGCTGAAGCTCGCGGGCGTGGCGGTGGTGCTCGCGTTCGGGGTCATGTACGTGACGGAGGCCGTGACGCGGCGGCGTGGCGCGCGGGGGCTCGCGTGAGGGACGCGCGGGAGCTCCTCGCGGAGGCCGGGCCTGGCAGGGAAGCGCCGCGCACGCGGCTCCGGGTGTCCGGGATGTGGAAGCCCACGGAAGGTCCGCGCCCGTGATGGACCTGTCGCTGCGCCTGCCGCTGGCGCGCTTCCACCTGGCGGTCGACGCGCGGTTCGCGTCCGCGTCCGTGGCGGTGCTGGGGCGCTCGGGCTCCGGGAAGACCTCGCTGCTGGAGGTGCTCGCGGGCCTGCGGCGCGGAGCGACCGGGCGCGTGGTGGTGGGCGGACGCGTGCTGCTCGACAGCGCGGCGCGCGTGGAGGTGCCACCCGAGGCGCGGCGCATGGGCTACGTGCCGCAGGACGCGCTGCTCTTCCCGCACCTCACCGCCGGACAGAACGTACGCTTCGGCGTGCGCGCCGGACGCCCGTCGCGCGTGGACGAAGCGGTGCACCTGCTGGAGCTGGAGCCGCTGCTGCATCGCTACCCGGCCACGCTGTCGGGAGGTGAGAAGCAGCGGGTCGCCCTGGCCCGTGCGCTCGCCACGGACCCCGCGCTGCTGCTGCTGGATGAGCCGCTGGCCGCGCTGGACGTCGCGCTGAAGGAGCGGGTGCTGCCCTACCTGCTGCGGGTGCGCGACGAGGCCCGCGTGCCCTTGCTGTACGTGACGCACCAACTGGGCGAGGCCCGGGCGCTGGCCCACGAAGCCCTGCTCCTGGACGGCGGCGCGGTGCGAGCCGTGGGGCCCGCGGACGCGGTGCTGGGCACGGCCGCGCGGGGACTGCTCACCGGCGAGCCCGAGGAGAACATCCTGGAGGGCACGCTGGAGCACCCTGAAGGCGGAGGCACGCGGCTGCGCATCAACGACGCATTGGCGCTCTGGGTGCCGGAGGTGTCGGAGCCGTCGTCAGGCCTCCGGGTGGCCTACGCGGTGCCGGCCGAAGACATCCTCCTGTCCACCGGGCCGCTGACCGGCGTCTCCGCGCGCAACGTGCTGGAGGGCACGGTGGCGAAGGTGGAGGACGCGGGCGCGGGTGGGTGCGCGACCCAGGTGGACGTGGCGGGCGTGCGCTGGGTGGTGCGCCTCACGCACTCCGCCGTGCGCGAGCTGTCCATCGCGCCGGGCCTGCGCGTGTACCTCGCGGTGAAGTCCGCTGCCTGCCGCAGGCTGAAGGACTCCGGCTGAGTCAACGCTTCTTCTTCGCGCCCCCGCCACGTCCCGCTGGCTTCGCGTGGTAGCCCTCCACGAGCATCCCCATCGCATGGGCCAGGGACATGGCCGTCTCGTTGGGCACGCGGGTGTCCTTCAGCTTGTTGCGCGCGGGGTCGAGCTGGAGGCCTGTCGCGCCGGTGAAGTCGGTCCGGGTCAGCGTGCAGCCCCGGAAGTTGCTGCCGGTGAGATCCGCGCCGGTGAAGTCCGCGTCCGTGAGGTCCGTGTCGAAGAAGTTCGCCTCCCGGGCCACGCAGCGCACGAAGGACGTCTGGCGGAGGCTCAGCCCCACGAACGAGCTGTAGGGCAGGCCGCACTCCTCGAACATCACCTCGGGGTTCGCGGACACGCCCGTCCAATCAATGCCCATCAGCTTCGAGCCCTCGAAGCGCACGTCCCGCAGCCGGATGGCATTGAAGTTCGCGCGCGTGAGGTTGCAACCTTGAAAGACACACGCCTCCAGGAGGCAGTCCTTCCACCGGCCCTCCTGGAACTGGCAGTCCTGGAAGGTGCAGCGGTAGAACTCCTTGCCGCTCAGGTCCAGGCCCTGGAGGTCCAGCTCCCCGAACGTCTCCCGTTCGAACGAGTCCTCTGCCTTGAGCCGCCGCAGCAGCGCGGCCACCTTGTCCTCTTCCACGGTCACGGGGAAAGCACGGTCCTTCCTGGCGGAGATGCCGGATGCGCGGACGCTTTATACCGGGCGCCCGGCGACGTCGCAGCCCGTCTGAAGCCACCGGCGTGAAGCCTCACGGTGCTCGCGTGAGCGCTGTGTCGCTGGACTTGTCCCACGGAATGGTGACCGTCCCGACACTCGCCTGGAACCGCACCGCGAGGACCCGGGCCCGCGACAGGGGCGCCGGGTCCTCACGGCTTCAAGCTACTTCGCCACCAGCACCAGCACGCCCCGGCCGCACAGGCCATAGGTCGCGTTCTCGCCGCCCACGTCGTCCGCGGTGCCCGGGTTGAGCAGCACCTGGTTGGCGCCCCGGCTCTCGATCCACGAACAGGTGTCCGTCACGCGGTACCACTTCCGGTTCGTGCCCGGCCACGGCAGGGTGAAGTTCACGTTGCCGGACCAGCCGTTGTAGGCGACGTAGATGGCGCCCACCGACTCACCGGAGAACTCCGTGGCGTCGATGCGGTAGGCCAGCGCGTGGTTGCCCGCGTCGTTGAAGTACGCCGCGTTGGGCACGGTGCCGTCCGGCTTGAACCAGCGGTGCTGCTCCATCACGTTCCCGTTGGTGTCCGACCCGCTGTAGAAGTTGGCCGGGCGCAGCGCCGGGTGCGCCTTGCGGAACGCGATGAGGTTCTTGGTGAACAGGCGGAAGTTGGACTGCTCCGCGCTCCACGCGTAGTCCAGCCAGTTCTTGTTCGAGTCCAGGTTGTAGACGTTGTTGTTGCAGTACTGCGTGCGCAGGAACTCGTCGCCGCCCGTGAACATGGGCACGCCCGCGCTCAACATCATGAACGCCATGCCGTTGCGCGCGGCCTGCCGCTGGAGCACCGCGTTGCCATCGTGGTTCCAGCTGTGGTTGTTGTCCTCGCCGCCGTCGGACGGGCCGTAGGGCCACGGCTGGTTGTTGTTCTTGCTGTTGCACGAATACAGGTCCTTCAGGGACAGCCCGTCGTGGGCCACCACGAAGTTCACCGAGTGGAACGGCTTGCGGCCGTCATCCCCATACAGGTCCGACGAGCCCGTGAAGCGCGTGGCCAACTGCCCCGGCGTCACCGCGTCCACGCCCATCTGGTTCTGGTCCTTGCGGAAGGTGTCGCGGAAGATGCCGTTCCACTCCCGCCACTTCGCCGGGAAGTTGCCCACCTGGTAGGAGTTGCCGCCAATGGCCCAGGGCTCGGCGATGAAGTCCGTGCCCGCGCCGCCCCCGTCCGGACGCGGGTCCAGCACGGTGACGATCTTGTTGAGCGCCGTGTTCGGGTTGTCGCGGTCGTAGTTGAAGCCGCCGTGCTCCACGGTGTTGCCCAGCACCGACGCCAGGTCGAAGCGGAAGCCGTCCACGCCCAGCGTGTCCTTCCAGTACGACAGCGAATGGAGGATGAGGTTCTGGGCCGTGGGGTTGAACGTGTTGAAGTTGCCGCCCACGCCGGTGTTGTCCCAGCTGAACTGCTTGTCCGCCGTGAGGCTGTAGTACGTGGGGTTGTCCAGGCCGCGGTAGGTCATGACGTTGAACGTGCTGGAATCGCCGTTCACCCACGCGCCGCCCTCGCCGGTGTGGTTGTAGACCACGTCCACCAGCACCTTGATGCCCACGTCGTGGAAGGCCTTCACCATGGCCTTGAACTCGCGCGTGGGGCCGCCCGCGCTCTTGTCGCACGCATAGCGGCGGTCCGGCGCGAAGTAGCTGAGGTTCATGTAACCCCAGTAGTTGTCGCCGGCGGTGGTGGTGGCTGAGTAGTCGTTGTTGTCGTTGTCCGTCTCATGCAGCGGCAGGAACTCCACCGCCGTGACGCCCAGCGCCGCGAGCGCCGCGGCCTTCTGGCCCGCGGTCTTGTAGGTGCCCAGGCAGTTGGCATCCAACCCGGAGCCGGTGTCCTGCTTCGTCAGGCCGCGCACGTGCACTTCGTAGACGATGTCGTCCTTGAAGGCGCGCGTGGGCTTGGTGCCGGTGGAGGTGCTGTCCGGCGGCAGCACGATGCCCTTGGGTGCGCGCGAGCCGCTGTCCTTGTAGCGGTGCGTGGGGCCGGAGGCGAACACCGTGGCGTCCTGCGCGGTGGCGGTGGCGTTGACCGGGTCGTGGCTCAGCTCCAGCGCGTACGGGTCCCACAGCAGCTTGTTCGGGTTGAAGCGGTTGCCCTGCGCATCCACGTCGGCGATGAAGCCCGCGGACGTGTTCGTCTTCGACCAGGACGTGTTGTAGGGCCAGTTGGGGCCCCAGGCGCGGTAGCC
Source organism: Corallococcus sp. BB11-1 (assembly GCF_026626625.1). Taxonomy (NCBI): domain Bacteria; kingdom Pseudomonadati; phylum Myxococcota; class Myxococcia; order Myxococcales; family Myxococcaceae; genus Corallococcus; species Corallococcus sp. BB11-1. The sequence goes on along the minus strand of NZ_JAPNJY010000010.1, from coordinate 153,775 downwards.
GTAGTAGACGGGCCCGGTGATGTTGTTGGTGGCGTTCTTGAGCGTGGCGACGGAGACGGACTTGGACCAGACGTTCGTCGTGGCGTCCTTCACCATCACGTACTTCAGGACCTCCTGCGCGCCCAGCGGCGTCTTGTAGATCCACACCTCGATGCGCGTGGCACGCGAGGAGAACACGCGGAAGTCGATGTTGGCCTGCGTGGCGTCGTACTTCGCGCCCAGGTTCCAGGAGAGCAGCCCCTGCTCCAACTGGGCCATGTCCGCGATGGCGGGCGCTTCAGGGGGAGGCAACTGGTCAGGGGTGTCGGAGGCGGCGCAGGAGACCATCGCCGAGGCGAGGCCCGCGGCGAGGAGGGGCTGCCACCGCGAGAGCCAGGGGCTCCGGCGGTGACGACGAGGAGGGGTCATCATGGATGTGGCTCCAGACGCGGCAAGCGAGGTTCACGAACGCTGCAAGCCCGCCGGGCCCGCGACTGCCCGGGGCCGCTTCCGTTCACCACCGCAGCGACGTCCAAGTCAACCGCCCGCCCCCACGCGGATGTCGTCCGTGCGTCATCCGGACGCGCGCGCCCTGGCCGGGTGCGTCAGGGCGTGTGGGTGTGGCGCGGTGCTGGCCACGCGGTGTGCGTGAACCTCCGGGATTCGCCCCCGACCCTGTGGGGCGTGGAGCCGACGACGACGGGGGCTACCCGCCTTCCGCCGCCCGCTTCAGCGCGGCGATGTCCAGCTTGACCATCTTCAGCATCGCCTGGGTGACCCGGCTCGCCTTCTCCGGTGGCAGGGTCTTCAGCAGCTCCGGGAGCACCGTCGGGACGATCTGCCAGGACAGCCCGAACCGGTCCTGGAGCCAGCCACACTGCACCGGCCTGCCCCCGTTCGCCGTGAGCTTGTTCCACAACTCATCCACCTCCCCCTGCGTCTCGCAGTTCACGGTCAGGGAGATGGCCTCCGTGAACGGGAACTCCGGTCCCCCGTTGAGGGCGATGAAGCGCTGACCCGCGAGCTGGAACTCACACGTCAGCACGGACCCCGCCGGGCCTGGCCCCGCATCCGTGTAGCGCGTGACGGCCAGGACCTTCGAGTCCTTGAACAGCGACGTGTAGAAGCCCACCGCCTCCTCGGCGTTGAAGTTGAACCACAGCGTCGTGACGATCTTGGGTGCCTCGGTCATGGGGGCTCCTCCTGCGGACACCCCTACGGTGAGACCACCGCGGGAGCGGGGCAGGGCCTGACGCCAGCTCGCCCTGGTGCCATCCGGCCCGCCACGGGCTGGCTCCTCCGGACGGAGGGCTTTGTATCGAGAACACTCCGTGTACTCAGGAAAGCCTGTATCGCTTTGTGCTTTCAATATCCCCCGCTGTCATGTCCGACCTCCCGGGGCGTCCCGTGACACCCTTTGAAAGGCCATGTCGGGGTATTGCATTTGATTGGAAATCATTGGAGATTGAAGACAACCTTCTTGCCCTGAAGACCGGGACCACACGGGCGGGAAGTCCCTCCATTCTTTCCAGTGCAAGGCCCGCCATGGCGGGAGCGCGCCGTGCGGCAAGGGGGTCGAGCCGCCTTCGCGTCCCTGCGCCGGAAAGAATCTCTCTCCAGACATGACGCCCCGGTACAGGGGGAAGGCCGGGGTGTATCAGGAGCCTTTCCATTGAGAAGACAGACTGTGAAGTGGGGCCGCGCACCGCTCGGGTGGTGCGTGACGGCATTGCTTGCCCTGGGCTCGGGTTGTGGTGAGTCCCTGCTGGAAGCGGAGCCAGAGGCCCCGCTTGCGATGAAGGTCCAGCAGGACCGGGTGGTGGCGGGCCTGGAGGTCCAGGGGGTGGCCGCGGGTGCGTACCACTCGCTGGCTGTCCGAAGCGATGGCGTGGTCTGGAGCTGGGGGCAGAACACGGATGGGCAGTTGGGGCGGGGGGCCGTGAGCGCGACGCCCCAGGCGACGCCGCTGCCCATCACCCTGCCCAGGCGGATGACCGCCGTGGCGGCGGGAAGCGGGCACTCCCTGGCGCTCGACGAGACGGGCCATGTCTGGGCATGGGGTCGCAACAGCCGGGGACAGGCGGGCGGGCTGAACCCGAACACCCGGGTCCTGGCGCCGACGCAGGTTCCCGTGCTGAGCAACATCATCGCGATCTCCGCGCGCGCGGACCTGTCGCTCGCGGTGGATGCGAATGGCTCCGTGTGGGCCTGGGGTCAGAACACGGACGGAGAGCTGGGGCAGCCGCTGGCGGGGCCTGATTCCAATGCCCACCCCACGCCGGTCCAGGTGGTGATTCCCGCGCTGGCGCCGGGGGATCCGTATCTCCCGCAGGCTCCGGCGGACCTGACCGACCCCGCGGAGGTCACGAAGATCGTCTCGGTCGCGGCGGGTGGACACCACGTCCTGGCGCTGGGGCGCACGGGTCGGGTGTGGGGCTGGGGACGCAACGACTTCGCCCAGGTGGGAACGGGCGCGAGCTCCGCCCCGGTCCTGACGCCGACGTTGATCCGCACCTGGGTGACGGCGGCCATCGCGGCGGGTGAGTTCCACTCCGTCCTCTATGACAATGAGGTTCCCCGGCATGCGGTGAGCTGGGGCCTGAACGGTTCGGGGCAGGGCGGGCGGGACTTCATCGTCAGCGAGCCGCCGCTGCTGGAGCAGTTCCTCCCCAGCCCCGCGGGCGCCGTCCCGAATACCGCCGCCGGCGGTTACATCGCGGCGGGAGACCACTTCAGCCTGTTCGTCCAGGGCTACCCCTTCGGGGACCTGGTGGGCTGGGGCGCCAACGAGTCCGGGCAGCTGGGAGACGGCACGCAGCTGCTCCGGCCCACGCCCGGCTACGCGCTGCGCTGGGACAGCTATTGGGGGACCCACGTCCGGGTGGACTCCGTGGCGCTCGTCGCGGGCGGTGCGCGGCACGGCCTGTCGGCCCACTTCGAGCGGTGGGAGTACCAGGGCTGTCCCATCGTCTGGTCCTGGGGTGACAACAGTCAGGGGCAGCTGGGCACGGGCAGCCTGTCGCCCGCCCTGGTCAAGTACGTCCAGCCGGGCCTGCCCCTGCGACTCTTCTACCGGGACCAGGACGGGGACGGTCACGGCAGTCCCGCCGACTTCCTGAACGCGTGCGCGCTCCCAGACGGCTTCGTCACCACCGCCCTGGACTGCGACGACACGAACGCGGCGTTCAAGCCTGGCGCCACGGAGGTCTGCGACGGCGTGGACAACAACTGCGACGGTCAGGTGGATGAAGGCGTGTGCGCCTTCTGGTACCGCGACGCGGACGGGGATGGTTACGGCAAGGCGAGTGACGCCAAGCGGTCCTTCACCCAGCCCCAGGGCTACGTCGCGGACTCCACCGACTGCGACGACACCCGCGCCAACGTGCGGCCGGGCCAGGCCGAGACCTGCGACACCCTGGACAACGACTGCGACGGACAGGTGGACGAAGGCGTGTGCGCGTTCTGGTACCGCGACGCGGACGGAGATGGCTACGGCAAGGCGAGCGATTCCGTCCAGGCCGGGACTCAGCCCCAGGGCTACGTCGCGAACTCCACCGACTGCGACGACACCCGGGCCAACGTCTCTCCTGGGGCGTCCGAGGTTTGCGATGGCCTGGACAACAACTGCAACGGCCAGCCCGATGAAGGCGTGGGCTCGAACTGGTACCGCGACGCGGACGGGGATGGCTACGGCACGTCCAGCCAGTCGACCCAGGCGTGCTCGCAGCCCTCGGGCTACGTGGCCAACACCACGGACTGCGACGACACCCGGCCCAATGTCTCTCCTGGGGCGTCCGAGGTCTGCGATGGCCTGGACAACAACTGCAACGGCCAGAGCGACGAAGGTGTGGGAGGCCTCTGGTACCGGGATGCGGATGGAGATGGCTACGGCAATCCGGGTCTCTCCGCCGCGGCCTGCGGCCAGCCTTCGGGCTACGTCTCCAACGCCAGCGACTGCAACGACTCCAACGCGGGCATCCGGCCCGGTGCGACGGAAGTGTGCGACGGCGTGGACAACAACTGCAGCGGCGCAGTGGACGAAGGGGTGAAGCCCACCTGGTACCGCGACGCCGACGGTGACAACTACGGCGTCTCCAGCCAGTCGACCCAGGCGTGCTCACGACCGACGGGCTACGCCGCCAGCGCGGGCGACTGCAACGACTCCAACTCGGGCATCCACCCGGGCGCCTATGACTCCTGCGACGGCATTGACAACAACTGCAATGGTTCGTGGGATGAGGATGACAGCGGGTCGACCTGGTACCGCGATGCTGACGGTGACGGCTACGGCAACCCCAACAACTCGACGGATGCGTGTTCGAGGCCCTCGGGCTACGTCTCCAACGCCAGCGACTGCAACGATTCCAACTCAAGCGTCCGGCCGGGTGCGACGGAATACTGCGACGGCGTGGACAACAACTGCAACGGTTCAACGGATGAAGGGGTGAAGCCGACCTGGTACTTCGACAGTGACGGCGACGGTTATGGCGTCGGCGGCCTGTCGATTCAGGCCTGCACGCGGCCCACGCGCTATGCCTCCGTCGCTGGTGACTGCAACGACTCCAACCCGAACATCCGGCCGGGCGCCCCGGAGGTCTGCGACGGCGTGGACAACAACTGCAACTATCTGCCGGACGACGGCGTAGGCTCCATCTGGTACCGCGACGCGGACGGCGACGGCTACGGCTCCAACCCGACGACTCAGGCGTGTTCGAAGCCCTCGGGCTACGTCGCCACCTCCGGCGACTGCAACGACTCCAACGCGGCCACCCGGCCCGGAGCGCCGGAGATCTGTGACTGGCAGGACAACAACTGCAATGGCCAGTCTGACGAAGGGGTGGGCATCTGGTACCGCGATGCCGACAACGACGGCTATGGCAATGGGGGCGTGGTGGGGTACGGCTGCGTCCAGCCGGGCGGCTACGTCGCCAACGCCAGCGACTGCAACGACTCCAACGCGTCCATGAATCCCGGGCACGCGGAGATCTGCGACGGCGTGGACAACAACTGCAACGGCCAGACGAACGAAGGGGGCGTTTGTGTCCCTACCTCCTGCGACCCGGGCTACGCCCTGTGCGGTGGGACGTGCATCAACGTCATGGATGACTTCGACAACTGTGGTGGCTGCGGATTGAGGTGCCCCAACTGGAAGTTCGAATGCATCGAAGGGGACTGCATCTACATGTGAGCCAGGGTCTCCTGGCTCGGGGTTGCTGTTCCTGAGAGCACGGAAGGGGCGGTCAGGCCGAGCGGGCCTGGTCGCCCCTTCTTCCGTGTTGCTGCGAACGCACCCACCGCCTGGAGGCGTGGATTCCGCGCAGCACACCCCTCAAGGCGGGCTGCTGGCTGGCCAGCAGGAGCAGGTAGCTCCAGACCGAGCTTCCGCGACGGTTCAACAGGGCATGGGCGAACTGCAGGGTGCTCTGGTCGATGTGGTCGGGCACGCTCTCGAACCACTCGGAGCTGCTGCGCGCCGCGAGCTGGATCGCGACCAGGGCGGAGCGCCGCTCTTCGTCATACGCCTGGAGCGCGTCGGGGAGGTGGTTGTGTTCGCGCAGCCGCCGGGCCAGGGCGATGGCATCCTGGATGGCCAGCTTCGTCCCGGAGCCGATGGAGAAGTGGGTGGTGTGGGCGGCGTCGCCCATGAGCGCGACCTTGTCGTGGTACCAGCGCTCGTTGGTGATGCGCTTGAAGTGCAGCCACGGCGCCTTGCCCATTCCGCGAAGCTGATGGAACAGCGAGTGGCCCTTCAGGTGGCGCTGGAAGATGTCCTCCAGCTTCCGGAGGGTCTCCTCCGGTCCCATCGTGCCGAAGCCCAACGCCTCCCAGGTCTGTTGCTGGCACTCGACGATGCAGGTGCTGGTTTCGTTGTTGAAGCGGTACGCATGGAACCAGAGCCAGCCGGCGGGGGTCTGCGCGAAGGCGAAGGTGAAGGCGTCGAACACCTTGTTGGTGCCCAGCCAGATGTACTTGTTCTTTCCCTCCTCCACCCGGGGCTGGAAGTGCGGCGCGTGCTGTTGGCGCAGCCGGCTGTTGACGCCATCGCAGGCGACGATCAGCTCCGCGTCAGCGAACGCGGACAGGTCATGGACGTCGCACTGGTAGCGGATGTCCACCTCGAGCTCCCGGGCCCGCCGGGTGAGGATGTCCAGCAGGCGGTCGCGTCCCATGCTGAACCCGTCCGCGCCAACGCGGGTCGCAAGCTGGCCCCGCAGGTGCACTTCCTGCGTGTCCCAGCGGGCCGCGGCCTCTTCAATCTGCCGCGCGCTCACGGGGTCATTGCGGTGGAGGTCGTTGAGGAGGTCGTTCCAGAACACGACGCCCCAGCCATAGGTCACCCCGGCCGGGTTGCGTTCAATGACGGTGATGTCGTGCTGACGGTTGCTCAGCTTCGCCAGGATGGAGAAGTACAGCCCCGCCGGGCCACCGCCCACGCATACGATTCTCATTTCGTTCCCTTGACCCGCCACCGCCTCGGGGCCCGCGCCCCGGGGGCCGTGACGGGCATGGGGGCATGCTAGGGATTCGGCTGTGATTCGGATGCTGGTCGAAAGAGCGAGCAGGGATTCTGGACAGGACAGAAGGGGGAGGGCGCACGCCCCTGGATGAGGCCACGTCCGTTGCCGAATCCACACGCGCCTGCTCCTACGGGCGTTCGGATCGCAGATGCAGCGAGCGGACCTCGTGCGGCCCCTCTTGGAGCGGAAGCTGCGCACGCCAGAGCAGGAAGACGCGGCCTGCGTCGGTGTCGATGATGAGTGTGTCGAGCCTCGGCTCCAACCAGACGTCCTGGTCCGCCGTCCTGACCACCCGCACCCTGAGCGCAAGGGGGCCCGGCAGTCGGAAGCCCAGCCGGCCCGCGGGCGAGGCATTCTCCAGGGAGACAGCCTCATCACCCCTCAGGTAGCCATTCGCCACCAGCCCAGGCGAGGCTGCATTGAAGAACCGCCGGTCGAAGTCGCGGGGCAGCAGCGGGGCCCGCGCCGTCGCCCATGCTTCGTCATAGGTGCCCGCCAATCGTGCGCGGGGATGCCAGTGAGGTGAGACGAAGCCGAACCCCGCCGGTGCCACGACCTGCCCGAAGCTGCGCAGGAGCGTCTTCGGGTCTTCGAGATTGGGCAGCCGGAGTCCCTCCTCGAAATGCCTGGGATGGGCACGGAAGCCGACGCCTACGGGGTTCCGAGCCTCAAAGGCGTGCCGGGAAGCTTCCGGATGGCTGCGGTCCCACCCACCGAAGGCGCGTTCGTAGCACAAGGGTATGCGCTCGAATGGCTGTGGTCGGGTCATGGATGCCTGGCCCAGGCTCTTGAACCAGACGCGCTCTCCAAACACCTGGACCACCTTCCGCAGGGGGCCGACCTGGAGCGCCACCTTCAGCTCGCGCGTGTCCGGGGAAGGCGCCTGCGCATGGCCGACCAGCACCACGTCTGTCGCTGGCTTGAAGAAGGCGACCTCCGGCTCATATCGGTAGCTGGAGTCCTCCTGGCCTCCCTGGAGGATGCCGCCGTGGTGCAACGGCGCCTGCTCCTCGGCCAGCCTCAATCCCGAGCCGTGCAGCTCGTAGGTCGCCTTCACCACCGTCACAAGAAGGGGTTGGAGCGCTTCGTCCGTCACGTAGAGCGTTTCGAAGGTGAAGGGCGTCAGGTTTTCGAGGGCTGCGTGTCCCATGGCGTCGCCTTCCTCCTGCTGGTGGCTACGCGGGCATTCCCTGCTCCGGAATCCGCCAGGACATGGAAGGCAGGAGCGGCCCGGCCACGGGCAGTCGGGCGAAGCGGGGGATGAGCGGATATTCCGCCAGCGTTCGCATTCCCAGGAGTTCCGCCAGCCGCAGCAGGGCCAGCCCCTTCATGAAGACGAAGGCCTCTGACAGATACGGCTCACCCTCTGCTCCCCGCTCCCCGCTCCCTGCGAACGCGCTCGCACTGCCGCACGCGGTCCTCCACCAGTGATTCAAAGGCTTGGGAAAAACCAGGCTCATCCTGGCTGGACAGCGCGCGGCAGACATCGAGATAGGGCCCTTCCTCATTTTGTAGCACCGTGCTCCAGCGCTTCAGGAGTCGCGGGAGGTCAGCGTCTTGCGCTCCGCGGGCCTTGAGCAGCAGCGCGCCCATGATGCGGAACAAGAGGAAGTCGTCCTCGTACTCCACATCTGGGACGTGCCGGTCCAGCATTCCCCGGGCAGTGGCTTCGGCATGCTCAAGACAGCCCACCACCAGCGCGTTCACAGGCACTTCGCTCAGGCTGCAACTGAGGTGTGCGACCTGGATGCCCTGGCGCGTCGAGGCGAGGTGCTGGAGGTGCTGCTGGAGCAGCGCGGACTTGTACAGGAAGCCTGCGAATCGATCCTGCCGTCCCTCCAGCAACAGCTCACAGACCGCCATCCTCCGGTATCGCCACGCGGCATCGAAATAGGCATGCCCGGTCACTTCCGAAGGGGCCTGGTGCTCAATGGCGCCGAGCGCCTCCCGCAGGCAAAAGGCGCTGTTGTCGCGCAGGGCTTCCATCCACGTCGAGCGGGCCAGACTCATGGGTATTCCTCCGGGCTTCGCTGGACTCAGACCAGCATGCAATCTTCGCCCATGGCGATGTAGCTCAGCCCCGTGAGGCCCTGGGCGTCCAGTGCAGCGCGGAGATCCTCCCGGACGATGATGACCTTGGGCATCTGCTTCAAACGGAAGAGCCGCGCCTCGGGTGGGATGCGTGTTCTATCGAGCGCAAGCCGGTAGATGCCCCCAAAAGTACCCGGGGCCATCTGGGATTCATCCACATTCGAGTTGCCCAGGTCGACGCAGTCCACGATGGCGAAGGGGTTGGCGATGAAGAACTCCCCCTCCGCGCGGCGGCCCTTGTGATTGATGACGGGGACGGGCAGGTACTCGATGTCCGTGTGCGCCTCTTTTTCGAGCAGGGCTTTCAATGCCTCGGAAATCACCCAGTAACCAAAAGTATTGATGAGATTGTCGGTCAGCTTGACGCCGGGGTAGTGACCTGTCATCGCGAGGCTCGCGCTGGGGCCGTATCGCTCCCGGGCACGGATTCCCTTGACGAACATCCAACCCATCTCGCACAGCTCGCCGGACTCCCTGTCGAGGATGCAGAGGCTTTCGTCATCGGGAGTGGAGAGGACGTAGTATTCATGCATGGTGCGACCCGTAGGGGGCATCGGGTGGGGGGCAGGCTGAAGCATCCTGTGTCTCAGTGGAATGAGGGAAAGCGGAAGTCGTTGACGCTGGGACCATGTCTGAACTTGCTAAAGCCATCCAGAAGGAACTTGCGCAGTTGCTTGGCGAAGTCCTCAATGTCCGCCGTGATACCGGGCACGTTCTCTTTCGGCAACTCCGGATGGTCGGTCCGCTGGGGGTCTTTCGCCTCCTTGATGTTCTGGTGGATGCTCCTGAGCCTCGTCTCGATCTGTCGGTCATACGCGGGGTGCCCGCCACGGTGGACCGGCAGGCGCATGGCCTGTCCAAAGGCGTGGGAATAGGGCAGCAGGACGATGTTGACGCCCCGGTTGACGTTGTACTTCGCCTGCAAGAGGAGGTTGAGGTCACTCGATTCCGTGAAGACTCTCCCGATGGCGTTGATGGGCACGACGTGATGTCCAACATTGGGCCAGGGCGCCCTGGCGTGACAGAAGTTGGCTTCGTCGCCCATGTGCCACGCCTCCGCGCGGAGGCGTGGATCGCCTCCCACGCACTCCGGTCCTCTTTCACCGAAGATGCGTTCCAGCAGATGCCTGTTCTCCCCTGTCGTGAAGTCCAGGTTGTAGTGGCTGCTCTCGGCCTGCTCCTGATAGATGCGCCCGTTGACGCGGTGGGAGTGGCCTTTCGTCCCCTTGGGGTCATCCTTGCCGTATTTGAAACAGCGCAGAAGGCACCCGTTCGCCTCCCCTTCGACGTGGAGTTCGTGGCTTCGAGTCGCTTCCAGATGATCATCGACGCTCACGCGTGGCCTCTCCTTCTGCTGCTGTCTTCTCGTGAAGGCACGTCACCCAGGAAGAATGCACCCCGGTCGCCTCCGTCCGATTCGAGCCAGACGAGGACATGAGGGGCGTTGGCATAGCCTCTCACGAATGCGCGGACCCCCAGGCAGGTGGCCACGGCGCCCGTCGCGGCCCCCAGTTCGCCGAAGCTCGTCGCAGTGGACCATTGCCTGAAGTCCCTGGGGAGGCCCGCCTGGCCTAGCCTCACGAGCGTGTTGGCGAAGTCGTTGGCGCGATGGCTGCTCCCATTCAGGTTGCCAATGGCCAGGTTGACGGTGGGGGCAGGGGGGCCCAGTCGCCTGTAGGCCGCATGGATGGCTTGAAAGAGCCCTGCGCCCGTAGGGGGCCTTCCGGAGAATCGGGATGCTTCTTCTCGCGCATGGGCGGCGGCACCTACCCATGCCTCGACCCTGGCGCCACGAGCGCGAGCTGTCTCGAATCGCTCGATGCAGAGAAAGGCCGCGCCCTCTCCGGGGAAGAACCCATCCGGGTTGTGCCCATGCTGCAACAGCCCGAGTTCTTGAAGTGTTCTCAGGGTGTCTCCGGCGACGAGACTGTCAATGCCACCGAGCACACAGCACTTCGTGGCGCGCGAGCGCAGGAGACGCTCGGCTTCCAGGAGGCAGGTCGCGAATCCAGCGGGTCCACCGAACGAGCAGTGATGCGCCGCGGCGGAGGTGCGAATGCCGTGAAGGGCAAGGAGTTCGGGGAGCAGTCGCCGCGCCAGTTTGCCCCGAAAGGCAGCACGCTCTTCGCTCCGCAGCCGCCGCGCTTTGTCTCTTTCTCCGGCGCTGTAGAAGGGCTGCTCCATGCGCTCGAAGTGGGCTTCGTCGTAGGTGTCATCCGGCAGGTGCAGGAGGAAGTGGGCGCCGGAGAGGAAGTCAGGGGCGGACGCCCCATAAGCGAGCATGTCCAGGAGCGCCGCGTCTCCCAGGCGCAGGAAACGCGCCATGCCCGCGAACCCATTGGTGAGGCCTTGGATGGCATGTCCCCGGAGCGGGACGGAGCGCAGCTCGTCGTCGTCCATGGCGTCGACGTCAAGCTCCGCCCAACGGGTGAGCCCGCCGCGAGCCGCCGCGCAACCCTGTACGACCCCTGGCCCCAGGGAGGACACCATCCCCATGGCGGTGATGACCAGATCGTCAGGCGAGAGGGCTGGCTCCCGCGCGGCCTGTGGGAACTGGAGCACGCGCTCAATACTCCTTCACGCAGATGCCGCAGACATGGGGGGCGGGTGCCCCTTCTTTTGCGATGACCGGCCCCTGGAGCAGGGGGGCCGGCGGCGTGTTCTTGTCGTTGTGAAGCATCGGGTCCAGGGCGCGCGCGACGCCCTTTCCTTCGAACTTCACGTTGAAGGAGTAGTTGACGAACTCCGCCTTGCCTTTGGTCTTGCTGGACGCCACGCCACCGCCCGCCGTACCTGCCTCGTCACCGGTGCTGGTGCTGAAGTTGGAGTCCTGCAAACAGGCCGGGTTTCCCTCGACGGAAACCTTCTTGCTGCCTTTGGCGGTGTCCGCGGAGCGAGCGATGTTGGGATAGGGGAGGGGGATGGGGCCCCCGGGGCTGGGCGTCTTGCAGACGTCCGGGAAGGCGATGGTAACGCCCTTGCTGTCCTTCGTGACGACGGACATCTTGTTGGCACCCACTGAATTCGCCATGACAAACCCCCGGGCTGTGCTCGGACTGGGAGTGTGGCTTGAAGAGGGCCCGTCGGGAAGATGGTTGGCAGCTCGAATGGGAAGGGTCCTATTCGACTCAATGTGGTGGTGTGTGAGGGCCAACGGAAGCTTGAGCGGGCGCCGACCTGAATGGCAGTGATTGAGGTGGTTCCTTCATCCGCTCGCAGGACTTCACCTGAGCAGGGCGGATGGTGTAGCAATCGGGCTCAAGGGCCATATGCGCTCTTCAGGGGGAACGGCTGCATGCGGCTTGGGGTGATTGTCGTGATGGCGGTGGTGCTGGTGGGCTGTCCCTCCCGCGATGTGGACGATGATGCCGATGACGGCGGCGATGTCATCGTCGATGCAGGTGTCGATGCAGGCCTTGATGCGGGTATCGATGTCATCGTCGATGGAGGCCTCGATGCGGGCATGTGCACACGGGATGTGGACTGTAGCCCCGGGCAGCAGTGCGACAACGCGACCGGACAGTGCATGCCCCCAGAAGCGCGGGACCAGCTGTGCACGACCTCCGCGGACTGCCTTGCCACAGAACTCTGTCACCCCACGGCGAAGGTCTGCGTCCAGACCTGCGTGAGCGGCGCGGACTGTCCGGACTCGGCGAAGAGCTGCGATGAGCTGAGCCCCACCGATTCCCGGCGGGTCTGCAAGTGCTCCACGGACGTGTTGTGCAACGAGGGGCTGAGCACCTTCGAGCGGGTGTGCTCGGTCGCGGATGCCGTGTGCACGCCGAAGTGCACGGCGGATGATGCGTGCGGTGTGGGGCGGCGCTGCGATACCGCGACAGGGCATTGCCAGGTGTGGGGAGGCACCGGTGCTCCCTGCTCGGGAGAGGGACAGTCGACCTGCGACTACGGCACCCACTTCTGCAGTTCGAACGTGTGCACTCCGCTCTGGGAGCCCAGCTGCGCCAACTACACGAACTTCCCGAACAAGGAGCTGCTGGGCACCACCGGCCCCATCCTCCATGGCGCCCGGCAGGTGAGCACATCGACGGATGCTGCCGTCTGCGGAGCGGCGACTCCCAAGCGCGTGGATGTCGCCCTCTTCGCGTACTCCAGCTGGGGCTTTCCGGCGTCCCGGTCGGCTCTGTCTGGCTTCTTCGGGGTGCGGGTCGATGGGGCGGCCAGGAATGGCCTTGATTACATCTTCCCAGGGAACAACTACACCGTGTTGGGCGCGGACCAGAAACGCGCGGAGATCATCGTCAGCTTCTGCGCCCTACCGTCGAGCACCACCATCTCAGGTGGCTTCTACTTCACGGCCGGCAACTTCCTCTGCTTCCAGGCCAACTTCTGACCTTCTGGCCCAGGACGGGCTCGGACCTTGTCGGGTCCGGGCCCGTCTCAAGCCCTGGCGCCCCACGCCGTGGCTAAGGAGGGGGCAGGGGCTGCCAGTTCGGATCAGGCCAGACAAAGGGGTTTCCACCCGGGCCCGGAGCCGGGTTGCTGAAGTAGCGCTGGCAGCCCTCGACGTTCTGGGAACTCCCCAGGATTTCCCAGAAGCCAGGGCAGACATCCCGGGGGATTCGCGTGCGGCAGTCCGCCATTGCCCGCTCGCCCGCGCCGGGCTGCGCGACATAGGCGCTCACGAAGTCCCACGCGATGCGCTGCAGGGCCTGGACGGTCGCCGCGTTCTCCCCAGGAGGCACCAGGGCCCCTTCGGGCGACTCCCGGAACACGGCCGCATGGTGGACCGCGGCCATGTAGTACGCCCCCAGGGATGTGAGGTGGACGTTGTCGCTGAAGAGCACGTTGAGCTTCTGCGAGGTCGAACCGCTGATGCCGGGCACCTCGTTCGCGATGACGCGCTCCACCAGATGGACCAGCGCCGTGCTCCCGGGGAGCGCCAGCACGCGAGCCGCCCGTCCATCGGCCTGCAACGTGAGGTTCACCTTGGAAGACACACACTCCCAGGCGACCCGAGCGTTCTTCTCATAGGCAATCCACCGGGCCGGGTTGGTTTTGTCGATGTCCAGCCACGTATGATAGAAATATGTAACGGCTTGCGGATTTCCAGCAATCAAGCGGTCATGGAAGTGCCGCAGGTAGCCGACGGTGTTCTCCCATTCGATGGTGCCCAGGAGGTCATGCCGCTCGGTGATGAGGAGGGTGTCGTATCGCTCTCCCTGGCCCAGCGTCTGGGGAGACAACAGCTCCTGGACCACGTTCATGTTGCTGCCCACGCGGTTCTTGCCCGAGCGGTAGCCTTCCCATCCGCCATTGCCCCAGGTCCTCACCCGGAGGGGCGAGCCAATCACATTCTGCTGGTTCCAGTTGAAGTCCTTGCCTTGACTCGTCGCGATGTCATCGAAATGGTCGGGCATGGGGTTGTCGAGCAGGCTGTGTCCGGAGAAGAAGACCCGGGCGCTCGTGATGGGGGGCGCCCCCGCGTCCGGGCTGCCAGCATCCGAACTGCCTGCATCCGGGACGCCCGCGTCATCGTCATGAGGCCCGGCGTCTGGTTTCACTCCGCCGTCGTCACCGGGAGGACGCACGCCCGAATCAGGAGTGGCAGGAGGACCTTCCACGGGAACGTCCTGGCCCAGCTGTCCAGTGCAGGCCAGCCAGAGGGAAACCACCAGGAATGCGCACGGCCTCGGTCTTGATGCGTTCACGGTCCAGATCCTCTTCGCGGAGATGACGGCGCCCTTCCTCCACCAGACAGCCTTGCCTGGCAGCGGGTGCGGCCCCAGCTACCTGATTCCAGAATAGGCCGGAGGGCGTCGTTTCAGACATCCCGTGACCTGCTCGATCAGCTCCGCCCTCCGGCTTCTTCGCCTTGACAGGCTGCGGGCTCGCGTTGATATTAAACCCAGAGGTTGAATGATGCGCACCCTGGCGATTCCGAACCACCTGGACCAGACGCTGCTGGCGCTGGCCGACCCGACGCGGCGGGCCATCCTCCAGCGCCTGTCCGCGGGGGAGCTGCGCGTGACGGAGCTGGCGCGGCCCTTCGACATGTCGCTCAACGCGGTGTCCAAGCACATCCGCGTGCTGGAGCGCGCGAACCTGGTGCGCCGCCGCCGCGAGGGTCGCGAACACCTCCTGTCCTTCACCCCGAAGCCCATGGATGAAGCCGCGCGCTGGATGGAGGCGCAGCGCGCGACCTGGACGTCCCGCCTCCAGGCGCTCGACGACCTCCTCCAGGAGGAGGACCGCGTGAAGCCCTCCACGTCTCCCGACCCGAAAGGACGAACCCGATGAGCGACTCGCACCCGGTGAAGCTGACCGTCACCCACCGCTTCAAGGCCTCCGCCGAGCGGGTCTTCGACGCCTGGCTCGACCCCCAGAAGGCCCGCCATTGGTTCTTCGTCACGAATGAGGACACGCCGCTGGTCCGCTCGGAGGTGGATGCGCGCGTAGGCGGCCGGTTCTGCTTCTCGGACCTGCGCGATGGAGCAGAGGTGGAGCACATGGGCGAGTACCTGGAGATCGACCGCCCGCGCCGGCTGGTGTTCCTGCTGACCGTGCCCCAGTACTCGACGGACAGCGACCGGGTGACGGTGGAGATCATTCCCCAGGGGACGGGCTGTGAGCTCACCCTCACCGCGGAGATGATGCCGGCGTGGGCGGAGTACAAGGACCGCACGGCCAAGGGGTGGTCCGGGCTGCTGAAGGGACTGGACGCGCTGCTGGAGCGGACGGCCGAGCGCGGCTGACCTTGCCAGTGCGTGGGATGGACCTCCGACGGACTGGAAGCCGACATCGATTGCGAAGGGCCCTCCGCGCGGGCGCCGTGATTCACCAGGGCAAGATTCTCCAAGTGCGTGGGGCCGGGCGTGACTACGCTCGCGCCGCGTCACGACGGCCCGGGGTGGATGCCCTCCTGGATGCGGCGACGGTCGGAGGGAACGAACGATGGCGGCCACGACGGTCATGCGGTGTGATTCGCTCTCGGTGTTCGACTACCGGTGCCACGCGGGGCCCGGCGACACGCCGTTCACGGAGCTGCACACGGGCTTCTCCATCGCCTATGTCCGCAAGGGGAGCTTCGGCTACCAGACGCGAGGAAACGCGTTCGAGCTGGTGGCGGGCTCGTTGCTGATTGGCCACCCCGGTGACGAATACCGGTGCACGCACGAGCACGTGGTGGGCGGTGACGAGTGTCTGTCCTTCCGACTCTCGGAGACGTTGGTGGACGCCCTCGGCGGGCGGAGGGAGGTCTGGCGGACCGGCGCCATGCCGCCGCTGCCCGAATTGATGGTGTTCGCCGAACTCGCGCAGGCGACAGCGGAAGGCAGGCGCGACCTTGGACTGGATGAGCTGGGGGTCCTGCTGGCGGCCCGCTTCGTGGACCTGGCTTCCGGAAGGAAGCGCAAGCCGCTCGATGCCGGGCCCCGGCATCGCCGTTGCGCGGTGGAGGCGGCGCTGTGGTTGGACGCGCACTCGCACGAACCCGTCGTGCTCGAACGCGTGGCCCGGGAGTTCGGGCTCAGCCCGTTCCATTTCCTGCGGCTCTTCTCGAAGGTCCTGGGCGTGACGCCGCACCAGTACCTGGTCCGCTCGCGGCTGCGCCACGCGGCACGGCTGCTGGCCGGGGACAACCGCTCCATCACGGACATCGCCTTCGACGTCGGCTTCGGTGACCTCTCCAACTTCGTGCGCACGTTCCACCGCGCCGCGGGCATCCCTCCTGGCGGCTTCCGTCAGGCCGCGCGCAAGGAGCGCAAGTTCCTCCAAGTCGGGCGCGGGGTGCCCTCCCTAGGATGACGGTCATCACCCAAGGAGAGCAGCGTGTACGACCACATCGGATTGAAGGTGAAGGACCTGGACGCGAGCGTGCGCTTCTACGAGAAGGCGCTCGCCTCGCTGGGACACGTGCTGTGCACCCGTGACGCGTCGAGCGCGGGCTTCGGCCCGCCGGGCGAGCCGGCCCTGTGGCTCTATCACTCCACGGATGCCGTCGGCCCCGGGGCGCACGTGGCGCTGAGGGCTTCCGAGCGGGCCGCCGTCGACGGCTTCCATGAAGGCGGGCTCGGGGCGGGTGGCCGCGACCACGGCCGTCCTGGCGTGCGCGCCGACTACGGCCCGACGTACTACGCCGCGTTCCTGCTGGACCCGGACGGCAACAACGTCGAAGCGGTCTGCATGCGCTGAGGCCTTCCGGGCCGCGTGCGTCAGCTCAAGTGGAAGGGAACCTGCCGCTCGAACTCGCGACTGGGCACTCCGATGATGGAGTACGCGGGCGACTGGATGGGCGGCATGGTGCGCAGGATGCGGCGGTGGAACGTCTGGTAGCCGTTGCGGAACTTCCCGCCGTTCCACACCCGCAGCAGGTTGGACGTGAAGAGGCCGTTGAAGGCGCCGTCGCTGGAGAGCTGGTTGTCCTGGCAGCCGGAGATGAGCAGCACGGTGGCCTTGAGCGTGAGGCGCGGGTCGTCCTTGGGCAGCCGCTTCATGATGTCGTCGTACATCGCCTTGTTGTCGCGGTAGGTTCGGTGCTCGATGCCCAGGGGCATCTCCTTGAACCGCCGCTCGGACGGCTCGCTGCTCTGTACCGTGTCCGCGAGCAGCTGCAGGCTGCCGCTGGAGCGCAGGGCCGCGTAGGCCACCTTGCTCACCGAGCCGCTGTGGCAGCTGTCGGAGAGCATGAAGACGCGCACCCCCGGCTTCAGCTTCGACATCGCGACGTAGAGCTCATCGTCGATGATCTCTCCGTCGTAGAGGCACCACGTCTCGTCCAGCCCATCGGACTCATCCCCGGTGGCGTCCGGGAGCTGGCCGCCGTGCCCCGAGTAGCTGAGCAGCAACAGGTCCCCGGCCTGGAGCACCTTCACCGCCTCGTCCATCTCTCCCAGCACGCGCGAGCGCGTGGCCTCCTTCGTGAGGAGCGGGGTCACCCGACCGAAGCCCTGCGTCTTCGCGATGCTGACCATGTCCTCCGCGTCCGCCTCGCACGCAATGAGCTGGCCGTCCCAGCCCGCGTAGTGGTGGGGGTCCACCGCGTTCAGACCGATGTTGATGGAATATCCCTGAGCCATGACTGGTACTCCTCCCTGTCCCGCAAGGTGGGCTCCGCCCCCGTGGGATGTCACCGGGGAGGCAGGGCGCGCCGTGCGTCTCCGGCCACCCCACCACCCGACCCTCCGCGCGCTGGTGCGCACCCCGTGCAGCGGCCGGCCTTCGCCGGGCTCCAGCGGCAGGACGGCGCTGTCAGGGGCGGGCAGCGGCGAACCGCGGTTGATCCGCGAGCCGCGCGGCATGGCGACGAAGGCCGCGTCCGCGAAGTGCGGCCGGGTGAGGCCCGGTGTCACGCGGGTCGCTACAGCGTGGGGGCCGGCAGGTCGAGCCCCAGCAGCAGGCCACCGATGAGCTCCAGGGTAGGGGGCGCCACCATGGCGTGTTGGGTGGCGACGTGGACGTCCCGGAAGCATCGCTGGAGGGGGCTTGTGCGGAAGACAGCGCTGCCGCCCGCGGCCTCGTACAGGCCATCCACGGCGCGCGCGGCGCAGCGGGTCGCGTGGGTCATCGCCAATCGCAGCTCGGCGCGGGAGCGCAGGGAGACGGTGCCCCGCGTGGACTCGTCGTAGAGGGCATTGAGGGCCTCCAGGACGAAGGCGCGTGCGGAGCGGACGGTGGCCTCGGCGACGGAGACGGCTTCCTGCGCCGCGGGGCGCGCGGCCAACTGGCGGCGCTCCAGCACCAGCGTCTTCTGGTTCGACAGCGCGATGAACTCGTCGATGGCGCGGCGGGCGATGCCCAGCGCCACCGCCGGGATTCCCATCCCCAGGAGGCCGAAGGGGAAGCCATAGAGGGGCGCGGTGACGCGCCGCGGGCCCAGGAACGAGACGGCATACGCCTCCGGCACGAAGAGGTCCTTCACCTCCATGTCCAGGCTGCCCGTACCGCACAGGCCGGACGCGAACCAGGTGTCGTGCAGCACCACGCTCTGGGCCGGGAAGAAGCACAGGCGCGTCTCGGGGATGCCCTCGGCCACCATGCGGGGCTTGCCCTCCTCCGTCACCACCGCGCCTCCCACCAGCCATTGGCAGTGCTGACCGCCGCTCACCCAGGACCAGCGCCCGGTGACGCGGTAGCCGCCCTCGACACGCTCGGCGCGGCCGATGGGCGCCGCCATGCCGCCAGTGATGGCGTCCGGCGCGCCGTAAACGGTCTGGGCCGAGGGTTCGGGCAGCCACGCGGACGCCAGCGCGGTGGAGGCGCCAATCATCACGCACCAGCCCGTGGCGCCGTCCGCCTTCGCCAGCGCTTCGATGATCTGGAAGAACAGGGCCGGGTGCAGCTCCAGGCCGCCCAGCGACCGCGGAATCATCATCCGGAAGAAGCCTTCCCGGGCCAGCTCCGCGGACAGGTCTGGTGGCAGCCGGCGGGCGCTCTCGATTTCGTTGGAGCGCGCGGACAAGCGGGGGAACAGCGCCTGCGCGGTGGCGAGCAGCGGGTGCATGGAGGGCGTGAGGTCCGTCATGCAGGGAGCTTAGACGGACTTCGCCGCGCGCTTGACAACCAATAAGCCGAGGCTTATTGGTCGTGCATGCAGAGAGCGGTCGCGGCCGAAGACAAGATCTTCCAGGCGCTGGCGGACCCCAGTCGCCGGGCCATCTTCGAGTCGCTCACGCGTGGCGAAGCGGCGGTGAAGGACCTCACGGCGCGCTTCGACATCTCCCAGCCGGCGGTCTCGCAGCACCTCGCCGCATTGAAAGACGCCGGCCTGGTGAACGGCCGGCGCGAAGGGCGCTGTGTCTACTACCGGGTGGAGCCGCGCGGGATGAAGCCGCTCATCGACTGGATCGCGCACTACCGCGCCTTCTGGACGGAGCACGTTGATCGCCTTGAGGAACTGCTGGAGAAAATGGACGAATGAAGCCCCTCGACAAGACCGCCCCATCGCAAACCGAAGCCATTTCATTTGAATTCGATTTGCATCATTCGCCGAAGAAGGTGTGGCGCGCGCTCACCGACCCCGAGCTGCTCACCGAGTGGCTCCTCCCTGTCGTCGGGTTCAAGCTCGAGCCGGGGGCCGCGTTCGCGTTCAAGACGCAGCCGTATCCCGGCTGGGACGGCACCGTGAACTGCCGGATCCTGGAGAGCGAACCGCAGCAGAAGCTCAGCTACACGTGGGTGGTCGGGGACATGGTCCTGGACACCGTCGTGACCTTCACGCTCACGCCCACGGCGTCGGGCACGCGCCTGTCCCTCGTGCAGTCGGGCTTCAAGCCGGACCAGAAGCAGAACTTCGGCGGCGCGCGTTACGGCTGGAACATGATGGGCGGGAAGCTCGTGGACCTGCTCGCGAGGATCCCATGACCACGCGCATTCCCACCGCTTCGGATGCGTCCACAGCACAGGCCCCAAGGACCTGGAACCATTGGATCCGGCTGTTCCATCGCTGGCTGTCCATTGCCTTCACGGTGGCCGTCATCGCCAACGTCGTCGCGATGGCAAGGGGTTCGACTGTCGTCTGGGTGGGATTCCTGGCGCTGATCCCGCTCGCCATGCTCCTGTTCTCCGGTCTGTATTTGTTCGTGCTGCCCTATGCCCACAAGTGGCGCAGCGGGCGACGCACCGACTGAACGGTGGCGCAGGATGTCCAGCTCTGGAGGCCGCATGACGAAGGGCACGTCGCACGCAAGCAAGCCACGCAAGGTGGCCACCA
Organism: Corallococcus sp. BB11-1; assembly: GCF_026626625.1. Classification (NCBI taxonomy): domain Bacteria; kingdom Pseudomonadati; phylum Myxococcota; class Myxococcia; order Myxococcales; family Myxococcaceae; genus Corallococcus; species Corallococcus sp. BB11-1. The sequence continues at coordinate 133,519 of NZ_JAPNJY010000010.1, read as the reverse complement.
GGTCCCCTGCGAAGGCAGGCACGAAGGCCAGGCCCGGTGCGAGCAAGGACAAGCCGATGGAGCCTGCTTCCCGGCTCATCGACCAGCGCATCCTCGACCTGGGGGGTTGGCGAGGGGAGACCCTGGCCCGCATGCGGGCGTTGATCCTGGAAGCCGATCCCGAGATGACCGAGGAGTGGAAGTGGATGGGCACTCCGGTCTGGTCCCACCACGGGATTGTCTGCACCGGAGAATCCTATAAGGCGGTCGTGAAGCTCACGTTCGCCAAGGGGGCCAGGGTCCTAGACCCCTCGGGCCTCTTCAATTCCAGCCTGGAAGGCAACACGCGGAGGGCCATCGACATCCGCGAAGGGGAGAAGGTCGCCGCGCGCTCGTTCAAGGCGCTCGTGAAGGCCGCGGTGGCCCAGAATGCTCCAGCGGCGAAGGCCAGACCCGTTGCGAACAAGGCCAGGCCGGTGAAGCTCCTCTCAGGCGGCAATCCGCAGATCGCGAAGGGCGACGGCGACGCCCCGGTGCAGGCGTACATCGCCGCGTTGCCGGGCTGGAAGCGCGACGTCGGGAGCTGGCTCGACGCGCTCATCGTGCGGAGCGTGCCCGGCGTGCAGAAGGCCGTGAAGTGGAACTCGCCGTTGTATGGCGTTGAAGGCCAGGGCTGGTTCCTGGGGATCCACGCCTTCACGCACTACCTGAAGGTGAGCTTCTTCCGCGGCACGTCGCTGCGACCGGTCCCTCCCGGTCCGAGCAAGAGCGAGGGCACGCGTTACTTGGACATCCGCGAAGGCGACCCGCTCGACGCGGCGCAGATGGCGAAGTGGGTGAAGCAGGCGGCTGCGTTGCCTGGCTGGGTCCCGTAGCGGCTCGAAGCCCATGGGCGAGAAGCCGCAGGAGCGCGAGCCCGGGCCGTGCTGGCCCTGGTCGCGTCAGCCCTTCGTGGAGGCTTCCAGGAGGGTGTCCTCCACCGAGCGCGACAGCTCACGCCACTTCAGCATCGAGCGGCGGAAGTGTTCCTCCGGTGGCGCTTCGATGCCGAAGGTGTGGAGCAGCATGGGGCCCTCGTAACCGGCGCGGCGCAAGGGGCGCAGGTACCGGGTCCCCACGTCGAGGTCGCCCTGGTCGAGCGGCTGGATGACTTCGGACCAGCCGGGAGCGTGCGGATCAAACTCGCGTGCAGCGCCGTGGATGCTCACGAGCGCGAGCTGGGGCGCGGCGGCCTCGATGACCTCCTCCAGCCGGTCCCGGTTCCCCGCTCGGAGCTCGTGACACAGATGGAGCGAGGTCTTCAACCGGGGACGGTCGACCGCGGCGAGCAGGGCAAGCGACTCCTCGACGTTCTCGATGGCCTCGCCGTCATGTGGGTACAGGACGACGTCCACTCCGCGCGCGGTGGCCAGGTCCACCACGTCGCGGACCGAGGCGACCATGGCCGCCTTCGCATCCGGAGGACCGCTCAGGATGAGCCAGAGCGCCGTCCTCCGTGGGGCGAGCGCCGCCAGCATCCCGTCCAGCGCCTCACGGTCCCAGTCCGTGTCGAAGGGCAGGACGAAGAGGACGGCGGGAAGGCGGACCCGTCCCGCCAGAACCGCGGGCTGGGTGGCGTAGGTGTCGAAGGCTTCACGGCCCGGCCAGAACAGCGTCACCCCGGCGTAGCCGAGCGAGTCGAGCAATTGCACCTGAGCGGCGACCGGCCGCGACTCCAGCGTGAAGTTGAACGCGCCGAGCGGAGCGTCGGGTGGAGCAGGATGCCGTGGCTCGCTGCATCCCACGGCGGCCAGGAGCAGCACGGGCGCGAACCATTTCGGCCACGGGCCCCCAGCACCGCTCGGGCTTTCTTGCAGAGCACCTGGGGATGCTCTTCCGCGCTTCCTCGCGTACCTGTCCACCTACAGCCCCGACTTCACGTGGGAGGACCGCGAAGCCGACGGCGCGTTGATGACGTCGGTGATGCGCAGGTGGCGGGGCTGGGCCTGCACCCGCTCGAACCAGGCGCGGATGGCGGGATGGCGGCCCAGGTCGAAGCGGCCCTCTTCCGCTACGTGCGTGTACGCATACAGCGCGATGTCCGCGAGGCTGTAGTGCTCGCCCGCGAAGAAGGGCCGCTTGCTCAGCTCGCCCTCCATGACGTCGAGCGCGGCGTAGCCTTTCTGGATGCGCTCCTCCAGCTCCTTCTCCTTGCCGGGAGGGACACCGAAGTAGGCGAGCCAGGCCCGAGCCACGGCGATGTAGGGCTCGTGGCTGTACTGTTCGAAGAACATCCACTGGAGCATCCGCGCCCGCTCCAGCCGGTCTGTGGGAATGAAGGGCGTGCCCTCGGCGAAATACCAGAGGATGGCGTTGGACTCGGCGAGGAAGACACCTGGCTCCAGCTCCACGGTGGGGGTCCGGGCAATGGGGTTCATCGCCTTGAACTCCGGCGTGCGCGTCTCTCCCGCGGAGAGATCCACCTCCCGCGTTTCAAACGGAATCGCGAGCTGATGCAGCAGCAGGCGGACCTTGTAGCAATTCCCAGAAGGGTTGAACTGGTGGAGCTTGATCATGGGCGGAAGTTCTACTCCCAGACGCGCCCTCGCGCGGACCGAAGCCCTCATGTCGGTGTGCTGCACGAACGCTTCGACCTGCCGGGTTCCAAGCGCAGCTCAGCGTTCGGCCCCGCTGCGGACACCCGGCGTCGGGCCCGGAGGTCTCGCCCCGCCTGGGCTCAGTCCCGGCCTCAGTTGCAGGAGGTCAGGAGCGGACCGAGGACGATGCAGCTTCGCGAGGCCCGGTCATTGACCGGGTTGGGGTCCGTCGGGGTGCTGGCCGTGCGGCGGGCCGTGACGGTGTAGGGCAGGCCGAAGGTGAACAGGTTCAGGCGGACGGTGAAGGACCGGCTCTGCGTGGCCCCCGGAGCGATGGCGCTGAAGCCGCAGATGGCGCTCCTCGCGCCCGGCGTGCACTGGCCGGACGAGGCGGTCAGCGGGGCGGGCAGCGACGCGGTGACGGTGGCCATGTCGAGCGGCTCGGGGCCGTTGTTCGTCACGGACACGTCATAGCGGATGTACGGATTGAAGAGGTCGAAGACGGGCCGGGCCACGAGGCGCACGGCGACGTCCGCGACGACCCCGGTCGTGTTGAGGAACACGACGGCGGTGTTGGCCTGCTCCTGGGTCACGACGATGTCCGGCCTGCCATCCCCGTTCCAGTCCGCGACGTCGATGTCGGAGGCCGGGCTGTTGGTGGAGAGGACGGTGGGCTGGGCGAAGGTGCCATCGCCCTGGTTGATGAGCACGGTGACGTCCGGTCCGGTAACAGAGGCCACGGCCACGTCGAGCAGGCCGTCCAGGTTGAAGTCCGCGAGGGCGATATCCCTGGCGTTGACGGTGGTGTTGGACCGGATGAACGAGCCGTAGGTGTTGTCGCCCATGCTGGGCGTGACGGACACGTACTGGTTGCCCGCCACGATGAGGTCCCTGAGGCCGTCGCCGGTGGCGTCCCCCAACGCGAGTCGTGCGGCGAAGTTGGGCGCGGTGGAGTTCACGAGCGAGGGAAACTTCCCGGTGCCATTGTTGCTGAGCGAAGTGGTTGATGGAGATCTTGGTCGCGACGAGCGCGCTGGTTGCCGGGAAGGGATGTTGCAGGCCGCGCGGAGTCCAGCAGCGAGCCGGATTCTGGCGTGCCACGCTGCGTGAGGTAGTCCGCGGGGCTCTGAGAGGACGGGGCGCGGCGGTGTTCGCCAGCTCGCGTGCGAGAAAGGTGACCTGGAGCGTGCGCCAACACGCTCACAGGTCGAGCGCCCCGCTTGACGTGTGAGAGAGAAGCGAGGCACCCAAGGAGTCGTACGGACGCGCGTCGGCGTCAAGTCCTGGGCGGCACAGATGCCGTCCGTGTCGGCGGTACGCCCGGCGAGCTGCGCCGCTTGCGGCGCGGCGAGCCGCCCTGTGGGAGGGCCGCTGGGGCTTCATGGGCATGGCAGCCGGAGCCGCCAGGTGCGCGGGCCGCTGGACTCTGGCGCGTCGCCCGTGCTCGTAGAGCTGCGCGTGCGACGCTACCGCTGCCGTGCGTGCGGCGTGTCGCAGACGGTAGTGCCCGCGGAGGTGCTGGCCAGGAAGCTGTATTCGCTCGCGGCCATCGCCTGGGCGCTCGCCCTGTGGGGCCTTGAGTCGCTGACGGCTGCGGCGGTGCGCGGGCGCGTGAGTCCGTGGGACGTGGTGGGGCCAGGGAGCGCCGGGCGCTGGGATGCCCTCTGCCGCTGGGCCAGGGAGGCCAGGCGCGGGACGCTCCTGTGCTGCGTGCGGCCGGCGCCCGCGGACTGGACGGCGCGAGCGGTGGCCGCACGAGCGGCGTCGACAGTCGCCGCCTTTGCGCTCCCGGCGACGGGACCGCCATCTCTGTCCGCCTGTGCCTTCCGGGGAGCCGAGCGCGCTCGCTGAGGGACTCGCTTCGCAGCCAGCGGCTCGCCCCGCTTTAGAAGTCCGTCCCACCCGACAAGCCCCGTCCTCGAAGACCTGCCTCCGGCGGGACGGTAGGCGTCTGCTCTCCCAAGAGGCCCATGCCGGGATGTGGGGGCGGTACGGGAAGTCCGCGCAAAATGAAGAGCCTCACCCCGAAGTCCCACGCCGAGGCGGTGGCGGTGTTTCGCCACGGAGTCATCGGCGTCCTCACCCAGGCTCAGATGGACCGAGGCCAGCTCGCCTCGGCGCTCGAGTCCCTCGCCCAGCAGCGCTTCGTGCCGCCGGGCGCCAAGGCGAGCCACTGCTACTCGGCGGCCACGCTCGAGCGCTGGTACTACGCGTACAAGAAGCGCGGCCTCTCAGGCCTCGCCCCGCGCGGCCGCAGCGACAAGGGCCGCGCCCAGCAACTCTCGGCGGCCCAGCGCGAGTTGCTGCTCGACATCCGGCGGGAGTACCCGTCCGCGTCCGTGACGCTCATCCTGCGCACGCTCGTCACCGATGGCCGGCTCGAGAAGGACGCCGTCTCGGCGACGACGGTGCGCCGCCTCTTCTCGGAAGCAGGACTTGACCGCGTCGGGATGCGCGATGGCAGCGGCACGAAGACGCGCCTGCGCTGGCAGGCCGAGCGCCCCATGGCCTTGTGGCACGCGGACGTGTGTCACGGGCCTGGACTCACCGTCGGGGGCAAGTCGCTGCCCTTGCGCATCCACGCGCTGCTGGACGACGCGAGTCGGTACGTCGTGGCGTTGGAGGCCCACCACACTGAGCGCGAGGTGGACATGCTTGGCCTCATGGTGCGTGCCCTGCGCAAGCACGGTCCGCCGGACGCTCTCTACCTGGACAATGGCGCCACGTACCGGGGCGAGACGCTCGCCACCGCGTGCGCTCGCATCGGCACGTCGCTTTTGCACGCTCGGCCCTACGACGCCCCCGCCCGCGGGAAGATGGAGCGCTTCTGGCGCACGCTGCGCGAGGGCTGTCTCGACTTCCTCGGGCCCGTCGCCTCGCTGCACGACGTCAATGTCCGCCTCTGCGCCTTCCTCGACGCGCACTACCACGTCACGTCGCACGCTGCCCTCATGGGTGCGACACCGAAAACCGTCTTCGAGGCCGCTCCCCGGGCGCCCGATGGCTTCGACGAGGCGAAGCTGCGCGAGGCCCTCACCACCCGCATCCGCCGACGCGTGCGGCGCGACACCACCGTCGCTGTCGATGGTGCCGACTACGAGCTCGACGCAGGCCACCTCGCCGGACGCCTCGTGCACCTGTGCCGCTGCCTTGTCGACCTGGGCGAGACTCCCTGGGCCGAATTCGAGGGCAAGCGCTACACCCTCCACCCAGTCGACGCGGTGAAGAACGCGCGCCGCAAGAGGCCGCTGCGTCGGCCTCCCCTCCACGACGAGACGTACCGGCCACACCCCGCGTTTGACCCGCCCCGCGCGCTCCTCGACCGCGCCGTCGGGCGTCCTCCTCGGCATCGCGATGGAGGTGCTTCATGACGCCCGCCTACGTCACCCACTTCGGCTTCTCCGAGGCGCCCTTCTCCAAGGAGATTGCCGACGCGGACCTCTGGCTGCCGGCCTCCAAGACGGACCTCGTCGAGGAACTCTGCGAGGCCGTACGCGAGCGGCAGAGCGTCATGCTGGTGGGCGAGCCCGGCGTCGGCAAGACGTGCGTCCTGCGCGCGCTCCGCCACCGGCTACCCCTGGCGGGCTTCCGCCTCACCTACTGTCACAACGCCACGCTGGGCCGCCGCGACTTCTACCGCCAGCTGTGTCTTGCCCTCGGGCTCACGCCCTCCGCCACCGCGGCCTCTGTCTTCTACGCCGTGTCCAGCCACGTGGAGGACCTCGGTCGCGAGCGCGTCCACCCCGTCTTCCTCCTCGACGAGGCGCACCTGCTCCACCAGGACGTGCTCGACCACCTCCACATCCTCCTCAACTACCAGTGGGACTCCAAGGCGCTCCTCTCCCTCCTCCTCGTCGGCCTGCCCGAGCTCGACTCGCGGCTCGCGATGCGCCGTAACCGCAGCCTCGCCTCCCGCCTCGCACGCCGGCTCACCATCGACGCGCTTGGGCCCGATGACACCGCGGAGTATCTCCGCCTGCGCCTGAAGAACGCGGGCTGCGAGCGAGAGCTCTTCGCCTCCGACGCGATGGCGATGCTCCACGAGGCAGCCTCCGGCGCTCACCGCGACATCGACCGGCTCGCGACCACTGCGCTTCGCGAGGCCGCGCGTCGCAAGAAAAAGCTCGTCGAGCGCGACGTACTCGCACGCGTCCTCGATACCGACGCCGCCGCTCTGTAGGCCGGTCCCATCACCGAGCGCGCTCGCTGACGCTCGCGCTCGGTGATGCCCATCAACCAAGCGGATCGCTCGTCCATCAACCAGCTCGCCTCGCAACAGCCATCACCGGCCTGGATGGCCATGACGCCAGCGGCATTCACGCCGACGATGTCGACGTGGCCGTCTCCGGTGACGTCCGCCACGGCGATGTCCAGGGTGTTGGGAGACAGGAGCACCGGGCGTTCGGTAGGGAAGGGAGCGCCGGGAGCGGTGACGATGAAGACGAACTGGTTCGTGGGGGAAAAGGTCAGCAGCTCCGGGGACGCCGTGTTCTCGACGAGGTTGGCGACGGCGAGTCCGCGAAAGGCCGCCGGCTCGCTCGGGAGTTGGGCCAGGCCGGGCGGCGTGGACAGGAAGCCGCCCGCGCCGTCGCCGTAGAACGCGGCGACGACGTTGTTGCCCACGACGGCGACGTCCGGATTGCCATCCCCGTTGAAGTCCGAGACACCGGCGACGGAGACGGGCGGGGTGAGACTGGTGGGCAGGGCCACCGTCCGCGGGGTGGCGAGCATCCCCGTCGTGGAGCCGAGCTGGATGGCGAGGGGGCGGTTTGGGATGTTCGCGATGGCGACGTCAGGGACGCCGTCCTTGTTGAAGTCGGCGGCTGCCACGTAGCGCGGGCCCGGGCCCGTGGAGGATTCCACGGGGGCCGCGAAGGTGGCGGGAGTCGCGGCCCACGCGGGCCCGGAGAGACCCAGCAGTCCAAGGGACAGCAGGGCTGGAGTGCTACGACGGGAGGAGCGGGTACGCTTCGGGTTTCGGACCGTCATGGCACGCCCTGGAACGTTGGAGTCACAGCGGGAACCCAACGTGCGTCTCGCGTCTCACGGGGGCGCCTGCCCTGAGCGCGAGCCGCCACGTCCTCGGGTACGAGGACCATGACCGTTATTGCCTGGGACGCTGGTCCAAAAGTCTGGCATCCACGGGAAGCTCAGCGGCAAAGGAGATGAGCCCGTCGATGCGGCGCCGGGCAGGGCAGGCAGACGTTCATCACGGGAGTGGCCCTCTGGGCATCCTCATCCGGGCGCGCCAGTGACACGGCGAATCCGGCCCATGTCGTCTCCGATAGGGACGGGTCTGGTGAGGAGGCGCGTACTTCGTAGGAGTGCGCCTTCAGGTCGAGGGCGAACCAGTCACGGCACATGGACAGGGCCCTGGATGCCACCATGTTCAACCGCGTCAGGAGCAATACCGCCCGGAGGGCTCAGCCCACTCGGACAATGTCAGGCATCAATGGGTATTCCGCCTCCGGGTCGATCGACAAGCCGTGGAGCAGGGCGAGGTGCAGCAAGGCCAGCCCCTCCACGCAAACGGAACGTTCCAACCCGAATGCGGGTTCGCGGGATTGCAGGGTACCCGCCCTGGCTCGGAACCAGGCGCCATGCTGCTCCAGGAGTTCCAACAGGGCGTCGAGAAATGCGCCGGACTCGTGGGTCAACAGGGCCCGGCACACGCGGACCCGAGGCGCGCCCTCATCCCCGATGACGCGGACGAGACCGGACAGCAGGCCATCCGCTGCGGTTTCCCACCCAGGCTCTCGAAGGGCGAACCCGCCCAGCAGCCGCCCATAGTAGAAATCGTCCTCGAACTCCTTGCGTGTCAGCCACCCGGACGCGGACATGCGCGCGATGTCTTGAGCGACCGTGTCCGCACCGGCAGCGAGGGCATCACAGAGTGGAGCGATCTGGGCAGCCCCCGTGAACCGGTTGAAGGGCCTCTCCTGTGTGGCGCGGTCACTCAGGAGGTTCAGTCGCCACGTTCCAGACATCCGGAGGCGCTCGCGGAAGGACACGACATCCGCCCGGGCCAGCAGCGCGCTGAGCGCGGCGATGCGGCAATGCCGCGACAGGTGGAAGAGGATGCGCTCGCGCTCCTCTACGGGGAGCGGCCCGCTTTCGACCTCAAGCGTCAGGACCCGGATGGCTTCGAGCGCGTTGGTTTCGTGATGGATCATGCTCCCGGGTCTCTCACGCTCAGGTCCGTCCCCATTCCCTGCCGTACTCCTCCAAGTCCAGGAACATCATGCCCGTGTAGTCCTCATTGACGAGCACCTGGGCGAGGTCCTCTCGAATCAGGATGAGGTTGGGCTTCTCCTTGAGCCGGAAGAGCTTCGCTTCCGGGGGAATCCGTGCCGGATCCACGACCAGGAGCGAGAACCAGGCAATGAATGAGGGAATTATCGCTGAGCGTTCGTACTGCGACTTCTCAAGATCGACGCACTCCACGACTTCCAGCAGGTTCAGGATGAAGTAGGGCTCCGGAACGAGCCGGTCCTTTTGATCGAGAAGACGGGCAGGGAGGAACTCCATGTGGGCTCCTGCGTTCGCCTCCAGGAACCGTTTCAGTCGCTCCGACACGATGATGAGGCCGAGGGTGTTGGGGATGGAGTCCGTGAGTTCAAGACCTCGGTCCTCCGCCAGCGGGAAGGTCACATTCGCTGGATACCAGTGCTGCACTGTAATGCCCTTGTGCAGTTCGTACTCCTTGGGCTCTTTCCTCAACGCGCTGGGCGCATAGGTGATCCATGCATACGCGTCATTCTCGTCGTCCGAAAGCCAGGGTCGAAAGCTCATGAGGTTGGGCCTGAGGTGTGTCAGGTTGTCTTGCCCAGTCTGGGCCGGGACTTCGTCTTTTTTGTCAGCTCGGCGACCAGCTCCTTGCGGAACGTGTTGATGTGCGAACCCCTCGTGTTTTCGCCGAACGTTACAATCCAATTCCAGTATTTCTTCTCGTATTTCTTGATCTCGGCCGGAATGCTCTCGGGTGGCTTCCAGTCCTCGCAGGGTTCATTGAGGCTCTCCTTGAGGAGCAGGTTGATCTGCTCGACGTCGAATGACACTTCCGCGGTGTAGCCGGGGTGACTGCCAACGTGGCAAGGTAGTTGGTGGACGCCACAATGGCTGTTATTGATGGCGGGTAGGAAGATAAGGTTCTCTCCGTTGTTGATGTCGTACTTCACCCGACGGAGGATCTTGAACTCCTCTTCCTCGAACACGCCCCCCTGTTTGCTCCCCTCGCTTTTGACGGTGAACAGCTCGCAAGGCAGGATGTGATGGCCCGCGTTTGGATAGGGCGTGCCTGCTTTTTCGGTGAAATGATTGAAGTGATAGCCGGCGGCGTGCGAGTCGTCACCCGCGGTTGCGCCTGGAGTCCGGGTCCCGATGGCGTTCTCGATCAAGTACTTCTTGATCTTGCTGTTGTTGTTGTAGACGCGGGCGAGCTTGCCTGGGTCTCCGCGGATACAGTTGATGCCGTTCTTTCGATACTCCTTGGAACGGCAAAGCACCGCCTGCATCGGGTATGTCGAGAGGATGTGGTCCTTCGCGGCAGTGAACGCCATGACAACCTCCTTGTGAGCTACCGCTCAAGAGTTCGCTGGAGCAGGATGACCCCGGAGTCGCCGTGGTCGGAAAGAGAGCAAACGATAGCGCTCTCGTCGTGGGAGGAGCGCAGCTCGGAGATGGCCACTCCAGCCCCCACGACCGCGCTCGACGCTCCGGTTTCACCCAGCGATTCAGCGGGAACCCGAACCCGGCAGTTCTCGAAGTCGACGTGCTCCGTCAGGTGCAACTGGGCATGGGCCCAGGCGGCTGACTTCCACTCCTCGCCATTCAGGTCCAGGACCAGACATCCCTGATACGGCAGGGGCACCCGCGCGTCACGAAGCACGAGGAGGATTGACGCGGCCAGCTCACGGCCCAGCACATGTGGCATTCGCCGCTCACCCGGCCCGGCGGCGAAGGACGCTCCCTGGACGCAGATACCCAGGGGCGCTCCGCGCGCCCTGGCCGCTCCTTCTCCCTCGATCAGGAGGCACGCTCCTGCCTGCCCGGGCATCAGGCCCACCGGCATCCGGGGCTGCTTGAGTCGCCCCTGCCCGTCAATCCACTCCAGACTTGGGACATCGGCATAGGAGTCCGCCGCGACGATGATGACCCGCTCCAGCCTTCGTTCCTCCAGCAGGTGACGGGCTTGCTGGAGGGCCGCCACCAACCCGCAGTGCCCAAGGGCCAGTGGGCGACTGCGCTCAATCGATACGGGAAGGTGTTGGAGCGTGAGCAACGGCTGGACGAAGTCCTCCACGAGGGCATGAGGGCGTTGGCCCAGGGACCAGCCGAACCGGGCCTCGTCGATGAAGGGCGTCAGGGCCAAGAGTCCGGTCCTTCCCCAGAAGGACACGTCGGAGGGCGAAGGCCACTCCATCCCATGACGCAAATCATCCAGGCTGCCCGCCGCCAGTCTGAGCCACGCGCCCACCAGGAAGAACCCCTCCGCATAGCCCGATACAGGAAAGCCGGTGACGGGCTGCGAGCCCCCCTCGCCATCCTCCACGACCAGTCCATCCAGGGCCTGTGGACGTGACAGGCCCGCCCGGATGGCCGCGCAACTTCCCGTCGCGCCGTATCCCAGTGCGGTCACCATGCCAATCCCTGTCACGACGAGCCTCACCGTACGCGCTCCAGCAGACTAGAGGGTCTTCTTGCAGCAGAGACACTTCGAGTCGTCCGGTCCTTTTCCCAGGGCGATGACCGGAGGCTGGATGAGGGGGAAGGGTGGCGTGTTCTTGTCGTTGTGGGTCATCAGGTCCATGGCCCTGGCCACGTTCTTCCCCTCGAATTTCACATCGAAGGAGTAGTTGACGAACTCCGCCTTGCCCTTCGTCTTGTTGGAGGCGACACCGCCTCCCGCTGTCCCGGCCTCGTCGCCGGTGCTGGTGCTGAAGTTCGAGTCCTTGACGCACACGGGCTTGCCCTCGGCCAGCACCGTCTCGCTCCCCTTCGCCGTGTCCGCCGAGCGCGCGATGTTGGGGTAGGGGATGGGGACCGGGCCTGCTGGGCTGGGCGTCTTGCAGACGTCCGGCATGGCCATCGTCACGCCGTTGGAGTCCTTGTGGACGATCGACATCTTGTTCACGCCGACTGTCGTTCCCATGCCGCTCCCTTGGAGTCCAGACCAGGCTTCAGTGACGCGTGACGGAGTTCATCCGTTCATTGCCGTGGCGAATGGCTGGGCCTTCAGACGTCCCGACTCACCCTTCGCAGCATGCAATTGCTCCCATTGTAAGCGAGCCCATGCCCGGACTTCCACCCCGATGCGGCCCTGGCTTCGGATCAACAGCTCAAGTGCCAGGGGAGGCCGACGGCGCATGGGGGCGCCCAGGAGCACCGTGCTCAGGTCCCGTGCGCTCGTGGGCGCGCCATTGCGATACCGCTCGGTTGGATCGAATCCTCTTCGAGCCCTGGCCCACCATGACGTGACGGCTTCGGGAGCGGGTGCGATGAGTGCAGCTGCGCCTCCAGGGCGCGGCTCGCCGTCAAGGTCTTCCTCGAGTGGCCCAGGTTCCTCGTCCTCTGGATCCTGTTCTTTCGCCAGGGGACCCTCCAGCTTCAGGCCAACGATCGAGCAGAACGCCTCCGCCGCGATGTTGGCGAAGGCCTTGTCATGCATCCAGGGCAGACAGGCTTCGGCTGCGGCCGGTCGCCCACTGAAGCCGAGTGCCCAGAGCACATCGGCTCTGAGTTCGGGCACCTGGAGCAGGCTTTTCAGCCGTTCGATGTCCTTGTCCTCTCCTCCGATTGCGAGCAGAAGCCGCGCCATGCTTCCGGCCCCATCTCTGGCGTCCAGCTGTTGCTGGCAGGCTTGCCACGCGATGCGTTGGCCACGCACGAGGCCCAGCACCAGGGCCGCCTCGCGAATCGCTGGATCCAGGGCTTGGAGGGCTGTTCGAAGCTCGGCGGGCCGGACCTCCTGTTGCGGGGCGAAACACGCTCCACGTAGGAGCGCGGACTGAAGGTCGGGTGCCTCCACGCGTGCCAATGACTCCTTCCATGATGCTTCCAGGGGGATCCGACGGAAGCGGAGCACCTCAAGCACGGCAGCCAGTATGCGTGGCTCCGCGTGCGAGAGGAGGAGATGAAGGCAACGTGGAAGCCCTTCGCCGCCTTCCAGTTCCAGTGCGCGCTGTGCTTCCTTGCGCATGTCCGGTTCGCCTTCAAGGAAGGTCTGGAGCACGGAGTCCAACCCCCTGGGTGTGCCTGACCGCAGGAGTGCCATGCACGCGGCTCGGATGTACTCAGGGTCCTCGTGCGAGCGGGCGGGCCGCAGCATGCGTTCCGCTACCTTGGAGCCAGCGACCACGAGTGCATCCAGATGGGAATGCAGGCGTTGCTCGACGCTTTCCTTCACGCGCTGGAGGTTTCGGTTCGAGCATTCCAGGGCCCGGTCCCACTGCGTGGACAGAAAGGCCGCATCGTCCAGATGCACCTCCAGGACATCCCAACGCGGAATCCTATCGGGTTGTTCTAGAAGAGAACGGGCCTGATGACGGCGGCTCGCTGATTCGGTGCGTTCCATGGGGAGTTTGGTTTGACGGTGAGCCAATCCCTCATGAAGGTAGCACGAAGCCAGGTCTTGGATTGGTGGGCGACAAAGGGCCAAGCTGTATGCCCAGCGATCACTCCAAGGGACTCAACACCGAGGCTGCGAAGGACGTCAGGAGGAGGAGGTGCTGATGACCCCCTCGGCTCCGAACGCATTCGTGGACGGAGGGCCGGTTGGAGGGGGGAACAGGTGCCTGTGGACGGAGGGGGGCAGCGCACCGAGGCCAGGGAGAGACCGCAGCGCGTCGCGTGCGCAACAGTGGAAACGCCCTGGGACGTTCAGGCGTATGCACCTCGACGGTAGGCCATCGCATCTGGGCCGTTCGCCGGTTAAGCGTGGGAACTCGACTTCCAGGGTGGGACCCTCCAGGGACTACATGCTCAGCTCGACCCGTCACGACACCGTGCCTTCGCCCTCCTTGAGCGCGGTGGGCCGCGCGCTTCCGCCGCACTACGCCAGCCAGGAACAGCTCATCGCGGCGCTGCGCGACCTGTGGGCGACGAAGCACTTCAACCTGGAGCGTCTGGAGGACCTGCACCGCAACGTCCAGGTCGGCGGCCGGCACCTGGCGCTGCCGCTGGCGGAGTACCCGGCGCTCGCGACCTTCCAGCAGCGCAACGACGCGTGGATCCGCGTGGCCACGGAGCTGTCGGAGACCGTGGCGCGCCAGGCCCTGGAGCGCGCGGGCCTGACCCCGAAGGACGTGGACCATGTCTTCTTCGTCACAGTGACGGGCATCGCCACCCCCAGCGTGGACGCGCGGCTGGTCAACCGGATGGGCTTTCGCGAGGACGTGAAGCGCACGCCCATCTTCGGCCTGGGATGCGTGGCGGGCGCCGCCGGACTGGCCCGGGCGTCGGACTACCTGCGCGCGTTCCCGAAGCAGACGGCGCTGCTCATCGCCGCGGAGCTGTGCTCGCTGACGTTGCAGCGCGAGGACCTGTCCATCCCCAACATCATCGCCTCCGGCCTCTTCGGCGACGGCGCGGCGTGCGTGGTGCTGCGGGGCGCGGAGGCTCCCGGCGCGACGGGGCCTCGCGTGGTGGGCTCGCGGTCCGTGTTCTATCCGGACACCGAACGGGTGATGGGCTGGGACGTGGTGGACACGGGCTTCAAGGTGGTGCTGTCCGCCAAGGTGCCGCAGCTCGTGAAGGACCACATCCGCGGCAACGTGGACGGCTTCCTCGCCGAGCACGGCCTCACCCGCCAGGACGTGCGGCACTGGGTGGCGCACACCGGCGGGCCCAAGGTGCTGGAGGGCTTCGAGTCCGCGCTGGAACTGGAGGCGGGCGCGCTGGAGCGCTCGTGGAGGTCGCTGCGCCAGGTGGGCAACCTGTCCAGCGCGTCGGTGCTCTTCGTGCTGGGCGAGACGCTGGAGGAGGCGGGCGCGAAGCCGGGTGAATGGGGCGTGGTGATGGCGATGGGGCCGGGCTTCTGCGCGGAGATGGTCCTGGTGCGCTGGTGACCGGCACACAGATGCTGTTCGCGGGCTTCATGGTGCTGCTCATCGCGGAGCGGCTGCTGGAGCTGGTGCTCTCCAAGCGCAACGCGGCGCGGGCCTTCGAGCGCGGCGGGGTGGAGACGGGGCAGGGGCACTACCGCTTCATGGTGGTGTTCCACACGCTCTTCCTGGTGGCGTGCGTGGCGGAGGTGTTCGGCCTGCACCGGCCCTTCTGGGGCACGTGGAGCGTGGTGGCGCTGGTGGGCGCGGTGGTGGCGCAGGGCTTGAGGTACTGGGCCATCGGGACGCTGGGCGACCGGTGGAACTCACGCATCATCGTGGTGCCGGGGCTGGCGCCGGTGACGGGCGGCCCGTACCGGTTCCTGCGGCATCCGAACTACGTGGCGGTGGTGCTGGAGCTGTTGTGCGTGCCGCTCATCCACGGGGCGTGGGTGACGGCGGTGGTCTTCACGGTGGGCAACGCGGCCCTGCTCTTCGTGCGCATCCGCGCGGAGGAGGCGGCGCTCGGCGCGATGTATTCCGAGGCGTTCGCCCACCGTCCCCGCTTCATTCCGGAGGTTCGCCGTGGCTGACACCGTGACGGAGGTGATGACGGAGATCCGCCGCATCGCCCGCGAGGAGCTGGAGTTCGAGGGCGTGGTGGAGCCCTCGCACGACCTGTTGCGCGACCTGCAACTGGACAGCCTGGGGCTGACGGTGCTGGCGGTGGGGTTGGAGAACCGCTTCCGGGTGATGCTGTCGGAGGAGGACGCGCAGGGCGTGCGCACGGTGGAGGACCTGTCGCGGCTGGTGGCCATGCGGGTCGCCGAAGCGCACTCGGAAGTGGGGGCCCAGCCATGAAGGGACCGCCCCTGCCCGCGCTGAAGCACGCCACGGTGAACGCGATGTTGAGGGCGACGTCGCACACGTCGCTGGGGCTCGTGTTCGTGGACGCCTCCGAGCGCGAGACGTCCCTGCCGTGGGCCCACGTCTACCGGCGCGCGAAGCGGGCGGCGGCGGGGCTCGCGCGGCTGGGCGTGAAGCCGGGGGAGCGGGTGGCGCTCTTGCTGCCCACGTCGCCCGCGTTCATGGATGCCTACTTCGGCACGCTGCTGGCGGGCGCGGTGCCGGTGCCCCTGTATCCGCCGGTGCGGCTGGGACGGCTGGACGAGTACCACCGGGCGACGTCGCGCATGCTCCAGGTGACGGGCGCGGTCGCGGTGCTGACGGACATGCGCGTGCGGCTGCTGCTGGGCCCCAGCGTGGAGGCCGCGCGGCCCCGGCTGGGCTGCCACACGGTGGACGCGGTGATGCACGGCGACGAGGACCTGGAGGTGGAGGTGGGGCCTGAAGCGCTGGGGCTCATCCAGTTCTCGTCCGGCTCCACGGTGGCGCCGAAGCCGGTGGCGCTGACGCACGGGGCGCTCGTGGCGCAGGTGGCGGCGCTGGAGGCGGCGATGCCGGTGGCGGCCGGCGTGACGCCGGTGGGCGTGAGCTGGCTGCCGCTGTACCACGACATGGGACTCATCGGCTGCGTGCTCTCCGCGCTGTACTACCCGGGCAGCCTGGTGCTGATTCCGCCGGAGACGTTCCTGGTGAAGCCGGCGCTGTGGCTGCGGGCGCTGTCGCGGCACCGGGGCTTCGTGTCCCCGGCGCCGAACTTCGCCTACGGGCTGTGTCTGAAGCGCGTGAAGGACGCGGAGCTCCAGGGCGTGGACCTGTCCGGGTGGCACCACGCGCTCAACGGCGCGGAGCCGGTGTCCGCGGACACGCTGCGCCGGTTCGCGGAGCGGTTCGAGAAGTGGGGCTTCTCCGCGCGGGCGCTGCGGCCGGTGTATGGCTTGTCCGAAGCCTCGCTGGCGGTGACGTTCCCCCCGGCGGGACGAGGGCCGCGCGAGCTGGGCGTGGAGCCCAACGTTCTCGCGCGCGAAGGACTGGCGCGCGAAGGGACGCGGACGCTGGTGAGCGTGGGCGCGCCGATCGCGGGCTTCGAGGTGCAGGTGCGCGGCGAGGACGGCGCGGAGCTGCCGGAGCGCAGGGTGGGGCGCGTGTTCGCGAAGGGACCGTCGGTGATGCGCGGCTACTTCGAGGACGCGGAGGCGACGGAGCGCGCGCTCACGGGCGACGGCTGGTTGGACACGGGGGACCTGGGCTTTGGCGTGGACGGGGAGCTGTACCTGACGGGCCGCGCGAAGGACCTGGTCATCATCCGGGGCGCGAACCACGCGCCGCAGGCCTTCGAGGAGCCGCTGGGCGCGGTGGAGGGCGTGCGCACGGGCTGCGCGGTGGCGCTGGGCTTCACGCCCGAGGACAGTCAGGACGAAGCGCTGTTGATCCTCGCGGAGCGCGCGGCGCCAGGCAATGAGGCGTCGGTGGAGGCGGACATCCGCTCCGCAGTGGTGGCGGCGACGGGCGTGCAGCCGCACACGGTGCGCATCCTGGAGCCGGGCACGCTGCCGCGCACGTCCAGCGGCAAGCTGCGCCGGGGTGAAGCGCTGCGGCGCTATCTGACCGGCGAGCTGACGGCGCCGAAGAAGATGGGCGCGGTGGGGATGGCGGTGGAGATGGCGAAGAGCGCGCTGGCGATGGTGCGCGCCGAGCATGACTCGTGACGGGGCGGGGCGGGTGAAACGCCACGACGTCGTCGTGGTCGGAGGCGGTCCGGCGGGGCTCGCGGTGGCCATCGCCGCGGCCCAGCGCGGGTTGGACACGGTGGTGCTGGAGCGCTCCTCCACGCCCGTGGACAAGGCCTGTGGTGAGGGCCTGATGCCTTCGGGGCTCGCGGCGTTGGAGCGGCTGGGCGTGCTGGCGCACCTGGACCGGCGCGAGAGCTCGCCCTTCGTCGGCATCCGCTACGTGCAGGAGGATGGCACCACGGCGGAAGGCCTGCTGCCGGCCCCCGGTGGGCTGGGGGTGCGCAGGCTGGCGCTGTCCACGGCGCTCGTGACGCGCGCGCGCGAGGTGGGCGTGGACCTGCGGGAGTACTCGCAGGTCGTGGCGCACCAGCGCACGGAGGAGGGGGTGCTGCTGGAGACGCCCACGGGGTCGGTGCAGGCCCGGTTCCTGGTGGCGGCGGACGGACTGGCTTCGCCGCTGCGCCGCGCGGAGGGGCTGGACGTGGTGCAGGAAGGCCCGCGCCGCTTCGGGCTGCGGCGGCACTTCCGCCGCGTGCCGTGGACGCCCTACGTGGAGGTGCACTTCGCCTCCGGCGTCGAGGCGTACGTGACGCCCGCCGGAGCGGAGCGCGTGGGCATCGCCTTCCTGTGGGAGGCGGGCACCGTGGCGGAGCGCGTGGGCTTCGAGGCGTTGCTGGCCCACTTCCCGAGGCTGGCGGAGAGGCTCGCGGGCGTGGAGCCGGACTCGCAGGTGCGCGGCGCGGGCCCGCTGGCGCGCGTGGCCCGGACGCGGGTGGCGGACCGCTTCGCGCTGGTGGGAGACGCGGCGGGCTATGTGGACGCGGTGACGGGCGAAGGCCTCACCCTGGCCTTCGCCTGCGCGGAGTCCCTGGGCGCGCTGCTCCCGGACGCACTGGCGAAGGGCGCGGGCCGCGACACGCTGCTGCCCTACGAGCGCACCTTCCAGCGCGTGTTCCGCAAGTACTCCTGGACGACGCATGGCCTGCTGATGCTCGCGCGGCGTCCGCGCCTGCGCAGGCCCGTGGTGCGCCTGCTGGGTCACTGCCCCTGGCTCTTCGAGCGCATCCTCGCCGCCGTGGTGACGTGACCCGGACCCGTGGTCGCGAATCCCGCCGCGTCCGGAAGGGTCCGCGCCTGCCCGGCGCCCACCCTCGCGGATCCGCACCGCCTGCCCCTTGTCCGCCCGCCGCACGCCGGGGACACTCGGGTCCATGGCATCTGGCCCCGCGGCTTCGCGTCCCTGGTTCGCGTTCTCCCTCGACCTGGCTCCGGCCGCGGCGAGCCGGCACCTGCACGGCCTGCCCCCCGTGCCCGACTTCCCCGAAGGCGAGCTCGCCGAAGCCCTGGACGTGGACGTCGTCTATGACGTCCACGTGCCCAACTGGGGCGGCCGGGTCGCGCGCCTCGTGGACGCCCCCGGACACCACGTCACCGGCCGGCTGCGTGCCGTGGACGCCGAGTCCTGGTCCGTCCTGGCCCGCCTGGAGACCGCCCTCGCCCTGGCCAATGAAGAGCGTCCGGTGCGGGTGCGCACCGCGTCAGGCGACGTGGTGGAGGCCCACGCCTTCACCCCCTCCGCCCGGAACACCTCCACCCAGGGGCCCGTCAGCGAGGCCTTCCTGATCACCCTCGCCGTCGCCGCCGAGCGCGCCCGCCTGCCTGCCGCTGTCGTCGAAAAGCTCCAGGCCGAAGCCCGCATCGTCCATGCCGTCCAGCACGCCCGACCCGACGGCCACCTCCCGCAGGCGCCCCACAAGCCCGGCATAAAGTGACAGCCGGGTTGATCCTGACCGAAAAAAGCCCTGGCACCTGAGAAAAAGGGAGGCGCGACGCAACCGGGTGCCGCGTCGCGCCGACGATGGGTGGAGGGGCCCCTCTCCCGGACTGTTCCCCCACCGGCCCCGAGGACGTTCACCGCATGTCGCTGCGAATCCCGACGCGAGCCGCTCCCCCGCGCCCTGCGCCCGCGAATGCGTCCGACACCGCCGCCGCGCCCGCGAACACCGCGGTGCCTGCCGCGCCCGTGCCGGGCAACGCCGCTCCCGCCGGCGCCCTTCCTTCCAACACGGTGGCGGCCCCTTCGGGGGGAAGCTGGAAGCGCTCCGCGACCAAGGAGGTGGCCATCTCCGACCTCCAGCAGAAGTTCGGCTGGACGGATGAGAGCTGGCAGGGCCGGCTGCTGAAGGCGGCGGACGAGGGCGGCGTGGGCGGCCGGGGTGAGAACGGCCAGGTGTCCGCGGCGGAGCTGGAGGCGTACCTCTCCGCGCCCACGGACGCGCAGTTCCTCACGTCCACAGCCATCCAGCAGCAGCGCGCGGCGC
The DNA here is from genome assembly GCF_026626625.1 of Corallococcus sp. BB11-1. Classification (NCBI taxonomy): domain Bacteria; kingdom Pseudomonadati; phylum Myxococcota; class Myxococcia; order Myxococcales; family Myxococcaceae; genus Corallococcus; species Corallococcus sp. BB11-1. The sequence goes on along the minus strand of NZ_JAPNJY010000010.1, from coordinate 113,966 downwards.
TCGACGCGAAGCTCGCGGGGGGCGCGCAGTCGGTGTCGGTGGACGCGTTCGACAGCCCCTGGCAGGCGTCGGTGGCGAAGCGCGCGGACCTGCTGGGCGGCAACGCGGACGGCCAGCTGTCCGCGGAAGAGCTGACGGCCTACGTGAACGCGTCCAAGGCGAACCAGGCCAAGGGCACGGGCACGGCGGCGGACACGCAGTGGGTGCCCGACCAGCAGATGGCCACCTTCCAGAGCCGCGTGGCGGAGGTCGCGGGCGAGATGGATCCGCTCCGGCCGGTGGGCGGCGAGGGCGCGACGCCCGGGCTGAACCTGGTGAAGGAGTACTCGCGCACGCTGCTGGACACGGACAAGAACGTGCCCACGTTCGTCAGCTACATGCTGTCCGCGGCGGACGTGAAGGAGACGCCCGCGGACGTCAGCCGGCTCAAGAGCACCTTCGTGCGCGACCCGGAAGTGGGCGTCGGGGGCGTGACGGACTCCGACTACAACAACACCGGCTTCGACCGGGGACACATGAAGGCGGCCGAGGATTCGCCCACGCAGGCGGCGATGAACGAAGGCCACTACATGAGCAACATCGCCCCGCAGCACGGCAATCACAACCAGCAGGTGTGGCGCACGCTGGAGCGCGGCGTGTCGGAGCTGGTGAAGGAGACGGGCGGCAAGGCCTACATCGTCACGGGCAACCTGTACCTGGACGACAAGGGCAAGCCGCTGCCGCCCGAGTCCATCGACACGATGGGCGCGAAGGACCGCAAGATGGCGGTGCCCACGCACAACTTCAAGACGGTGCTGCTGGAGCTGCCCAACGGCAACCTGTCGATGTTCGCGTACATGGTGCCGAACGCGAAGGAAGGCCCGTCCAAGAAGGACGACATCGTCCCCATGCTGGAGGCCTCGCGCGTGCCGGTGGACCAGCTGGAGGGGCTGCTGGGCCAGGACCTCTACGCGCAGCTGCCCAAGGGCGTGCAGGAGAAGCTGGAGACGGACGCGTCCGCGGCCGGCATCTTCCAGCAGCAGAGCCTCTACGAGTCCGCGACGCTGCTGCGCGGCTGATGGGGCTCAGCGAGCCTCGTTGCGCACGCGGTACTTGAGCCACACGACGCCCCCGTCCCGCTTCTCCACTGCCCGGCAGCCTGTCGAACCGCTTCAGCGGGACGGGGCCCGCATTACCGCGGGGTGCCGGGTGAAGCGGTGGATGCCGTCCGTTCCGGCACCCGGGTGAACTCCATCACCCAGTTGGTCTCCCACGTCTCTCCGTCGAGCGAGAAGGCCTGCTCCCACCGCGCGCGATCCGTCCCCTGTCGCGTCCACCGGAACTGGACCTGGACCGGACGGCCGTCGTCGGTGTCCTCGCCGTAGAAGATGCCGTGATCTCCCGTGAAGCCTCCGTGCACGGGGGGCAGGAGCACGCCTCCGCGACTGTCGACCCAGTAGATGGACCAGCGCCGCTGCTGGAGGTCGAACAGCCGCAGCGCCATTCCGGAGAAGCCTCGCTCGAACTCGGCCTCTTCGACGTTGGCCACGCCGCCCAGGTGTGTCCGACAGCGCGCTCTCGACGCGAAGGTGTCCCAGTCGTCACTGCCCGCAAGTCGCTTCTTGAGGCGCCGGTTGTGGCAGGTCCATTCGCCCAGGAAGAAGTCGAAGTCGTGCACGTCGCCAGTGGGGAGCGGGGGAAGAGGCTTCATGGTGGGAGTCCTTTTCGGGAAGCGGATCAGCGCAACCGGGAACGGAGGGTGGGCGCCAACGTCAGATGTTCGAGTGGCCCGCTCAGCGCCGGATGCAGACCGTGCAGAAGGCGGTAGGAGCGGACGACATGGGGGCTTCCGGAGTTCGGGTGCGGGAGCCATCCTTGTCAGCAAGCTGGTAGGGTCATGAAGACCACTTTCGAGCGAACCGGCCCTACCAGTTGAAGACCCCTCCCGGCGCCGTCACCTCCCTGCTTCTCCGCCTGGACCCGCGAACGTCCACGCCGCTCCACGAGCAGATCTTCGAGGGTGTCCGCGCGCGCATCCTCTCCGGAGCGCTGGCGCCGGGATGGCGGATCCCTTCATCCCGCCAGCTCGCCGCGGAGCTGGAGGTGGCCCGCAGCACGGTCCTCCAGGCGCTGGATGCACTCGCCGCCGAGGGTTACGTCGTGGCCCGCGCTGGCGCCTCCACCCGCGTCGCTCCCGAACTGCCCATCGCCCCCGAGGACCGGCCCCGGAGCGCCCCTTTCCGTGCGTCCCGGGGCCCCCGGCTCGCCGCCTCGGCCCGGATCCGGAAGTCTTCACCGGTGGGGGCGCCCCGGTTGGGCGCGGCGCCCCGTGCCTTCCGTCCTGGCGTCCCTGCGCTCGACCTGTTTCCGACCGCGCTGTGGGGGCGCACGGTGACGCGCGTCCATGCGCGCGCGAGCACCGGGCTGCTCGATGGGGGTGACCCGCTGGGCCATGCACCCCTTCGCGAAGCCATCGCTGTCCATGTGTCCGCGTCGCGCGGGGTGCGGTGTGTGGCCGAACAGATCTTCGTGACCGCAGGGACGCAGCAGGCGTTCGATGAGGTCCTCCGGCTCGCGCTCGACCCGGGAGACGCGGTCTGGGTGGAAGACCCGGGCTACCCCGGTGTCCGTCGCGCGGTGCTCGCCGCGGGTGGCCGGACGGTTCCCGTGCCCGTGGATCCGGAAGGGCTGGACGTGGGCGCTGGCATGGCTCGGGCGCCCCGGGCCCGCGTCGCGGTGGTGGCGCCCTCGCACCAGTATCCGCTGGGCGCCACGCTGAGCCTGGCGCGACGGATGGCGCTGCTGCGCTGGGCGGCACGCACGCGGGCCGTGATCATCGAGGACGACTACGACAGTGAGTTCCGTCACCGGGGCCGTCCCCTCACCGCGCTCCAGGGGCTGGATGAGACCGGCTGCGTCGTCTACGTGGGCACCTTCAGCAAGTCGATGTTCCCCGGCCTGCGCCTGGGCTTCTTCGTCGCGCCGCCGTCCCTGGTGGACGCCTTCGCCTCGGCCCGTGCCTCCGCCCCCGCGCCCGCCTCATCGCTGGAGCAGGCGGCCCTGGCGGTGTTCCTCGCGGAAGGTCACTTCGCGCGCCACCTGCGCCGGATGCGGGTGGCCTACCGGGAGCGCGGCGAAGCACTGCTGGATGCGCTGCGCGCCGACTGCGCTGGAGCCCTGACGCCCCGGCCCTGTGACACCGGCATGCAGGTGTCCGCGTCGCTCGCGGCGCCCCTGTCCGACCTGCGCGTCCGCGAGGAAGCGGCCCGGCGGGGCGTGGAGGTGGCTGCCCTGTCCGACTATTTCCTCGGGCGGAGTCGTGAGGCCGGCCTCGTCCTCGGTTTCGGCGGCGTACGCCCGGACGCCCTCCGCGCGGGGACACGGACGCTGGCCCGTGCGCTGGAGGCCCTGCGCGGGCGCTGAAGCCGACATCCTCCGGACACATTCACTCCACGGCCCCGCGTGGAGATTCAGCCCAGGGGCCGACCCTTCCCCGGCCCGGGCCGTCTACGATGGCGCCATGTCCTGGCGTCCGTCCCTCCCCCTGCTGGCCCTGCTGTGCGCCGCGTCCGCGTGCGGCCCGCGCAAGAGCGACCCGGCGCGCGTGGCGGAGGACCTGATGCGCCCCGCGCCCGTCGGGGCCTTCGCCGCGGGCACGCCCCCGGTGACCACCGACGCCTGCACGGTGCGCACGGCGAAGGACTGCTTCGACCAGGCCCTCACGCTCCTGGCCACGGACGCGCGGGGCCCGGAGCGCCTGCGCGCGCTGTCCCTGATGGGCAAGGCCTGCGACGGACAGGTGAAGGACGCCTGCTCCTGGCTGTCCCAGCACGTGAAGGAGCCCCGGCGCGTGCGCGGCGGCCCACCGGACGACCCGGTGTTCCAGGAGGCCTTCCAGCGCTGGCGCGAGGGGCGCAAGCACCACGTCCGCGTGACGTGCCGGCTGGTGCGGGGCGGCGTGCCCCAACAGTGTGAAGTGCGCGAAGCGATGCTGCCCCCGGAGCTGCTGGCGCAGGCGCTCGCCAGCATCCAGGCCTCGCGCTACGTGTTGCCATCCCTCGACGGAGAGCCCTTCGAATGCGACTGGACCATCGTCATCAAGTGACCCGGCTGTGGCCCGTGCTGGCCCTGTCGCTGTGGACGGGCTGTTTCGCCGGCACCGTGCACCGGGGCCCGGCGACCGACCACTTCGACGGCGAGACGTTCCGCAACCTGGGCGACGCCCCGAAGCTGCCCGCCCTGAAGCTCATCGGGGCCGCGCTGAAGGAGGAGCGCGGCGCGTGGCGCCCGTACGAGGCGCTGCCCTTCGGGCCGAAGCCCCCCACCCGCGTGGGCCCGGGCCAGCTGCGCGTGACGTTCATCAACCACGCCACGGTGCTGCTCCAGGCGGACGGGGTGAACGTGCTGACGGACCCCATCTATTCGGACCGGGCCAGCCCCGTGTCCTTCGTGGGCCCCCAGCGCGTGCGGCCCCCCGGCATCCGCTTCGAGGACCTGCCGCCCATCGACGTCGTGGTGGTGAGCCACAACCACTACGACCACATGGACCTGCCCACGCTGCGCATGCTGGAGGCCGCGCACCACCCGCTGTTCCTCGTGGGCCTGGGCAACCGGGAGCTCTTGAAGGCCGAGGGCTTCCAGCACGTCGAGGAGCTGGACTGGTGGCAGTCCGCGCAGGGCGGGCCGCCGGGCCTGAAGGTCACGGCGGTGCCCGCGCAGCACCGCTCGAACCGGGGGCTGACAGACCAGGAGGAGACGCTGTGGGCGGGCTACGTGCTGGAGACCTCCGGCGGCCCGGTGCTCTTCGCGGGGGACACCGGCCTGGGGCCGCACTTCCAGCGCATCACGGAGCGCTTCGGGCCCATGCGCCTGTCGGTGCTGCCCATCGGGGCATTCCGTCCGCGCATCATCCACCCGGTGCACATGGGCCCGGAGCAGGCGCTGGAGGCGCACCGCGTGCTGCGCTCGGCCACGTCGGTGGCGATGCACTACGGCACCTTCCCCATGGCCTTCGACGGCCAGGACGAGGCGAAGTACCTGCTCCTGCGGCTGCTGTTGAAGGAGCAGGTGCGGCCGCGCTTCTGGGCGCTCGGCTTCGGCGAGGGCCGGGACGTGCCGCCGCTGGCGCCCGGGGACGCGGGGCGGGCTGATGCCGGACGCTGACGGCGCCACGCCCCCTGTCTCACCGGAGGAGGAGGCGAAGGCGCTGATGGACCGGGCGCGCCTGCTCATCCGCGCGGGGCAGGTCCTGGAGGTGATCCCGCTCTGTGACACGGTGTACCGGCGCCACACGGCGTCGCGGGTGCCCGCGCTCCAGCTCCAGGTGGCGCGAGCGCTGGGGCACCGGGGCGCGGCGCTGTCGGAGCAGGGCCAGGTGGTGGAGGCCCTCATCCACTTCGACGAGGTGGAGCGCCGCTTCTGGAGCCCGCGAAAGCCCGCGCTGTGGGAGGGCGTGGCCTGGGCCATGGTGTACCGGACCAGTCTCCTGATGGAGCAGGACAGGCCCCAGCAGGCCCTCCAGTGCGTGGGGGAGGTGCTGCGCCGCTTCGGTTCGTCGGAGCCTCCGCCCGGGGGCCTGCGCAACGCGGTGGGGGTGGCCCGGTTGCTGCTGCCGAACGTGTACAACCAACTGGAGGAGCACGAGGAAGCGCTGCGCCTGAGCGAAGCCCTGCTGGAGGCGTGCGACGGGGACCCGGAGCCCCTCAAGGTCGACATGGCGTCGGGGGCGCTCCTCCAACGGGCCCATGCCCTCCAGGGGCTGGGACACTGGGAAGAGGCCCTTGAATGCTTCGACACGGTGGACGTGCGCTACTGCGAGGATCCGGATCCCCGGATGCGGTCCGTGGTGTCCGCGGCGCTCCTGGGACGGGCCCTGGTGCTCATCAAGCAGGAGCTGGTTCCGGAGGCGCTCTCCGCGCTGAACGCCGTCCTCGAACACGCCGGCCCCCACCCCTCCCCGAGGCAGCGGCCCATGGTGGACTTCGCGCAGTTCCAGCGGGAGGTCTTTGAGCGGCAGCTCGAGGAGGAGCGCGAGCTGGCCGCCCGTCAGAAGGCGAAGCGGCGGAAGTGAACCCTAGCGGATGGACTTCCAGAGCCAGCCCAGGCGCAGGTCCCGCTCGTCGAACGGTGGCGCCCGGATGAGGTCATCCTCCTCGGCGTAGACGCCCATCTCCACCCAGCGTCCCTCCCGCAGCTCGCTCACGGTGAGCGTGCGCACCTCCAGGTCCACGAACCACAGGTGCCGGATGCCGATGCGCGCGTAGAACGGCCGCTTGATGCGCTGGTCGTAGCCGCGCGTGGAGGGAGAGAGGATTTCACACGCCCAGTCGGGCACGTCGGTCCATTGCCCCTGGGGCAGCGCTGGAACCCGTTCGCGCCGCCAGCCCGCGAGGTCCGGGCTGAACTCCGGGGAGCCGCCCACCCGGATGCCCGGCTCGGCCATGATCCACCAGCCGCCGGGTTGTTCCCCGCCCAGTTGGAAGGACTCGTCCAACTCGCGGAAGAGCCTCAATCCGAAGTAGCCATGCTCGGCCCGGGGCCTCGCATGTGTGTACAACGTTCCGTCGATGATCTCGCCCACCACGCCCTCGGGCAGGGCCTCGATGTCAGCGAGGGTCGCGGGACCCTCGAGCGTCTTCGCGCCATAGGCCATGCCTGGAGTGTGGAGATAGCAGCGCCGTCTGACAAGCGAGCGGCCGGGCCGCTACTCCGGCTGCGCGATGATCAACGTCTGCAAGGGCAGGTGGCGGATGGGCCGGGTGCTCTGCACGCGGAAGCCCGCGTCGTCCAGGAACCCCTCCACCTCCGCGGGCGTGTACGCCGCCGCCCCCGACGTGAGGAAGTAGTGCAGCCCGATGAGCGGCGCGGACGTGCCCTGCGTGTCGCGCTCCTCGCGCAGGTACTCCAGCACCGCGAGCGTCCCCTTGGACGCCATGGCCCCGCGCACGCGCCGCAGGAGCGCCACGTTCTGCGCGGGCGTCAGGTGGTGCATCACCTGGAACAGCAGCACGCCGTCATACGGCCCGCCCAGGTCCGCGTGCAGCACGTCGCCTTCCCGGTGCGTCACCCGGTGCGACAGCCCCGCCTGGGCGATGATCTCCCGCCCCACGCGCACGCTGCCCTCCAGGTCCACCACCGTGGCCTTCAGGCCCCGGTGCACCCGGCACAGCTCCGCCGCGTACCAGCCATGCGCGCCGCCCAGGTCCAGCAGCTGCTTGGCGCCCCGGGGCAGGGGGATGGCCCCCGCCACCTCCGGCGAGGCCAGCCGCGCCAATTGGTACATGGCCTGGATGTAGTCGCGCCAGCGCGGGTCGTCCGGAGCGAACTGGTGGATGTCCACCGACTGCCCGCTCTTCACCGCGTTCTCCAGCTGCCCCCACCAGTCCCACTGCGCGTAGTTGAACTCCAGGAACGCGGTGATGGCCTGCGGCGAGCGCGGGTCCAGCCAGCGCCGGGCCCTGGGGGCCAGCCGGAAGCGGCCGCGCTGCAGCTCCACCACCTCGCAGGCGATGAGCGCCTCCAGCAGCGCGCGCATGCCCTCGGTGCTCGTCTTGAGCCGGGCCGCCAGCGCCTCGGCGGTCGCCGCGCCGTCCGCCAGCGCCGCGTAGACGCCCAGGCGCGCGCCGGCCATCAGCGTGCGCGACGCCATCATCCCGAAGAAGGCGTGCGCCAGGGGCTGGGGCGCCAGGTTGAGGAAGTCCGCCACCCGCTCCAGGAGGTTGTCCGCCTTGAGGCCCAGCCGCATCGCGCGTCGCTCCTTGGGTGAGGGGGCTGCTACCTACCGACGGCGCCGGGAGCCGGCCACCGCGGCCGCGCCCAGCACCAGCAGGGCCGCTTCAGGACCCAGCAGACAGCCCTGGGTCTGGGCCTTGCGGATCCCGGTGTACTTGCACTTGCCGCCCTCGTCACAGCTGAAGCGCGGCGCGCAGTCGCTGCTGCTGCGGCAGTTGGTGGGCACCCGCCCCACGCTGTCCTCGCCCTCCTCGCCGCCCGGGTCTTCTTCGCCGGCATCCGTCTGGGTCTGGGCGACGGTCGCCAGGGGCGACAGCAGCAGGAGGCCGGCCAGGGTCAGGAACCCCGCCGGACGGAGGCGCGAGAAGAAGGAGGACATGAGGCGGGCGCCACCCTAACGCCCCGGCGGCACGCTTGCATCTTTCCGCTGAAGGGGACGGCCTTCCGGGCTTCCCGGAATCGCTGGCCGACAGGGCGTCCGAATCTGCTACGGTCCCCCCGCGATGGCGCCTCGAATCCTCGTCGTGGACGACAACCTGGAGCTCCTCTCCCTCCTCACCCAGCTCTTCGAGGACGCCGGGTATGAGGTGGTGGGCGCCAGCCGTGGCAAGCAGGGCATCGAAGCCGCGCGCGCCTCGCCGCCCGGGTGTGCCGTCCTGGACATCCTTCTGCCCGACATGATGGGCTACCACCTGGCGGACACGCTCCGGAAGGACAACCCCCAGCTCCCGCTGCTCTTCATCACGGGTGTCTTCAAGGGCGGCAAGCACGCCACCGAAGCGCGCCAGAAGTACCAGGCCGCCGGCTACTTCGAGAAACCCTTCGAGGCCCAGAAGCTGCTCGAAGCGGTGGCCAAGGTGCTGCCCGCGGAGAAGAAGGCCCCCGCCGCCTCGATGCAGGACGCCTTCGAGGTGGAGCTGGACATCGACGTGGAGGAGGAGGGCCCGCAGGACGCCATGGAGCTGACCGGCCGCATCAAGGTCACGGGCGGCGGCAACCTCACGGCCGAAATCCGGGGCGCGAACCTCACCGCCACGCCCATGCAGAAGGTGCCCTCCACCCAGGTGCGGGCCCCCACGCCGGGCCGCCCGCCGGATCCGCTGCCGGTGGGCGCGGGCGCGCCGGGCAGCCGCCGGGGCGAGCTGCGCGACAACCTGCCGTCGCTGCTCACCGCCTTCTACCTGTCGCGCGAGACGGGCGAACTGGGCATCCAGCGCGGCAAGGTGAAGAAGGTCGTCTACTTCGAGAACGGCACCCCGGTGTTCGCGCTCTCCAACCTGCTGGCGGACCGCTTCGGGCAGTTCCTGGTGCGCGTGGGGAAGATCAAACCCGAGCAGCTCCAGGACGCGTCCGCCGTCGCCGCGCTGAGCCAGCGCCGCACCGGGGACGTGCTGGTGGAGCGCGCCCTGCTCAAGGACACGGAGCGGCTGTACTACGTGGGCCAGCAGGTGAAGGCCATCATCTACTCGCTCTTCTCCTGGGAGGAGGGCACGTACGTGATGAGCTTCAAGGAGAAGGCCTCCGCGGAGTCCATCAAGCTGGACGTGCACCCGGCCAACCTCATCGTCCGGGGCATCAAGAAGCTCTACAAGCCGGAGCGCCTGCGCCGCCTGCTCCAGCCCGAGGACCGGCTCATCCCCGCGGTCGCCCCCGCCTACGGCCTCAACGAGGTGGAGCTGGAGCGCTGGGAGGCGGAGCTGCTGCCCAAGATCGACGGCAACCGCGTGGTGGCGGAGCTGCTCGCGTTCGCCAACCGCCCGGAGCACGTCGTCTACGGCTTCCTGGTGTCGATGATGGCGCTGGGCATCCTGGACAAGCGGTAGCCGCGGGAAGCGCCTCCCGCGCTGCTACACCAGCCGGGAGCCGATCCAGAACAGGCCCAGCGCGCCGGAGCCCACCGCGACCCCGCGCTGGATCCACAGGTTGATGCGCGCGCTGGCGCGGGACAGCCCCTCGGCGAAGAGCAGGCCCACGGCGCCCATGCCGATGAGGATGCCCAGCGCGAAGCCCGGCAGGTACGTCCACGCGGCCAGGCTCATGCTGCCGCCCACCAGCAGCGGGGGCAGGGCGATGAGCAGCGAGCGCACGCCGCTGACGGCCATGAAGGCGCCCGCGGCGGTGCTCACCGTGTGCACGTGCTCGTGGGGCTTGCGATCATGGCCGGGCAGGTGCGGGTGCCCGTGGTCCAGGCTCTGCGGGAAGAGGAGCGCGGTGACGGCCAGCGCCACCAGCACGGCGCCGCCGAACACCTCCGCCCAGCGCTCGAAGGTCTCCGACAGGCCCACGCCCGCCAGGAGGCAGACGGCGGCGATGCCGCCCAGCATGGCCGCGTGGCCCAGGGCGAAGCGCAGCGCGGTCATCACCGCGACGCGGCGCCGGCCGCCGCCCAGGGTACCGAGGGTGGCCATGGCGGCGCAGTGGTCCGGCCCCAGGGCATGGAGCAGACCTTGGGTCAGGCCGAGCAGGAAGGCGAGCAGGATGGGAGCCACGACGGCGCACCCTAGCCGTGGTTTAACCGGGTGGCCAGCAGGAGGAAGCACCACACCATGCGCATTGCCCACCCACGACACTCCACCGCGCTGCTGTTGATGGGCCTGCTCGTGCTGTCGGGTTGCTCCAAGGATCCCGGTCCGGAGCAACTCGCCAAGGCCGAGGGGCGCTATCAGGCGTTGATCGACCAGAAAGTGGCCCCGCAGGACCCGGCCTGGGCGGAGGTCGTCGCCCAGTTCGAGGCCGTCCCCAAGGACTCCAAGAGCCGCCCTGAAGCGGAGAAGCGGCTGGCCGCGCTGAAGGCCGCCCGCGAGAAGCTCCCGCCGCGCCCCCTGGCCCGCCCCGGCGCGACGGGCCCTGGCGCCAGCGAGGCGGACGCGAAGCGCGCCGCCTGTGAGAGCCTCGCCAAGAAGATGGGCGAGGCGTCGACGGACACGACCCGCGAGATGCTGCGCAAGGTGTTGCAGCGCTGCCAGGCGGACCTGGTCCAACTGGAGGCCAGCAGTCACCCGCCGGGCGAGGGCAGCGCGGACCATCACTGAGGCGCGCGCGGGGTTGAGAAGCCGCCGGGGGCTGGGTAAGGAGCCGTCACATGCCCATGCCCCAAGCAGGTGACAAGGCCCCCGGCTTCTCGCTCCCCGACCAGAGCGGCGCCACCGTCTCCCTCTCGCAGCTCAAGGGGCGGCACGTCGTCCTCTACTTCTACCCGAAGGACGCGACCCCGGGCTGCACCACGGAGGCGTGTGACTTCCGCGACGAACACTCCGCGCTGGTGAAGGCCGGCGCGGTGGTGCTGGGCGTGTCGCCGGACAGCACCGCGAGCCACCAGAAGTTCGCCACGAAACAGGGCCTGCCCTTCTCGCTCCTGGCGGATCCGGACCACGCGGTGGCGGACGCCTACGGGGTGTGGGGGGAGAAGTCCCTCTATGGCCGCAAGTTCATGGGCCTCATCCGCGCGACCTTCCTCATCGGACCGGACGGCAAGGTGCTGCGCGTGTGGCCCAAGGTGAAGGTCGCAGGACACGTGGCGGAGGTCCTGGCCTCGCTCCAGCAACCTGCCGGCGCGGCCCCCCAGGTCTCCTCGGGCAGGGCTCCCTCGCCGGCGGTGTCGGCGCCTGCCGCGAAGAAGGCCCCGGCGGTGAAGGCCCCCGCCGCGAAGAAGGCCCCGGCCGCCGTGGCGAAGCCGGCCACTGTCAAGAAACCGGCGGCGAAGAAGGCCCCGGCGGCGAAGGCTCCGGCCCGGAAGGGTGCCCGCGCCTGACGGGGGAGGGCGGGGGCCTGCCGGTGCACTCCTGGCGGGACAGGGAGGCCGGGACCGTGTATTCCTCCGCCCCGTGGTGGGTCTCCTTCTTCCTGGGAGACTGGCCGTTCATGACCCAGCCCCGCCGTGGCCTCCAGGCCCTGGCAGTGGGCGACCTGCAAGGCGAGCCGTCGGGCGGATGCCCGGTGGCTGGCGCGGGCAGCATGACCATTCCTCGGGGATGGCGGAGACGATGAACATGCGCGAGCGAGGCATTCAGCGGTGGATGGGGACGGCGGCGCTGGTGACGGGCGTGCTGCTGGGCACGGCCTGCGGCGGCCTCCCGGAGACGGGCGGCAAGCAGCCGGATGAGCCCCGGGGCAATGCCTTCGCCCAGCGCGGCAAGCAGGGCGAGGCCCTGTACAACGTGGCCGAGCAGCAGGGGAACGAAGCCCCTGGCGCCGCCCACCAGGGCGACGCGGCCGCGAAGCTGCCGCAGTACATGCTGACGGTGGACCGGGGCTACAACGAATCCATCGGGAAGATTGGCTCCAGCATCGACCCGCGCACGCCGGCGAAGAACGGGAAGGAGAACAACTCCCTCTGGGACAACGCGGGCGGGATGATGGCGCACCGCTATGGCGCGCTGGGTGGGGCGACCTACTCGCCCACCGCGTGGGGCCTGGGCGGCTGGAACATCTCCACGGCGAATGAGAGCGCGCGCGGCTTCGACGCGCCCTACAGCTACGTCAGCCAGCCCATCTACCTGCAGCGCTAGCAGTCCTGAAGTCCCAGGGCGTCCTGCCGGTCAGCGTGCCGGCGGGCGCCCGTGCTCCGCCCCCGCAACCGACTTCCGGCGGGGGGCTGGGATGGCCACTCCTTCCTTGTCGAGGCCGTCATGCCTCCAGGAGGAGCAGGTCATGCATTCCCGAACCCTCTGCCGCTGGACGATGCTGGGGACCTTCGCCGCCGCGGTGGCGCTCATTGGACCGGGCTGCAATCGCGACAGGCCGCTGATGCCCCAGGGTGGGAGCCGCTACGAGGGCATCGCCAACACCCAGCAACGCGGGACGCCGATGACGCCGATGGAGCCCGGCACCGGAGGCGCCGGAAACGCGGGCACCACGGCCGCGGAGGATGGCGCGGGCGCCCAGGGCCACACCAACAAGATTGGCGCGCCGGGCTACACCGCGCCCAATGAGAACACCCAGGACCCCGGCGGGACGCAGCAGTTCATCCAGGGGCACGAACAGAGGCGTTCGCGGGGACACCCGACCGAGGAGTGACGCGCTCGCTCCAGGGCCGGAGCGCGCCGAAGCCTGTGCCGGAAGGGCCGTTCGCGCGGGAGCGCGGCTACCCGCGCTCAGCGCGACGCGAGCATGACCTCCGTCGGGTCCTTGCCGGTGAACGCGCTGGCGAGGCCCTCCGCGAGCGCTCGGTGGTCCGCATCGCCGAGCGTGGCGAGCCGGTCCTCGGCGGGGTGCGCGAAGCGGGCAGCGAGCGCGTCCAGGCGTCGGTGGGCCTCGGTGATGCGCTCGCGCGGTACGCGGCCGGACTCCACCGCCTTCACCAGCGCTTCAATGGCACCGCGCTGCACGTCCGCGCGGTGGCACACGAGGAACAGGTCCACGCCCGCGAGCGTGCCCTGCACCGCGGCCTCCTCCACCGAGTAGTGCCCCGCGATGGCCTTCATCTCCAGGTCGTCGCTGACGAGCACCCCGTCGAAGCCCAGCTCCTGGCGCAGGATGCCGTGCAGCGCGCGGTGGCTCATGGTCGCCGGCACGCCGGGCTCCAGCGCGTCGAACAGGACGTGCGCCGTCATCAACGACGCGAGCCCCGCCTTCGCGAAGGCCTGGAAGGGCACCAGCTCCACGCGGCGCAGTCGCTCCAGGTCGTGCGGCAGCCGGGGCAGGGTGAGGTGGCTGTCCGTCGTCGTGTCGCCGTGTCCCGGGAAGTGCTTCCCGCACGACGCCACGCCGCCGGCCTCCATCCCCCGCGCGAGCGCCACGCCCAGCCGGCCCACCTCCGCCGGGTCGCGGCTGAAGCTGCGGTCCCCAATCACCGGGTTGGCCGGGTTGGTGTCCACGTCCAGCACCGGCGCGAAGTCCCAGTCGAAGCCCACCGCGCGCAGCTCGTGCGCGAGCAGCCGGCCCACGCGTTCGGCCAGCGCTTCATCGCCGCGCTGTCCCAGCTCCCGCATGGGCGGCAGTGCCGTGAACGGCGCGCCGCGAAGCCGCGCCACGCGGCCGCCCTCCTGGTCCACGGAGAGGATGAAGGGCCTGCCCGCGCGCACCTTCAGCTCGTGGCACAGCGCCGCGGTCTCCTTCGCGGTGCCCACGTTTCGCTTGAAGAGGATGGCGCCGTAGATGCCGTCATCCATCAGCGCCGCGAGGTCGGCGTCGATGCGGGTGCCAGGGAAGCCCACCATGAAGAGGCGGGCGCAGTCGCGATAGAGGGCGGAAGCAGGGCTCACGGCCACGCAGTGTGGCAGAGCCCGCCGCCGGTGGGGCAGCGGATGCGCTCCCGAGCGTCGGCTGCCTGTCAGGGCGCGGAGCAGCCGGCTACTTGCGCAGCAGCGTGCCTTCGAAGAAGAACGCCAGGCACGCGGCCAGGATGAGCCACGTCCACAGCGGCACGGCGGGCTTGTCCGCGTCCCCGGTGGACGCCTTCACCGTGTCCTCGCCGAAGTAGGCCGTCAGCGTGTCCTGCGGCACCCGGGACAGGTCGCTCTCCGCCGGGTCCAGGGTCGCGGCGAAGCCCAGCGCGGCCACGGGCTTGCCGTCCGCGCCCAGCACCGTGTGCACGCCCGGCTCCACCGTGGGGCCCGCGACGAACGAGCCGTCCGGCTGGGCCTTCACCGGCACCTCGCCGCCGTCCGGCGCGCGCACCGCGGTCACCTTCTGCGTGCCCTCCGGGCGCAGCGTCACCGTCTCGCCCACGCGCACGCGCACCTCCTCGCGCTCCTCCAGCGAGCCCGTGAGGTACGCCGCGAAGCGCTGCATCAGCGGCAGGAAGCTGGTCCGGATGGCGAAGTCGCTCCAGTCGCGGTCCACCGTGCTGGTGAACAGCGCCACGCGTCCCTTGCCCCGGCGCGCCACCGCCACCGCCGGTGCTCCGTCCTCGTACGTGGCCAGCACCTGGCTGGTCCCCGGCGCGGACGGGCTGTCCGCCTCCAGCAGCATGTACTTGTAGAAGCGCGCGCCGATGAGGCCCTCCTCCGCCCGGCCCGTGAAGGGCGCGAACAGCGGGTGCTCCACCTGCACCTGCGCCAGCTTCGCCGTCTTCGTCTCCGCGTCGGGGTCCTCGCGCTCGGCGCTCGTGCGCACCAGGCGCAGGGGCCGGGGCAGCAGCGCGCCCAGCCGCTGGTTGTACGTGTCCGGGTTCACGTGGTCGCCCACGCTCACGAAGAGGCCGCCGCCGTTCTCCACGAAGGTCCTGAGCTTCGCCGCCTCGTCCTCCGAGGGCGCGGGCGCGTTGAGCAGCAGCACCAGGTCATACGCGCTGAAGTCCTCGCGCAGGCCCACCTCCGCGTCGCGCACCGCCACGTCCACCGGCGAGCCCGGCGACGTGAGCGCCGCGTCCACGAAGAAGGCCTCATCCCGGTAGCGCGTCGCGTGCGGCGAGCCGTTCACCACCAGCGCCTTCAGCCCGCGCGGCACCGGCAGCACGAAAGGCCGCCGGTCGTCCTCCGCCAGCGCGTCCGGCGCCAGCGTCACCGCGCCCACCACCGTGCCGCCCTGGGGGAAGCGCACCGTCAGCGTCTTCTGCGTGGTGCCTCCCGCCGGCACGTCCACGAAGCCCTTGGCCAGCGTGGACTCGCCCACACGCACCGCGGCCTCCAGGTCCTTCACCGGCTTCGCGCCGAAGTTCCGCACCGTGAACGTGAACTGGTACGAGCGCGGCCCCGCCTGGAGCGCGGGCTCCACCCGCAGGTCCACCAGCGCGTGGTTGTCCAGGGTGTCGCGGCCCTCCGCCACGTCGCGCAGCACCACCTCCGGCTTCACCAGCGCGCCCGTGGGGCCCTTCACCGTGGGCGGCGGCGCTTCCAGCCGGAAGCCGGAGGCCGTCATGTCGGAGACCACCACCAGGCGCTTGCCCGGCATCGGGTTCTCCTCCAGCGCGCGCGCGGCCAGGTCCAGGCAGCGCGACAGGTCCGCCGTGCCGTAGGTGGGCTTCGCCTCGTCCACGAGCGCCCGCAGCCGGGCCCGGTCGAAGCCCGGCGGGGGCGGTGCGTCCGGCGCGCCCGTGCACACCAGCACCGTCGCGGGCTCCTCCGGCAGCAGGTCCTTGAGCGCGTCGCGCGCCTCGTCGCGGCCCTCCTCGAACAGCGCCGTGCCGTCCGACCAGCGCATGGACAGCGACGCGTCCAGGATGATGGCCGTGGCCGCCGGTCCGCGCGTCACCGTGGCCGCCTGCGCGTCGCGGCTGAACTCCGGCCGCGCCAGCGCCAGCGGGATGGCCAGCAGGATGAGCGTGCGCAGCGTGTAGAGCAGCAGCCGCTTCAGCTTGAGCCGGCTCGCCGTGCGCTTCTGGCTGCGCAGCACGAAGGCCATGGGCCCGAACGGATGCGCCCGGGGCCGCCTGCGGTCGAACAGGTGCACCAGCACGGGGATGAGCGCACCCAGCGCGCCCAGCAGGAACCACGGGTTGCCGAACGTCACCTGCGCCTCCCGCGACGCCCCAGGAAGCGCAGCAGCACTTCATCCAGCCGCTCGTCCGTGCGCACCAGCTCGTAGTCCACGTCCGCCTCGGCGCACTTCGCCTTC
Organism: Corallococcus sp. BB11-1; assembly: GCF_026626625.1. Taxonomy (NCBI): domain Bacteria; kingdom Pseudomonadati; phylum Myxococcota; class Myxococcia; order Myxococcales; family Myxococcaceae; genus Corallococcus; species Corallococcus sp. BB11-1. Next base: position 97,760 of record NZ_JAPNJY010000010.1, on the reverse strand, counting down.
ACGTCCGCGAGGAACGCGCCGAACTCCTCCAGGTAGCTCTGCTTGATTTCGCGCGGGTTCACTTCGATGCGGCCCTCGCCCTCCATGTCCAGGAAGAGCGTGGGGTCATCGAACGGGAACGTCAGCTCCGCGGGGTCCACCAGGTGGAACACCGCCACGTCGTTCTTGCGCTGGCGCAGCGAGAGCACCCGCTTGAGCGCCTCCTGCCGTTCATCCAGCAGGTCCGACAGCACGATGACCGTCGAGCGCCGGGGCAGCACCTCCGCCAGGTGGTCCGCCGCGCTGCCCAGGTCCGTGGGGCCCTTGGCCTCCGTGTGCTCCAGCGCGTCCAGCAGCACGTTGAGGTGGCCCGCCGACGCGCGCGGGGGCACGTCCCGGAACGCCCCGCCCACCATCAGCGACAGGCCCGCCGCGTCCTGCTGGCGCACCAGCAGGTAGCTGAGCGCGCCCGCCAGCGTCTTCGCCACCTCCAGCTTGGACAGGGCGCCGCTCTGGTAGCCCATGGACGCGGACGCATCCACGACCATCACCGAGCGCAGGTTCGTCTCATGCTCGTAGCGCTTGACGTAGTACTTGTCGAACTTGCCGTAGGCCTTCCAGTCCAGGTGGCGCAGCTCGTCGCCGGGGGCGTACTCCTTGTGCTCCGCGAACTCCACGCTCTGGCCCTGATGCGGGCTCTTGTGGAGGCCGGACAGCACGCCCTCCATCACCGCGCGGGCGCGCAGCTTCACGCCCTGGAGGCGGGACAGCGTCTGGGCGTCGAGCAGCGCCATGGGGTGTGGGCCGGACTAGCCCTTCACCACCGTGAGGAGCTGATCAATCAACTTCACGGACGTGATGCCTTCGCTCTCCGCGGTGAAGTTCGGCAGCACGCGGTGGCGCAGCACCGGACGCGCCAGCGCGCGCACGTCCTCCACCGTGGCCACGAAGCGGCCGTTGAGGATGGCGCGCGCCTTGGCCGCGAGCACCAGGTACTGGCTCGCGCGGGGGCCCGCGCCCCAGGACACGTTCTTCGCCACGAAGTCCGGCGCTCCCGCTTCCTTGGGGCGCGTGTGGCGCACCAGCTCCACCGCGTAGCGCACGACGTGGTCCGGCACCGGCACGCGGCGCACCAGCTCCTGGAGCGCGAGGATGCGCTCCGGGGAGAGGATCTTCTCCAGCTTCGGCGGCGCGCCGGCGGTGGTGCTCTTGACGATCTGCACCTCCTCTTCGGCGCTGGGGTAGCCCACGTCCACCAGGAACATGAAGCGGTCCAACTGCGCCTCGGGGAGCGGGTAGGTGCCCTCCTGCTCGATGGGGTTCTGCGTGGCGAAGACGAGGAAGGGCAGCTCCAGCGGGTAGGTCCGGCCGCCGGCGGTGATGCGGTACTCCTGCATCGCCTGGAGGAGCGCGGCCTGCGTCTTGGGCGGCGTGCGGTTCACCTCGTCCGCGAGGATGATGTTCGCGAACAGGGGCCCGTGCATGAAGCGGAAGGAGCGCCGGCCCGTCGTCTTGTCCTCTTCCAGGATGTCCGTGCCGGTGATGTCCGACGGCATCAGGTCCGGCGTGAACTGGATGCGGTTGAAGGACAGGTTGAGCACGTCCGCCAGCGTGGAGATGAGCAGCGTCTTCGCGAGGCCCGGGACGCCCACGAACAGGCAGTGGCCGCGGCTGAAGAGCGAAATCAGCAGGTGCTCCACCACGTCGCGCTGGCCGACGACGCGCTTTTCAATCTGCTCGACGATGGCGTTGCGGGCCTGGGCAAGCTCCTCGACGGCGCGCAGGTCCTCGCCAGTGGCGTCGGACGGGGGGAGTGGGGCGGGGGCGGCGCTTTCCATGGAAGGGTTCTCTTAATCGGCGCGCGGGGGGCGGACCAACGGTTTCCGTCGCCCAGGGGCCCCGGCCGTGTGGTGGCAACCGTTCCAGGCCCTCCCTATTCCGCGTGCCTACACACGGGTCCGCCCGGCCTCACGCCCGACCCCCCGGTCGCCCCCCGGCCGGTTTCAAGTCCCTCCTGGGAGGGGGGAATGCCGCTTCGTGGACACACTGCTTACGTTCCCAAGGCGCCTGCATTCGGGCAGGGCAGGCATGGGAGCACGGCATGCGTTCAGCACGACGGGTCATCTGGGGCGGGTGGGCACTTCTGGGCGCGGGGCTGCTGGGGCTGGGTGGGACCGCCTGTGGAGAGGGCTCGGTCGGAGAAGCTGAGGATGTGGGCAACCCCAGGGAAGCCCGGGGCCCCGTTCCCACGCCGGCACCCGAAGCGGCCGCCCCCTCGCCTGGTGCGCAGGCGCCGACGGAGGCTCCCGCAGCGGAAGCCCCTGCTCCGGCGGCCCCGGCGGTGAGCCCCTGGTCGGAGACCCTGGGCGGCCCGCAGGACGACACGGGCTCCGGGCTGGCGGTGGGGCGGGGCGGGGACGTGCTGTGGGTGACGTCGGGCACGCCGCGCTCGGACGAGGACCGTGAGCCGGTGGATGGCGAGCGGCTGGTGCTGACGCTGTCGCGCTACGCGGCGGACGGGACGCGGACGTGGGCGAAGGAGTTCGAGCGCAACCGCCTGTCGGACCTGCGCGTGGCGGGCTCCACGGGCGCGGACGGCGCGGTGTTCCTGTCCGGCAACGCGTTCCTGTATTCGGCGGACTTCGGGCTGGGCGAGGCGCAGGACGGCTTCCTGGTGAAGTTCTCCGACGACGGCGCGCCCGAGTGGCAGCGCCGCGTGGGCCAGAAGGTGTACGCGACGGCGGCGGACGCGGCCGGTGGCGCGGTGGCCCTGGGCGAGGAGTGGACGACGGAGGCCCACACGCCCCAGCTGGTGCGCTACGCGGCGGACGGCGCGGTGCGCTGGACGCGGACGTTCGACGGCGCGGCGGAGGGCACGCTGCTTTCGGCGGTGGCGCTGTCGGCCACGGGCACGTCGGTGGTCGCCGGCAGGCTGGTGGGCCCGGTGACGCTGGATGGGCGCACGTTCGACGCGGAGGGCACGGGCGGCTTCGTGGTGCTCGCGTTCGGCGCGGACGGGGCGCTGACGTGGGGGCGGGAGGTGCCGGGCGTGAACGGGCGCGTCGGCTCCGTGTCGGTGGGCGCGGACGGCACCGTGGCGGTGGCCGGTGAGGCGGTGGGCCTGCTGGTGTGGAACGAGACGACGCTGGATGAGGGTGGGCCGTTCGTGCTTACCGCGAGCGCGGATGGGCAGGAGCAGTGGGCGAAGCGGCCCACGTGCGGTTCGGCGTCGGTGGGCACTGTCGCCGCGGTGGAGTCCACGGGGCCTGTGGCGGTGGCGTGCGGCAACAGGCTGACGCGCTACGCGGCGGACGGGGCGCTGCTGGGCGCGAGCACGCTGGCGCCGGAGACCTGCTCCAGCGGGACGTGCTCGCTGGCGACGACGACGCTGGTCGCGCTGCCGGACGCGGGGCTGGTGGCGTCGGGCTGGCAGCGCGATGGCGCGGGCGCCGCGTGGAACCAGGATGCGTTCCTGCGGCTCGTGACGCCGTGAAGTGATTCGCCGGCGTGGGAGGACACCTGGCATCCGCGGGTGTCCCCTCCCTTCATGAGGGGTTGACTCACAGGAGGCATCGGGACCGCGTCACCACGCGACCTCGATGCCTCCCGTGCTCTGGGCCCAGTCGGTGATGGCGCTGTCGCGCGTGAGCAGGGGCAGCCCGAGTCTGCGGGCCACGGCCACGATGAGTCGGTCGAAGGGGGCCCGGTGCTCCCAGTCGAGCCGGGCCGCCTCCCGGACATCTGCTTCGCTCATGGGCTCGTGGACCAGCTCCGGGCGGGCGATGTCCGCCCACCATGCATCCAGGGTGGTGGGGAAGCGCAGCCTGCCGCCCTGCGCGAGCAGCCATGTCTCCATGACGACGGGCGCGGGCACCATCAGATAGCCGCGGCCCTGCTCGAACGCGGTGAAGGCGCGCTTCGCCTTCGGTCCGAGTTTCTGGAGCTGGTCCCCCGCGTAGAAGAGCAGGGCGTTCGTGTCGAGCACGTAGCCCTCACTCAAGGTCCAACCCCTCCGCCGAGGCCAACGCCGAACGCTGGAGTCGTTCGCCAGGGCCTTCACCCGGCGCCTCCAGGTCGCCCACGATGCGCAGGGAGCCTCGCAGCTTCGGCTTCCGTTTTCCCGAGGGGCGTGACTGCCGCTCCGCCTTCAGCAGGGCCTCCAGCCGCGCGGGCGCGATGAGGTACGCCTTCAGCTCATCGTGCACGGTGATGGCGGTCAGGTGTCGCTGGGAAGCGGCTCGCTGCACGATGGCGCTGAGCTGGCTGCGCGCCTCGCTCAGCGGAATGCGCTGGATGGGCAGCGTTGCATCCAGCCCCGTCACGGGGACGGCCAGCGGAAGGGCCCGCTTGTGAGAGGCGGATTGCCTTGCGCTCGCGGGGCGGGGCGAAGTGCGCCGTCGATGTTTGCTGGCCATGGTGTACAGATAATATGGACAGCTCTGACACGCCATGCGGCCCGGGTGTCAGGTCGTCGCCGTGCCCAGCTTGAGGTCCTGGTTCAGCCCCGCGTCCTTGCGCACGCGCCAGATGTACTGGTCCAGGAAGTAGTGGTGCAGGGCGAAGCCCCAGATGAACCCCTCCATGAAGTCGCGCAGCGTGAGCCCTGACCCGCCGAACGCCACCTTCGTGTCGAACGCGCCGCAGCCCGGATGCACGCCCATGCCGCAGCCCAGCGCCCGGTACGCCACCGTGAACGCGAGCCCGCACAGCGCGTAGAGGATGAACCGCTGGCTCACCCGGGGCGCCCAGCCGAACGCCGCGCGGTCCACGCCGGCCGCGTGGTAGCGGTTGCGGTGAAAGAACCAGACGATGCCGTGGTACTGCACGTTGTGGAACGCCGTCACCGCCACGGTGAACATCAGGAAGTCCATCCGCCGCGACACCGACGGCCAGAACACCAGCGACGTCAGCCCCAGCGCCGCGCCCAGCATCAACAGCTTCGGCCCGTTCACCCCGCGCCCCGTGCGCCAGCGCCACACCTGCCGGGCCGCGAGCACGCCCACCACCGTCAGCACCAGCGCGAAGCACGCGTGCGCCGCCGCGGTCTCCCAGGTCGGTTCGGCGGGCAGGCCCAGCCGCCGCCGCGCTCCCGGATGCGTCAGCGCGAACGCCACGAACGGCGCGAGCAGCCCCACGTACAGCGTCAGGCTGTCCAGCCGCCGGTCCCACGCGTCCTTCTCGCCGGCCTTGCGCTGGTAGAGCACCATGATGCCGTAGTGCTGCCGCACGACGTGCCAGTACGCCCAGAGCGCCGCCAGCGTCACGAACACCGCGAACGGCCAGCGCTGGTCCAGCAGCACGGAAATTCCGAACACCGTCGGCCCCGCCGCGAACCAGCCCAGGCTGCCCCACAGCAGGCGCGAGCGCGCCTTCCGCTCGCGCGCGTCCAGGTACGTGCGCGACACCGTCGCGAACAGGTGCGGCCCATCCAACAGCAGCACCCACGCCCACCACAGGGGCGGCCCGCTCACGCCCCCCAGGACGTGCAACGCCATCAGCGCCAGGCTCGCGCCCAGCCCTCCCACCGTGGAGAGCAGGTCATGCCGTCGGTCCACCAACCACCGCGCCTGCAGGGGAACCGGGGCGAACTGGGGAACCGCATGCATCGGAGGACTCCCGTCCGGCGGAACCGGACTCCCTCGTTCAGGAAACGAAGTCCCAGGATAGCCGGGACATACAGGTAAGTTGCAGGCGCACCTGGGGTCCCGCGGGGATGCCGGACGGGCGACCGAGGAACCAGAAGCCCCTTGAGGGAAAGGCCCCGGGCCGCGACAGTGCCGACCCATGGATCAAGGTCGGCGTACCACGGACCGCAAGTCGGTCGGTCTGTTGGTGAAGCTCAAGCATGAGTCCGTGGGGAGCTTCACCGAGGAGTTCGCCACCAACCTCAGCCCGGGCGGCATGTTCATCCGTTCGCGCACGCCGCAGCCGGTGGGCACGCCCGTGCGCTTCGAGGTGCAGATCGCCAACGGCGTGCGCGTGCTCCAGGGCAGCGCCACCGTGCGCTGGGTGCGCGAGGTGAACGACCCCGCCGGTCCTCCGGGCATGGGGTTGCAGTTCCTGGAACTGGACACGGCGAGCCGCGCGCTCGTGGAGCTGATGCTCCAGCGCAAGCCGGGCGCCGGGGCTCCGGCCCCCGTGGCCCCCGTGTCGGCGCTGCCGTCCATCGCGCCCGTCGTCGCGCCCCTGGCCGCCGCGCCGCAGCGCCCCGTCGCCGCGCCGCCGCAGCGGTCCGCCCCGGTCGCGCCCCCTGTCGCCGCACCGCCGCGTCCCGCGCCGCAGGCTCCGGGAGGTGTCGCGCTCGATTCGCTCTTCGACGACATCGAAGCGCCCGCGAGCCCTCCTCCCGAGGCGGATGAGCCGTTCTCCTTCGGGACCCCGGACGAGCCGTTCTCGCTGGGGTCTCCCGAGGACGAGGACAGCCTGCCGCTGGCGGACACGTCCAACGACGTGGACATCCCGTTGGATGAGCTCATCGCGGGCACGCCTCCGCCCACCGTGCAGGGCGTGCTGGCGGATGGTGACGAGCCGCTGCCCGGACTCGACTTCGAGTTCGAGGTCCCGATGGGGGATGCACCCATCGCGATGGGGGAGCCGCTCGATGAGGCGCCCATCGACATGGGCTTCTCGGTGGAGGATGACGGATCATCCCCGGCCTCCGGTGATGCCGGTGGGTTCGAGCTGGACATGTCGGATGCCTTCGAGCCCGCGCCGCCTCGCGTCGCGCCCGTCGCACCGCCGCCCGCGGTGAAGCCCGCGCCGCCGCCCGTGGCCCCGCTCCAGACGTCCGGTGGCAGCACCGAGTTCGAACTGGACATGTCCATGGACGACGGCCCGCTGGAGCTGGCGCGCGAGCCCGCGTCCTCGCCCGGACGTCACCGGCCCATGCCGCTGGGGCGCGAGCCCGCGTCCTCGCCCGGACGTACGGCTCCCGGGCTGTCGCGTGAGCCGGGGTCCTCGGCGGGACGTCCCGGTGCTCCGGGATTGGGGCGTGAGCCCGTGTCCTCCACGGGACGTCCCGGTGCGCCGGGGCTGGGGCGCGAGCCCGTGTCCTCCACGGGCCGTCCCGGTGCGCCGGGGCTGGGACGCGAGCCCGTGTCCTCGACGGGGCGTCCTGGTGCTCCGGGGCTGGGACGCGAGCCCGTGTCCTCGACGGGACGTCCTGGTGCTCCGGGGCTGGGACGTGAGCCCGGTTCCGCCGCTGGACGCCCGGTGGCTCCGGAGATGCCCCTTGAGCCCGGATCCTTCAGTGGGCGTCCTGCCGCCCCGGGTCTGTCGCGTGAGCCGGTGTCCACCACGTCGCGCTCGGCTGCTCCGGGATTGGGGCGCGAGCCCGGCTCCGCCGCCGGTCGTCCCGGTGCGCCGGAGCTGCCTCGCGAACCCGGCTCCGTCGCGGGACGCGCGGCGCCAGGGCTGTCGCGTGAGCCTGCGTCCTCGGCCAGTCGCACCGCCGCGCCAGGACTGGGGCGTGAGCCCGGCTCCGCTGCCGGTCGTCCGGGTGCACCGGAGCTGTCACGGGAGCCCGCGTCCGCGACGGGGCGCTCCATCGCGCCGCCCATCCAGCCGCTGACGCCGCCAACGCCCACGCAGGGCTCCGGTGGCAGCACCGAGTTCGACTTCGACTTCTCCATGGACGAAGGCCCGCTGGAGCTGGCGCGCGAGCCCACCTCCTCCGTGGGGCGTCCCCCCGCGCGCCCCGTCGCCCCGCCTCCGCAGGCGCGCCCCGAGGTGCTTCCTCCCTCCGTGCGCCAGGCGCCTCCCGCCCCCGTCGCCCCGAGCGCCCCCGCGATGCTGGCGCCCGCCGCCGCGCCGACGGCTCCCGCGCCCCCGCCGGCCCTGGACGCCAATGGCCAGCCGCGCCCCATCTACCTCACGCCGCCGCAGACGCTGGCGGGCACGGGTCCGGTCATCGGCATCGACCTGGGCACCACCAACTCCTGCGTGGCGCTGCTGTCCAACGGTCGGCCCATCGTGCTGCGCTCGCGCGAGGGCTACAACACCATCCCCTCCGTCATCTCGCTGAGCGCGCAGAACAAGCTGCTCGTCAGTCACCGCGCGAAGAACCAGCTGGTCCTGCGGCCCGCTCACACCATCTACGGGGCCAAGCGCCTCGTGGGCCGTCCCTACGACAGCGCCGTGGTGAAGCAGGTGCGCGAGCGCTTCCACTACGAAATCACCCCCGACGCCGCCGGCCGCGCCGCCGTGCGCCTTGGCAACGACGTGCTGTCGCTGGAAGAGGTGCAGGGCATCATCCTGCGCGAGTGCAAGGAGATGGCCGAAACCCACCTCAACCAGAAGGTGGAGCGCGCCGTGGTGACGGTGCCGGCCTACTACTCCGAGCCCCAGCGTGAAGCGGTCCGCAAGTCCGGCACCATGGCGGGCCTCAAGGTGGAGCGCATCCTCAACGAGCCCACGTCCGCGGCGCTCGCGTATGGCCTCAACCGCGAGCTGAACAAGAAGGTCCTCGTCTACGACCTGGGCGGCGGCACCTTCGACGCGACCATCCTGCGCATCGAGAAGAACGTCTTCGAGGTGCTGGGCACCGGCGGCGACATCTTCCTGGGCGGCATCGACTTCGACAACCTCATCGTCGACTTCCTCCTGGAGCGCTTCCAGGAGAAGGAGGGCATCGCGTTCAACGGGGACGGCATCGCCCTGTCGCGCGTGGGCGACGCCGCCGAGCGCGCCAAGATGGGCCTGTCCGAGCGCAGCACCTTCGAGGTCCACATCCCCATGCTGATGATGGACGACGCGGGCAAGCCCCGGGACCTGCGCGTGATGATGACGCGGCAGGACCTGGAGAAGATCTGCGACCCGCTGCTCAACCGCACCATCGACGTGGTGCGCGACGTGCTCCTGGACTCGAAGCTGCGCGCCGCGGACGTGGACGACATCATCCTCGTGGGTGGCATGAGCCGCATGCCGCTGGTGCGAGATAAGCTCAAGGGCCTCTTCGGCAAGAACGCCCAGGCGAGCGTCAACGCGGACGAAGCGGTGGCGCTGGGCGCGGCGCTGTACTCGGGCTCCGTGGACAAGGTGAGCAGCGTGGTGCTCATCGACGTGCTGCCCATGACCATTGGCGTGGCCATGCCCGGTGGCGCCTTCAAGCGCGTCATCGAACGCAACAGCCCGCTGCCCTCGCAGCGCTCGTTCGCCATCAGCACGTCGCAGGACAACGAAGAGCGGATGGAGCTGTCCATCTTCCAGGGCGAGGACAACCACATCTCCGCCAACGAGTACCTGGGCACCGTGCGCGTGGAGGGACTTCCGCGCGGCCCCAAGGGCTCCGTGCGCGTGGCCGTCACGCTCAAGCTGGACTCCGAATGCGTGCTGCACGTGGAGGCGCGCGAGTACTCGTCGCGCAAGGAAGTGAAGGCGACGCTCGCCACGCGCTACTCGCCGGAGGAGCTCCAGAAGCAGCTCCAGGTGAGCAAGGAGGCCGTGAATGCCGCCGAGGAGCGCCGGGGCGCCGACCTCAAGGACCGCGCGGGCCGCTTCTGGGGGTTCGTGAAGAAGGCCCTGGGTCGCAAGTAGACTCCCAGCCATGACCGCCTCCGCCCCCCGCTACATGGCGCGCTTCCGTTGCATCGCGGAGGCGTGCGAGGACACCTGCTGCGCGGGGCTGACGGTGCCCATCAGTGAGTCCCGCTGGAGCCTGCTGCGCCAGAAGGTGGCGGGGAGCCCGGACGAGGCGAGGGTCGCGGCGCTCATCACGCCCAACCCGGACGGCGCCACGGGCCAGCAGGCGGGCCTCCTGGGCAAGCGCGCGGACGGACACTGCGCCTTCCTGGATGAGACGAAGCTGTGCTCGCTCCAGCGCCGGTACGGCGAAGCGGTGCTGCCGGATGGCTGCTCTGTCTTTCCGCGCGTGCTGACGCGCTGGGGCGCGCAGGTGGAGATGGCCGGATCGCTCGCGTGTCCGGAGACGGCGCGCCTGTGCCTGCTGGCGGAAGACGCGCTGGTGCGCGAGCCCGTGTCCGAAGCGCAGGCCCTGCGCCCCCAACTGGCGCGCCAGGTGGCCTCCGGTGACGACGCCTGGACGGCCCACGCGGACGTCATGCGCGAAGCGATGCTGCGGCTGCTCGCGCGCAGGGAGGTGCCCTTCTCCGCGCGCCTGTATGCGCTGGGCCGCATGGCGCTGGACCTGGGTGACTTCTACTTCCCGGGCACGGCGGCGTTCGCTCCCAATGGGGCGGAAGCGCTTCCAGGCGATGGGGATGCGCCCCGGAACGCCGACACATCAGTCGCTACCAGGCACGCGGTGACCGCCGCCTCGGGTGATGCCATCGAGGAGCGCTCGCGCTCCGCCGCCGCACGGCTCGCGGACGTCCTGCGCACCTACGACGCCGAGGACACGCTGCACGCCCTGCGCGCCCAGCTCGAAGCGCTGGAGCTGCCCGGAGGCCCGTGGGCCGGCATCTGCGCCGCCGTGCTCCGCTCGCGCGAGGCCCACGTCGGAAGCCAGCGCTACCTCTCGCTCGTGCGCGCCGTGCGCGCGTCCTACGGAGGCGCGGACTCGACCCCGGACGACGCGTGGCGACTGCACGTCACCCGGCGCGACGCCCTGACGTCCCTGCACGGGGCGCGCGTGGACCAGTACTTCCTGAACCACGCGCTCAACCACGTCCTGCGCCACCCGTTCACCGAGGCTCCCAGCCTCCTGAACGCCGTGTTCCTCCTCGTGCTGCGCGCCTCCGTCGTGCGCTACGTCCTGCTCGGGCACCCGGCGGTGGCCGCGCTGCTCGACACCCCCGGCACCCCGGCCGCGACCCTGGACGCCGCCGCCGTCGAGTCCTTCCAGCTCGTCGCCAAGCACGTCGAACAGGCGCCCCAGTTCCTGGACTTCGCACAGGGACTGGCCGGCGAGGGTCCGGAGACCTTCGCGCGGCTGCTCATCCTGGTGAAGGGCCTGTAGCCGCCGTCAGCCCTGGTCCTTCGGCTTCGCGCCCAGCTGCTCCATGGCCCGCTGGAACGCTGGGTACTCCTGGGCGCCCTGGATGGCCAGCTTCTCCCCCAGGATGAACGTGGGCACCGCGCGGATGCCCATCTCCTGCGCCTCGCGCACCGACGCCTCCACCACCGCCCGGTAGTGGCCCGCATCCACGGCGTGCTGCAGCTCGTCCGGATCCAACCCCGCGTCCACGCCCGCGCCCCGCAGCGTGTCCCACTGCCAGAGGTCCTGGCCCTCGCTCCAGTACCGGCGCAGCACCGCCGCGTGGAACTCGGCCAGTCTGCCCTTCGCCTTCGCGAACTCCGTCGCCTCGTGCGCCCGGCGCGTGGACGGGATGATGTCCCGGTGCACCATCTTCAGCCCGGCCCGGGCCGCGCGCAGCTTGAGCGGGTTGTTGGGGTCCTTCATCCCCTCGCGCACGTACTCCGGCAGCGGCAGCCCCTCCGGCGGCGTCTCCGGCCTCAGGAAGTACGGGTGCCACTCCACCTGGATGTCGTAGTGCTGCTTGAGCTTCTCGACCTCGGCGAGGCCGACGTAGCACCAGGGACAGACGAAGTCGGACCAGACATGGATGACGACGGGCGTGGGCATGGGCCCACCCCTAACATCGCCGCACCGCGCCAGCCACCCGGAGCGACCCGACCGCGCCTCCCACCCTTCGTGGGTGGACAGCGGCCCCTCCCCCGGGCACGGTCCCGTTTCCTTTTTCCCAGGAGGAACCTCCGTGCCCCTGTCGCTCCTCGCGGCCCTGGCCCTCGGCGCCGCTCCGACGCCTGCCCCCCGGCCGCTCAATCCACAGGACCTGGTCACGCTGCGGCGGCTCAGCGCCCCGCGCGTGTCCCCCGACGGCCGTCAGATTGCCTTCGTCCTGCGCTCCACCGACCTGGAGGCGAACCGCGGTCGCACCGACCTGTGGCTCGTCAACCTGGACGGCACGAACCTGCGCCAGCTCACCGCCCACCCGGACAACGACGGGGAGCCGGTGTGGGCCCCCGACGGCAAGAGCCTCTTCTTCCTGTCCTCGCGCGGTGGCTCCTCCCAGGTGTGGCGCCTGCCCGTGGACGGCGGCGAACCCCTGCCCGTGACGAAGCTGCAGCTCGACGTGAACAGCTTCGCGCTGTCCCGCGACGGCCGGCAGCTCGCCGTGGCGCTGGAGGTGTTCCCCGACTGCGGCACGCTCGACTGCAACACCCAGCGAGTCGCGGCGGCGCAGAAGAAGAAGAACACCGGCCGCGTGTATGATCAGCTCTTCTTCCGCCACTGGGACACGTGGAAGGACGGCACCCGCTCCCACCTGTTCGTCGTCCCCGTGGCCGGCGGCACGCCCGTGGACGTGATGAAGGGCATGGACGCGGACGCGCCCAGCAAGCCCTTTGGCGGCGCGGAGGAGTTCACCTTCACGCCGGACGGCAAGTCCGTCGTCTTCGCCGCGCGCGACGTGGGCCGCACCGAGGCGTGGTCCACCGACCTGGACCTCTTCGTGTCCCCCGTCGACGGCAAGTCCAAGCCGCGCAAGCTCACGGAGAAGAACCGCGCCACGGACACCAGCCCGGTGTTCAGCCCGGACGGCAAGACGCTCGCGTACGCGGCCATGTCGCGCCCCGGCTACGAGGCGGACCGCTTCCGCGTCATCCTGCGCGCGTGGCCGGGCGGCCAGGAGCGCGTGCTCGCCCCGGACTGGGACCACTCCGCCAGCTCGCTCGCGTGGAGCGCGGACGGCGCCACGCTCTACACCACCACCAACGACGTGGGGCAGAACCCCGTGTACGCGTTGGACGTGGCCACCGGCAAGGCGCGCCGCCTCACGCAGGCGGGCTACGCGGAGGGCGCCCAGCCCGCGGCGGACGGCCACATCGTCTACGCGATGGATGATCTGGACTCGCCCGCGGACCTGTTCGCGGCGAAGGCGGACGGCACCGGCGCGCGGCAGCTCACGCAGATGAACAAGGACGCGCTCGCGGGCATCAAGTTCGGCGCCTTCGAGCAGTTCGAGTTCAAGGGCTGGAACGACGAGACGGTGCGCGCCTTCGTGGTGAAGCCCGTGGACTTCGACCCCAAGCGCCAGTACCCGCTGGCCTACCTCATCCACGGCGGCCCGCAGGGCAGCTTCGGCAACCACTTCCACTACCGGTGGAACCCCCAGGTGTACGCAGGGAGGGGCTACGTGGCGGTGATGGTCGACTTCCACGGCTCCACCGGCTACGGCCAGGCCTTCACGGACTCCATCCGCGGGGACTGGGGCGGCAAGCCGCTGGTGGACCTGCAGAAGGGCCTGGACGCCGCGCTCCAGCGCTACCCCTTCATCCACAAGCAGAAGCGGTGCGCGCTGGGCGCAAGCTACGGCGGGTACATGATCAACTGGATCGCCGGCAACTGGCCGGACGGCTTCCAGTGCCTCGTGAACCACGACGGCAACCTGGACACGCGCATGGCCTACTTCGACACGGAGGAGATCTGGTTCCCGGAGTGGGAGCACGAAGGCACGCCGTGGCAGAACCCCCAGGCCTACGCGAAGCACAACCCGGTGGACCACGTGGCGAAGTGGAAGACGCCCATGCTCGTCATCCACGGCGGCAAGGACTACCGCGTGGTGGACACGCATGGCATGTCCACCTTCACCGTGCTCCAGCGCCGAGGCATCCCGTCCCGCTTCCTCTACTTCCCGGACGAGAACCACTGGGTGCTCAAGCCGCAGAACAGCATCCAGTGGCACGACGAGGTGCTGGGCTGGCTGGACCGCTGGACGCGCAAGTAGCGCGGACCCAGGCGTCCCCCGGGCTCCACCCGGGGCTCAGGGGATGCCGAAGCAGGAGTCGATGCAGTTGGAGAGCACTTCGGCGCACGTGCGGTCCACGACGCACTCCGCGCAGTTCGCGGTGCGCGCCCGCCGCGTGTCGATTTCGCTCTCCTTCTCCTCTTCCCAGGCCGTGACCTTGTCGGCGCACTTGCTGGTGTCCAGGTCGGCTTCGAAGCACTCCTTGCGACGGTCGCAGAGGGTGTCGGCGTCGTTGGCGCAGCCGACAAGCAGGACAGCGAGGCAGGAGGTCAGGGCAATCAGTCGTGACATGGCGCGCGACTATGCATGGAACAGGCGCCTCCCGGAACGCGCTTCGGGAGGCGCCCGACGTTCGCCAACATTCCCGGTGCCGTGAGCACGGAAAATTGGCGGGACGGCCCACTACTTCGTCTTCGTGCCACCGCCCGTGGCGCCACCCGGCGTGGCGCCGTGGTTCATGGAGCCGTGGTCCATGGAGCCGCCCTGCATGTCGGCGCCGGAGCCGCCCACGCCCATGGCGTTGCCCAGCTTGCCGAGCGCGGTGTAGGCCATCTGGCGGTGCTGCGGCAGCTCCTTGCTGAGCGTGTCGAGCATGGTGGCCATCTCACCCGTGGCGCCCATGCCCTGCTTCGCGGCCATCACCTTGCCGATGGCCATGTCATGCGCGGACACCTGGCCGGCCATGTAACAGGAGTCGAACGGCGGGCCCTTGAGAACTTCGAGCTTCGCCGTGTCGGCCTTGGTCGCCGCCATGGCCTTGCGCTCCATCTCGTCCATGGGCTTGGGCTCCGCCAGCTTCAGCTTCTTGCCCGTGGCGTAGGTCATGAGCTTCTGGTCGGCGTCCGTGTGCATCTTGATCATGTTGTCCGCGTAGCTCTTCACGTCCGGATTCTGCGAGTTCTTCTGGGCCAGCTGCGCCTGGAGGATCTCCGTCTGGTTGATGTGGTGGAGGCGCTCCAGGAGGGCCTTCTCGTCCGCAGGCGCCATGAAGCCCTTGTATTCGACCATGCCGCCCTTGGCGGCCATGGGCTTCGTCGCGGGCATGGTGCTGGGGGACGTGGCGCTCTGGGCCAGTGAGACGCCGCCGGTGAAGAGGACCGCGGCCAGGGTGACGCCGTGCAGGGTGCGCTTCATGGTGCTGCTCCTTGTGTGGGCCTCGGAAGCGAGGCGTGAAGGGTCGGTGGACCTGGGTCAGCCGGGTCGCGCGGCGCACGTTGGGGCAGGGCGCGACCAGGGACCCAGTGGGTGGGAAGACGGACGTGAGGCAACGCACGTTGCGCGCAGGGGCGGGTGCGGCAGTGGACATCGCCACTGTCCCCAGGCTCGGGTGGAGGCGTTCAGTGCTGCACGGAACGCGCTCGACACGCGGGCGGGCCCTGCTCAAAAACGCTGGACTGGAACGCCATCCCGTCCTCCTCGTGCCTGGAAAGCTAGGCATCCCGAAGTGACGGGAAGTGGGAAGGGCACAAACCCTGGCCGGCAGGCTGCCGGGGAGGGGGCCTACTTCCCGACGGGCTTCGGCGCGGGCGCGGGCGCGGGCGTCGCGGCCGGCTTCGGCGTGTCAGGGGAGGACGCGGGGACGTTCGTCTCCGACAGCTCTCCCTCGGCACGCAGGAACGCCTGGGCGGCGCGGTCCACGTCCTCGGGCTTGAGGCCGGTGAGGCTGGCGGCGGCCCCGCGCGTGCGCATGGCGAGCGTCGTCTCTCCCAGCGCCCCGTGGATGCGGGTGAGGGCCAGGTGGATCTCCGGGTCGAACGGGTCGGAGGCCAGCGCCTCCAGGTACGCCGTCTTCGCCTTCGGGTAGTCCTTGCGGAACAGCAGGATGCGGCCCAGGTGCACGTTGGTGGAGGGCGAGCCCGGGTGCATGCGCAGCGAGCCGCGCAGCACGGACTCCGCTTCGTCCAGCCGGCGCAGCTCCAGCAGCGCGAGCGCGAACTTGTTGGACACCGACTCGTACTTGTCGCCCACCAGCTTGTGCGCCCGCGCGTACTCCTCCGCGGCGGCCTTCACGCGGTTGCGCTCGCGCAGGAGCTCCCCCAGGTGCGCGAACTTGCGCGCGGGGACCTCGGAGACCTCCGCGAAGTCGCCGAAGGAGATTTCACGGCCCTTCTTCTCGCCGTCCTTCTGTGTGCCCTTGGCGTCCTCCTTGAGCACCACGCGGTCGTCGCGCGGCACCAGCTCCTGGGGGAAGGGCTGCTTCTTCACGTACGACAGCCAGGTCTTCTCGAAGAGGGGGAAGGGCATGCCCGTGGCCGCCTCCACCGCCTTCTTGTCGGACTGGCCCGCCTTCAGCTCCTGGAGCACCGTACGCAGGCCGCCCGTGCCATGGGTGCCGTGGATGTAGTCGATGGCGTAGAACACCTCCGCGAACGCGGTGGCCGCGTCCTCCGCCGTGGGCAGCATGGCGATGGAGGGGTGCATCTTGTCGAAGGGGATGAGCTTGTCCTCCTTCACGCGCTTGCCCAGCAGGGCCTGCGTGGAGGGCGTCATCGCGAGGCCGCCCTTGCCGCGCCAGCGCGACTCCAGGAACTTGGCCAGGCCTTCGTGCAGCCAGATGGGCACGGTGTTGTGGCTCATCTGGCTGACGACCAGGTGCACGTATTCGTGCGCCAGCGTGTCCTGCCAGTCGTAGCCCCGCGCCACGGCCTTGGGGCTCGTCACCATCAGCTTGTTGAACTTGCAGATGGCGATGGTGCCCGTGGTGCGGATCTGCTTCTCGGTGAGGGTGCTCACCTTGGACAGCTCGCGCGCGTTGTTCACCACCTCCACGCGCACCTTGCCCGGCGGCGTCCAGCCCAGGTCCTCCTTGAGGGCGCGGTGGATGGCCTCCAGCGTCTCCAGCGCGTAGGGGACCAGGACCTCGTCCTTGCCCTTCGGGTAGAAGAAGATGAAGTGGTCGCTCTCCGCGCGCAGGTGGTCCTTGGTGATGGCGCGCGTGTCCTTGGCCAGCCGCAGGTAGCTGCCCGGCTTGTCCTCGATGTTCGCGCCCTCCAGCAGCGTCACCGCGTCGCCGTACTGGCCCTCCTCGAAGGCGACGCGGCCCTGGAAGTACTTCAGGGGCTCCAGCTCCGAAGGCACGCGCTTCTCGACCTCGGACAGCTCGCGCCGGGCGCCGCCCACGTCCCAGTCGTCCAGCGACTGCTCCACCTTGCCCAGCCGCTGCTTCACCTCCTCCTTGAGGGAGGCGTCGGGCGGCTGCGCGAAGGCGGTGGGGATGGCCAGGAGCAGGGCGCAGAGGACGCCCAGGCCCGGGACTGCCGCGTGCGTGCGGTGGCTCACTTCACCAGCTCCTCGTAGTAGCGCTTCACCTGCTCGCGGTACTTCTCCGGCGCGCCCTGCTTCATCGCGTCCAGCAGGTCCTTGCGGAACTCGCGCGGCGCCTGGAACGCGTCCTCGTCCGGCAGCTCCACCTTGTCCTGGGGGTTGCGGCCGTTGCCTTCCTGGCGGCGTCCGGAGCCCATGGGCATGGGCAGGCCCCGGCCTCCCTTGCGGCCCTGCTGGCTCTGCTGCATCTGCTGCTGGAAGCGCTTGAGGCCCTCCATCGCCGCCTGCTGTTCGCCGTAGCCGCGGCCCGGGTCCTTGCCCTGCATGCGCTGCGAGGCTTCGCCCATGCGCTGGCCCACCTCGTCCATCTGCTGGCCGGCCTCTTCTCCAAACAGCGGCGCCGTCTGCTCCATGTCCTCCATCTGCTGGCGCAGGCCCTGCGCGCGCTGCTCCAGCTGCTGCTGGCGCTGGCCCAGTTGCTGGAGCTGCTGCTTCTCGGCCTGCGACAGCTGCGAGCCCGGGGGCGGGAAGAGGGACTGGAGCTGCTGGCTCACGTCCGACACGTCGCGCGCGTCCTTCTTCAGCCGCTCCGCGAGCTGCGCGGACTGCTGCCGCACCTCCGGCGGGTTGCCGAACATCTCATCCAACTGGCGCTGCTGCTCGCCCATGCTGGACAGCTGGCGGGCGGCGTCCTCGGCGCGGGCGGCGGCTTCGGCGGCCAGGTCGTAGTCGTCCACCTTGAGGGCGTTCTCCACGTTGCGCAGCTCCGACTGGGCCTCTTCCAGGGGGCGGGCCGCGCGGCTGTTGAGCCGGGCGGGGTCCAGCTTCTGGTAGTTCTCCTGGACCTGCTTCACCTTGCGCGCCAGCTCGTCCTTGAGGGCCTGGCCCTTCTCCTTGAGCCGGTCGCGGTTCTGGTTGCGGGCCTGGTCGCGCAGGGCGCGCGTCTGTTCGGCGACCTTCTGCTGTTCGTCCATGGTGCCCTGCAGGTCGTCCATGAACTTGCCGAACTTCTCCGCGAGCTCCGGGTACTGCTCCGCGCCGAACTCCTCCTGGGACTTGTCCATGGACTCCAGCATCTCGTCCATCTGCATGCCCAGCTCCTGGAGCTTCGCCAGGGCCTCGTCAGCCTTGCCCTCCTGCATCAGGCGCTCCACTTCATCCATGGCGCCCTGCATGTCCTCCTGCTGCATCATCTCCGCCAGCGCCTCGGCGTTGAGGTGCTCGTCGCGGATGCCCTTGCGCAGCTCGGCCATGCGCTGCATCAGCTCCTGGATGCGCGACTTGAGCTGTTGGATCTGCTGCATCACCTGCTCGCGCGCGGACTCGTCCGGGTTGGCCTTGTACTGTTCGATGAGGCGCGACAGGTCACGGCGGTCGTTGGCCAGCTGCTTCGTCAGCTCCTGGAGCGCCTCCAGCTTCTGCCGGTCCAGGAGCGACTCCAGGTAGAGGATGTCGCGCTCCAGCCCCTCGATTTCGTCGTCCACCACGGCGGTGAGCCGGGTGCCGGTGCCCCAGTCCTCGCCGCGCGCGCGCTGGGTGCGCAGGTACAGGCGGCGGAAGTCGGAGGTGGTGCTCACGCTGCGCTTGAGCTCCCCGCCGATGTTCGACAGCGCGGAGACGATCTCCTTCGGCACGTCCTTCTCGCGCGACAGCTCCGCGCCCTGCATGCGGAAGTCCTCCGCCAACGCCGTGCCGCTGGCGTCCACGGTGCGCGCGGCCTCCACCGCCTGCGCGTCCTTCTGCTTCACGCGGTCGGGGCCCTCCAGCCGGTCCGCCAGGTGGTCCACGAGCCGGCCCCACAGCGCTTCGGCCTTCTCCAGGGCGGCGCGGCGGTGCTCGGCGGCGCTGTAGACGCGCAGGGTCTGCGTGCGGCTGACGCCCTTCTTGGGGCCCTCCACCGCGTCGTTGTCCCTCGCCTCCACGTAGTAGGTGATGCGGTCGCCGGGGGCGGGCTTGAGCGGGCCCAGGTCCCAGGTGTACGTGCCCCGGCTGCGGCGGCTGTCCTCGCGCGGCAGGTTCACGCGCGTCTCCTGCTTCGCGCCGGGCATGCGGAACACCAGCGACAGGCCGGACAGGCCGTAGTCGTCCTGGGCCTCGTACTTGAGCGTCACCCTCTGGCCGGGGTCCACCTCCACCTCGGCGGCGGGCGTGAGCAGCGTCACCTGGGGCGCCTTGTCCGCCTCCACGGTGAGCGGGATGTCCGGGCCC
Source organism: Corallococcus sp. BB11-1 (assembly GCF_026626625.1). NCBI lineage: Bacteria > Pseudomonadati > Myxococcota > Myxococcia > Myxococcales > Myxococcaceae > Corallococcus > Corallococcus sp. BB11-1. The sequence continues at coordinate 78,582 of NZ_JAPNJY010000010.1, read as the reverse complement.
ACCGCGAGCGGCTTCGCGCGCGAGCCGTAGAAGACGAAGTGGTAGTGGCCGCCCTGCTTCGCGACGAAGCTGCCGGCGAGCTCGCGTCCGCCCGTCACGGTGAGCGGGAGCACCTGGCCGTTGACGACGACCTCCGCGCGCTCGATGGGGCGGTCCGAGCGCGTCTTCAGCGCGACCTCGGTGCCGGACGGCGCGCTCACCTCGCCGTTGGTGCCCGGCACGGTGCGCGGCGCGAGGCCGGTGTACGCGGGGTAGCGGTACGTCAGCTCGATGTCGCCGGTGATGGGCTCCGCCTGCGCGGCGGTCTCCGGACGCGCGGCCTGCGCGCGCAGGTGCTTCCAGCCCGCGGTCCACCGGTCGCCCACGAAGAACATCAGCACCGCGAGCGCCAGCACCGCGCCCCCGGCCGCCAGGGCCACGCGGCGCAGCGGCTGGCCGTCCACCACGAGCCGCGGGTCCACCGTGCGGGCGCGGGCATCCATCTGCTCCAGGAACGCGTCCGCGAGCTGGGGGGACCAGCCGGCCTCCTCCCGGCGCGCGTGTGACAGCTCCACCGCCGCGAGCACGTCCAGCGACAGCTCCGGCCGGCGCTGGCCCACGAGCCGGGCGGTGCGCAGGTCGTCGCCCACCTGCCGGCGCGCGAGCACGACGCCGAAGAAGCACGCCACCGCGGCGCCCCCCGGCACGGCGAGCCACAGCAGGGCCTGGGCGAGCCCTGGCGCCCCCCGGCCGAGCAGGCCCGTGGCGGCGAGGAGCACGAGGGTGGTGACGGCGCCCAGCAGGGCGCCTTGAATCCACAGGTGCCGGCGCTGACGGGCGCGGACGCTGGCGAGCAGGTCCGCCACGCCGCGCGAGCGCGCTTCGCGCCGGGCCGGGGGAGGCGGGGCCGGGGGAGGCGGCGGGGGCGGCAGCTCGGGGCCTGGGCTCTGCGGTGTCTCGAGGTTCACGCTGTCTCGTCCGCTCGTCGGTCGCCAGCCAACCCCGGGCGGGGCCGGCTATTTCCCATTGTGTCGCAGTCCCGCTGACTTCGCGCGGGCATCCACCGGGGGGCGTCAGACGGGACCGGGCTCTGTCCGCCGCAGGAAGGAGGGTCGGAGGACAGGGTCCGGGAGGCAACGCGGGACACGACCCCGGCCCTCCCCGTCCCGTTGGGACGACAGGAGGGCAGGGGAGCTTCAGCCCTCGGCGGTGGGGTTGCCGTTGGGAATCGTGGGGATTCCGCCCTCGGCCATGGGGATGCCCCCCAATTCCTCGGCGAGCGCGGTGAGCACTTCCTGGGTGAAGACGATGCGGTCGCGCGGCATGCGCGCGAGCACGCGCTGCACCGCGGACTCCACGGTGCCTTCGGAGGGCACGTCCAGGGACCGGCCGGCGTCGGTGAGCGCGAAGAGGGCCTTGCGGCCGTCGAGCGGATCCGACTTGCGCTCCAGCAGACCGCGCTTCTCCAGCCGCTTGAGCACCCCGGTGAGGGTGCTGGGGTGGACGTGGAGGATCTGCGCGAGCGTGCCGGCGGTGATGCCCGGGAAGCGTCCGACCAGCCGGATGACGAGCCGCTGTGGGCCCGTGAGGCCCAGCGTGGACTCCATCCGCTTGGAGGTGGACTGGAGGCCGTGATCCACCGCCCACAGCAGGCGCATGAACTCCAGCACCTCGCCGAGTTGTGGCACCCGGGACCTGCCGCCATCCGGACCTGCTGACTCCGGGGCTTGTGCGTCCTTCATGGATGCGTCCTCCTTCACCTACTGCCTCCCTGTCTTTCCAACATGTCCGCGTGTCCTAGCGCGTCGGCCTGCCAGTTCCACCAAAATCCGGAAGCACTGCCCGGCGCAAGACGGGCCGCTCGCCTGGACAGCAGGGCTGGCGGCGGTGGTGTGGGCAGACCGTCCGGGCCGTCCGGGTGTGTCATCCCGGGGTTTTCCGGGTGATTCCAGGGTGGGCAGGGCCATGAAACAGGGGCCGCCACCCCCAGGCATGCCGGTGCCTGGGAGGGGCGGCCCCTACCGAGCCTGAATCAACCGAGGGTTGTGTTTGTCATGGGTTCGTGGCGGGTCCCTCCCTTCCCGGCGACGGGGGGACGGGGACCTTCTCCACCTTGAGCGTCGTGGGGCCGCTGAGCGCCAGGTGCGCGCGCAGCTTGAGGAACTTCTTCTTGCCGAAGCCCTTGACCCGCACCAGCTCCTCGACGCGCCCGAAGGGCCGCTTCTTGCGGTGCTCGAGGATGCGCTGCGCCGCCTTCTCTCCCACGCCCGGCAGCAGGTCCAACTCCGCCGCCGTGGCCTCGTTCAGGTTCACCACCCCCACGTATTGCGTGCGGGAGCTGGCGGCTTCGGACAGCCCCGGCCCCATCAGCACGCAGCCCAACACCCACGCCCAGGCCCACTTCACGAGTGGCCCCCCACGCCCGCCTCCAGCCCCGACTCGCCCGCGAAGCGCCCCGCCGCCGCCGTGTCGCGCTTCTCCGCCGCCTCGCGCACGTGCAGCTTCCCGTCCAGGGGCAGCACGTCCAACAGCACGTTGAGCGAACCGTCCTTGTTCACGAACGCGCTGCCGGCGCGCACCCAGATGCTCCCGCCCTTGCCCTCGCGGATGGAGAACACCGCCAACCGCTTCCCCGCCGTCAGCATCTTCTTCAACCCTTCCCCTTCACGCCCGCGCCACCACGGCCCGGGTCCCTCGCTGGCTTCGACCGCCTGAGGTCGCGTCGGGGCATGAGCAGTCCGCGTGCCAGCGGCTTGCTCCTCGGAGGGCGCACGCCGCGCACCGTGCGGGACCGCACGCGGCGTCCACGCGGAAGGATGGGCGTGGATGCTCCAGCGGTGCTCTTGTCGGGTGAGAGACCTGCCGGGTCGGATGGCGGGGGCAGCGCGCCTTGACGCGCCAGGGGTGACCTCCTAGAACGGCCGGGCCCTTGGGTGCCCATGTCGGGCTTTCAAGAGGGAAGCCGGTGCGAGTCCGGCGCGGTCCCGCCACTGTGTACGGGTCGCCCTGAGGTCCAGGGCCGGAAGCCTCGGCTGTCACCACTTTCGCGTCACCGGACGCGGAGGGAAGGTGGAGGGTTCCTTCCAGAAGGGCGCGGTGTGCGCCCAGGTCTGGAGTCCGTCAGCCAGGAGACCTGCCCAGGGGTGCGGCCGTGTCCCGAACGGACACTCCGCGAGGCCTTCTCTCTTCGATGGAGGGAGCGGAAGGCGGAGCATGTTGCGCTCGCTTCTCGCCCGGGCCTCGTTGGGTCTGGTGCTCAGCTTCCAGGGACTCGCTCACGCCGGGCAGGAACCTCCTGCGCCCGAGCCCGTGCGCCCGGTCGCTGACCCCGCTCCGACTTCCACCGACGCCGAGCCGGACCTGCCTGAGTTCGTCCTCCCCACCGTGGACGTCATCGGCAAGGCGATCCCCGAAGCGCCCCCGGACTCCGTGCAGCGGCGGGACCCCACCGGCGCCATCACCGTCATCGATGCGCGCGAGCGCGCGGGGCAAGCGCGTGACACCGCGGAGCTGCTGGGCGGATCCGCGAGCCTCGTCGTGCAGGACTCCGGCGGGTATGGGCAGAGCAAGAGCCTCGTGGTGCGCGGCGCGTCCGCCAATGGGGTGCTCGTGTTCCTGGATGGGATTCCGCTCAACGGCGCGGGCGGCATCGCGGACCTGTCGCTCGTCCCCGTCGCGCTGGTGGAGCGGCTGGAGATCCTTCGCGGCGCGGCGGGGGCCCGCTACGGCGCGGGCGGCCTGGGCGGCGCGGTCAACATCGTCACCCGCGCTCCGTCCTCGCGCCTGGTGTCCAGCGGCGAGGTCACCTACGGCAGCTTCGACACCGTGACGGGCCACGTCGCCGCGTCGGGCGCGCTGCTCGACGGACGGGCGCTGGTGCTGGTGCACGGCGGGCGCTCGCAGGGGGACTTCCGCTTCCGCGTCGATGAGCTGCCCGCGCTGGATGACAACCCGCTCATGGAGGAGGTGCGCACCCGCAACGACGCGCGCGGCGGTGGCGCGCTCGTGAAGTATCAGCGCGGCCTGGACGGCGGCGGGCGCGTGGACCTGCTCGCACAGCTGTCCCTGGAGGACCGGGCGCTCGCGGGCACGGTGCAGAACCCGCAGCTCTCCCGCCGTCAGGACCAGACCCGGTTGTCGCTGGGCGGTCGCTGGGGCCGGCCCTTCGGGGACACGGGCGAGGCCAGCGCTCGCGGCTTCTTCCGGTGCGACTGGGTGGACGTCCTCGGCGGGACGACGGGCGTGGATGCGGGCGCGCAGCGCTACACCGTGGGCGGCGTGGAGGTGGAGGGGCGCGCGGTGGTGGGCGGTCGCCACGCGCTCGCTGTCACGCTGGCCACCTCCTCCGAGGCCGTCACGCAGGCGACGGGCGCGCAGTCCGCGTCGTGGTGGCGCGCGAGCGTCATGGTCATGGACGAGCTGTCCCTGCTCTCCGAGCGCGTGACGCTGGTGCCGTCGCTGCGTGTGGAGCGCGTGGGGGACTACTCGCTGCTGTCGCCCAAGCTGGGCGCGAGCGTGGACCTGGGCCGTGGCTTCGGCGTGCGCGCCAACGCGGGCCAGTCCCACCGCGCGCCTTCGTTCCTGGAGCTGTACATCCGGCAGGGGCTGCTGCTTCCCAACCCGGACCTCAAGCCCGAGCGCGCCCTGTCCGTGGATGCCGCGGGCCTGTGGCGCGACGCCGCGTGGAGCGTCACCGCGGGCGGCTTCGCGGCGGTGTACGAGAACCTCATCGCCTACGAGATGTATCCTCCGATGCTCGCGAAGCCCTACAACTTCGCCGCCGCGCGCGTGTGGGGCGCGGAGGTGGAGGTGGAGGCCCGTCCGCGCGCGTGGCTCACCGCCACCACAAGCTACGCGTGGACCCGCACGCAGAACCGCTACGGCGACCCCCGCTACTTCGGCAAGGAGCTGCCCTACCGACCGCGCCACAAGTGGGTGGGGCGCGTGCGCGCGGGGCCGGACTGGCTCAACGCCCGCACCGAGGTCCTGGTCCAATCCGCGCAGCTCATCAACCGCGTGGGCGAAGCGCGCCTGTCCCTGCCGTCGCGCACCTGGGTGAGCGTGGGCGCGTCCAGCACCTTCCTGCGCCGGCCGGACCTCACCGTGTCGTTCGACCTCAAGAACCTGCTGGACGCGCGAACCGCCGACTTCACCGGCATGCCGCTGCCCGGCCGCGCCGCCTACGTGACCTTCTCCGTGGCGCTCGAACCCCTGCGCTCCGCTTCCTCCGAGGACTCCCATGTCGCGTCCCCTCCCTGATGCGCGGTCGCGGTGGCTCACGCTGCTGGTGTCCGCCCTGGTCGCTTCGGTCCTCACCGGCTGTCCGGAGGAGAAGGTCCTGTGCACGTCCGGACTCGACGTCTGCGGCTCCGAGTGCGCGGACCTGCAAGGCGACCCCTTCAACTGCGGCGGCTGTGGCGTCCGGTGCGGGGAAGGGGAGACGTGTCAGGCGGGCGCGTGTGAATGCCGCACCGGCGCACCGGCCTGCGGCGAGGCGTGCCTCGACCTGTCGTCCGATGCGCGCAACTGCGGCGCCTGCGGCAACGCGTGCCCCGCGGATCAGGTGTGCAGCGCGGGCGCCTGCGCGGAGGCCTGTCCCCCGGGTTCCGAGCGGTGCAATGGCGGCTGCGCCGTGCTCGCGAGCGACCCGCTGAACTGCGGCGCCTGCGGCACGGTGTGTCCGGACGTGCAGTCCTGCCACGCGGGCCGGTGCATGTATGACGTGGTGGCGGCCTGCTACACCAACGGGCAGCTCGTCGGCATCCAGGCGGGCACGGACCGGATGGGGCCCCGGCGGCAGTTCGGCTCGGGCGTGCAGTCGCTGGCGGCGTGGGACGGCGTGGTGCTGGCGGCGGACGCGGCGCGCTCGGTGCTGTCGCAGGCGCTGGCGGGCGCGCTGGGGGCCGTGGTGGAGGAGGACTCGCTGGGCGCGGTGGCTTCGTCGCCCAATGACATCCTCGTGGACCCTCCGTATGTGTATGTCCTCGACTCCGTGAACAACACGCTCCAGGTGCTCAAGCGGGATGGGCCCGCGCAGGGCGGTGGACTGGGATTGCGCACGGTGGGGCAGGTGAACCTGGGCGCGAACACCAGCCCGCAGGTCATCGCGAAGCGCGGTGACACGTTCTACATCCCGCTGTTCGGCACCGCCGGCTCCGACTTCCGGCAGGGCAACGCCGTGGCGCGCGTCAACGTGAGCGACCCGGAGCGTCCCCGGCTCGTGGACTCCATTCCGCTCACCGGCCTGGACCTCAAGTCCTTCGACGGCGGCACGACGATGGCGCTGCCGTACGCGGCGGTGTCCACGGACGCGGGCGTCTATGTCGCGCTCACCAACCTGAACCCCGCGAACGACTACCTGCCCAACGGCCCCGGGATGCTCGCGCGCATCGACCCGGCGGATGGGGGCGTGCGCGCCATCGACCTGGGGGCCCAGGACTGTCTCAACGCGGGCGACGTGCAGGCGGTGGGCGAGCACCTGGTGGTGAGCTGCCTGGGCGAGGCGCGGTTCGACACCGCGGGCGGCTATCAAGCGAAGGACGTGCGCGCCACGGGGCTGGTGCTGGTGAAGGACGACCGGCCAGTGGCGTCCTACGCGCTGTCTCCGGGCTGCGCGGGCGGGCCGGAGCAGGGCTGCGACCTCGCGGTGGGCGGACGGCTCGCGGTGGTGGGCAACGCCGTGTACGTGACGGACGTGAACGCGGGCCGCGTGTTCGTGGTGGAGGTGCGCGACGGGAAGTTCGTGGAGCGGCGCGGCAACTCCACACCGGAGGCGAAGGGCGCGGCGCTGGATGCGTGTCCGGTGGACCCACGGCGCGTGGTGTCCAATGCCATCGACATCGTCGCGGTGCCGTGAGGCGTTGCCCGCGCTTGTATTGACAAGCCTTGCCTTCCGCCATACGTCACCGCGCGTCGTCGGTACTCCTCATCACGCAGATGAGGGGTTTAAAGGGAACCCGGTGTGAATCCGGGACTGCCCCGCAGCGGTAAGCAGGAACGAACGCCGTCCCCGCAAGCACTGGCCCCCTGAGGGGGTTGGGAAGCGACGGTCAGTAGAGGGGTGGATCCGATGAGGACCCTCCCGCGCCTGCGAGTCCGAAGACCTGCCACGACCCATGCCTCCGGGCATGGCCACACCGGAGCCTCCGAGGGGAGGTGACGGGGGTCTTCCGCTCGCGCGGCGTGTCGTGTCTGACGTGTCCTCCGTTCGCGGTCCGCCCTCCGTCCGCCCTCCCTTGGAATCACCTCGCCCGTGGGGGCGATGCAAGGGAGCAGTCGCGGATGAAGACAGAGCGGATGATTTCGGGGCGGAAGCTCGCGCTGGTGCTGACGACCTTCGCGATGGCGTTGACTGGCACGGGGTGCGGCGATGAGTGCGCCGATGACTTCGACTGTCGGGACCAGGGCGCCCCTCCCGAGGGCCAGCGCTACGCGTGTGTCGAGCAGCGCTGTGAGCTGACGCCCATCCCGGTCCCTGACGCGGGCACGGGGGGCGACGCGGGCACGCAGACGGACGCGGGCACGACGGTGGATGCGGGAACCGACGCGGGCACCAGCACCGACGCCGGCACGCAGACGGATGCGGGCACCGACGCCGGCACGCAGACGGACGCGGGCACCGACGCTGGCACGCAGACGGACGCGGGCACGACGGTGGACGCGGGAACCGATGCAGGCACGGAGACGGATGCCGGCACGGAGCCCGACGCGGGGACGGATGCCGGCACGGAGCCCGACGCGGGCCCTGTCGACCCCTGCCTGAGCGCCACGTATGACCCGAAGCTGGGCACGCTCCATCTCGCGGCGGAGTTCGTGGCCGGTGAGTCGGCCGCGCTGCCGGCCGCGGCGGGTCCGGTGGGTGTCACGCCGGGGCCTGCGTATTCGCTCTTCACGGTGGTGTCGGGTGGCTCCTCCGGCCCGCACGCGCTGTACTCGCTGGGCACGTGGCCCCAGGTGTCGCTGGGCACGGCCCCGCTCTACGACGTGGCCGCTCCCGGCGACCGCGCCCCCTCCGCCATGCTCTTCCTCAACGGCTTCGTGGAGTCGGATGGTCAGCGCGTGCTCACCGGCTACACGAAGTCCGGCACGGGCTATCCGGGCTCGCTGGCGGTCTACGACAGCGTCACGCCGGCTTCCTCCACCTACGTCCCCGCGCCGAGCAACTTCACGGCGGGCGTCGTGCCGGGTGCGTTCCTCATCAACGGCGGCGGGCTCGACACGGTGTCGGCGGGGCTGGCCATCTACGCGCTGCGGACGGACACCACCCCGTTCACGTCGCTGAAGGTCGGCACGCTCCCCTCGATTACGGGCGGCAGCGGCTTCACCGCCGTGGCCACCAACGGCGTCGCGATGCTCGGCTACTTCTCCGACGACACCTTCACCAACGTGGGCCACGCGGTGGCTCCGGCGAAGATCGACGCGGCCCTCCGGACGGGCTCGCCGTTCATCGTGGCGGATGAGCCCGCGCTCGACGTGGGCTCCAACTTCGTCGCCGCCGCGGGCCAGGGCACGGGCGTGGCGGTGCTTCGCGGCGACTACGTTCCGCCCAACTACAACTTCGCTGGCACCGACGTGTCGCGCTTCGCCTTCACGGTGACGAACGAGGGGGGCGCTGTCACCGTCGGCTCGCGCCAGCCGGTCCTCACCTACGTGAACCAGTGCACGCGCGTGACGGGGATGACCGCCATCGGTGCGGACCTGCTCGTCAGCCTGGACGACAAGAACGGGCCGCGTCTGGTCCGCATCCAGCAGGTGCAGTGATGATGCGCTCCCTGCTTTCGAAGTCGTGCACCCTGGGCTTCGCCGTGCTCCTGTCCGTGGCGTGCGGTGGAGATGAAGCGATGGAGCCCACCCTGGAGCAGACGTTGGTGGGGGATCCCTTCGCCGACCACATCGTCTCCTTCGCACCTGGCGCCGCCGCCGGGTTCGGGCAGGGCCAGCTGCCGAACATCGTGCTGGGCGCTCCACAGGGCTCGGGCGCGGGTTCGGGTTCGCTGGACGTGCTGTCGCTGGGACAGAACGGCGTCATCGTCCTGGAGTTCACCGACATCGCGGTGACGGACGGGCCGGGCGTGGACCTGCTCGTCTTCGAAAACCCGTTCCTGCGGCCCAGTGGCCGGCCGTTCGCGGAGACGGGCGTGGTGGCCGTCAGCGACGACGGCGTCACCTGGTTCGAGTTCCCGTGCGCGTCCGGAAACGCCGCAGGCAACTTCCCCGGCTGCGCGGGCGTCACGCCCGTGTACTCCAGCCCCGGCAACGGCATCTCCCCCACCGACCCGGCCGTGGCGGGCGGGGACGGCTTCGACCTGGCCGCCGTGGGCCTCACCCGCGCGCGCTTCGTGCGCATCCGCGACTCCGGCGCCAACGGGTACGCGGGCACCAGCGGCGGCTTCGACCTGGATGCCGTCGCGGTGGTGAACGGCGTGCAACTGCCGTAGCGCGTGGCTCGCGCGGGCCCCGGGCCGTCCTCCAGCGGACGGTCCGGGGAGCCTCGTGGCCCCGTGGGAGCTCCCGCGCCCCGGTGAGGCTTCCGGCCAGGAGGGCTCGGGACTACATGCCTGGGATCCTCCCCCGGAGTCCGCATCCATGAACCGTCGTCTCGCTTCGCTCCTCGTGTTGGTGGGCGTCCTCCCCGGTGTGTCCGCCGTCTCCCTCTTCCCCACCGTCGCCCGAGCCCAGACGACGCGCGCGCGCACGTCCACGAAGGCCGCGCCCGTCGCCGCGCCCACGCCGCCCGCCGCGCCCACGCCGCCTCCGGCGTACGAGTACACCTTCGTGACCCGCCAGGGCCCGGAGGAGGACCTCGTTGAGCTCCAGCGCCTGGGGGAGGAGGGCTGGCAGGTGGTGTCCACCGTCGTCGTGGACGGCAGCACGCGGCGCTACGTCCTGATGCGCTGCAAGCAGCCCGAACCCACGCCGCATTGACATTGCACCGGGGTCGCCGTAGTCCCGCCCCGTCATCGATGCCTTCCCACCATGGGGTGTGCAGGCTTCCAGGGAACCCGGTGTGAGTCCGGGACTGCCCCGCAGCGGTGAGCAGGAATGGCGCCCGCATCCGAAGCCCCGTTCCCGCGAGTCCGAAGACCTGGCGATGAGCCGGTGTCCCTCTTCACGGAGGGCCCGGAAGACAGACCGGAACCTCCGAGGGGAGCTGACGGCGTAGGCAGGTCCTCCTGGTGCGTTGCACGCGGGAGCTCCGGTTGCCTTTCGCCCGTGCCGCCTCCCGTCAGGAATTCTTCCGCCTCCGGGCGGAGGGGAACGAGGACGCGATGCGGAGCGACATGAAGCGGATGGGAACGAAGGGCCAGCGCGCGGCGCTGATGGGCGGCCTGCTGGCGGTGGTGCTGGGCGGGACGGGCTGCGGTTCGGAGTGCGTGGACGCCTTCGACTGCCGCGAAAAGGGCACGCCCCCCCAGGGACAGAGCTGGGCCTGCGTGGAGGAGAAGTGCACCCAGGTCGACTCCAACACCGGCGGTGACGACGCGGGCACCGACGCGGGCACGCAGACGGACGCGGGCACCGACGCGGGCACGCAGACGGACGCGGGCACCGGCACCGACGGCGGCACGGATGGCGGCACCGGCGGGCTGTGCGACACCGTGCCCCGGGACGAGAAGCTGGGCACGCTCCAGCTCCAGCCGGGCTTCAGCGTCGCGGAAGCGGCGCCCCTGTCCACGGAGGTGGTCGCGGTGGTGTCCACGCCCGGCCCCGCCTATTCGCTCTTCGCGCTGCGCACGACGGCCACGGGCCGTGACTTCTTCGCGCTGGGCACCTGGCCGGACGTGAAGCTGGGCGAGGCGGCGCTCGACACCGTGCTGGCTCCCGAGGACCGCGCCGCCGGTACGAGCACCTTCCCGTCCTACACCCTGGCCTACGACGGCACGCGGCTGCTCGCCGGCTACACGAAGTCGGATGGCTCGGGGAAGGTCGCGGTGCTCGACCCGGTCGCGCGCGACGCGACGACCTACGTCAGCGCGCCGTCCAACTTCACGGCCGCGGGCACCACCGACACGTTCTTCATCAACGGCGGCGGCCTGGACACCGTGTCGGACGGCCTGGGCGTCTACGCGCTGGTGACCTCCACCAAGCCCTTCAGCGCGGTGAAGGCGGTGAGCTTCCCGGCGCAGGTGGGCGGCAGCGGCTTCTCCGCCATCGCGGACAACGGCATCGCGGTGTTCGGCTACTCGGTGCCGCAGACGTACGTGAACGTGGCCCACGCCGTGGCGGCCGCCAAGCTGGCGACGGCGGTGTCCTCGCGCACGCCGGTAGTGCTCACGGACGAGCCCGAAGTCGACGTGGATAGCAACTTCAACAACGTCACGGGCTTTGGCGCTGGCGTGGCGGTGGTGCGTGGCGCCTTCGACGCGAGCTTCACCTTCGTCGTCAGCGACGTGTCGCGCTTCCCGCTCACGCCCGGCCTGGGCGGCGGACAGCCCCCGAGCGTGGGCGCCCGGGAGCCCGTCCTGACGGCCTCCGACGCGTGCACGTCCGTGGACCTGCTGGCGTCGCTGGGCTCCGACCTGCTCGTGGGCGTGACGGACGTCAACGGCCGCCGCCTCGTGCGCATCCGGCAGGGGCCGTGAGCATGCGCTCGCTGCTCGCGCTCAGCGCGCTGCTCGCCCTGTGCGCTTGCGCGGGCGACGGTGAGAACCTGCCCTTGCCCCAGGAGGACGCGGGTGCCTCCGTCGATGCCGGCACCGGCTCCGACGCGGGGCCGGACGATGCCGGCACGCAGGTCGATGCCGGCACGGACGATGCCGGCGTCGACGCGGGTGTGCGTCCGGTGGATCCGTTCGCGGACCGGGTGACGGCGTACGAGTTCGGCGACCAGGCCGGCTTCGGGCAGGACCGCTTCCCGGACGTCGTGCTCGGGCCTCCGGTGGGCGCGGGGCAGAACACGGGTTCGCTCGACGTGCTGTCGCTGGGACGGGGTGGCTTCATCACCCTGGAGTTCACCGACCTGCTCGCGGTGGACGGGCCGGGCGTGGACCTGCTCGTCTTCGAGAACGCGTTCCAGAAGTACGGCGGCGACATCTTCGCGGAGACGGCCCGCGTGTCCGTCAGCGACGACGGCGCCACCTGGTACGACTTCGCCTGCGACCCGTCCGACAAGGATGGGGGCTTTCCGGGCTGCGCCGGCACGCACCCGGTGCACTCCGCCCCGGACAACGGCATCTCCCCCACCGACCCGACGGTGGCGGGCGGGGACGGCTTCGACCTGGCGGACGTGGGCCTCTCCCGCGCGCGCTTCGTGCGGCTCACCGACACGGGGCTCAACAGCTACGGCGGTACTTCCGGGGGCTTCGACCTGGACGCCGTCGCCGTGGTGAACGGCCAGCTCCCCGACGGGGGCCTGCCGTGAGCGCGGGTCCACCCCGCGCACCTCCGGAGGCCCCGGAGGCGGGTGGGGTGGACCACCGTGTGGCACTGGCGATGAAGACTCCGGAGGCGGGTGGGGTGGACCACCACTTGGCTCCGGAGCTGACGGAAGTGGCTGGGGTGGACCGCCGCGCCGCGCTCCGGACGCTGCTGCGTGGCACCTGTGCCCTGGCCGCGCTGGGGTGCGGGACGGACTGGCGCGACGCGGTGGTGCTGCCCGGCCCCGACCCGGAAACGGCTCCCGACGCGGGGGCGTCCCCGGCGGTCTGCGGCGACGCGGGGCCTCCCGGCACGCCCGGCGAGGGCTGGGTGGAAGTCCCCCTCTCCGAGCACCCGGCCCTGCGGGAGCCGGGCGGTCATGGCCACGTCCGGGTCCCTTCCGCGCTCCTGGACGTGGTGGTGGTGCACTCGGCGGACGGCTGCTACCGGGCCGTGTGGCGCACCTGCACGCATGGCGACTGCGCGGTGGACTGGGACGGCGCCCTGGGCGTGGTGGAGTGCCCCTGCCATGGCTCCCGCTTCGGCCTGGACGGTCAGGTCGTGCGGGGCCCGGCCTCCCGACCGCTCGCCGCGTTCCGCACCCTGCGCGTGGGTGATTCGCTCTTCCTCCTCCGGCCCCGGTGAGGCACCTCCCAGGTGAAGCCGGACCCCGGGTCCGGCCGACTCGGGGGCTTTGGGGGCATGACGCGACGCGAGAGGCCCCCGGAACGGCGGCCGGCCGCCCGGCCTGTCACAGGAATGCGTCTCGGACTCTCGGAAGATTGGGAGGTCGTGTAATGTCATGCCCCCGATGTGGCAGATCATCATCAACGGGCCCGGCTACTTCGACACGTCGTACGATCTGCCCGAGGGCGTCACCAGCCTCGGCCGAGCGGACGAGAACGATATCGTGCTGGGCGGTGACCTGGTGTCGCGCCGACACGCGCGCCTCTATGTCGAAGGCGACGCGCTGCGGATCGAGGACCTGGGCAGCCGCAACGGCAGCCGGGTGAACGGCGCGCCCCTCCAGGGCAGCAAGCACCTGAGCGCGGGCGACACGTTGGCGCTGGGGGAGAACACCCTGGCGGTGCGCCAGCCGCACAGGGTGGAGAACGCCGCCACGGAGATGATGGACCTGGGCGCGGGCGGCGTCGTGCGCTTCGGGCACGGCACGGACGTGGGCCCGTCGGTGCTGCTGGCCAAGAACGTGAAGGATGCGGACGTGCTGCGCCTGCTGGACAACGTGGGCCCGCTGCCGTTCGACGACGCGTTCTCCGGCGCCTCGCCCGTGGCCCCCTCCACGCCCGTGGCCAGCCCGCGCGTCTCCTACGAGACGCTGGTGCTGCTGGTGCAGGCCGCGGAGGCGCTGGCCACCGCGCGCACGCTGACGGCGTTCCTGGAGTCCGCGATGGACCGGCTCCTGGAGCGCACCGACGCGACGACCGCGGTGGTGCTGCTCAAGCACGCCGCGGGGCCGCTGGTGCCCGCCGCCGTGCGCCACCGGGGACGGCTCGCCAAGGGCGAGGTGCCCGTGTCGGACGCCATCGTGGAGGAGGCCCTCCGCCAGGGCCGCGCGCTCGCGGTGGGCGACGTTCGCGATGACCGCCGCTTCGCCGGACGCGAGAGCGTCATCATGTACGGCGTGGACCGCGTGCTGTGCATCCCCATTGGCACCGAGCCCCCCTTCGCGGGCGTGCTCTACGTCAACGTGCCCGGCGAGGGGGACACCAGCCTGGAGCTGATGCTGGACACCTGCACCGCGGTGTCCCACCTGGTGGCCAGCGGCGTGCAGCGCTTCGCCGTGCGCGACGGCTCCGGCACGGACCGGCTGCGGCGCAACCTGGAGCGCTTCCACTCGCCGGAGGTGGCCGAGCGCCGCGCCGCCGAGGCCCAGCGCGTGGGCGGCAAGCTGCCGGGGCTGGAGGAGCGCAACGTCACCGTGCTGCACGCGGAGCTGGCGGACTTCGGCGCCGTGGCCGGCCGGCTGGGCGCGGCGCGGGCCACGCAATTGCTCAACGACTTCCACGCGCGCATGAGCGGCATCGTCTTCAGCTTCGAGGCGACCGTGGAGGGCTTCATGGGCGAGTCCATGCGCGCCCTCTTCGGCGTGCCCTATGCCAAGGGCGACGACGCGGTGAGGGCGGTGCGCGCCGCCCTGGCCCTGCGCGCGGACTGGGAGCGGGGCATGGCACGGCGTCCCCAGGACGAGCGCTGTGACCTGCGCATCGCGCTGCACTCCACCAAGGCGCTGGTGGGGATGATCGGCACGGACGCCCGCACGGAGTACACCGCCGTGGGAGAGGGCATGGGCGTGGCTGGCTGGCTGGCGTCCACGGCCGGCCCTGGTCAGGTGCTCATGACGGGCAAGCTGCTGGCGGCGACGGGCGCCCGCTTCGACGTGATGCCGCTCGGGGAGCGGGTGGTGCGGCCCCCCCGGGACAAGGTGGCGGTTTTCGAGGTGATTGAAGAGGACATGGGCATGCTGACCAACCCTGGTATCCGGTGAGGCCGCCCAGGCGTCCGGTTGACGGGTTGAAGATGGAGCCCGGCTCGGGGTTCAATGGGCTTCCCGTGGTGGACCCCCGCACCGCATGAGTTCTTCGACCCAGCCCGCCCGACTGCGTCCCTTCCGGCCGCAGCCCTTCGGCCGGTACACGCTCCTTTCGCACCTGGCCACTGGCGGCATGGGGGAGATCTACCTCGCGCGCCTGGAAGGGGCGCAGGGCTTCGAGAAGCTCTGCGTCATCAAGAAGATCCTCCCGCAGCTCGCGGCGGATCAGGAGTTCGTCGAGCGCTTCGTCGGTGAGGCGCGCACGCTGGTGCGGCTGGGGCACGGCTCCATCGCGCAGGTGCTGGACATGGGCCTGCACGAGGACGAGGCCTACATGGCCTTGGAGTACGTGGACGGCAAGGACCTGCGCAAGGTGGCCGCGCGCGTGCGCGACCGCCAGACGCCGCTGCCGCTCACGTTCGTCCTCTACGTCATGGGCCGCGTGCTGGACGCGCTGGCGTACGCGCACCGCAAGCGGGACGAGGACGAGAAGGAGCTGAAGCTCGTCCACCGGGACATCTCCCCGCAGAACATCCTCATCTCCTACGAAGGGGAGGTGAAGGTCATCGACTTCGGGCTCGCCAAGAGCCGGCTGTCGGCGGCCAAGACGAACCCCAGCATCATCCTGGGCAAGTTCCTCTACATGTCGCCCGAGCAGGCCCGGCACCAGCCGGTGGACCGCCGCAGCGACCTGTACGCGGTGGGCCTGTGCCTCTACGAGCTCATCTCCGGGCAGAACCCCTTCGACGCGATGCCGCCCGGCGAACTGATGTCCGCGGTGGCGAACCCGAAGGTGCCCGCGCTCAATGAAGTGGAGCCGCTGACGCCGCCGTCGGTGTCGCAGTTGGTGGCCAAGGCGCTGGCGGTGGAGCCCGGGCAGCGCTTCCAGACGGCGGAGGAGTTCCGGGGGCGCCTGCAGGCGTGCCTGATGGAGATCGACACCAGCGCGGGCCCGGAGAGCGTCAGCCGCTTCATGCGCGACCTCTTCTCCTCGGACTACCAGTCCGAACGGCGCCTGCTGGCCAGCCTGCGCGAGGTGCCGCGCGAGACCCGGGCCAGCGGCACCTACGAGGCCCAGGGCGCGCCGCTCCGGCCGACGATGCCGTCGCTGCCGCCGAAGACCATCCGCCTGGACGGCCCGTTGGAGCCGCTGTCCTTCCACCCCACGCCGCGCAGCCGCGAGGACGGCGGTGGGGCGCGCGACGACGGAGAGACGCGCCCGGGCGTGGTGATGGACGAGTCCACCCGCCCCGCCTTCCCGGTGGAGGCGCTGGAGGAGGCGGCCCGTGCCCGCGCGCGGCCGAACCCGGCGTCGTCGGAGCCCTCGCCCACGGTGGAGGTCCGCGCGGAAGCGATGGAGCGCCCCACCATCCTGGAGGGCCTCCCCGCCATCCGCCTCCCCTCGGACCGGCCCTCACCGGACGAGCCCCGGGCGCCGGCGTACTTCGAGTCCCTGTCGCCGGAGTCGCCCCCGGGCGAGCCCACCGCGCCCCGCGCGGAGGCGCTGTCGCCCGTGGAGGCCAGCGTCGCGGAGCCCACCGCGCCGCGCGCCGCGTCGCTGCCGCCTTCGGACGTGTCGCTGGAGCCCGCCTCGCGCCCGTTCGCGGACTCCGGGGCGTCGCTGCCCTTCTCGGATGGCCTGTCGCCGCGCGCCGCGCAGCCGGTGGAGGCCCGTCCTCCGCCGCGCCCGTTCGCGCCGCCGCCGCCTCCGCCCGCGACGCCGATTCCGGCCTTCCGCCCGTCCGAGCCCGGTGCTTCGGGCCGGCCGTCCCTGGATGGCCCCGTGCCCATCGTTCCGGCGGATGCCTCGCGCCCGGTGACGCCGCCGCCCCCGCCGTCCGCGGACTTCGGCGCGGCGCAGTTCGACTCCGAATCAGGGGGCTCGCTGCCGTTCATGGAGCCGCCTCCGCCGCCGGACGGGCCGTTCCTCGACGACGAGGAGCTTCCTCCCAGCCCGTATCCCTGGCCGGAGCCCCGCGCGGAGGCCGGTTGGACCCCGGGCTCCGAGCCGCGCGCCACGGATCCGCTGCCGCGCTCCTACGAGCCGATTCGCGTCGCCGAGCCGCGCATCCCGGAAGGCCTGCGTCCCACCGCCGCGGCCATCCCGTCCGTGTCGTCCTCGCGCCCCGGGGTGACGACGCCCTCGAATGGCAGCCGGCCGGCGCCCTCGGGCGCTGCGGCCACTCCGTCCATGTCGTCCTCGCGCCCGGGTGTGACGACGCCCTCGAACGGCAGCCGGCCGGTGCCTTCGCACGCCGCGCCCACCATCCAGGTGCCGTCCATCCAAACCGGAGGGCCGTCGTACGCCCCGCCCTCCCGGCCCATGGCGCCCGTGGAGATGGAGGCGCTGGGCTCCGGCCCGGCCCCCCGTCCCACGATGCAGGACACCCGGCCGTCGGGCGAGTCGGTCTCGGTGGATCCGCACGCCCTGGAGCCCGACGCCGGCCTGCCCTACATCACCGCCGAGCCGGAAGAGGATCCGGCCTCACGCGAGGCCCACGCGGACACGCATCCGCGCATCACCCTGCCGCGCGCTCCTCGCCGCGAGGACGCCCAGCCCCGCGTGGTGCTGGACGAAGCGCTGCTGGGGGAGGCCAGCGTGTCTTCTGGCCGCCGGGAGACCGACACCGGCGCCAGCAAGGGCCGCACGGGTTCGCGCCGGGCGCGGGGTTCGTCGCCGGGCACGCCCGCGCGTTCGAGCACCGCGTCGGGCATGCGCGCCGTCGCCGCCAGCCGCACGACGCCCGCCGTGGAGCCGGACGAGTCCTCCACCTCGCGCACGTCGCGCGACGAGACCCGGCGCAAGGCCATGCCCGTGCGGCCGGAGCCCGCGGAGCCGCTCCGTCCCGCGCGCCGCGAGAAGGCGCCTGCATCCGGCGGCGTCCTGCGCTCCATCCTGGTGCTCATCGCGCTGCTGGCGGTGGTGGCCCTCATCGCGGGCGCGGGGCTCTACTTCGTCCCCGAGCTGCGCGTGGCCGCGGGCCTGGAGAAGTCCAGGACGTTCACGCCGCCGCCGCCCATGCGGGTCCAGGACCCCACGCAGCCCGCGGTCCCCGCGGCGCGGCCCATCGCGCCGCCCGTCAAGGACGGGGCTCCGGCCGAGGTGCCCCCGACGCCCGAACCGGTCGCGCCCGCGAACGACGTCGCCCCCAGGCCCGCCATCGAGGGCGATGACCTGATTGACCCGAACGAGACCGACGCCGTCGCGCCGTCGCCCGCCCCGTCAGCGAAGAAGCCGGCCCCTTCCCGCGCCGCCGCCAAGCGCGCCGCCACGACGCGCGCTCCCGCGAAGGAAGCCGCGGCCAAGAGGGCATCCACCGAGTTGGAGAAGGAGTGGGCCGAGACAAAGGCGCTCTACATCGAACTCAATCAGAAGCACGGCTGCGAAATCATGCAGATGCCCTGCAGCCTCTTCCCGGGCCTGTTGGATGACATCAACAACAACGACGGTAGCAGCGAGGCCAACCTCCTCAAGCGCGTGAAGGCCATGCACGAGGCGCTGAAGAAAGCGCGGCGCAGCCAGAACTAGGCCGCGCCCGCTGCCCCCGTCGCGCCCCTAGCGTCGGCTGCCCGCGTCCATCCGGTCCCCGCTGCCCGCGTCCGGCGCCCCGGGGTTCATGCCGGAGCGCGGGGCCATCCCCGCCGTGCCCGCGTCCGTGCCGGCATCCAGGCCCGCGCCGCCGGTGCCCCGGTAGCTGTCCGCGAGGCCCGTGCCCAGCGCCGCGCCCCCGCCGACCTGACGTCCGGAGCCGCCCGTCCCCGCGCGGTCGCTGTCATAGGGCCTGCCGCCGCGGCTCATCTCCGCCGTGTCGCGGACGTGGTTGTTCACCGTCGTCGAGGCCCGGTCATCCTTCTCCCGGTGCTGCATCTGCACCGGGTCCTGGAAGCCGCTCTGCGCCTGGGGGGGCTGTTCGCCACCGCAGCCCCAGAGCCCCAGCACCCCGCCCACGAGCACCGCCACCGCACCGCGCCCGAATCCCCGCATGGTCATCCCCTCTGGCGCAAGCCACGTCCGCGCCGTTCCCGTCCGGGAATGTAGGGCTGAAGTCCGGGTCGGCCACCCGCGCCGACGGATGCCTGCCTGGTCGTCCGCCGGGCTTTGACGGGGCGGGCGTTGACAGGGGTGCGCTCCTGGCGGGAAACACTGTGCGCGCGGGTCCCTTCCGCTGCGCCTCCCCCTCGCTCCAAGGCCGCATGGTCCGCTACGCCCTCGCCATCTTCACCAGCGCCTTCCTGCTCTTCGGCATCCAGCCGCTGGCGGGCCGCTACGCCCTGCCGTGGTACGGCGGCACGCCGTCGGTGTGGACCGCGTGCATGCTCTTCTTCCAGGCCGCGCTGCTCGCGGGGTACGCGTATGCGCACGCGGTGGCGTCGCGGCTGCGCCCGCGCACGCAGGCCCTGCTGCACCTGGGCCTGCTGGCGGTGGCGGTGGCGGCGCTCGCGGCGCGGGCCGTCTTGACGGGCTCGCCGCTGACGCCCGGGGACGGGTGGCGCCCGGTGGACGACCACCTGCCCGTGCTCCGGTTGATGGGGATGCTGGCCGTCACGCTGGGCCTGCCCTTCTTCGTGCTGAGCACCACCGGCCCGCTGCTCCAGTCGTGGTTCGCCCGCGCGCGGCCGGGCCGCTCGCCGTACGCGCTGTACGCGCTGTCCAACGTCGGCTCGCTGCTGGCGCTGCTGGGCTACCCCTTCCTGGTGGAGCCCTTCGTGGGCCGCGGCGCGCAGGCGTGGGGGTGGACCGCGGGCTTCGGCCTCTTCGTCCTCTTCGCCATCGCCTGCGCCGGGGACCTGATTCGCCGCACGGCGGCGGGGACGTTGCCCGAGCCTGCTCGGGAGGCCGTTGCCGAACCCGCGCCCGACGCGCCGCGCCCGGGCGTGAAGCGCACGCTGATGTGGCTGGGGCTGAGCATGTGCGCGTCGGTGCTGCTGCTGGCCACGACGAACAAGCTCTCCCAGGACGTGGCGGCGGGCCCCTTCCTGTGGGTGATGCCGCTGGCCGTGTACCTGGTCACCTTCATCCTGGCCTTCTCGCGCGAGTCCTTCTACGCGCGCGGCCCGTACTCGGTGGCCCTCATCGCCGCGCTGGCCCTGGTGTCGTACGCGCAGAAGGAGGGCCCCTCGCTGCACCTGGGGTGGCAGGTGCTCTTCCACGCCTCCGCGCTCTTCACGGGCGCCATGGTGTGCCACGGCGAGCTGTACCGCTACCGCCCGGCCCCGCGCTACCTGAGCGCCTTCTACCTGTGGGTGTCCGTCGGCGGGGTGCTGGGCGGCGTGTTCGTCAGCCTGATCGCCCCCGCCATCTTCAACGTCTACTGGGAGCACCCGCTGGCGCTGGGCGCCTGCTGCCTGGTGGCGCTGGCGGGCATGCTGCAACGGCCCCCCCATGAGAAGACGACGGCCCGCGTGCAGCGCGTGCTGCGCGGGGCCATGCTGGTGATGGTGGCGTTGAACCTGTCGCTCCTCGTCTCCGGCGCCCAGGGCCGCGTGCGCTTCTCCGAGCGCAACTTCTTCGGCGTGGTGCAGGTGCTGGAGCAGGACCCGGACGACCCGCGCGAACACCAGTTCACCCTGCGCCACGGCGCCATCACCCACGGCTGGCAGTACGTCGACGCGAAGCGACGGCGCGCCCCCACGTCCTACTACTCGCGCGACAGCGGCCTGGGCCTGGCGCTCACGGAGCAGCGCCGGTGGCGCGACGCGCTGGGGCTGCCCACCTCCCTGCGCGTGGGCATGCTGGGGCTGGGCGTGGGCGGCAGCGCCGCGCTGCTGGAGGCCGGGGACGCGGTGCGCTTCTACGAAATCAACCCCGTCATCATCGCGCTCGCGCAAGGGGAGGGCGGCTACTTCAGCTACCTGGGGGACTCGCCCGCGAAGATGGAGGTGGTGGAGGGCGACGCGCGCATCTCCCTGGAGCAGGAGCTGGCGCACGGGCCGAAGAACCTGTTCGACGTGCTGGCGCTGGACGTCTTCAGCTCGGACGCCATCCCCATGCACCTGGTGACGCACGAGGCGCTGGCGCTCTACCGCCAGCACCTGGCGCCGCACGGCGTGCTGGCGCTGCACATCAGCAACCAGTACCTGGACCTGGTGCCCATCAGCCTGGCGCACGCGAAGTCGCTGGGGCTGTTCGCCACGCTCGTCGTCAGCGAGACGACGGAGGACACGCTGTCCAGCAGCTGGGTCCTGCTGAGCCCCGACAAGGAGTTCGCCTGGGGCTCCACCTTCCGCAACACGGGGTCGCGCGTGCGGCGCATGTCGCTGCGCGGAGAGCCCGACTACGTCTGGACGGACGAGCGCAGCAGCGTGCTCCAGGCGGTGCGCCGCTCCAGGGCCCCGGAGGAGATGGGCATCCAGAAGAACGACGACCCGCCCCCGGCGCCGCCGGTGGCCTCGCCCGAGTCCCCCTGAGTTCCCCTGAGCCGCGCGGCCCTTCAGCGGCCTGGGGCGGTGGCGGACGCGGAGGGCACCGCGGACAGGCGCACGTCCAGCGCCGCCAGCACGCCCAGCACCGCGCACGGCAGCGCCAGCGTCACGGCCCCGTGGCGCAGGAACAGGAAGGCGCCCAGCGTGGAGCCGGCGAGGAACGCCAACGCCAGGCCCAGGTGCAGCCGCGTGCGCTCGAACTGCACGGCGGATGGCAGGTCACGCAGGCGGTGCCACAGGCCCGGCGCGCCCTCGCCCCGCAGGCCGTCGCGCACCCACGCCATCATGTGCACCAACTGGATGCCGATGTCCGTGAGCAGCCCCGTGACGTGCGTGGTGCGCACCACCGCGCCGGACAGCCGGGTGACGAGCGCATTCTGCAACCCCATGGCGAACGCCAGCGCCCACAGGAACACCGGCGCGCGCACGCCCACGTGGCCCGCCATCCCCACGCCGATGCCGGCCAGCACCACCGCCTCCAGCAGCAGCGCGGAGACGTGCCGGCCCCGCGCGCGGTGCCGCGAGGCATCCAGCAGCGCCGCCGCGCTCGTGGCCCCGGCGACGAACGAGGCCATCAGCTGCGCGGACAGCCAGCCCGTGCCCGGTTGCCCCAGAGCCAGCGACTCGCCCAGCGTCGCCATGTGCCCCGACATGTGGGAGCTGTGCGCGCCCAGCGCCACGAACCCCACGGCGTTGACAGCCCCGGCCACGGCGGCCAGCAGCAGGGCGAGGCGTGAGTAGGCGCGGCGTGTCTTGGGCGACGACTGGGCACTGAACATGGAAGGCTGGCACGCCCTGGGAAGAAGGGGGCCACGCGCTCCCGGACGCTAGACCCGCCGCGCGGCCCTGTCACGGGCCGCGCGGGGGACAGGCGTGCTCGCGCGGGCGCGCTAGCCCGGCGGCCAGTGGAGGGGACGGCCCGCGAGCAGGTGCAGGTGGATGTGGAACACCGTCTGCCCCGCGTCGCGCTGGGTGTTCATCACCACCCGGTAGCCCGTGTCCGCGTGGCCCCGCTCGCGCGCCACCTTCGCCGCGCCCAGGTAGAGGCTGCCCACCAGCTCGCGGTCCTCGTGGGTGAGGTCGTTCACCGTGGCGATGTGCTTGCGCGGGATGAACAGCACGTGCGTGGGGGCCTGGGGGTTGATGTCCTCGAAGGCCAGGCAGTGCTCGTCCTGGTAGACGATCTTCGCCGGGATGGCACCTTCGCGAATCTTGCAGAAGAGGCAGGTGGCTTCGGACATGGCCGTGGCTTAGCAACCCGCCGGGTGGGGCGGAAAGGGCCTTGCCGTCCCATTCGTTGCCCTCAAGGCAACCGCCACGAATAGCCGGGGTCCGGCACGCAGTCCCCCACGGGCAGCTTCACCAGCGCCAGCGGGCCATCCCGGGCCACCGTCACGCCCGCGCCCCCCAGGTCCGGCCGGGTGATGACGTGGCTGAACTGGCGCGTGCCCCGGGACGGGCCGTTGTGGGGGTAGAGCGGCACCTTCCGGTGGAAGTAGCTGTAGCCCCCCGTCCACGCCAGGTGCACGGCCTCCACCTTCAGGCCGCACACGTCGTCCTGCCGGCCCGCCGCCTCCAGCAGCCGGTTGACGGAGCCCTGGTCGTCCCACGCGCTGTCCTTGGGCCGCACGCGCTCGTACTGGCCCACCTCCCCGAAGGTCAGCGCCCCCGCGCCCGCGCCGGACACCAGCGCCCCTCCCACCACCGCCACCGTGGCCGTGGCCCGCGCGGGGAAGCCGCGAAGCACGCCCAGCAGCGAATCCAGCCCCACGCCCGCGAGCGCCGCGAACAGCGGCAGCACCGGCACCAGGAAGCGCAGCTCCTTGTGCGGCTGGTGCGCGTGCAGCAGGACGAACCCCGCCGTCAGCGCGGCCAGCCCCCACGCCCGGGGCAGCGCCACGAGCGCCAGCACGCCCACGAGCATGGACACCCCCGGCATCGCCCGGCGCAGGATGCGCGGGTAGTAGTCGAAGTCCTCCGTGCCCCACTGGGCCGCCTTGCCCTGCACCACGTTGAAGTCCAGGTAGACGATGGCGGAGTGGAACCAGCGCCCCCAGGTGAGCCGGTCCAGCAGGCCGAAAACCAGCGCCCACCCGGCCAGCACCGCCAGCGCCACGCCCGCGTCGCGCCACTGGCGCCGCGCGGCCAGCACCCCCAGCAGCCCCACGCAGAAGATGCCGTTCTGCAGCCGCAGCAGCACCGCCAGCCCCAGCAGGGACGCCCCCGCCACCACGGCCCGCCGGGACGCCCCCGGCGCCAGGGCCAGGGCCAGTCCCAGCGTCACCGGCAGCACGGAGGCGTTCTCGCTCATGGCCCGGGGCGCGAAGTAGAGGGGCACCGACGCCAGGGCGAACAGGGCCGCCCCCGCGGAGGCCCCCAGGGAGGACGCCCCGGCCGCGCGGGCCAGCCGCCACGTGGCCCACGCCGTCGCCGTGCCCACGAGCGCGAAGAAGCCCTTCACCAGCCCCAGGTAGCCCGCCGGTTCATTGAGGCCGACCAGCCGACCGAGCCCCAGCACCCCCGCCACCAGCCCCGGGAGCGCCCAGTTCCGGGCGCCCTTGACGAACTCCCAGGCGACCAGCCCGTAGCCGTAGACCAGCCGGTGGGCGGGCTCCAGGCTCTGGTAGACCTCGTCCGGCCAGTAGATGCCGTCGTCGTGGAGCGCCCAGTACAGCCGGAAGGCGGCGCCCAGCACCAGCACCACCCCCAGGAGCACGCCTCCCAGGCGGCGCTCGGCCAAGGCTTCGACCGGGGCGGCCGGCGGCGGGACCGGAGCGGTGGGGGGCGCGGCGGGGACGGGCGGCACGGCGGGGTTCACCTCCGGGGGCCGGTGGGTGATATCCACGTCCCGACGATGAAATCCATTCGCATCTCCCAGCTCCTCGAGGACGAGGGCCACGACCTGCGCCTCACCCTGATGGCGGGCGCCCAGGGCCTGAAGCGCACCGTGGACTCCTCGCGCATCCAGAAGCCGGGCCTGGCGCTGGCGGGCTTCACCGAACACCTGCACCCGCACCGCGTCCAGGTGTTCGGCAACACGGAGATTTCGTACCTGGCCACCCTGCCGGAAGAGGGGCAGCGCGCGTCGCTGGCCAAGCTCTTCGGCGAGGAGGACCTGGCCTGCGTGGTGGTGACCAAGGCGCTGGACGCCCCCAAGGCCCTGGTGGACGCGTGCGAGGCCACGGGCCTGGCGCTGATGAAGACGCCGCTGCTCTCCAGCGAGTTCATCCAGCGGGTGCAGATGTTCCTGGAGGACGCGCTCACGGAGTCCAGCAGCCTCCACGGCGTGCTGATGGACGTGTTCGGCGTGGGCATCCTGCTTCTGGGCAAGAGCGGCATCGGCAAGAGCGAAATCGCCCTGGACCTGGTGATGCGGGGCCACCGGCTGGTGGCGGACGACATCGTGGACGTCACCCGGAGGAAGGGGGCCGTCTACGGCGCGGGCAACCCGGTCATCAAGCACCACATGGAGATTCGCGGCCTGGGCATCATCAACATCAAGGACCTGTTCGGAGTGTCCGCCGTCCGGGAACAGAAGAAGATAGAGCTTGTCATCGAGTTGCAGGAGTGGGATCCGCACCAGGAGTACGACCGTCTGGGCGTAGAGGACAAGCACCTGCAAATCGTCGGCGTGGACATCCCTTTGTCGGTCGTCCCCGTGCGTCCCGGACGCAACATGGCCACCATTGTCGAAGTGGCCGCGCGCAACCAGTTGTTGAAGCTTCAGGGCCACCACTCGGCGAGGGAATTCGCCGAACGACTCAATCGAGCCATCGCCCAGGGGGCGATGCGCCGCAATCTGGGAGAAGAGGTCGAGTGACCGCCCCCGCGAAGCAGATCATCGTCATCACCGGCATGTCCGGATCCGGAAAATCCACCGCCATCCGTGCGCTGGAGGACGCCGGGTTCTTCTGCATCGACAACCTGCCGGTGCTCCTCCTACCCAAGCTCACGGAGCTCGCGGGCGGGGGCCACATCGAGCGCATGGCGCTGGTGATGGACGTCCGTGAGGGCGTCTTCCTCAAGGATGCGCCCCGCGTGCTGGCCGACGTGCGCCGCGCCGGCCACCAGGTGGACGTGCTCTTCCTGGACTCCAGCGACGACAGCCTCCTGCGCCGCTTCAGCGAGACGCGCCGGCGCCACCCGCTGGCCCCGGACGGCACGGTGGCGGAGGGCATCCGCGCCGAACGCGAGGCCCTCAAGGACCTGCGCGAGCTGGCGGATCAGGTCATCGACTCGTCGGCGCTCAACGTGCACGACCTGAAGCGCATGGTGCAGGGCCGCTTCAGCCCGGAGCCCACGACGGGGCCCAGCCTGTCCATCATGTCCTTCGGCTACCGGTACGGTGTGCCGCCGCAGGCGGACCTGGTGTTCGACGTGCGCTTCCTGCCCAACCCCTACTTCGTGCCGGAGCTGAAGGGGCTCACGGGCAAGGTGCCCAAGGTGTCCGCGTACGTGCTGGACCGGGACGAGACGCAGCAGTTCCTGGACAAGGTCGTGGACCTCTGCCGGTTCCTGTTCCCCCGCTACCAGAAGGAGGGCAAGGCGTACCTCACGGTGGCGCTGGGGTGCACGGGCGGCAAGCACCGCTCGGTGGCGCTGGCGGCGGAGATGGTGCGCCGGCTGTCGGAGGACTACGGCCGCGTGCAGCTCTGGGACCGGGACATCGAGAAGGAGTAGGGCGGTCCCCGCGGTGGCAGGGCCCCGGCGCCTTCTCAGTGCCGGGTGTCCGTCACGGGGGTGAAGCGCGCGCCGGTGACGCGCTCCTGCTCGAAGGCGTTCTTCACGACCTCGGAGACGACGAGGGTGACGGGCCAGCCCCAGGGGCGGAACACGCGGGCGCGGCCCACCTGGGTCGGGTCGATGCGCAGGCCTCGCACGGAGCGGTACTGGCCCACGCGCTCGGGCAGGCCATCCGAGGGCTCGTAGCGGTGGGCCTCCCCGCAGGCGGCCTCGTCGACGCAGCGGATGAGGCGCGTGGCGACGAGGAGGAAGTACGGCTCCGGCTGGCCCTCGATGTCCACGGGGAGCAGCTGCACGTCGCCGGGGGCGAGGCGCGCGAAGAGGGCGGCCACACGAGGGTGCACCACGGGCGTGAGGCCCGCGCCGGCCAGGGAGAAGTCCAGCGGGGAGTGGCGCTCCTCGTTGGGGATGCGCATGGGGCCGTCGACGGCGACGGGGTGCCCGGCGGTGAACATCCACACGCCGCCCACGACCTTGTCGTCCAGGCCCCGGGGGTCGCCGGGTTCCCAGCGGCCGGGGGCGCGGAAGTCGTCATGCAGGTCGTAGAAGAGGGCGGGCAGGCTGCGGCGCACCGTCTTGCGGCCGCTGGCCTGGGACAGGCTGCCCTGCGCGACGATGCGCACGGCGGGGCGGCGGGGACGGCTGGTGCCGTGCCGGGCCTGGGGAGAAGGCTCCTCCGCGACCGACGCGCGTGAGCGCCGGGGCGGGACGGAGGGCTCGGTACCGCCAGGCGGTTCCTTCCGGTCCGGAGGGCTGCTGTCGGTGGGCCTCCGCCACAGCCGTCGCAGCGCGTTGGTGAGACGCCTGAACATCAAGCGATGTTACCCAAGCGCCCGCCGGAGGGGATCCCCATCGTGGGCCCAACTCGCTCGGCCATGCGGCAGGCTTGCAGCCGGGACGGACGGGCGCGTCCCGGGTGGGCAGGGGCGCACCTTCTGTCGTGGCTGGGGTGGAACGGGCCGTGTCATCGTCCGCGGCCCATGAAGACCCCGAGCCCGAAGTCCCCGCCGCCCTCCACGCCGCAGGCCGTGTTCGCCAGCCTGCTGACGCAGTTGGGGGAGGCGGGCCGGAAGCCGGCGCACGTCCCCGCGTCCCCGGCGACGCCGGAGGCCCTGGCGGCGGCCCTCTTCGACGTCGCGGCGGGCACGGGCGCGGCGCTGTTCTCCGTCTGGGCGGCGGAGGACGACGACGCGGCCGGGGAAGACGCGGGCGAGGCCGAGGCCGAGGCCGAGGCCGAGGCCGATGGCGCGGGTGAGGGGGACGACCGCGAGGAGGCTGACGAAGCGGGCGCGGTGACGGCGCGGAAGCTCCGGATCAACGCGGGCATCACGTTCTTCTTCATCGGGGAGGACTCGCCGGACCGGGTCGGGCTGCTGGGGTCGGAGCGGGTGCCGGTGCGGCAGCCCATCGATGACGCCCTGTACCGTCCGCTGGGGCAGGCGCTGGTGAGCTGCGCGAAGCGCGGCGCGGACCCAAGGTTGCCCGACCGTGGCAGCGTGTCCATCCCAGCGGGCTCGGCGGATCCGGACCTGATGTTCCGGGTGTCCTTCCGCGAAGACGCGCTGGGCACATGGACCACGGCGCTGGCCAGGAGCCGCGAGACGCGTCAGGCGTTCCCGAGCATCACGAGCCTGCCGCTGGCGAAGGACGCGGGCATGTTCCTGGAGGCGTACTTCCGGGAGGTGAACAAGGCGCTCTTCAGCGGCCAGGTGGTGCTGCTCACGGGAGCCTCCGGGACGGGGCGCAGCACGACCCTGCGTGCCCTGATGGACGCGCTGCCCGACAACGTGCACGCGCTGGCGGCGGTGGAGGAGCCGAAGGGTGGGGCAGGGGGCGCCATCGGCATGGTGCGGGTGGGGCCGGAGCTGACGGTGGCGCGGGCGGTGCGGTCGTTCCTGAGGCAGGACCCGGACCTGCTCTTCGCGGACGAGGTGCGCACGCTGGAGGACCTGCAAATGCTCTGCAACGGAGCGCTCACGGGCCACGGCACGGCGTGCGTGCTGGAGGCGAAGACACCCGAGGACGGCTGCGCCTGGATGACGGAGGCGATGCCGGGAACCCCCATCGTGTCGCTCATCGTGCACCACACGCGCGACGCGGCGACGGGCGCCTTCTCGATGACGCTCCATGAAGCGAAGCCCACGGAAGACGGCGGTGCATTGCGCATCGTCCCGTGGACGCCGCCCGGGTAGGTCAGGCTGAGGCAGGAACAGCGATCCCCTTGCCTCAAGGACGCCGTGATGTGGCCGTCAACTGCCGCATGCCCCAACGGCAGGACACGGTGCCATCCGCGCGCCGCAGGGGCTCCACGGCCTGGAGGAACGTGGCTTCGAGCGAAGCCCGTGCCGGTGGAGACAACCGGTCCGCGTCATACGTCGTGCGGAGGGAGTCCCAGACCGAGTGGGGTTCTCCATCACCTTGCACTGCGAGGTCCTGGAGCGCGACGTCCACGAAACCGTCCTGGAAGAGCACCTTCAGTCCCTCGGCCGAGCGCACCCGTGGGTCGCCCAGCGGCAGCCACGGCCGCGCCTCCGCGGCCAACAAG
Organism: Corallococcus sp. BB11-1; assembly: GCF_026626625.1. Taxonomy (NCBI): domain Bacteria; kingdom Pseudomonadati; phylum Myxococcota; class Myxococcia; order Myxococcales; family Myxococcaceae; genus Corallococcus; species Corallococcus sp. BB11-1. The sequence continues at coordinate 49,984 of NZ_JAPNJY010000010.1, read as the reverse complement.
GGCTTCAAGAGCCCTGCGAACACCTCCACCGCATCGCCGCGCACGAGGTCGCCGCCGATGACCACGGACACCGTCCCACCGGGCTTCAGCACGCGTCGGAGCTCCGCGAGGACGGTCTCCACGTCATCCATCAACATGAGCGCCAGGTGGCTCAGCACGACGTCGACGCTGGCATCCGCGAACGGGAGTGCCTGTGCCCGTCCCAGGTGCAGTGTCGCCGCGCCCTTCAACCGGGCCCGCGCGGCCGCCAGCTCATGCTCGCTCATGTCCAGCCCGAGCAACGACAGCCCCGGCTGCTCCCTCTTCGCGAGCAGTTCCAGCAGATGCCCATCGCCACAGGCGAGATCGAGCACGACCCGAGGCTGTGCATCCCCAGGCACCACCGCTTCCAGCAGCGAATAGGTGGACGGAAATACTTCGCCCTCCCGCTGCACGGGCGCGGTCGCGAACCAGCGCGCGGTCACCCCCGCGAGGCGAGCATGGAAGTCGAGCAGGTAGGACTCGGAGGGGGAGAGGGAAGGCATGGGGCCTCAGCGCTTGGGCTTCTTCTTCTGTCCCGCGTTCGTGGCATCGGCGGTGAGGCACAGCACGGAGTACAGGTTCATCGTGTAGACGCTGTTCTCCGGCTCCAGGTCCGCGGCCTTCTGGAAGAACGCGGAGGCGCGGGTGTAGTCGCGCTGGTGGTTGAGGACGATCATCCCCATGCGGTTGTAGAGCGGCGCGGGCTGGGGCAGCAGCGCGATGCTGCGCTCCAGCAGGTCCAGTGCCTCCGCCATCTTCCCCGCGCGCTCCAGCCGGACCACCCGCTGGAGCACCTCCTCACGGGGGTCCTCCGCACGGGGCGCCGCGGGCTTCGCCGCCAGCGCCCCCGCCAACGACACGGACGGCAAGGACCCCTGTGTCCGCGTCGCCGCCACGCTGGCGCCAGGTGCCGCGCTTCGAGCAGCCGCTGCCGGCGCTGACGCCGCTGCCAGTGCCGTGGACGTTGACGCCGCTGCCGGAGCCGTCCGTGCCGGCACCGCCGCGACCTCACCCCGGACCTCCGCCTCCGCGGACGCCAGCGTGCCCACCAGCTTCGTCACCCCACGCTCCGACAGGGACTCGAACAGCGCGCGCAGCTCCACCTCCGTGACCTGCGTGATGAGCGCCATCTCGGAGAGCGCCGTGCGTCCGTCCACCAGCGACAGCACGTACGCCTCGAACGGACTGAGGTTCATGCGCGCGATGTCCAGGCCGCCGACGATCACCGGCCGCACCGGCGGTCCCCCGGCCTTCGCCTTCGCCTGGAAGGACACCACCCGCGTCGCCTCCGCCTGCGGAGGCCGGGGCGTGCCGCGTGCCCCCGTCTGCTCCGGCTGCGTCAGCAGCGCCCGCACCAGTGACACGTTGTCCCGGGGCGGCAGCTCCTCCACGCTCCGCACGAGCAGCAATTCACAGCGCGCGCACTGGAAGTCCCCTGGCTTGCTCGGCGCGCCGCAGTGCGGACACACCAGGTCCTCCGGCGGGTGCTCGAAGGCGTGCGCGTCCGCGTAGTAGTGCTTGCGGATGGCCGCGCGGATGGACCTGCGCAGCGCCACGAAGGGCAGCACCTGCGCGACGCCCACCGTCTTCGCGACCTCCTCCAGCGCCCGCGCCCGCTGCGGCTCGGAGATGGCCACGTACAGCACGTCCTGCACCAGCCGCAGCGGCATGAAGTCGAAGCCCTCCGCCAGCCGCACCGGCACCCGCTCCAGCAGCGCCGCGTCCACCTTCGCCTGCGCCAGCTTCTCCGTGGACACGAAGCGCGTCTTCAACTCCTGCGCGAGCAGCCGCAACACCGGCGTCTCGTCCACGCCCAGCCGCACCAGGCACTCGCCCAGCTTCTGTCCCGTCTCCTGCTGCCGCGCGAGCGCCCGGGACAACAGCTCCGGCGTCAGCACCCCGGCCAGGACCAGCTGCTCCCCGAGTTTGCGCGTCATGCCCCGATTCAAGGACGCCCTGGCGCCCCCGTCCACCGGCATCCACCCCGGCCTCACATTCCGTGTTGCGAAGGTGTAGAAGTGACACTAAGATGGTGTCGGAAATACACGATTGGAACGCAGTGAGGGGGAGCACCGATGTTCTTCGGGTACATGAAGTCCACGCCGACCACGTACGTGATGCAGTACCGGGATGGGGAGGTGGTCCGCGAGGGGGCGGGCCTGTCCTTCCTGTACTGGAAGCCGGCGACGACGCTGGTGTCGGTGCCGCTGTCGAGCGCGGACGTGCCGTTCGCGTTCAACGAAGTCACCCGTGACTTCCAGCCGGTGACGATTCAGGGGCAGCTGACCTACCGGGTAGAGGAGCCGCGCCGGCTGGCGGGGCTCCTGGATTACTCGGTGACGCCGGGGGGGCGCTACCGCTCGGACGACCCGGAGAAGCTGGCGGACCGTCTGGTGCAGGCCGCGCAGGTGCGGGCCCGCGCGGTGGTGCAGTCGCTGGGGCTGCGTGAGGTGCTGGTGCACTCGGACGCGCTGGAGTCCAAGGTGCTGGCGGGCCTGGCGGAAGCGGAGGCCGTGAAGGCGCTGGGCGTGCAGGTGATGGCCTTCTCGGTGCTCTCCATCCAGCCCACGCCGGAGATGGCGCGCGCCCTGGAGGCCGCCGCGCGCGAGGGGCTCCAGCGTGAAGCGGACGAGGCCATCTACGCCCGGCGCAACGCGGCCGTGGAGCAGGAGCGGCGCATCAAGGAGAGCGAGCTGGCCACGGAGCTGGTGGTGGAGGAGCGCCAGCGCCAGATTCGCGAGGCGAAGATGGCCGCGGACATCGCGGTGGAGGAGCAGCGCTCGGCCCTCATGGAGCGCTGGGTCCAGAACGAGCGCCAGTCCGCGGACGCCCGCGCGTACTCGCTGGAGCAGACGCTGGCGCCCGTGCGCGGCATGGACTGGAGGACGCTGATGGCCACGTCGTCCAACGGCGGCGACCCGGCCCTCAACATCGCCCTGGCCTTCCGCGAGATGGGTGAGAACGCCCAGCGCATCGGGGAGCTCAACGTGTCGCCGGACCTGCTGCGCTCGCTCATGTCGAACACGCCCCCGCACGGGAAGGACCCGGAGCCGACCCCGAACCCCAAGCCCCCGAAGCCCGGCCGAGCGGCCGTGCAGGCCTTCGACCCGCGCGACCGCTGAACCCCTGAACCCAGGAGAGGCACGCCATGTTCGAGAAGGTGGTGCTGGTCACGCGCAAGACGCGGCTGTCGGACCTGGTGGTGCGCTTCAACACGAAGAAGCAGGCGAAGTTCTACGTGGAGCGCGCCGGCCAGGACTTCACGGGCTTTGAGGAAGAGGACGACACCTACCGCCGCGCGGTGGACGCCCTGCGCGCGCAACTGGACGTGGGGCTGCCGGTGCAGCAGGTGGACCGCTCGCTCGTGCCCACCTTCCTCTTCACCGGCAAGGAGCTGGTGGTGGCGGTGGGGCAGGACGGGCTGGTGGCCAACGTGGCCAAGTACGTGGGCGACCAGCCGCTGCTGGGCGTCAACCCGGACCCCGAGCGCTTCGACGGGGTGCTCCTGCCCTTCCTCCCCCACAAGGCCCGGGGCGCCGTGCAGCGGGTGCTGGAGGGCAGGGGGCACTTCCGGCAGGTGCAGCTCGCGGAGGCGAGGCTGGGGGATGGCCAGCGCCTGCTCGCCTTCAACGACCTGTTCATCGGGGCTCGCACGCACGTCTCCGCCCGCTACCAGGTGCGCTTCGGCGGCAGGCAGGAGTCGCAGTCGTCCAGCGGCGTGCTCGTGTCCACGGGCGCGGGCTCCAGCGGGTGGCTGTCGTCCGTGTTCGCCCTGGCGAGCGGCCTCACCCGCCAGACGGGGGGCACGCCGGGCCAGCCCTGGAAGCTCGGGTGGGAGGACGCGCGGCTCGCGTTCGTCGTGCGCGAGCCCTTCGTCAGCCGCCACTCCAGCGCGGACATCGTCGGCGGCTTCGTCACCGCGCAGGAGGAGCTGGTGCTCGAATCGCGGATGCCCCAGGGCGGCGTCATCTTCAGCGACGGCATGGAGGAGGACTTCCTCACCTTCGGCGCGGGCGCCACCGCGCGCATCCGGCCGTCCGAACAGCGCGCCCGCCTGGTCGTGCCGTGAAACACACCCGACGTGACAGGTCCCCGTCGTCCTGCCTCCCGAGTATCGCTGGACCCCCGCACCCACGCCGCCGCACTGCTCGGCCGCCCTCCTACCCACCGAGCGGGGACGGTGTCCTCGTCCCTGGGGGCACGCACCGTCCGCGGCCTCCGCGCATCTCTTCGGGTGTGGGGAGAGCGCGCCCGTCTCCCCGTCCGGCAGACGACATCCCGTCCCTTCCCCGGGCCTGAAATTCCAGGCATGGTGAGCGCAGTCGCCTTACCTTCGAGTCGAAGCGGTTGGGGTGTAGCGGTCCCAGGTGCAGGCGAAAAACTCACCGGAGTTGCGTCACGTCGTTGATGGGCGTAGGAACGCAAAATCTCCGGGGGGTTGGTCAGGGGTGATCATGGTCGGCCTCGTCATCGCATCGCATGGACGTCTGGCGGATGAGCTGGTCTCAACCGCGGAGCAGATCGTGGGCAAGCTGCCCGCGGTGGCGACTTGCAGCATCGAGCCGGGGGGCCCTGTCGAGGACCTCCGCGCCAAGATGAAGCAGGCCGTCAAGGCCGTGGACGAAGGGGACGGCGTCATCATCATGGCCGACCTGTTCGGAGGTACCCCCTGTAAGGAATCGCTGATGATGTGTCAGCGGATGAATCTGGAAGTCCTGGCCGGCGTCAATCTGCCAATGCTGCTGAAGGCCAACTCGCTCCGTTCGGAGCAGATGGCCCTTTCGGAGATGGCCAACCAGCTGGCGTCGTACGGCCAGCGCAACATCACCTGTGCATCCGCCCTGCTTCGCGAGGCCCAGCAGCCGCGAACTTGACGGACCCGCGCGGGTCGGCGATTCGAGACTGCCGTGATCACCCTGGTCCGCGTCGACAACCGCCTCATCCACGGCCAGGTCGTTGAGGCCTGGCTTCCCCACCTCAAGGTGTCCCGCGTGGTGGTGGCGGATGATGAGGCGGCCTCCAGTCCCCTCATTCGCGCCGCGATGGCGCTCGCCGTGCAAAGCGCCATCGAGGTGCAGATCCTCCCCCTGGCCCAGGTGGACTTCGCCGCCCTGTCGAAGGACGGCGTCCGCACCCTGGTGCTCCTGAGGGACGTCACCTCCGTGCCGTTCGCCTTCCAGCATGGGCTGGTGATGGACCAGCTCAACCTGGGCAACGTGCACTTCGGCACCGGCCGCCGTCAGGTGTCGCCGTCCGTCTTCCTGGCGGAAGGCGAGCTGCAGGCCCTCCAGCAGCTCTCCGAACAGGGCGTGCGCGTGGAGGCGCGCGCGGTGCCCGCGGAGAAGTCGGTGGACCTGCCCGACCTGACCGAGCGCTGGTCGAAGGCCGGGTGAGCCGGTGAACGTCGGCTGGACCCAGGTGGCGCTCGCGTGTCTCTGGGGCGGACTGGTGGCCGTGGAGCGCAAGGCGTTCCTGCAGGCCATGCTGTCCCGGCCCCTGGTGGCCGCCACGTTCATGGGCGCGCTGCTGGGCGACGTGGGCAGCGGCCTGTCCGTGGGCATGCTCCTGGAGCTGTTCTACCTGGGCACCGCCAACCTGGGCGCCTCGCTGCCGGAGAACGACACCCTGGCGGCCACCGGCACCGCCGCCGCCGCCGCCACGCTGACGGCCGCCACCGGCGCGGGCTCCACGCCGGCCATCTGGTCGCTGGCGGTGCTGCTCTTCATCGGGCTGGGGCGGGTGGGGCGCCGGTTGGACCGGCTGCTGGAGGGCTACTCGGCGCGGCTCGCGCGCGTGGCCCTGTCGTCCGCGGAGGCCGGCAACCTCACGCGCGCCATGCGCCAGAACCTGTGGGGCATGTGGCCGCACTTCGCGGGCTACGGCGCCATCACCGGCGCGTGCGCCCTGGCGGGCTTCTTCCTGGAGCCCGTGCTGGCGGTGCTGCCGCAGGGGCTGGTGCGGGGGCTCGCGTGGGCGTACCCGGCCATGGCCTGCGTGGCGGCCGCCATCGCGGCGCAGAGCAGCCACGCGAAGCGCGCGCCGCTGTTCGCCGGGCTGGCGGCGGCCGGTGTCACGGTGGCGGTGGTCCTCTCCCAGCTCCAGGAGCGGCCATGAGCACCCCGGTGCCCGTCGCGCCCTCGGCCAGCGCGCCCTCGCACCCGCCCGCGCGGCTGGGTCGCGGCACGGTGCTGCGCGTCTTCCTGCGCTCGCTCTTCCTCCAGGCGTCGTGGAACCCCAAGGGGATGCAGAACCTGGGGCTGGCCTACGCGGTGTACCCGGCGCTGGAGCGGCTGTACCCGCCGGGGCCCCTGCGCGAGGCGGCGGTGCGCCGGCACCTGGTCTTCTTCAATACGCACCCATACGTGGCGGCGGCCATCGTGGGCGGCGTCGTCAACCACGAGCAGAAGATTGCCCGGGGCGAGGAGACGCCGGACCGGGTGGTGAGCTTCAAGGCGGCGCTGATGGGGCCGCTGGCGGCGCTGGGGGACGGGTTCTTCTGGCTGTCGCTCAAGCCCGCGGTGGGGGGCCTGTGCGCGGCGATGGTGCCGCTGCTGGGCGTGTGGGCGGTGGCGCTCTTCCTGGTGCTCTACAACCTGGTGCACCTGCTCTTGCGCATCCGGCTGTACTGGCTGGGGCTGAGCCTGGGGGACCGGTTGGTGGAGGCGGTGGCGCGGGTGAATCTTCCCGCCAAGGGCGCGCGCCTGAGGGGCGTTGCGGCCGCCAGCGCGGGCGGGCTGGCGGCGTGGCTGGCGGTGAGCTTCGGGGCGACGGCGGGCGGCACCTGGGCGGTGTTCCTGTCAGTGGGTTGCCTGGCGGTGGGGGTGCTGGCCTACGTGGCCGTCAGCCGCCGGGTCCCCACGTACTTGGTCCTCTATGCCGCGGCGGGATTGGCCTGCGCGGCGGGGGCCTTTCTTTGAGTGGACGAACCACAGCAGCAGCAGGAGTCGCGATGCCGAGCGAGGCCCAGGGAACATTCGAGATCGTCAACGCGCTGGGGCTGCATGCCCGGGCCGCGGCGCAGATGGTCAAGGTGGCCAACCGCTTCAAGAGTGAGGTCTCCATCGCGTCGGAAGGCAACCGCGCGAACGCCAAGTCCATCATGGGCGTGCTGATGCTCGCGGCGGGGCAGGGCGTGAAGGTGACCATCACCTGCAAGGGCGAGGACGCGGAGGCCTGCCTGTCCGAATTGAAGAAGCTCATCGCGGACCGCTTTGGCGAAGCGCAGTGAGCGTGGAAGATAGACCCCCTCCCAGGGCAGGGAACGAACCGTGAGCAGCCAGGCCACCCCTACACTCAGGTTGACGGGCATCGGCGCCTCCCCGGGCGTGGCGGTGGGCCACGCCTTCATCCTGGACCGCAAGCGCATCCGCACGCCCAAGCTGCGCCTGGCCGACGCCGAGGTGGAGCCGGAGCGGATGCGGATGAAGACGGCCATCGACCTATCCGACCGCCAGCTCGCGGAGCTGAAGGATCAGATCACGCGCACGGAGGGCAGCGACCACGCCCTCATCCTGGAAGCGCACCGGCTGATGCTCCACGACCCCATGCTCGTGGATGAGGTCAACCGCCTCATCGTGGAGGACCGCATCAACGCGGAGTGGGCGGTGCGCCGCACGGCCCGGAAGATAAAACACCTGTTCGACAACATCCCGGACGAGTACTTCCGCGAGCGCCGCTCGGACGTGGACTACGTGGCCGACCGCATCATCCGCAACCTGATGGGCCAGGTGGTGGATGAAGAGGTGGAGGTCCCCGCGGAGGCCATCGTGGTGGCGCACGACCTGCCGCCCGCGGACGCGGCGATGATGGCGCGCAGCGGCCGCGTCGCGGGCTTCGTCACCGACCTGGGCGGCCAGACGAGCCACACGGCCATCGTGGCCCGCGCCCGGGAGACGCCCGCGGTGGTGGGCGCGGGGCGCGCGAGCGAGCAGATTTCTCCGGGCGACCTCATCGCGATGGACGGCACGCGCGGCGTGGTGCTGGTGAACCCGTCGGAGGACCAGCTGGCGCTCTTCCGCGAGGAGCAGCGCCGCTACCAGGAGAGCGAGCAGCTGGCGCTCAGCACCAAGGACCAGCCGGCGGTGAGCACGGACGGCTTCCGCATCCGGCTCAACGGGAACATGGAGTTCCTGGAGGAGATCCCCTCGCTCCTGGCGCACGGCGCGGAGGGCATCGGCCTGTACCGCACGGAGTTCATGTTCCTGGACCGCAAGACGGCGCCCACGGAGGAGGAGCACTACCGCGCCTACAAGCAGGTGCTGGAGGCGATGGGCGGCCGGCCCGTCACCATCCGCACGCTGGACCTGGGCGGCGACAAGGTGCCAGGCAAGACGAAGCACGAGAAGGAGCCCAACCCGGCCATGGGCCTGAGGGCCATCCGCTACTGCCTGTCCAACCGGGAGCTGTTCCGGGTGCAGCTGAGGGCGCTGCTGCGCGCGAGCGTGCACGGCAACATGCGGCTGATGTTCCCCCTCATCTGCGGGGTGAGCGAGCTGCGCGAGGCCCGCAGCGAGCTGGAGGCGTGCCGCACGGCGCTGGGGCGTGCCGGGGTGCCGGTGGGCAAGCGCTTCCCCGTGGGCATCATGGTGGAGACGCCGAGCGCGGCGACCATCGCGGACCGGCTGGCGCAGGAAGCGGACTTCTTCTCCATCGGGACGAACGACCTCATCCAGTACTCGCTCGCCATCGACCGCCAGAACCGCGAGGTGGCGTACCTGTACCGGCCGCTGCACCTGTCGGTGCTGCGCATGCTCCGGGGCATCGTGGACGCGGCGAAGGGCGCCAACATCCCGGTGTCCATGTGCGGCGAAATGGCCGGCGACCCGCTCTTCACGCTGGTGCTGCTGGCGCTGGGCTTCGACGAGCTGTCGATGACGTCCGGGCAGATTCCGGTGGTGAAGCGGCTGATGCGCCGGGTGAGCCGCCACGAGGCGCTGGAGATGCTCCAGGCCGCCATGGAGCTGACCACGGCGGAGGAGATTGAGCGCTACGTGCGCACGGAGATGGACCGGCGCTTCGGCGGCCCGGAGGGCTCGCTGCTGACCTCGCTGCGCGACGTGGAACCGGAGTCCCTGTAGGCCCTGTTCCCCCCTGTTTCAGCAGCGCGTGGGGGGTCGCGGTTTCCAGGGGGAATGCACACTTTGACCGGACACGGAGGCAGGAGGCAGCAGCGTGTTCAAGTCAACGGACATTCAGCGGGGCATGACGGTGCGGGACCGGGACGGAGAGGCCCTGGGCGGCATCGTCGCGGTGGATCCGCGAGGCTTCACCATCGGGAAGGGGCGGGCCTTCGAAACGGAATACCCGGTGCGCTTCTCGGACGTGGCGGAGCTGGACGGGGACGACGTCTACCTGCGCCGGGACCTGGCGCACCTTCCGGGCGCCGTGCTGGCCGAGCGTGGGGCGGATGACGCCCCGGCGCCGCACCGCCCGGTGGCCTACACCCACGACCTGACGGGCGCGCTGGTGCCCATGGAGTAGCGGGCACTGGCCTTTCTTTGGACCGGGCCGTGAGGAAGCGAGCGCTTCCTCGCGGCTCATTCGCGTTTGAGGATGACCCCGTCGTCGCTGACGGCGTAGCTCGCACCGGCGTCCATGACCTCGGACCTGAGGCCGCAACGCTCGTCTTCCAGGGGCGTGAAGTGGATGAAGGTCATCTTGTCGCCAGGCTGGACCCAGGCGTCGTAGGTCGTGAGCTGGAACAGGCACCGCGTCATCGGGTCCGCGTCGCCAGGGGCGCCCCGTCCCGGAGGCATGAAGTCGTCCAGCGCGATCTGGAGGGCCTTCAGTTGGGGGCCCTGCAAGGTGGTGGATGCCGCCTTGCTCCACTCTGGAAACTGGATGCCCTGAGCGACTTCTGGAGGCGCCACCGGGGCCGGACGGTGCAGGTGCAGGCAGCCTGTCGTCGTGAACAGCAGCACCACTGCCAGTCCCATGTGCTTCATGTGTCGTCGCTCCTGGGGGCTTCGTCCTTGGACTGTACGGTCACTCACCACGCAGGTCGTCCGTGATTCGCTTCACGGGGACGAATTGACCACCTTCAAGGATGAAGACAGTGCGGCCCTGGAAGTCATAGAGGCGGATCTCACACACGGGATTGAACATCATCCGGAAGTAGTAGCGCTGCGTGCGCAACTGGAGATCCTCAGGAGAGAACCCGGTGATGGCGGGATGGCTGTGGTAGTCCGCGTAGATATTGATCGTTTGCGCGTCAGGGTCGGAGACGAACTCTGGCGGCTTGCAGGACTTCCTTCTGCCGGCCATGGGCAGCGGATGGCTGAGCGTCGAGGGATGGCTGGCATAGAACGCCGACTCGAAGTTTCGCTGGTAGATGACCCCGCAGTACTCCTGTCCCTCACGTGTGTTGCCCGCCGTGGCTCCCGGCATTTGCTTCACCACGGTGCAGAGTTCGGGAGCCAGGGTCATCAGGCTGTCGAAGGGGCCCACCATGGGACCGGCAACGACGAGGCGGCGCTGGGCGTTTAGCCAGAATCGGGCCGGACTTCCCACTGCACACCCCGTCAGCAGAAGCACGATGACAGGGGCGAAGGCCCAGGCTCGCAAAGTGACACTGCGTCGCGGATGAGCGCGTCCGGGCTTCGTCGTCATCCGAAGACGCTAGCCACGGAGTCTGACGCCCAGGACGGCGCTTCACTACGGACGGGGCTCCTCGCCATTGGCGGGGGCCCCGTCTTCTTCTTGCTTCCGGTGGCCGTGGCGTCCGGGCTGCGGCGTCAGGGCCCGGGCCACGGGGCGCAGCACCACCAGGGACAGCAGCGCCAGCCCCACCGTGACGCCCGCCGCCAGGTACATCCCCAGCCCGCAGGCCAGGCCCACCGCCGCGGTGACCCAGAGGTTGGCCGCGGTGGTGAGCCCCTTCACCGCGCCGCCTTCGCGCAGGATGACGCCCGCGCCCAGGAAGCCGATGCCCACGACAATCTGACTGGCGATGCGGCTGATGTCCGTCTCGGAGCCATCCGGGGACTTCCCTGGCTGGATCACCCACTCCGTGTACACGCTGGAGAGCGTGAAGCAGCACGACCCCAGCGCCACCAGCGTGTGCGTGCGCAGCCCGGCGGCCTGGTTGCGCGCCTCGCGCTCCATGCCCAGGACGCCCCCCAGGAGCGTGGCCAGCACCAAACGACCGATGAGTACGAGGGAGTCCACCTGGGACGCGAGCCTACTCGCCCAGATCGATCTTCTCGTCCTTGTCCGCTTCGTTCAGTTCGGGATTGGGCAGCGTGTCCAGCGTCGCCACCAGCAGCTTGTACGAGGGCACGACGAAGGGCGCCACGTCCGGCCCCAGCTCCTTCTCGTACTGCTCCGCGCGCGCGGTGTACTTCTCGTCCTTCGAATCCCAGCTCCCCGCCGACTCCGCCGCCCACACCTCCTCGCCGTCGCGGCAGCGGATGAGCTGCGCCTTCAGCGCCACCTCCGCCCCGTCCCCTACCTGCTTCACCTGCGGATCCAACCAGAGCACGCCCTCAATCCCCTCCACGCACTGGTCCTTGAAGGCCAGGTCCGTGGGCCGCTCCGGCAGGGACGTGTTCTCCTTCACCAGGAAGTCCCGGTTCTGGTTCAGCCACTGCCGCGCGATGAGGCTCCACAGGTCGCCCACGTACTGCTTGCCCGGGGGGAAGGGCTGCGTCACCACCGCCAGCCGCTTCACCTGCAGCCGGTCCACCGTCGCGTAGTCCGCGCGCAGCCGCTGGCTCTTCACCGCGCTCGCACAGCCCGCCAGCATCATCAGGCCCAGCACCGGCCCCAGTCGCTTGAACGTCCCCATGGCTTGAAGCTCCTCAAGAAGAAGCCCCGCGCTTCCCCTTGGCAGAGGAAGGCGGGGCCGAAGTCCGCGGGGGATATTAAGCGCTTCTTCCGCGCTGTCAGGCCGCGCGTGTGGAGGACGCGTCGCCGCCCGCCGAACCGTTCGACGGTGAGCTGCCCGCGTCACGCTGCCGCTTGTCGTGCATGAGCTGCATCACCGCCGCCAGCACCGTGAAGGACACCAGCAGCGTGGTGATGAGGCCGATGCAGGCGATGATGCCCATGGAGCGCACGCCGTTGTGGCCGGCCACCAGCAGCGCCGCGAAGCCCGCGACCGCCGTGAGGGTGGAGGACGCGACCGCCGCGCCCACGCTGCGCAGCGCCACCAGCGGGGACGTCCCCTCCAGGAAGCGGTGCAGCAGGTACAGGCCGTGGCTCACGCCGAAGCCCAGCAGGATGGGCAGGATGATGACGTTCATGAAGTTCAGGCGGATGTCGAACAGCGCCATGAAGCCCAGCATCATCGCCAGGCCCACCGTCAGCGGAATCACGGACGCCAGCGCCAGCTTCGCGTTGCGGAAGTCCGCGAAGTGCATCGCGAGGATCCACAGCGCGGTGAGGATGATGGTGAGCTTCGCGTCCTTGAGCACCATGCGCGCCAGCGACGCGTACAGCTGCGTGGCGCCCGCGGCGCGGAACTCCTTCTCCACCGGCGTGCCCTGGGGCCCGTCCGTGAACTTGCCCGGCGTCACCATGCCCTTGATGGAGCGCGTCTGGTCCGCGAACTGGAGCATCTGCTTGCCGTCCCACAGGTCCACGCTCGGGTAGATGAACGTGAGGTAGCCGTGGTTCTCCGGGCGGGTGCTGGGCAGGTGGCGGAACTGCGTGGCGTAGATCTCCGGCACCTGGTGCACGTCGAAGGGACGCGCCTCCAGCATCTTCAGGAACAGCTGCGCCTTCTCCTGCGTCTCCGGCGGCAGCGACGACACCTCGATGTCCTTCAGCTCCGCCTGCCACTCCTCCAGGATCTTCGTGTTCGCCTGCGCGATGCCCTCCGGCGGTACGAAGGTGAAGAGGCTCATCACCTGGGAGATGGTGGGGCGCTTCTTCGGGTCGGCCGTCAGCTCCTTGTAGAGGGCCTCCGTCTCCGCCAGGTCCTTGGTGTAGATGGCGAGCGGGTCGCTGGCGATCTTGAAGCGGTCGTTGATTTCGTCCTGCAGCACCACCGACGGCTGGTTGGCCGGCATCAGCGCGCGGGTGTTGTAGTTGAAGCGCACGCCGTACGGCAGGCGCGTGAAGAAGTCCGCGCCCGCGGGGGGCTCGCCGTCCTTCCACGGGATGGCCGCGCCGCACACCACCGCCACCACCACGCAGCCCACCGCCAGCACCAGGCCCGGACGCGGGATGCGCAGCTCCTTGCCGGAGGCGTTGTTCACCGACGGCGGCTTCATCACGCCAATCAGCTTCTGCGGCAGCTCCGGGTTCCTGCGGCCCGCCAGCGCCAGCAGCGCCGGGCACCAGGAGAACAGCGTCACCCCGAGCAGCAGCGTGCCCGTGCCGGCCAGGAAGCCGAACTGGGAGAAGCCCTGGAAGTCGCTCACCATCAGCACGAAGAAGGAGCCCGCCACCACCACCGCGGACACCAGCGCCGGACGGCCCGCGTTGATGACCGCGTCGCGGATGGCCACGTCGTAGCGCTTGCCCGCGCCCAGCTCCAGGCGCGTGCGGAAGATGAAGTGGATGCCGTAGTCGATGCCGAACCCCATCAGGATGCCGCCCAGGATGGAGGTGATCATGTTGAGGTTGCCCACCGCCACGTAGGTGAAGCCCAGCGTGTACAGCGTGCCCGCCACCGTGCCGCTCACCACGATGAGCGTGGGCGCCCACTTGCGGAAGAACGCGATGGTGATGCCGAAGATGGCGACCAGCGCCAGGATGGTCACCGGCTGGAGCGACTCCTCGATGGCGTACGAGTCGTCCACCGCCGTCTTGTAGGAGCCCGTGAAGCCGTAGGCGACCGTCTTCTTGTCGCCCATCTTGTAGTAGTCCTCCACCAGCTGCACGCCCGCGGCGTTGGACTTGGAGTAGTCCGCCAGGTCCTTGCGCAGCTTCTCCACGTACTCCTTCGTCTGGCCAATCTGGTTCGTGTCCCACATCGGCTTGATGAGGAGCAGCAGCAGCTTGCGGTCCTGGGAGATGTAGTAGTCGTCCGCGATGCTCTTGTTGCCAACGCTGGCGTACTTGTCGACCAGGTCCTGCAGGTCCAGCTTCACCGGCTCCGTCTTCTTGATCTCGATGTAGAACGGGTTGCTGCGGCGGATCTGATCCTTGAGGAACGCCATGATGCGGCGCTTGCCCTCGGCCAGGTCCTCCGTCTTCACGAACAGCACCATGTTCTGCTGCACGAACTCGACGGGGATCTTGTACGTGAGCGAGCGAGCGTTCTCCTTGTCCTTGCCCACCATCACGGCCAGGTCGTCCGCGACGCGCTTGAGCGTGGCCTCGTCATCGCCGCGCAGCGCGACCATGAAGAAGCCGCTGCCGCCCACCATGTCGATGACGCGCTTGACGTCCTTCACCTCCTGGAGGTCCTGGGAGATGAGGTCCAGCTGGTTCGAGTTGATGGTGAGCTTCGACGTGCCCCACACGGCCAGGCCGAGCAGCAACAGCAGCACGGCCATCACGGTGCCGGGACGACGGACCATCAGCTCGGCGTAGGCGACCGCGAAGCGAGGCGGGGGATGCGAGGAGGGATTGCCGCTCATGGGCGCGGGACCCTATCGACAAAACATCCCGCCCGGAAGCAATGCCGGGCATGCCTGTCCGCCCTGCCTCCGCGCGAGTCAGGGCCTCTTGAAGCCTGGGAATAACCGCCCCTGGCGGGCCTGATGCACCGGGTCAGTGCCCCGGGGGGCCGGCCAGGGGGATGGCCAGGACGTCCGGGTTGGCGGGGGCCTCTCGGGGGGGAACCAGGAAGGGGCCGGGCTGGCGCAGGAAGCGCAGGGCCATGGCGCCCACGAAGCGCACGCCCTCGCGCAGGGGGACGTCCCGGGCGCGCAGGGCCAGCCCCAGGGCCAGCGTGAAGGACACGCCGAAGTTGAGGATGCCGATGACGACCACCCCCAGCAGGGCGGCCAGGAAGCCGGGCTCCATCACCGCCGAGGGGCCCAGCGAGCAGCCGGCGAAGGCCAGCGAGCCGAACGACAGCGTGACGTGCCGGATGTCCAGCGGCAGCCCGAAGAAGTTGCCGATGCCGGGCGCCACCACCAGCAGCACGCCCAGGGTGACGCTGCCGCCCACGCCCGCCGCGTGGTGCATCAGCGCGTCCGCCACGCGGCGCGCGTTGCGCTCGCCCAGCACGGCGCGCAGGGCGCGGTGGTGGGCCAGCGCCTCCGGCAGGCGCCGGTAGACGACGAAGTTCTCGAACCAGCCCGCGGCCACGCTGGACATCCAGAGCAGCACGCCGGTGAAGGCGGCCCACAGGAGCGTGGCGCTGTGCCAGGGGTGCAGCGACGCCACCACCTGCTCGGCCTGCGCCACCGACAGGAGCGCGTGGCCCCGGAGCCACTGGAAGCCCAGCGCCAGCGCCACCGCCGCGGGCAGCACGCAGCCCAGGTTGCCCAGGGCCGCCGCCAACTGCGAGCGGGTGATGCGCGGCACCAGCGCGGCCAGCCGCTCCATGCGCCCGTCGGTGGTGGCTTCGTCCTCGACGGTCTCCTCGCCGATGGCCGCCGCCAGGGTGGAGGCCGTCATGGACGGCTGCCGGGTGGCCAGCGTGAAGCCCATCAACTGCATCACCACGAAGCTGCCGGCGTAGTTGAGCGCGGCGAAGAAGCCCGCGAAGAAGGGCGCCAGCGACAGCCCGGCCAGGAAGAACTTCAGCGCGGCGGTGAACGCGGTGAGCAGCCCGCCCCCCGCCGCGGAGTGCACCATGCGGTGGAACTCGTCCGGCGTCGCGGTGATGTAGTGCTCGCCGGTGTTGCCGGTGCGCTCGATGCTCTTGCGCGCCAGCAGCCGCGCGTTGCGCCGGACCAGCGCGAGCACGGAGCGGTCCGCGTGCGCGTACCGCAAGAGGTCCGACAAGAGCGCCAGCGCCTCCTTCCAGCGCGCCTCACCCCGGGCCGCGCCCAGCACGCGCGCGATGGCCCCCATCCGGTCCAGGCCGCGGCGGATGCGCTCCAGCCGGTACACCAGGTCCACGCTGACGCCCGAGTGCTCCAGGTGCCGCGTGACGGACGCCACCACCCGCCGGCAGTCCGCCTTCACCTGCTCCAGGTCGCGCAGCGCGTCCGGGGCCCCGTCGCGCGCCAGCACCACGTCGCACACCATCCGCAGTCGCAGGAAGGGCGAGGCGCGGAAGGCGATGTCCGGGCTGCGGTCGCGCACGTCCTCCGCCAGCCCCAGGTTCGTCACCTGCACGCCCAAGAGCAGCAGCGCGTCCATCAGGTCGCCGCGCACGCGCGCCGTGGGGGACGGATCCGGCGGCGGCGGGTCACCCACCGACATCGTCAGCCGCGCCAGCAGGGCAGGGGACAGCGCGGACAGCCACTGCGCGTCCTCCGGCACCGGGAACAGGCGCAGCAGCAGCTCTGACAGCTTGCCGGGCTCCGGCGGCGCGGGCAGCACGCCGCGCACGAAGCGGTCCGTCAGTTCGGAGAAGAAGCCGTTGCCACCGCTCAGCCCCACCTGGGCGAAGAGCTTCAGGCCCCGGCTGCCCGCGCACACCCCCGACACCAGCTTCGTGACGGACGCGCGCAGCGGCGCCTCCCCCTCCAGCACGCGCACCAGCAGCAGGAGCCGCGAGTTCGCCGGGGACAGCGTGGTGTCCTCGTCGTCCAGCAGGCCCTGGGCGGGGATGCGCTCGCGCATCCAGTGGATCCACCGCTCCACCCACGCAAGCCGCGCCTCCAGGCCGTCCTCGGGGACCTCCACGAGCAGCCGGAACAGGTCGCGCACGGCGGGGTGGCCCGGGGCCCGGGGCGCGTACTGGACGCAGAACGCATCCACCTCACGGGCGGACGGCAGGCTGCGGACCAGGGGTTGCGGGGCGGGGGAAGAGACGGTCATTCGCCAGACGCTGGGGGGGACGCGGAGCCTACCCGGCCCGTGCCTCCCCCGGAACCCGGGGGGAGGCAGGAGGCCTGGTTGCCTGGCTGCTCAACGCGGCCCGTGACTGGATTACTTCAGCTTCACCGCAGCGAGCTCGTTGTTCTTCGCGCGCATGGCGCCGAGCAGGCCGTCCCAGCCGCCTTCCTTGAAGAGGGGGCCCACCTGGTCGTCACGGATGCCGGTGAGCATGGAGTCACCCAGCACGGACACGTCCACGACCTTCCACGCGGCGCCCACCTTCTCCACGGAGTACTTCAGCTTCATCTCCTGCTTCTTCAGCGGGTGGTTGATGAAGATGGTGGAGCCCACCAGCGCCTTGTCGCCCGTCACCTGCGGCTCGTCGTAGGTGATGGAGTCCAGGTTCTTGAAGTTCTCGCGCACCTTGGGGAAGGCGAGCTTCGCGAAGAGGCTGTGGAAGAGCTGCAGGAATTCCTTCCTCTGGGCGTCGGTGCCCTTGGTCCAGTTGTCGCCCAGGAGGAAGGCGCCCTGCTGGTCGCCGCCCAGGTTCTCCAGGGCCTTGAGGTCCTTCTCGTAGCGCACGGACTGCACCACGGTCTTCACCGGCTTGGTGATGGCGTCATTCGCCTTGTTGGGCGCGGCGAACGCGGGCACGGCGAGGGTGACGGCGACCAGCACGGAGAGGGAGCGGAAGTGGGCGTTCAGGTTCATATGGGTGGTGACCTCCTGAAGAACGGCGCGAGTCCTGTAGCCCAGGGAAACGCGCCGCGACGGACTAAATTCAACCGGCTGGCGGCCTCACCTGCCACGTTGGGGCCGGCTGCCCGGGTGGGCTCCCAGACGAATAAATGTCCCTGCCGTCAGGTTTGACTCTGTTGGGACTGGACGTTTACTGTCCGCCGCCTGCGCTGCATCACTGGAATAGCGCGAAGCCCGAGAAGACATGCCTACCGACTTCCTGTTCACGTCTGAATCCGTCACCGAAGGCCACCCGGACAAGATCGCCGACCAGATCTCCGACGGTGTGCTCGATGCCATCATCGCCAAGGATCCGCAGGCGCGCGTCGCCGTGGAGACGCTCGTGAAGACGGGCCTCGCCATCGTCGCGGGCGAGGTGACGACGAACTGTTACGTGGACATCCCGAAGATCGTCCGGTCGACCATCACGCGCATCGGCTACACCGATAGCTCCATGGGCTACGACGGCAACACCTGCGGCGTCATGGTGGCCATCGAAGGCCAGAGCCAGGACATCGCGCGCGGCGTGGACAACAAGAAGGACCAGGGCGCCGGCGACCAGGGCATGATGTTCGGCTTCGCGTGCGACGAGACGCCGGAGCTGATGCCCGCGCCCATCCACTACGCGCACCAGCTCACCCGCCGGCTGGCGGAGGTGCGCCGCAAGAACCACACGTGGATCCGCCCGGACGGCAAGAGCCAGGTCACGGTGGAGTACAAGGACGGCCGCCCGGTCCGCATCGACGCGGTGGTGGTGTCCACGCAGCACGCGGACGACGTCTCCAACAAGAAGATCCAGGAGGCCATCCGCGAGGACGTCATCCTCAAGGTCCTGCCGAAGAAGCTCATCGACAACAAGACCAAGTTCTTCATCAACCCCACGGGCCGCTTCGTCATCGGCGGCCCCATGGGCGACTCGGGCGTCACCGGCCGGAAGATCATCGTCGACACCTACGGCGGCATGGGCCGTCACGGTGGCGGCGCGTTCAGCGGCAAGGACCCGTCCAAGGTGGACCGCTCGGCCGCGTACATGGGCCGCTACATCGCCAAGAACGTCGTCGCCGCGGGGCTGGCCAGCCGCTGCGAGGTGCAGGTGTCCTACGCCATCGGCGTGGCGGAGCCCGTCAGCGTGATGGTGGAGACCTTCGGCACGGCCACCGTGCCCGAGGAGCAGATCGCCCGCGCCGTGCGCCAGACCTTCGGGCTGCGTCCGCGTGAAATCACGGAGCACCTGGACCTGCTGCGGCCCATCTACCAGAAGACC
Organism: Corallococcus sp. BB11-1; assembly: GCF_026626625.1. Taxonomy (NCBI): domain Bacteria; kingdom Pseudomonadati; phylum Myxococcota; class Myxococcia; order Myxococcales; family Myxococcaceae; genus Corallococcus; species Corallococcus sp. BB11-1. The sequence continues at coordinate 31,131 of NZ_JAPNJY010000010.1, read as the reverse complement.
GCCGCGTACGGTCACTTCGGCCGCTCCGACAAGGACTTCACCTGGGAGCGCACCGACAAGAAGGACGCGCTGCGCGAGGCCGCTGCCTCCGCCGCCCCCAAGACGCGCACGCCCCGCCTCAAGGCCGTCTGACGTCTGGCGGAGTCCGCCTGAACCCACGCGCCCGCTCCCTCAAGGGGGGCGGGCGCGTCTTCATTTTCAGGGTGGAGCGGCGCACACGGGCCGGGCGCACACGGGGTGTGAGCTGCTAGGAGACGGCCATGCCGACTTCCGGTGGCGCGTCTGGCTGGCGCATCGTGTTGCTGACCGTGGCGCCGTCGGTGGCGCACGACTTCACGTTGGCGCTGCGGGCCCAGGGGCATGAGGTGGTGGCGCTGGTGGTGCCCGCGGGCGTGCGCGGCCCGCGTCCCCTGGACATGGAGGGGTGGGCGGAGCTGGGGCGGCTGTTCGAGTCCGCGCCGCCGTCGCTGGACGTGCTGCTGGTGAGCGAGCGCGCGCACCTGGCGGCGCGGCTCCTGGCGCTGAAGCCGGACCTCATCCTGTCCTTCTTCTTCCCGTGGAAGCTGACGCCGGAGGCGCTGGCGCTGGCGCCCCGGGGGGCCATCAACGTGCACCCCTCGCTGCTGCCAAAGTACCGGGGCCCGTGTCCCGTGGGCTGGGCGCTGCGCGACGACGCGCGGGAGCTGGGGCTGACGTTCCACAGGATGGACGCGACGTTCGACACCGGGCCGGTGCTGGTGCAGGGCACGCTGCCCGTCATCGACGAGGACACGGAGGAGACCCTCTTCGAGAAGCTGATGCGCGCGTCGCGCCGGTTGCTGCCCAGGACGCTGGAGCGCGTGGCCCGGGGAGACGCGGGCGAGCCGCAGGTGGACGCGGGGGCGACGCCCGCGCCCTTCTTCGAGCTGGCGTACCGGGACATCGACTGGCGGGACACCGCGCGCTCCGTGCACCTGAAGGTGCGCGCGTGCCGCTTCGCCGTGTGGCGCGAGGGCCAGGGGGATGCGCGCGCGCCGTTGCAGGGCCGGTGGGTGCGGGTGCAGCGCACGCGCGCGTGGCGGGGAGAGGACCCCCGGGCGGCGCCGGGCACGCTCCTGGCGCGGCAGGGGGACGAGTGCCTGGTGCAGTGCGGGGACTCGCCGTTGTGGCTGGTGGCGTACACCCCGGAAGAGCCCTGAGCGGCGCAAGGCGCTCCTCCGGGGCCGGGGCCGGGGCGTGCGCGGCCGCGGGCAATGTGGAGCACTGCGCGCGCTGCGTGGGGGCGGAGGTGGCGGAGGCGATGTGGAAGGGCACGCCCGTCATCGGTGGGAACGTGGGCGGCATCCGCCATCAGATCCAAGACGTGCACAACGGCTTCCTGGTGGACACGGTGGCGGCAAGGCGCGCCGTCCTCCTGTCAGAAAGACAGACATGCATCCTCCCTCCACCGTCGGCGGTGGGGCGTGGCGTGCGGCGGCCCTCCCCGGCGCGCTGATTGCAAACACGCTCCCCCGGGTGGGACGCGGTGCCTGACGGAAGGCGCCGCCCCGCCTGGGACCGGCGCGTGGGGCGCCGTGTCGGAAGGACAGACATGGACAAGAGCAGGCGACGGGGGCCGCGTCAGCGCGGCATGACACTGATTGAAATCATGGTGGTCATCACCATCCTGGGGTTGATCGCCGCCGCGGTGGGCGTGGCGGTGATGGGCCAGTTCGGGACGGCGAAGGAGAAGCGCGTGTCGCTGGATTTCGGGGGGCTCGAGCAGGGACTGCAGCTGTACGCGGTGAAGAAGGGCCGGTTGCCGGACACGGCCACGGGGCTGCGCGCGCTGGTGGACGAGGGCATCCTCACGAAGCTCCCCCAGGACCCGTGGGGCCAGGACTACGTGTACACGCTGGACCGGAGCAGGCCGGTCATCGTGTCACTGGGGGCGGACGGAGCGCCGGGCGGTGAGGGCGACGACCGGGACCTCTCCTCGCGCGACCTGGACACGGTGTCCGCGCGCTGAGGGAGGGATGAAAGGGTGCTGCCCGAGTGGAGAAGCCGCGATTGGGTGGCGTTTCAGGCCAGAGCGGATTCGAACCGCAAGCCCCCCGTGAAGGGGGCCGTACCAGTGCGTGTAGGGCCTCTCCGGCCGGGCAGCACCCAGAAGGACGCGGGAGCGCGAAGATCCTGACAGGGGATTTTCGCGCCCTTTCACGTCAGTCCGTGGGGAAGGTGTCGAGCGTGAGGGACTCGGGCGGCACGGGCAGTTCGCGCGGCAGCTTGAGGACGCCGTCCAGGTAGCGCCAGCCGGCGCCGTCGTGACGGAAGTCGGAGCGCTCCACGAAGGACTGGTCCTTGCCCTTCTCGAACACCCTGGCGAAGAAGAGGACGCGGGCGAGCCCGGAGGCGTCCGGGGGCTGGTGGCCCAGCACCGTGAGCCCCGGGTACTGGTGGCCCTGGGCGAAGGCGCGCAGCTCGCGCAGGACGTCCGCCTCCGGGCGGGCGCGCATCGGGTGGTCGGGGTGGAGGGTCTTCCACAGGTAGGCCGCGTCGCGCTGGGCGAAGGCGCTGTAGCGGCTGCGCATGAGGCGCTCGGCGTCGGGCGCTTCGGCTTCGCCGCGGTGGAAGGGGGCGCAGCACTGTCGGTAGCGCTGGCCGGAGGAGCAGGGGCACAGGGGGACGGGCGGCATGGAGGCGTGAAGCCTACCCGGCTTTGTCCGGTGGACGGTCGGGTGGCGAACCGGGAGGACGGGAGGGGAACCTTCGCGCTTGCGGGCCAGGAGGGCAGGGCATATCCCTGGCGCACCGCCCCTATGAGCCTTCTAGAAGCCATCGTCCTGGGTCTGGTCCAGGGTCTCACGGAGTTCCTGCCCATCAGCTCCACCGCGCACCTGCGCATCGCGCCGGAGCTGTTCGGCTGGGCCGACCCGGGGGCCGCGTACTCGGCCATCATCCAGCTGGGCACGGTGGCCGCGGTGCTCATCTACTTCCGCAAGGACATCGTCTCGCTGGTGACGGCGTTCTTCCAGGGCCTGGTGAAGCGCGACCCGTTCGGCACGCTGGAGTCGCGGCTCGCGTGGTTCGTGGGGGTGGGCACGCTGCCCATCGGCCTCTGCGGGCTGGCGTTCAAGAAGCTCATCGAGACGCAGTTCCGGTCGCTCTACGTCATCGCGGGCAGCCTCATCGTGCTGGCGGTGGTGCTGTTCATCGTGGAGAAGCGCGCGTCGCACACGCGCACGGTGGCGGACATGACGTGGCGGGACGGCATCATCATCGGCCTGTGGCAGGCGCTGGCGCTGGTGCCGGGCTCGTCGCGGTCCGGCACGACGCTGACGGGCGGCCTGTCACTGGGGCTCAAGCGCGAGGACGCGGCGCGCTATTCGTTCCTGCTGTCCATTCCGGCGACGACGCTGGCGGGCATCTTCGAGCTGAAGCACCTGCTGGAGGCGACGACGCGGCCGTCCACGATGGCGCTGGTGGTGGGCACGCTGGTGGCGTTCGCGTCCGGCATGGGCGCCATCGCGTGGCTCTTGAACTTCCTGAAGCGCCGCACCACGTTGGTGTTCGTGGTGTACCGCATCGCGCTGGGCGTGCTGCTGCTGGGGCTGTTGCAGGCGAACGTGCTCAAGCCGATGTCGGGCGTGGAGAACCTGTCGACGCCGGATGCGCCGACGAAGGCGCCGGTCGAAAAGCAAGTCACGGACTGATGGGGACGGAAGCCGTGCGCGTGGAGGCCCTGTTCGATGCGTTGGAGTCGCGGCTCAAGGCGCGCCCACCGCGGACGTTCGACCTGCCGGGCCGGGTGTTGCGCGAGGCGGCGGTGCTGGTGCCGCTGTTCGAACGGGACGGTGTGCCCTGCATGGTCTTCACCCGGCGGCCCGCGCACCTGCGCACGCACGCGGGGCAGTACGCGTTTCCGGGCGGCGGTCAGGACGCGGTTGACGCCACGCCGCTGGAGACCGCGCTGCGCGAGACAGAGGAAGAGCTGGGCATCGCACGCGGCGGCGTGCGCATCCTGGGCCAGTTGGATGAGGCGCCGACGACGTCCGCGTACCGCATCCACCCCTACGTGGGCGTGATTCCGGGGGACGGCAAGTACGTGCCGAGCCCGGCGGAGGTGGACCTGGTGCTGGAGGTGCCGCTGGTGCGGCTGATGGACCCGGCCATCCTCCGCGTGGAGCGCCACGCGTGGGAGGGACAGGAGCACGACGTGCATTTCTACACGCACGGCGAGCACGTCATCTGGGGCGCCACGGCGCGCATCCTGCGCGACTTCCTGTTGCTCGTGGCCGACGTGCCGGGCGTGCAGGACGTGTTGGATGCTCCCCTGCCTGCCGGGCGTTGAGGCGCCCCTTCGCGGGCGGGCACCCCGGGCCGCGAGGCTGCTTGTCGGACGCAAGGGCACGTCCAACACTGGATGGAGGGCTCCTGCGAAGGGGCGGTGGGCACGAAGCAGGGGGCCGCGTGGGCGGCGGGCATGCGTCCGAGGCCCGGCCTTTTGTCAGGAGGCGTGGGGATGGTCACGCGGATGCCAAGGCGGGCTCCAGGCTGGAGTGGCGTCCAGGTGTTCGCCCTGGGCCACTCCACGCGCCCGGTGGAGGAACTGGTGGGGATGCTGTGGGCGAACGGGGTGCGGACGCTCGTGGACATCCGCACCGTGCCGCGCTCGCGCCACAACCCGCAGTTCAACGTGGACGTGCTCGGGCCGTTGCTCGCGCGAGCAGGCGTGGGGCACCTGCACCTGGCGGCGCTCGGTGGCCTGCGGCGTGCGCGCAAGGATTCACCCAACGGGGCGTGGCGCAACGCGAGCTTTCGTGGCTACGCGGACTACATGTTGACGGAGGACTTCGCGCGGGGACTTGAGGCGCTGCGCGAGGTCGCGCTGCGCGGGCCCGTGGCCGTCATGTGCGCGGAGGCGCTGCGGTGGCGGTGCCATCGCTCGCTCCTGGCAGACGCGCTCTGGGCCCGGGGAGTCCAGGTGATGCACATCACGGGGCCCACCCGCCTGGAGCCGCATCAGCTCACGGCCTTCGCCAGACTCCACGGCCGGCAGGTGCTCTACCCGAAGGAAGCGGAGGCCGTGTCCGAGGCGAGTGCCTGGTGAGCTTCCAGGGAGGCCGTGCGTCCTCGCGAGGGGGGCACGTTCACAGTGATGACGAGTACGGCCTCCAGCGCGCCGCAGCGTGGTGAAGGCGCGGGAACACGGACGCCGTCAGGTGAACCCTTGCCTGTCGGGCGCTGGGTTCGGCGGGTGCAGAGGAGGCTGGGGGCGGCAGGCTCCTTGTCGGACGTCAGGGCATGTCCAACATTGGGTGGACGGATCCTGCGAGGGGGGTGATGTGGACGGTGGGCATGAGGCAGGTGGCGCCAGGGAGGCCGCGCTGGTCGCGTTGGGGAGCGCCCTGCGGGCGGAGGGCTATGCCTTCACGACGGTGACGCCGGAGACGCACCGGCGGGTGAATGCCCGCTCCGAGGCGCGTGAGGCCCGCTCGCTGCGGGACGTGTTCGGGTGGAGCCGGCCCTTCGCGCCCGGCGTGCTGAGCTCGCGGGTGGAGTCCGCGCTGGAGCAGGCGGGGGCGCTGGAGGATTGTGGAGACGGGAAGCGGCGCAGCCAGGTGCGGTTCTCCACGCTGGGGTCGGGGCTGTACGTCCATTCGGCGTGGCCCACGTCGCAGAAGGACGCGGTGTTCTTCGGTCCGGACACCTACCGGTTCTGTTCGCTGTTGCAGCGGACGCCGGGCACGTTCCGGCGCGTGGTGGACCTGGGGTGTGGTTCGGGCGCGGGGGCCCTGTCGGTGGCGGGGCGGAGCACGGAGGTGGTGCTCGCGGACCTGAATCCGGAGGCGCTGGTGTTCTCGCGGGTGAACGCGCGGCTGAATGGTGCGCACGGGGTCCAGGTGGTGTGCTCCGACCTGCTCCAGGAGGTCGCGGGTTCCTTCGACCTGATCATGGCGAACCCGCCGTATCTGGCGGACACGGATGGACGCACGTACCGGGATGGGGGCGGCACGCACGGCACGGAGCTGTCGGTGCGCATCGTGCGCGAGGGCGCGGAGCGGCTGGTGCCGGGTGGGACGCTGGTGCTCTACACAGGCGCGCCGGTGGTGGAGGGCGAGGACCTGCTGCGCACCGCGCTGGAGCGGGTGTGGCGGAGCGCGCCGCTCACGGACGTGTCCTACGAAGAGTTGGATCCGGACGTGTTCGGTGAGGAACTGGAGAAGGAGCCGTACGCCGGCGTGGAGCGCATCGCGCTGGTGGCGCTGACGGCCCGGCGGGCTTGAGCGGGGCGGTGCTTGCTTCGAGAAAGGAGCAAGGAGGTCCGCATCATGTCTGGGCGACGAGCGGGCCTTGCACGGATGAGGTGCAGCTTGGGATGACGGTCTGTCGCTAGAGTGTGGGAATCGACGTGGAGATTCCCATGCTGAAGCCCCATCACCTGCTCCTCGTCGTTTCACTTCTTCAGGACGGTGGCGTCGACACGTCAGTGACGGCCTCTTCCCCGTCGGCTGCCCGTGCCCCTGAATTCCGGGCGGATGCGGGAGGCGTGGATGCTGGGAATCCTGGCCGTGCGGTTGTCGATGGCGGAAGCGCCAGGAAGCCGATCATCGCGGAAGGAATCCAATGGCCCGAGGACCTTCAGCCGTTGGCCACCCTGGACGGACCTGCTGTTCTTGCAGCGCATGCCGTGATGCAGCGGGTCCTTTCCGGGTACCCCAAGCAGTACGCCACGAGCTGTGCGTTCTCCGCGAAGGGACTGGAGGTCATCGTGGGTGAGGAGCGCGGGATGTACTTCGTCCGCATCCAGCGGGGGCCCGACAAGTGCGGATGGGCTCTGGGCACCGTGCTCGGGTTCGATGAGTTCGAGCTGTATGCGGTCTCGCCCGAAGGAAAGATACTGGCGCGCTACCCCTACCACCCTTGAGCCTGTTGGGCCTGGCAGTGGCCCGGATGGGTGGATCAGGGATGATACGGATACCGCTGGATTGATCCATCAGGTGAGACTGCGAACAATTCGAACCAGTCGGTCTCAAGGCCAGTGACGCCTGGACCGAAGCCTGGGCATCGGTCGACGCGGCGGTTGACGCGTACGAAGTACCAGCCTGCTTCCCGCCCGATGACGGTTTCCAGGGACTTGGCGGAGAAGGCGCACTGGTCCTTCGACTCTTTGGGGAATCGCTTCAGCGCTTCTTCCAATGCCGCATGTGCTGCCTGGATGGCGGGGCCTTCCAGGGTGGCGAGTGGCGTCAGATCTTGTTTCGGCCAGGGAATGGGCGACTCGGGGGGCGATGCGGAGAGGTTCACGCCCGCGTCAGATGGCGCGGGGGGGGGCACCGGGCTCGCGTCCAGCCTCTTATTGCAGAGGGGCATCCCAAGGAGGCCCAGCTCCATCAGCAGTGATGCCATCAGCATGAACTGGGGCGCCTTCAGCATGGGAGCACCTGGGTGGGCCGTAAGCCCCTAGGGGTGAAGGGCCGCGGAGCAGTCGGGTGGGACGCCCTCGGGCCTGAGCATGCTGGACGGCCTCGGCTTGCAGCGTGCCTGGAAGTTCCATCGCTTCCTATCGCCATCCCACCGGAAGACATCGCCCTCCTGATTCCACTTGTAGAGCCGTGGGTCATTCCGTTGCCCGGTGGCGAGCCATCCCCAAGCGGGAACCACCTGCCCACGTTCGTCTCGCGCGAGCCGTCCGCCAGGGGTCGTGCCATAGGCGACGACCACCCACGCACCTTCCGATTTGGCCATCGGCCAGGTCGTCAGGTCCCGATTGCTCACGTCCGAGCCGCACGGGTGATTGTGGGCATAGCCAAAGACGGGCAGGTCGTTGCCATGGTCCGCGTCGTCGACTCCTCCGAACGGAGGCTGGCACGAGCCACCCGACTTCACGGTGTTCCGAACCGGCCAGGACACCCGCCAGTCCGAGGGCGTTCGGTAGATGGCGACGCAGTACTCGGACGCCTCCGGGCGGGGGCGCCCCGTGCTCGCGTCACATGCGTCGATCGCGCCGGGTAGATCGAACAACGCTTGAAGCGTTGGAATCACGAGGTCGTCGGGAACGCTCATCGCGTGCGTGAGGACCGCGGGGATTTCCGGCCATGGTCCCGGAGCCACGTTCAGCCCCTCGATGCCGTCCTGCCTGGGCAGCTCCGAAGAAACATAGAACCGCCGGGCACCCGCGCTCGCGCAAGCGATGCCCATGCACGCCGCGACCCACCAGAGCTGTCGCCGGACGAACCCCATCCGGTGAGCCTACTCAGAACTGCAGGTACACGTACGGCCGCGCTTCCAGCGAGGCCAGCTGCCGGATGCCCAGGCCGATGAGCACCAGCACCACCGCTCGCGCGGGCGGTGGCAGCTTGAGGAACGCGAGCGCCGTCACGTCGTAGACCTTCATCGGCAGCGTGTGCGCGATGATGGCCACCGCCAGCATGGCCCACACCAGCGGGCCCACGTTCGCGAGGCCCGGGATGCCCGCCAGCATGCGCTGGTAGAACTCCGCCGCGTGCGTCATGTCCGGCGCCCGGAACACCACGCGCGTCAACACCACCAGCGTGAACGTGGCCAGGATGCCCAGGCCCACGCGCACCGGGCCGGGCTCCTGCTGCTTGCCCCGGAACCACCACCAGCAGCGCACCGCGCACAGCGCCACGCCGTGCACCGCGCCCCACACGGCGAAGCGCCAGTCCGCCCCGTGCCACAGGCCGCCCAGCACCATCACCATCATCAGGTTGAAGAGCACCCTCGGCTTCGAGCACCGGTTGCCGCCCAGCGGGATGTACAGGTAGTCCCGCAGCCACGACGACAGGCTCATGTGCCAGCGGTTCCAGAACTCGAACAGGTTCTTCGCCAGGTACGGCCGCGCGAAGTTCTCCGGGAACCGGAAGCCGAACAACGCCGCCACGCCAATGGCGATGTCCGAGTACCCCGAGAAGTCGTAGTACAGCTCCAGCGTGTACGCGACCGCCGCCACCGCGCACTCCGCCGACGAGTACGCGTCCGGGCTGCCGAACACCGGATCCACGATGCCGCTGCCCAGCACGTCCGCGATGACCAGCTTCTTCACCAGCCCCACGGCGATGCGGAACATCGCCTTGCCGCCGTCATCCGGCGACAGCGTGGGCACCTCGCGGAAGTGCGCCATCAGCTCCGACGCGCGGACGATGGGCCCGCTCACCACGCGCGGGAAGAACAGCATGTAGAGCAGGTGCTCGATGAACGAGTGCCCGGAGCTCGCCTTCCCCCGGTACACGTCCACCGTGTAGCTGATGGACTGGAAGACGAAGAACGACAGCCCCACCGGCAACAGCAGGTGGAGGGGCTCCGGGCGGACGTCCACGCCCCACGGCCCCAGCAGCGCCAGCGCCGTCTTGCGCAGCAGCTCCAGGTACTTGAAGCCCGCCAGCATCCCCAGGTTGGAGACGATGGACAGCACCACCAGCAGCTTGCGCACGCCGGGCCTGGCCGTGCGGCCCAGCCCCTTCACCAGCAGGTGGTCCACCGTCACGCCCGCCAGGAAGATGAGCAGCGGCATCCCCGCCAGCAGCAGGGCCTCCGCCGTCGCGTTCCCCTGCTCGATGAGCTGCGGGACCTTCGTGAACCCCGTGTAGAGCACCAGGCTGGCCACCAGCAGCACCAGCATCCGGGGCCAGAAGTGCCGGTGCACCGCCCAGTAGAGCGCGAACACCGCGATGACGAAGATGACGTAGTGGAGGCTGTGGGACAGCACGGCTCAGGGCGCTCCCGCGGCGGAGGCCGTCGGCGCGCCGCCCTTCTTCGTGGACTCGTACGCCGCCATCAGGTCCTTCACGAACGCGTTCGCGAGCACCGTGTAGCCCGCCTGCGTCAGGTGCACCCCGTCCGCGTGCCCCAGCGCTTCCGGCCGCCGCTGCCAGCGCTGCATGGAACGCTCGCCGCCCATGGCCGCCCGCGCGGACCAGTACGCGCACCCCGCGTCCTTCGCCACCTGGGGCAGCGTCGCGAGCACCTTGCTCAGCGCGGGCGCCTCCGCCCACCGGCCGTCCGCGTCCTGCTGGAGCCGGTCCGTGGGCCCGATGAGCAGGCACTCCGCGCCCGTCGCCTTGCGCAGCCGCGTCACCAGCGCCGCGTAGTCCTGGCGCAGCCCTTGCGCGTCCAGCCCCGGCAGCTCCGCCTCGTTGGTGCCGTACCAGAACACCAGCAGGTCCGGCCGCCGCGCCTTGAACTGTTCGTCCATCGCCGCCGCGTCCATGTCCCGCGCGGTGAAGGCCGTGGCGCCGGGCAGCCCCAGCGCGTCGTACACCAGCCCCGGCGTGTCGTACTCCAGCGACGCGCCCAGCACCGTCGCGGACCCTCCACCCTCCGGCACCGTCACCTGCACCGTGTGCGCGGCGCCCGTCACCGGGAAGGAGCGGATGCGCACCGTGGGCTTCGTCAGCGGTTCGGGCGGCGGGGCTTCCGGCGGGATGGCCTCTCCGTCCACGCGGATCACCGGCGCGGCGGCGTCCGGCGCGTCCAGCGCGTACAGGTCCAGCCGGCCCGGGGTGTCCTTGCGGTCCTCGCAGCCCTCGCAGAAGGAGATGCCCAGGCTGGCGCCGGGCGCTCCCACCGCGCGGATGCCGGTGAGCCCCCACGCCCCGCCGGGCGTGGCGCCCTTCGCGTCCTCCACCGTCCACGGGCCGTCCAGCGTGCGCGACACGCGCGCCGCCTCCAACCGCGACGACGGCTTGCCCGCCGCGATGAAGCCCCGCCCCGCGTCACCGAAGCGCTTCGCCAGCGCCGCGCGCACGGTGTCGGAGAAGAAGTGCGCCGCCGTGTGGGATGCGCCGACCTGCGCGATGCCCACGCGCAGCTTCGCGCCGGCCTCGCGGCGGGCCAGGGCCTCGAACGTCCGGTTCAGCGCCGGGGTCGCGTCCCGCAGGCCCGTCGGGTCCGTGCCCGGCAGGCGCGGCGGATGCGTGCGCGCGAAGGCCCGCTGCAACGCCAGGTCGAACAGGTGGCCCAGCAGGTTGGAGCCGCGCACGCGCGGGTGCACCAGGTCCTCCAGCATCAGGCCGGACTCCAGCCACTTGAGCGCGGAGCCCTCGCCGCCCATCGCCGCCAGCGTGTCGTAGAAGGCGCAGCCGCCCCGGCGCGCCTCTTCCCGGAACACCTCCGACACCTGCGCCGAGTGCCGGCGCGTGACGGGCTCGCCGCTCATCGTGCGCACGCCCGCGTCGATGGGCGACATCACGAGGCACGCCGCGTCCGGCACCGCCGTGCGCACGCGCGACACCAGCTCCTTCATCTGCGAGCGCACCGCGTCCAGGGTGGTGCGCTCCCGCGACAGGAAGAACGCCTCGTTGCCGCCCACCATCAGCACCACCAGCGACGGCTTGCGGTGCCGCAGCTGCGCGCGGAAGGCCGCGGGCTGCGCGCGCAGGTACACCTCCGCCATGCCGCCCAGCAGGCCCACCGTGTCGTAGACGACGCCCGGCGTGCCGGACTCCAGCGCGACACCGTGAAGCTCCGTCTTGCCCGTGGCGGTGAGCGTCAGCGTCTTCGCGCCCTCGGGGAGCCTCAGCCTCGCGAACGCGGCCTCCGCCTTGGGGCCGAACGCGCGCGTCTGGATGCGCTGCGTGTTCTTGCCATCCACCGACACCTGCACGGAGCCGCTGGCCGGCTGGGCCAGGAAGAACAGCTCCGCCTGGCGCGTGCCCTCCAGCGAGTAGCGCGTCGCCTGCGAGGGCCCGTGGGTGGAGAAGGCCACGCCCGTCCAGCCCACGCGGTCCTTGGGCCAGTGCGTGTCCACCAGCCGCTCCATCTTCCAGCCGTCCGTGCTCGCGGTGCCCGCGCGCGTGGCGCGGCCGGCGCTCGCCAGCCGGTGGATGTAGAGGAAGCCCGGGCCGCCCGAACCGAAGCGCTCCTGGAGCCGGTCGCGCACCACGTCGGTGATGTAGTCGGAGGCGATCAACGAATCGCCCAGGTGCACCACCCGCACCGGCGTGCGCCGCGCGTCCGCGCGCAGGTCGCCCAGCGCGCGCATGAGCGGCGCCAGGCCGTCCTCCTCGCACGCGCCATCCGCGCGCGACTTGCGGCAGTTGAGCTCGATGTCCACGTGCTTCGCGCCCATGCGCTCGCGCAGCGCCTCCAGCTCCCGCGCGGTCGCGAGCGTGGGGGCGCTCAGCTCCTCCAGGCCGATGCCGGGCACCGCGGGCGCTTCACCCACGTCGGGGCCGGCCTTCGCGTCCGTGTCGGTGGCCGCGGCGTCGGCCTCCGCGAGCGCCGGGGTCGGCACGTCGGGCACCATCGTGTCGGCGGGCGGACGCGGGGCCTTCACGCCGCGCAGCGAGGCCGGCAGCGCGAGCGCCACCAGCTTGGGCTTGAGCGGACCTTCCTGCCGGAGGGTGGGCAGGGGGCGGAACTTCTCCGGCAGTGGGGCCAGGGACAACCCCACCGTCAGCAGCACGGTGCAGGCCAGCGTCCACCCGGTGGATGTGGGCTTGAGACTCAACGGTGGGGCATGAGACTGGCTTTTCGGGGGCGGGTCAAAACTCTGCCCACCTCCGCGCGCCCCACCGCCCGGGCAGCAGACAGCCGGGCCCCCTTCCTCCCCGGGCGCGAAGCGCTATGGTGCGCCGCCGTCAGCGTCAGGCGTGGCCTGGCGCCCTCCAGGAGCTCAGACCCGCGTATGGCCCTCTATCCCGTCATCATGGCCGGTGGCTCCGGCACCCGCTTCTGGCCGCTGTCCCGCCAGGCCCGTCCGAAGCAGTTCCTCCCGCTCGCCTCCAAGCACCCGCTGCTCACCGACACCGCCCTGCGCCTGAAGGGCCTGGCGCCGGTGAAGAACACCTTCATCGTCTGCGGCCCCGTGCACGCGAAGACGGCCTTGAAGCTGGTCAAGGGCCTGCCCAAGGGCAACCTCCTGGTGGAGCCCGTGGCGCGCAACACCGCGCCCGCCATCGCGCTGGCCGCCCTCCAGGTGGCCGCGCGCGACCCGCGGGGCATCCTCGCGGTGCTGCCGTCGGATCACCACGTCGCGGACGTGAAGGGCTTCCAGCGCACGCTCGCGGAGGCCGCGCGCATCGCGGAGGGCGGCCACATCGTCACGCTGGGCATCAAGCCCGCGCGCCCGGAGACGGGCTATGGCTACATCCAGGTGGGTGACGCGCTGGAGGGCGGCGGCCGCGGCGTGAAGGCTTTCAAGGAGAAGCCCGACCTCAAGACGGCGCAGGCGTACCTGGCCGGCGGCGACTACCTGTGGAACGGCGGCATCTTCGTCTTCCGCGCGGACGTGATGCTGGAGGCCTTCCAGAAGCACATGCCGGAGATGCGCAAGGGCCTGGACGCGCTCCAGAAGGCCGCGGGCAAGCGCACCTTCTCCGCCGTGCTCAAGCGCGTGTTCCCCAAGCTGCCCTCCATCTCCATCGACTACGGCGTGATGGAGAAGGCGGAGAACATCGCGGTGCTGGACGGCGACTTCGGCTGGTCCGACGTGGGCTCCTTCGCCGCCATCCCCGAAGTGCGCCCCGCCGACGCGCAGGGCAACGTCGTCTCCGGCGACGCGGTGCTGGTGGACTGCACCAACTGCGTGGTGCTGGGGGACAAGCGGACCCTCTCCGTCGTCGGCATGCACGACGTGGTGGTGGTGGACTCCGGCGACGCCGTCCTCGTCGTCCCCAAGGACAAGAGCCAGGACGTCCGCAAGGTCGTCGAAGCCCTCAAGGCGAAGAAGCGCCTGAAGCTGCTGTAGGAGCGTCTGTAGGCCCGGGGGATACCCCGCCCCCTGTTTCCCCTCACACGTTTCTTCCCGGGGTGCCCTGTCATTTCTACAGGGTGCCCCGAGCCATTTCAGGCGGTTGCCGGCACCTTCGGGCGGTTGGAGTGTCGGAAGGTGGATGGAAGGGCTCCCCGGGCACGGGGCGCGGAGGTTGCAAGTCCAACCCGGGTCCGCCCCATTCAGGGGGCGTCAGGCGGGGATGGCGATGGGCTGCAAGCGCTGCGTGGTGGATCACCAGAACGGGGAGGCCTGCCCCGTGGAAGCGCCGTCGGTGGCCGGGGACTCGCTGGAGGGCCAGCGGCACGGGCCCCTGCTCTTGAAGCGCCGGCTGGAGTCAGGCGCGGTGGCGGCGGTGTACCTGGCGGAGTACGTGCCCACGGGGCACCGCTTCGCCGTGAAGGTGCTGCATGCGCACCTGGCGGCGCGGCCGGCGGTGCGTGCGCGCTTCATCGCGGAGGCGCTCGCGCAGCGCAACGTCGTGCACCGTCACGTGGCGCGCGTGCTGGACGTGCGCCCCGGTCCCCAGGGGCTGCCCTGTGTGTTGATGGAGGCGCCGGAGGGCGAGTCGCTGAGCGCGATGCCGCTGCCGCTGTCCCCGGTGGAGGCGGGCGAGGTGCTGGCGCAGGCGCTCGTGGGGCTGGAGGCGGCGCATGCGCGCGGGCTGGTGCATGGGGACCTCACGCTGGACTCGCTGGTCGTCACGCGCGACGCGAAGGGGGCGCGGCGGGTGCTGGTGCGCGACTTCGGCGCGGGCATCGTGCGGGACGCGGCGCTGTCGCGGGAGGAGCGCGCCCGGGGCATGACGGTGGGCTCGCCCACGTTCATGGCGCCCGAGCAGTGCGCCGGGGTCTCCGGTGGGCCTCGCGCGGACGTGCACGCGCTGGGCGTCGCGGGCTACCTGCTCGTCACCGGGCGGCTGCCGTTCGGGCTGGGGCGCTCCGCGGACGTGGTGCTGTTCCCGCCGCATGCGCTCAACGCGAGCGTGCCTCCGGCGCTGTCCACCGTGCTGCTGCGGGCGCTGGCCGCGCGTCCGGAGGACCGCTTCGACAGCGCGCGGGCCTTCCGCGTCGCGCTCGCGCAAGCGCTGGGCATGGAGGTCGGTGTCCGGGATGCGTCGGCGGATGCGCGCGAGGACGTCTCGTCGGAGGTCGTGACGGAGCGTGACGCGCTGGACGACATCGACATCGTGGAGGACGTGCCGGAGTGGGGCGGCGCGGCTTCGAGCATGGAGGACGCGGCGCTGCGCGCGTCGGACGGCCTCCTCTCCAATGCGCGCGCGGGCGAGGTGGCCATGCGCGCGGAGGTGGCCGCGTTCTGGGCGTCGGCCGTGGCGCTGCTGGGGCCCTCGGAGCCGGAGGGCGCCGTGGGGGCCGCCGCCGCGTCCCGGGCCGGTTCCCCGGGCGCCGCCGACGCCGCGTCCGCCGCGCAGGGGGCCATCACCCCGGGGGCTGCGTCCGCCGACGGCGCGAGCGCGGCCCCCATCCTGCTGGTGAACCCGGCGTCTTCCGCGCAAGGGGGCGCGCCCATCCTGCTAGTGGACCCGGCCTCGCCGCTGGACGTCGCCCCGGTGGCGGCGCCGCACGCGACATCCACCCTGGGCGCCGCCGCCATCCCCTTCATGCACCTGGCGCCCTCCGTGGAGGCCGCCCCGATTCCGTTGATCCAGCCGGCGTCCTCGCAGCCGCCCACGGTGCCCATCGCGCTGGTGGACCGCGTGTCGGGCGACGCTGGCGTGCCCGCCGCGCTGGAGAGCCCGGTGCCGCCGCTGGAGGCCTCCGCGCCCCGCACGGACGCGCCGTCGGACCTGCGCGTGCGCCTGGGTCTCACGCCGGGCGAGGTGCTCCAGCCGGTGTCCGTGAGCGACGTCGCCCCGGAGGGCCTCTTCGCCGAGTGCCAGGGCGCGTCGCTGCCGCCGCTCGCCGCGCGCCTGCCGGTGGAGGTGTCCTTCCGCGGTGAGACGGCCGTGGGCGCGTGCGACGTCGTCCGCCACGTCACCTTCGACGAGGCGCGCACCTGGAACGTGCCCGCCGGCGTCTTCGTCCACTTCTCCGACGAGTACCCGGCGCTGGTCCGGCTCCTCACGCGCGCCCTCCTTGAGGACCTGGAGCCCGCGCCCGACGCGGGGCTGGCCCGGATGCTGTCGCGCGCGGAGGCCGTCGCCCGGGACCCGTACACCCTGCTGGGCGCGAAGCCCGACGCGGACTTCGCCGACGTGCGCCGCCGCGCCCAGGCCGCGCTGCGCCGCCTGGATGCGTTCCAGGACCGCGTGCTGCCCACCTCCCAGCGTCAGGCGCTGGAGGCCCTGCGCATCCGGGTGCTGGCCGCGCAGCGGATGCTGGGCGAGCCCCTGTCCCGCGTGGGCTACGACGCCACCCGGGGCAACGTCGCGGGCCTCGCCCGGTGTGTCGCGGCCGGCGTCCCCGAGCCGACGATGGAGGCCCTGCGCAGCGCCTTCCTCGCGGCCCGCCCGGAGGTGGAGACGAAGGCCCGCGCCCTGTTCACCCGGGGACATGCCTTGGAGGCCCAACGGTCCCTGCCGGCGGCCCTGGAATGCTACGCGGAGGCCCTGAAGCTGGACCCGCTGAACACGTCGTGGCTGAAGCACTACCAGTCCCTGCGGCAGCAGGTGCCCATGGGGGCCGGGGCGCGAATGACCGGGGCCATGGCCTGATGGGGTCCATTACCCGTCAACGGGGGGAGGGCAGGGGAGGTGACGCCCACCCCAGGAGCAGCCGGGCGTTCAGCAGTGGGAGCGCGGCGTTCGGGTGTGTGCAGCCCCCGGGGCCGCTCGTGTAGTGTTCGCCGCCCTCCGCCGAGCCCTCACGGCCGGGACAGGGGTGGGGACACTGCCATGAACGCGCACATCTTTCGCGAGTACGACATCCGGGGTCTGGTGGACAAGGACCTCACCATCGAGGTGGTGGAGCTGCTGGGCCTGGGCCTGGGCACCATGATCCGCCGCAAGGCCGGGACCTCCATCGCGGTGGGCCGCGACTGCCGCGAATCCTCCACGCGCTTCCGCGACGCGCTCGCGAAGGGCCTCACCGCCACCGGCCTGGACGTCTACGACGTGGGCGTGGTGCCGACGCCGCTGACGTACTTCGCGGCGAACACGCTGCCCGTGGATGGCCTGGCCATGATCACGGGCAGCCACAACCCGCCCGAGTACAACGGCTTCAAGATTGGCGCGGGCAAGACGACCTTCCACGGCCACGAAATCCAGGAGCTGCGCCGCATCATCGAGGCGAAGGACTTCGCCACCGCCTCCAAGCCCGGCAAGGTCACGCCCTACGACATCGTCACGCCCTACAACCACTTCGTCCGCCAGACGGTGAAGGTGGGCCGCCAGGGGATGAAGATCGTCATCGACGCGGGCAACGGCACGGGCGGTGAGATCGCCGTCCCGCTGTTCCGCAGCATGGGCTTCGACGTGGTGCCCCTGTTCTGTGAGATGGACGCGAACTTCCCCAACCACCACCCGGACCCCACGGTGGTGGAGAACCTCCAGGACCTCATCAAGGCGGTGAAGTCGGAGAAGGCGGAGGTGGGCATCGCGTACGACGGCGACAGCGACCGCATCGGCGTCATCGACGACCAGGGCAACGTGCTCTGGGGTGATCAGATCATGGTGCTCTTCAGCCGCTACGTGCTGAAGGAGGCCCCGGGCGCGGCCATCGTCGGCGAGGTGAAGTGCAGCTACACGATGTACGACGACATCGCGAAGCACGGCGGCAAGCCGGTGATGTGGAAGGCGGGGCACTCCCTCATCAAGGCGAAGATGAAGGAAGAGCACGCGGAGCTGGCCGGCGAGATGAGCGGCCACATCTTCTTCAAGCACCGCTACTACGGCTTCGACGACGCGGTGTACGCGTCCGCGCGCCTGCTGGAGATCCTGACCCACGAGAAGAAGACGCTGTCGCAGCTCCTGTCGGACGTGCCGAAGACCTACGCCAGCCCGGAGCTGCGCTTCGACACGAAGGAGGAGAAGAAGTTCGCGATGGTGAAGCGTGCCACGGAGATCCTCCGCGACGCGGGCCACGAGATCATCGACGTGGACGGTGTGCGCGTGACGTTCCCGGACGGCTGGGGCCTCATCCGCGCGTCGAACACGCAGCCCATCCTGGTGCTGCGCTTCGAGGCGAACACCGAGGCGCGCCTGAAGGAGATCCAGGCGCTCATCGACAGCACGGTCGCCCAGGCGCAGAAGGACGTCGGCGCCTGAGGCGCGGCGTTCCACGCGAAGCACCGCACACGCAACCGTAGGGAGGGAGTTGGCCATGCCGACGCTGGGAATCGACCTGGGCGGGACGTCCGTCCGGGCCGCGGTGGTGGACGCGAAGGGCAAGGTGCTTTCGAGCGCCAAGGTGGCGGTGACGGACCGCAAGCCACAGGGCGTGGTGGAGACCATCGCCCAGGCGGCGGACGAAGCGCTGAAGCGCTCCGGCGTGAAGGTGGACGGCTGCGGCGTGGGCGCGGCCGGGCAGATCCACAAGGACTCCGGCGTCATCTCCGTGGCGCCCAACCTGGGCTGGCGCAACGTTCCCCTGGGCGACCTGCTCCAGAAGCGGCTGGGCTTCGGGGTGAAGGTGGTGAACGACCTGTCCGCCGCGGCGTGGGGTGAGCTGCAAGCGGGCGCGGGTCGCGGGGCGCAGGACATGCTGGTGGTGTTCGTGGGCTCCGGCGTGGGCAGCGCCATCATCGCGGACGGGCGGCTGGTGCAGGGCGGCGGCGGCGTGGCCGGTGAGCTGGGCCACATCAAGGTGGTGCCCGGCGGCCGGCTGTGCGGCTGCGGCGAGCACGGCTGCCTGGAGGCGTACGTGGGCGGCCACAACCTCATCGCACAGACGAAGGAGCTGCTGGCGTCGGGGCGCTCGCGCATCCTGGAGTCGCTCGTCGCGGACAGCGACCCGGACAGCATTACGCCGGTGACGCTGGAGAAGGCGGCGGACGCGGGCGACGCGGAGGCGAAGGAACTCCACGAGCGCGCCTCCCGCTTCCTGGCCATCGCGGTGGCCAACCAGGTGACGGTGCTGAATCCGTCGCGGCTGCTGCTGGGCGGCGGCGTGCTGACGTACTGCCCGGGCATCCGGCAGCGCGTGCTGGACGGCGTGCAGATGTGGGCGTCGCAGACGTCGCGCGAGGGCCTGCTCGTCGCCGACGCGGAGCTGGGCGACGACAGCGGCATCATCGGAGCGGCGCTGCTGGTCGCGTGAGGTCTCCCGGGCGCGGGGGCTTCCCCCGCGCCGGGCGCTACGGCTTCTTCGGAGCCTGCTTCGGCTCCACCGGGGATGCCGGCACCAGCCGGGCGATGCGGCCCTCTTCACCTACCGCATAGGCCGTGTCCTGCTTGCGCCGCGGTGAGGACACGGCATGGAAGCCGGTGGCGTCCAGCGGCTCCCACGTCCTGCCTCCATTCACCGAAATGTCCGAACCCGTGGGGCCCACGGCCACGAACGTCGGCCGCCTGGCGTGCATCAACGACGCCACGCAGGAGCGGTAGCCCTTCAGTGAAGTCCCCGAAGGCCCGCTCCAGCTCTTCCCGCCGTCGAACGTGACGGCCGCGGTGCCCGCGGTCTCCTCTGGCTTCTTGTGGTTGCCGCCCACCGCCATGCCCGCCTTCGGGCTCCAGAAGAGGAGCGAGAAGACGCCCGCGCCTTCCCCGGTGGCCAGCGGCGTCGTGGCGATGTTCCAGTTCTGGCCCCGGTCCGCTGAATACAGCACGCGCGCCGCGGAGCCCCCCAGCCCGAACCAGACGTGGGACGTGCCCTGCACCGCGATGCTCGTGCCGCTGGCGGCGAAGCCCGCCTCCCCCGGGAGCGCGGGCGGCAGCGCTTCCTTCCTCACGGGCTTCCACGTCGCGCCGCCATCCTCGGTGGTGATGACGACGAAGTGTCCGTCCACCGGGTCGCTGAACGCGATGCCGTGCTGCTCATCCCAGAAGGCCATGCCGTCGAAGAACGCGCCCGGCACGGCGTTGGTGAACTGGAGCTTCCACGTCGCGCCCCCGTCCGTCGTCTTGTAGATGCGCGACTTGTCGCCCGTGCCAATGGAAAGCAGGTACGCGGTGCGCTCGCTGAAGGCATCCACGTCTCGGAAGTCGAGCCCCTCCGCGCCCGGCACGGTGGCCGCCTTCCACGTCTTCCCGCCGTCCGTGGTGCGCACGAAGGTGCCCTTGTCCCCGCTGGCCCAGGCCACGCGCGCATCCACCGCGCTGACCCCGCGCAGCCGCACCGTCGTCCCGCTCACCTGGGGCTCCCACCGCATGTCCGCGCTGCCCAGCGCCAGCCACGTCGCCAACCACACCGCTGCTGCTGTCGTCATGTCCCCGCGCCTCCCAGGGGGCCCGGCACGTCGGACCCGGGCGGATGCAAACACAGGTGCCGGGCCTCGTGCGCGGCCGCGGCGTCAGGCGAGCGGGCCGCACCGGAGCGTCTGCTCCAGCGCCGTCTTGAGCCGCGTCTTGAACTGGGTGACGCCCATGGGGGTGCTCAGGCCGTTCATCGTGTTCCAGACCTCCACCAGGTTCGCGGCCGAGGCTCCCCCGGCGGACGCGGTCGTATAGGTGACGCCCTGCACCCGCGTCGGGTCGAGGAGCGACTGCCGGCTGTGGGGCTCGACCAGGGCCGCGGGGACCGCGTTGTGCTTGCCGCCGTACCACGTCAGCCAATCACCGAAGGACAGGTTGGGCGCCTGGGCATCCGTCGGAAGGGTTCCTTCGAGGAGCATCCTCACGCCTTCGACGTGCAGGCCGCACATCACGGTCGTGCTGAGCAGGACCCGTGCGGCGGGCTTGACCGCGTAGGCCTGGGCGATCCACCGATGGACGTGCCCGAGGCGCAGGGCGATGCGGTCCACCTCCTCGCGGATGCCATGCAGGAGGACGTTCGGGTACGTGCGCCCGCTGACCCACGCGCCCCCCAGGGCCGTGGCCTTGAAGCCCGCGTTGAGCTCCTGGGCGTCGTAGGGGGCGGACAGCTTGTTGATCTCCCAGGCGTTGTTTTCGTACCGGGCCGTGAAGACGCCCCCGACGTTGCTGAACTCCTCCGGAGTGATGTGGAGCACCCGTTGCAGCGCGCAGTGGTTGATCAGGTTCGTGTTCACGCCCGGGTAGCAGAACGCCATCTCCGCATCGATGAGGTAGGGGCCATCCGCCGTGGCCATCACGTTCTCCTCGTGGAGGTCCGTGATGCCGAACAGCGCCGCCACCGCGACGAGCCGGCCCAGCTTCCGGAAGTACATCCCCTGGTCGGCGTCCGGAATCACGGGGGTCTTCTCGATGCGCTGCATGTAGCCGTATTCGCCCCGGCTGTGCGGGAACGCGATGATGCGGATGGCCGGGAGGTCCGGGTCGAGCGCCGCGAAGAGGCTGTCGGTGTAGGGCGATAGCGCTGGGTGGTGCGTGCGAGACAGCTCATAGGAGCGACGGTCCCCCATGAGCATGAGCTGGAAGGTGAGGTCCGACGGCTTGTAGACGACGCCCCGTCCGTCCGAGTACCGCAGCAGGACGACGCGGTGCCCACCCCGGTGGGGGTCGCTTCCCGTGACGTGCAGGGTGCTCAAGGTCCCCGTGATGCCAAAAGCCCGTCTCAACAGGTCGCGGTCCCAGGCGAGCCGGCTGAGCAGGTCCGCCCCGAACGTCACGTGCGCCTGCACGACCTGATCAATCAACCGCCAGACGCGCTCCGCGCGCGTGACCGTGAGCGTCTTCACCGTGCCCACCAGGCCGCGGCCCAGGCCCCATGCGGCCCGGCTCAACCGGTAGGCGCGGAGGTTCGCCAGCACGCTCGTGTCTCCGTCCACCGTCGCCAGGAGGTGCGCGCACGTGCAGGGACCGAACAGGTCCACCGCCGCCCGGGTGAGGAAGTTCGAGGACAGCAGCAGCGGCAGGAGGCTGCTGCCGAAATAGGGGCCGTACTGGTAGCCGGTGATCCGGTCCACCAGCATGCGGAGCGCCGCGCGCATCCACGGATGCGGCGGCACCGGGTCCGGCACGAAGAGTCCACCATGCCTCGCGCGCCTCAGGGCAACGGCAGCCTGGGTCAGGGCCTGGTCGATCTCGGTGTCGTACATGGTGGGACTCAGGGTCCCACTGTCTTTCACCCGACGTCAAACCCTAGCGGGGCGGAGGCACCGCGGCGTCGGGCAGGGTGAGGTCCTCGGGCATGAACGTGACGTGGCACCTGTCCAATTGGGGCCCGCAGGCGCGGTCCAGGTCGCCGCGCGTGTCACAGCCCGGGCGCTCCTCGCAGGTGTCCGGCAGGAAGGCCCAGACGAACTGGAGCACGTTGCCGCCCCGGCCCTCCGGCAGCGCGGCAAGGAAGTCCTGCTGGTGCGCTTCAAACAGGCGCGCCAGGTGCACGGTGTCACCCGCCAGCCGCACGTGGCGCGGGTTGCCCATGAAGCGGCGGCTGGCGTCGTTGAGCTGCGCGTCCAGGAACTCCGGCTGGTAGGGCGCGCCGTCCAGCGAGGGCCCGCCGCGCGTCCCCTGGAAGAGGGCGAAGTGCACGCGCGGGTCGGCGTACTCATCCAGGATGCGCTGCTCCAGCGCCCACAACGTCAGCCGCTCGCCGCCCACCGGCCACGCGCGGCCCCAGTAGAAGCGCCCGAACCCCATGGACGAGACGCCCTCCGGATGCCGCTCCACGAGCTGCAGGAGCACCAGGGCGTTGTACGCGTTGAGCCAGTACGCGAGCCCGTCCTCCTGCGTGGGGAACAGCTCCGGCCGCAGGCGCGGCGACACCGACGCGAGCGACGCCACGAATTGCTCCAGCGCCGCGCGGTCCTGCTGGAGCCCGGCGAAGTCCAGGTCCCCGCTGGGACGCACGCGGTCCAGGGCGCTCGCGTAGGGGGTGTAGGTGAAGGGCCCGGCCGCCACGGGCACGGCCGCCGGGAGTGCGCCGCGCACGTACAACACCGCCCCCGCGACGAGCACCGCCAGCACGGCCAGGGCCACGCCGAAGAGACCGATGGCCCGGCGGCGGAAGGGAACGGGAGCGCTCACGGCGCGGCAGTCTATGACAGCCACCGGGGACAGCCCCCAGGGACAGCCTCCCAGCCGCTTCCGGACAGCGGCGGGTTTCCAGGGGCCGCGCCCGGGGTCATCCCCGACAGCCCGCTATACTGCCACCGCCATGGAGCCTACCCCCGACGTTGTCCGGCACTTCCATCCGGTGCTCCCCTCCCGTCTGCTCCGCCAGCACCCCGTGCGGGTGGAGCTGGCGGGCCATGCCTATGCGCTCTTCCGGGATGCCACGGGCCAGGCCGCGGCGCTGTCCGACGCGTGTCCCCACCGCTTCGCGCCGCTGTCGAAGGGGACGGTGACGAAGGAGGGCCAGCTCCAGTGCCCGTACCACGGCTGGCGCTTCGACGCGCGCGGCCACGGCACCAACCCCAGCCAGCCGGAGCTGCGCCACTGCGAGGCGCGCAGCTTCCAGGTGGTGGAGCGCCATGGATACCTGTGGCTCGCGCACGCGAACACGCCCGTGTCCGCGATGCCGCGGCTGGCGGGCGACGACTACGTCTTCGGGGGGACCTTCTCCACGCTGTTCCAGGCGCCGCTGCACGTGACGCTCGACAACTTCAGCGAGGACGAACACACGCCCTACGTCCACACGCGGCTGGGGTGGAACGGCGCGCAGGCCGGCGCGGTGGAGTTCGAGGCGCACAACCACGAGGACCACACGGAGGTGCACTACCGCGCCCCGCAGCGGCCCGCGCCCATCATGCGCCTGCTCCTGGTGGGCCCCGGGGACTTCTTCCACAACGACTGGGTGACGCGCTTCGACCCGGTGCGCAGCATCTACACCATCCACTGGAAGTCCGCGGACGGCGCGCCACGTCCCTTCATCACGCAGGCGCACATCTTCTTCGTGCCGGAGACGGCGCGCACCACGCGCCTGCACGTCTTCTCCTTCCTGCGCACGTCCATGCCGCTGCTGAAGCCGCTGCTGCCCCTGGCGGCGAAGGCCGCGCTGGGCCTCACCTGGTGGGAGGTGCGCGATGACGCGCGCTTCATCCCCACCGTGGCGGACACGCCCTACAGCCACAAGGGCATGCGGTTGGACCGGTACGACAAGCCGCTGGTGCACCAGCGCAAGCTCATGGAGCGCATCTACTACGCGCGCGAGCCGGAGGCCGTGCCCCGGGTCATCCATGAGGCCACGGGCACGTAGTGTTCGGCCCCCTCGCGGCGAAGCACCGCGAGGGATTGCACCGTGTCGTCAGTGCATGGACGGAGCGGGCTCTGCTTCCCCGTAGATGGGAACCGCTTCCCCGGTGACCGCCTCGTGGGCGTTGCAGCCGCTGTCGCTGGAGACCAGCAGCGCGAACTGCTTCAGCTGGGGTTGGTTGCAGCTCTGGACCTCGCCGTCGCTGGGCTCATCGCTGTTGCCAGCGAAGAAGCGACAGTCCTTGCAGTTGCCCCAGGATGCGTCCGCCATGATTCCCTCCTCGTGGAAGCGGGTCCTGTCTGGAGGGTGGGGCTGATGACGGGCCACCACAACGCGGGACCTGCCTCCCACCCGGGAGGGCGGGGGACCCGGCGCCCCAGGAGGGCGCCGGGAATTTCCTTCCACGCCTACGGCTGGGGCGCGGGCTGCTGCTGCACCGGGGCCGGCTGCTGCTCCGGCTGCTGCTGCGCCGGGGCCTGCTGCTGCCCGGGCTGCGCCGACACGCCGGGCTGGGCGCCCAGGGCCGCCGCGTCCTTGCGCACCGAACCGGACTCGAACGAGCCCATGGCGTTGAGCAGGCGCAGCGCGGCCAGGGACGCCTGGAGGCGCTCGGACACGAAGCCGACCTCCGCGTTGGTGAGCGACGTGTTGGCGTCCGCGACCTCCAGGTACGTGGCCATGCCCGCCTGGAAGCTCACGTCGGTGAGGCGGTTGGACTCGCGCGCCAGACCCAGGGCCTCCTCGGCCTTGGAGCGGTTGGCGAGCGCGTTCTCCAGGTCCAGCTTGGAGCGACGCACCTCCTCCTTCACGCGGGCCTGGGCCAGCTGCTGGCTCACCGTGGCCTCACGCACGCGCGACGACGCCTCGGAGAGGTTCGCCTCGCGCAGGCCGCCGTCGAACAGCGTCCAGCTGGCGCCGAAGGTGATGGCCCACGTCTCGTTCTGGCCCGTGAAGCCCGCCGCGTTCGCGATGCGGTACGCGCCCGTGACGCCCAGCGTGGGCAGGTAGCTCAGGATGACGCCCGTCTTGTTGATGCGCGTCAGCTTCAGGCCCACTTCAGCGGCCTGCACGTCCGAGCGCTCCTGGAGCGCCTGGTTCACCAGGTCGTCCGGCGACGCCTGCGCGGGCACCTGCGGCTCCGGCGGCGGGGCCAGGTCGAAGTCCGGGTCGCGCTGGATGAGCGTGCCCAGCGCCAGCTTCAGGCCCGCGAGCGCGTTCTTCGCGCGCACCAGGTCCTGCTCCGCGCGCGAGCGATCCAGCTGCGCACGCAAGAGCGCCACGCGCGTCACCGTGCCCGCGTCGAACCGGGCCTGGGTGTCCTTCTCCCGCGCCTGGGTCAGCTCCAGCAGGCGCTCCTGGGCCCGCAGCGCTTCCTGCTGCGCGGCGGCGCCGTAGTAGGCCTGCGCCACGCCGAAGAGCACCTGCCGGCGCGCCGTCTGCGTGTTGAGCTCCGCCAGCTTCACCGCCTTGTACGAGGCCGCGATACCCGCCCACAGCTGGGGCGCGATGATGGCCTGGCGCACCTCCGCCTGCGCGCCCTGCTGGATGAGCGGCTGGATGACGATGTCCACCGGGGCGATGGGGCCCGCCGGGATGACGGCCGCCACGTTGTTGCGCGTGATGGACGCACCCACGCTGATGTTGGGCAGGTAGCCGGCCCAGGCCCTGCGCGTCGCGAGCGAGGCCTGCTCGAAGCGCTCCTGGGCGATCTTCAAATCGAGGTTCTGCTGACGGGCGGACTCCAATGCCTCGTCCAGCGACAGTACAGGCGCCGCGGCCAGGGCCGCCGACAGGGAAAGCGCCAGAAGGGTACTCATACCGCCTTGACCTCCTCACCGTCCCGCGGGAGCGCGAGGCGGATCCGTCCGGTGGACGACTGCGTTGCGTCCTCTACCCGACCCCGGAGCCTCGTGAAAGTACTCCGCACTGTCGGATGTTGGAATATCCGGAATGTAGTAGCCCTCAAAGGTTGAGGGTGTCAATTGTTTAGGCGACCCGTGTGAATTAGTGTGAAGGAACCATGAACGGTCTTGGCGAAGGTCACAGCGAGCAGGCAGGGCGTCCGCCGGAGGCCCGCACCCCGGTGTCGGAAGAAGGGGAGGTGAGGCTGGCGCAGCAGGCGTGGACGCTGCTGTTCGAGCTGCTCCACACGCACATGCGCAACTTCCCCGCGTTGGCGGCGGAGTTCGACCTGTCCCCGGTGCAGGCCCACGTCCTGCGGCAGCTGGGGGAAGGCGCGCTCGCGATGAGCACGCTCGCCACCTACCTGTCGTGTGACGCGTCCAACGTGACGGGGCTGGTGGACCGGCTGGAGGCGCGCAAGCTGGTGGAGCGGCGCAGCAGCGAACAGGACCGGCGGGTGAAGATGCTGGTGCTGACGGAGGCCGGCGCGGAGCTGCGCGGTCGGCTGATGGCGCGGATGATGTCGCCGCCGCCCTTCATCGCCGCCATGCCGGAAGAGGACCTGGCGGCGCTGGGCGACATCATGCGCCGCGCGCTCAAGACGCAGTAGGCGCCCGGTCAGTCCAGCAGGAACGTGTACGAGTACTTCATCTCCGTGGCCACGGCCTCGCCGCCCTTGATGGCGGGCTTGAAGCGGAAGCGCCGGATGGCATCGCGCGCTGCTTCATTGAGGCCATAGCCGGGCCCGGAGATGACCTTCACGGTGCCCACCTTGCCGTCCGCGTCGATGGTGATGGACAGCGTCACCGTGCCCTCGACGCCGGCGCGGCGCGCCTCGTCCGGGTAGGGGATCTTCACCTCGGACGCGACGGTGGGCTCGGAGTCCACCTGGTACACGGGCACGTACTTCGGCGCCGAGTAGCCCTTCACTTCCTTGGGGTCCTTCGCGGGGCCGTTGGCCTTGCCGTAGGCGGTGTTGCCCACGGGCGCGGCGAAGGAGCCCGCGCTGGTGGTGGACGACATGGTCATGCCCACGACGAGCGGCGGCGGCTTCGCCTGCGGCTCCGGCGGCGGCGTGTCGTTGGGCGGCGGCGGCGCTTCGGTCTGGGGCGGGGGCTTGGGCGCCTGCGCGACCTTGATGGGCGGCGGCTTCACCGGCTTCACCTTGGGCGGCGGTGGCGGCTCCTCCTTCTTCTCCTCCGGCGGGGGCGGCGGGGGAGGCTTCTGCACCTCCACCATGACCAGCTCCACCGGACGTTGGACGACCACCTGCTTGCGGCCCTCCATCCTGGACAGCAGCCAGAAGCCGCTCGCGTGCAGCGCGAGCGACACGAGGAGGAAGCCGAGCACGAACCGCGTGGAGCGGTCCCGCTGGGGCGACAGGGAGGAAGGGTCGAGGACCGCCTGGCTCATGGTGACTTCGCGTGCCTCTAGGGAGCGGCGGGCGTGGCCGCGGGGGACACGTCCTTCTCGATGTTGAGGGCGAACTTGGCGATGCCCTGGCCCTTCACCACGTCGATGAGGCGCATCACGCGGCCGTAGGCGATGGTCTGGTCCGCGCTGATGATGGCGCGCGTGTCCTTGTCCTTGCTGACGGCCTCCACCACGCGGCGGGACAGGTCCGCTTCGGTGACCTCCGCGCCGTCGAAGTAGAGCTTGCCCTCCTTGTCCAGCACGACGTTCACCAGGCCCTGCACCGTCTCACCGCCGTTGGCGGCGCGGGGCAGGTCCACCTCCACCGTCTCGCGGACGATGAAGTTCGCGGTGACCATGAAGATGATGAGCAGCACCAGCACCACGTCCACCAGCGGCGTGACGTTGATGCCGGTGATTTCCTCGTCGTTGTCGCCCGCGCTCCCGGCCATGACCTAGTTCCCCCCCGCCGCGCCCGGCTTGCGCGCCTTCATGGCGCCCACGAGCGCGTGGCCCAGGGAGGTGGTGCGGCTGGTGAGCGTCTTGAGCTGGCGGCTGAAGATGTTGAAGGCGACGACGGCGGGGATGGCGACCGCGAGGCCCACGGCGGTGGCGACGAGCGCTTCGGAGATGCCCGCCATCACCGTCTGCTGCATGGCGCCGCCCTTGGCGCTCATGGCGCCCAGGTCGTTGAAGGCCTTGATGATGCCGAGCACCGTGCCGAACAGGCCGATGAACGGGGCGTTGTTGCCCAGGGTGCCCAGGAGCGACAGGAAGCGCTCGTACTGGGGGCGCTCGCGGGCGACGGTGGACGCGATGACCTGCTCCACGGTGTCCGGGCCCTGCGACGCGGAGGCCAGGGCCTCGCGGATGACGGCGGCCTCCATGCCCTTCTGGTTCTTCACCTCGGCGCTCACGGCGTCGAACTCGCCGCGCGCCAGCCGCACCGCCAGCGCCTCCGAGTTGGGCAGCCGGTGGCGCGAGAAGTACACGGCGCGCTCCAGCATCACGGCGATGGAGAGCACGGAGAGGATGACCAGCAGCCAGAGCACCCACTCGGCGCTGCCCAGCGTCACCCCGAGCAGCTTGCTGCTCAACCATCCGAGTTCGGGGTGGGCCGCCTGGGCCAGGAGGAAGAAGGACGTCATGGAGGAGATGCCTGGGGGGTGAAGAGTGAGGACTGCCAACGCGCGGGGCAGTCTCTTGTTCCCCTCGACTCAAAAGTCAAATGGATCGGCGGAGGTGTCACGAAGGCGTGGCGAACCATTTGACGGGGAATGGCGGGTCAAGGGCGTGGATGTCGGATGCCCCCTGTCATCGCAGGGGGCGACCGCTGGAGGGCCTGCCGGCACAGGCTCCCGGACATACGTACGCCTGGGGGGATTCGGGCGTTTCCGACTTTCAGGGCCGGCGTTCGGGGCTGGTGGTCTGGGCGGGGTCGCGCTCCACGGCGGGGCCGAGGACGGCGTCGATGCGGCGCAGGAGGTCGGCGTCGAGCTTCACGCCGGTGGCCTTCACGTTGTCGAGCACCTGCTCCGGCTTCGTGGCGCCGATGATGGCGGAGGCGACGCTCTTGTTCTGGAGCACCCAGGCGATGGACAGCTGCGCGAGCGACAGGCCGGCCTCCTGCGCCAGGGGCTTGAGCTGCTGGACGCGGGTGAGCACGTCGTCCGTCATGAAGTTGGTCATGAAGCTGGCGCCCTGCTGGTTGGCGGCGCGGGTGTCTGCCGGCGGGGGCTGGCCGGGCAGGTACTTGCCGGTGAGCACGCCCTTGGCGAGCGGGGACCAGACAATCTGGCCCAGGCCCGCCGCGTCGGAGGCGGGGACGACCTTGGATTCGATGACCCGCCACAGCATGGAGTACTGGGGCTGGTTGGAGATGAAGGGGACGTGCAGCTCGCGGGCGAGCTTCGCGCCGGCGGTGATCTGCTCGGCGGTCCATTCGGAGACGCCGATGTAGAGGGCCTTGCCCTGGCGCACGATGTCCGCGAAGGCGAGCATCGTCTCCTCCAGGGGCGTCTGCGCGTCGTAGCGGTGGGCCTGGTAGAGGTCCACGTAGTCCGTCTGGAGGCGGCGCAGCGAGCCGTGGATGGACTCGATGATGTGCTTGCGCGACAGGCCGCGGTCGTTCTGGCCGGGGCCGGTGGGCCAGTAGACCTTGGTGAAGAGCTCGTAGCCTTCGCGGCGCTGGCCCTTGAGGGCGCGGCCGAGCACGGCCTCGGCCTTGGTGCCGGCGTACACGTCGGCGGTGTCGAAGGTGGTGATGCCCGTGTCGAGCGCCGCCTTCACGCAGGACAGCGCGGCGTCCTCTTCCACCTGGGAGCCGTGCGTGAGCCAGTTGCCGAATGAAATCTCGCTGACCTTCAGACCGCTGCGACCGAGGAACCGGAAGTTCATGCGCGGAAGACTAGCCGCCGGGTCCCGGGGTTCGCACGGATTCGCGTCTTCTCGACGTCTGGAGTTGGGAGGGCGACCGTCCGCGCCGGGATTCGACCGTTCCGGGGCGTCGCTTGTGAACGGAGGGGCGGGTGTCCGACACTGCCTCCCGTCCATGGCCGCCAGCGAAGAACGCCGCTTCCAGTCCCTCGTGCTCGCGCCCATCCGGCGCGTGCGGCGGCGCCTCAACGCCGTGGCCTGGCTGGGCGCGGGACTGGTTCCCGTCTGGGCCACCGCCACCGCGTGCGTGCTGTGCCGGATGCTGCTGCGCAACGCCGCTGTCTGGGCCGTGCCCCCGCTCGTCGTCGCGGGCCTCGCGTGGTGGTTCGTGCGGGCCCGCTCCCGGGGCGTGTCGCTGGAGTACGCGGCGGTGCTCGCGGACCGCTCGGCCGGGGCCGGGGGCCTGCTGCTCACGCGCCTGGAGCGCACCGTCGGTGACTGGGAGCTCTCCCTCAACCAGCTCGCCCAGCAGGTGAAGCTCCCGGAGGTGCCGTGGCGCCGGCCCGTGGGGACGCTGCTGGGCGCGCTCCTGTTCCTCGCCGTGGGGTTCCTCGTTCCGCTGCCCGCCCTTCGCGCGTCGAACATCAACGCCGCCGCCGCGACCCAGGTCGCCGCCGTGCAGGCCCAGGCGGAGGCCCTGGCCCGCGAGGAGCCGCTGGGCCAGGACGTCGAGGAGGAGCTGCGCCGGCTGTCCGACGAAGTGGCCCAGGGCCGCTTCGACTCCGCGGACTGGGAGGCCTCCGATGCCCTGGAGCAGCGGCTCGCCGAACGCGCCTCCGAGGCCGCCGCCGAACTGAACCGCGCCTCCGAGGCCGCCGCCGAACTCGAGGACGCGCTCGCCGCCGCCGGGGGGGCCGAGTCCGCCACCCGTGAGCGCGAGTCCCTGGAGCAGGCCCTCATGGCGCTCGATGCGCGCTCCAACGGAGGGCAGGAACAGGACGGAGCCTCCGAGGACGGCGAACCGCGGGCGGCGTCCGGGCAGGGCTCGCAGGGGCAGGGCGCTGGAGAACAGGGCGGCGACACCCAGGACTCCCAGGCGCGTGAGCAGGGCGGCGACCCGCAGGGCGCTCAGCAGGGCTCGGGCGACCCCTCCCGTGAGGCCCAGGCCCGCGCTTCGGCCCGGGCCCAGGCCTCCGGCTCTCCGGATCAGGTCGCGGACCTGCGCCGCACGCTGGAGCGCCGACAGCAGGCCCTGGCCCAGCGCTTCGGCGAGGAAAACAACGCGGCGGGGAACCGCGGGGCCCAGGCGAGGCGTCCCACCCGGCGGCAGCAGTCCGGCCAGGGACAAGGCCCGCAGGGCCAGGGACAGCGTGGCCAGGGTCAGGGACAGCAGGGCGGGGACGGTGACGGGGAGGGTGAGGGCCAGGGGCAGGGCGGTCAGCACGCGAGCCGGGGCGTGAGGCCGGGCAGGGGCGCGGGCGTGGGGCGGGGCGGCGAGAGCAGCCCGCTCGTCTTCGGCGGCGAGGCGGAGATGGATCCGGACCGGCTCGCCTTCCAGCCGCTGCCGGAGGGGCA
>NZ_JAPNJY010000004.1:0-319621 GCF_026626625.1 Corallococcus sp. BB11-1 | reverse complement strand
TTGGCCGTTGGCCGCGTCGATGGCGAACACCTGCACGCCCTTGGCCGGCGTCCCCGGCGCGCCGGAGCTGCTGGACGCGACGAACACGGTGTAGACGGGCTCCAGGCCCAGCCGGCCCACGCCCACCGACAGGCCGCGCGAGCCGCCCAGCCCGCTGTAGTCGTAGAGGCCGCTGGCGCTGCGGCCCGGGTCAATCCCGGGCGGCAGCTTGAAGATGCTGGTGGCCTCGTCCCAGGTGTACGTCCAGTCCGTGCCGCCCTGGCTCCGGTCCGCGAGCGCCACCGCCGTGTGCGGCGCGCTGGCGCTGCCGTAGTGGCTGCCCACCAGGTGCCACAGCAGCACCGGCTTGAGCGGGTTGGTGACGTCCATGGCGAACAGGTCGCGGCCCGTCTGGCCCACGTTGGTCACCAGCACGGTGTGCCACTCACGCCGGCCGCTGCCCACGAAGTCCGCGAACACGTCGAACACCACGGGCGCGCTGTTCACCCGCGCGGTGTTGTTGCGCAGGCCCACCAGCTGCGTGGCCGGCAGGAAGCTCCAGAGCTCCGTGCCCGCGGGCGGCGTGGTGCCGCCGCGGAAGGCCGCCGCGTGGTTCGTCTTGAAGCGCGCGGTGGCGTCCGGGTTGGGGAACTGCAGGTCCTCCCGGGGGCCGTCGTACTGCTTGCCGCCGGAGACGTAGAAGGCGTGCAGCTGGCCGTCCAGGCCGGCCGCGTACGCCACCGTGGGACGCGGGCTGCCCTTGTCCGGGATGTTGGCGCTGGGGGGCACGACCACCGGGGAGGAGTGGATGAAGCCGCCCAGGTGCGCGCGGTTGTCCGCGTCCTCGTTGTTGCACTGGTTGTCGTTGGGCTCCAGCACCGGGGTGCCGCTGCCGTCGCGGCGGGTGGAGGTGGCGAAGCAGAAGCCGCGCACGCGCTGGAGCATCTGCGACACCGCGCGGAAGTCGAGCGCGAGCTGGGTCTGGTTGAGCAGCAGGTTGGTCACGCCGAAGTCGGCGCCGCCCACCTGCGGCGTGTACTGTGTCGCCTGCTGCAGGTCGCACACGCCGTCCGCGCCGCGCACGAAGTCGTAGCGGAAGGTGCCGTCGCGCGACGTGGCGCGGCCCAGCTTCAGCACGTCCACGCAGCCGGTGTTGGGGACGTTGGCGTAGTTGCTGTTGATGCGGGTGCCGGACACCTCCTCCGGCACCCAACCCACCTGGAGCACGCCGCGGGGCGCGGTGCGGTTGGGGGCCAGCGCCGGGTTCTCCGTCACCTCGCCGCCAAAGTAGGTGAAGAGGTTGCGGGCGCCCGGCAGGGGCATGCGCGCATCCGCGTTCCAGAGGGTGCCGTCCGACAGCGAGTTCTCCCCGACGGACAGCGCGGTGCCGCCGATGAGCGAGTGCGCACGCAGCGTGCCCGGGTAGTAGGGGAACACCCAGTGCGAACCCTGCGCGGGGGTGTACGTGTCCGCGCCGGGCGGGTAGCCCGACACCGCGTCGTAGGACGTCTTGAACAGCAGGGCGCGCGACCCGTTCGCGTCGCTGCCGTTGGTGTCGTCCAGCGTCACCGGGGCGGAGACGGTGCGCTCGCTCTGGAGCGGTTCGGAGCCCAGGTTGAGCAGCGTGTTGAGCACGATGCGCGTGCCCGCGACGCTCTCCTTGAAGTCGTGGCCCGCCAGGTAGACGACCGTCGCCTTCTGCGGGTCGTTGTCCTTCTGGTTGAAGGAGAAGAAGTCATGGCCGCGCGTGCTGGGGCCGCGCGCCACGTCCGTGGGGTTGTCGTAGCGCTCGCCCAGCGTGTAGTCCCGCCAGCTCACCGCCAGCCGCCGCACGCCGTCCTTGTAGAGGTCCGCCCGGTAGTTGTCCGTGTGGCCCACCACGTTGCGGTAGCGGAAGTCCCCCATCTGGGAGAACGGGTCGCCCGGGTTCGGGTAGAGCATGCACTGCGGCCGGCCGCGGCTCTCGCTCAGGTAGTCCGGGTCCGTGCAGTTGCGGCCGTCCCAGGTGGAGCCGGGTTTGCCCATCTGGTTTATCTGGAAGTTGGCGTCGCCCTGGAAGCGCGAGCGCGGCATGGCCGAGCCGTCCGGGCGCGTGCTCGTCTCATAGGACCAGATGCTGGCGCACTCGGCGAACAGGCCGTTGCCGCGCTGGTCGGCGAAGTAGGCGATGTTGTTGAGCACGTTCTCGCGCTGGTTGACGGCGCCGTCCCCGTTGGCGCTGTACTCCGTGCGGTGGCTGTTGCCGATCTCCCAGTGCGGCGCCCAGAACACGCGGTAGCGCGGCCGCTGCGTCGCGGGGTCCACGGCGTTGAGCAGGCCGTGGGGGAACGCGGCGGTGGAGATGAGGTCCGCGTTGGCGTGGAGCGCGTCGTAGATGAGCCCGGGGCGGCCGCCGTTGAGGTTGCAGGTGGTGCTGGTGCCCGCCGGGCAGCCGCCGGCGCCGGGGAAGTCCAGGCCCGCGTTGCGCAGGTAGTCGTCCAGCATGCCGCCCTTCACGTACGACTTGTCGTTGTTGTCGTTGTCGTGGCGATCCAGCAGGGCGATCTTCGGGGGCACGCGGTTGAGGCGCCGGCCGATGGGCGCGTTGAACTCGATGGTGGCCTGGTGCATGCGCACGTAGAAGCAGCCGATGCCGTTGCGGAACGTGTCGCAGGAGCACTCGGTGCGGAACTTGTTCGGCGCGTCCGCGCCCGCGGCGGAGTTCAGGAAGTCGAGCGCGTGCTTCGCGTCCTTCGCGTCGATGATGAAGCTGCCGCCCATGTACTGGACGTCGCGAAAGCCGCTGGCGGTGTTGAGCGTCGCCTTGCGGAAGTTCGGCCGGGCCTCACCCGTGGTGGTGGTGAAGTTCTCGACGTCGTCCTCGGGGAACAGGCCGCTGGGGGGCAGCGACGCCAGCGCGGGCACCGGCACCACGGGCGCCGCGTCCGCGCGTGAGATGTGGAAGTCACAGCCGTCGTTCCACTGCGGATCATTCCACTGGCCGTTGTTGGGCGCGGGCGGCAGGTGCTTGTTGGTGGGCACGCACCGGTTGGGCGACTTCTTCGTGTCGTCGATGGCCAGGTACACCGTCACCGGGTGCGCCGCGTTGAAGCCGCCCGGCTCGTTGGCCTGCAGCAGGCGCCACACCAGCCCGTAGGCGGACAGGCTGCCGCAGCCCTGCTGGAACGTGGCCTGCTCGGGGATGATGAGCGAGCCCTGACTGAAGGTGACGATGTCCGTGGCCGACGCGGGCGCGGCCACCAGCAGCGCCAGGCCCAACAGGGCGCGCCGCCAGGAGGATGCTGCGAAGGGGGAGTGTGCCAAGGTTCACCGGGGGTGGAGGGGCCAACCAACCCCTGTGGGGTCAGGGGCTACCCGCGATGTGCACACCGTATGCCTTCCCGGCGACGGTTCCGTCCGGAGGAGGCACCTGGAAAGCAACCGTGTCGTTGTGGCCAGGCGACGTCAGCGGCTACGCAAACCTTGCGAGGTCCGCACCGGCTGCGTAGCGGCCCGGTCCCGGGCCGCCTAACCCCCTTCAGGGAAGTCGGGTAAGGGGCTACCGGTTACGTCATGGAGAGGTGGCGTCCATGGCGTGGCAGCCAAAGCACTGGACGGCGCAGCAGCTTGAGGAGCGGCGGCTTGCAGCCGGACAACTCCTGCGACGGGGGCACCTGTCGCAGGCGGAGGTGGCGCGCCGTGTGGGTGTCAGCGAGGCCTCCGTCAGTCGTTGGGCGCGGCGACTGCACGAGGCAGGCGGCAGTCCACGCGGGTTGAAGGCGAGGCCGCGCACGGGCCGGCCGTCGAAGTTGAGTTCGGGGGAATGGCGGCAGGTGGCGGAGCTGGTAGGGGCAGGGGCGCGCACCTGCGGTTTCCCTACCGAGCGCTGGACGCTGACGCGAGTGGCGCACCTCATCCACCGCACGTTCGCAGTGCGCTACCACCCCAACTACCTGGCCGAGCGCCTTCACCGGCTGGGTTTGAGTCCGCAGCAGCCCCGCACGCGAGCCAAGGAGCGTAACGATGCGTTGGTGGAGGCATGGCTGAAGCGCGACTGGCCCCGCATCAAAAGGGGGCTCGAAGAAGCGGGCGGGCCATTGCCTTCGTGGACGAGACAGGTAGTTCGTTTCGGGCCCGCGTAGCGTCTACCTGGGCGCCCGTCGGGCATCCGCCCACCTTGCGCCGTCGTGACAAGCGGCGCGAAGTCTCCAGCATCGTCGCCCTCGTTGCTCCGTACGGCCGCAGGCCGGCGCGCCTGTATTCGCGCCACCGAGAGGGCAGCTTCACCAGCCAGGACATCATCGCGGCCCTGCGCTACTTCCGCGGGAAGGTGGGCCGTCCTCTCACCATCGTGTGGGACGGCCTCAACCAGCACCACAGTGCCGAGACGCTCGACTTCGTCGCCCGCCACCCCGAGGACTTCCGCCTTGAGCGGCTGCCAGGCTACGCGCCAGACCTCAATCCCGAGGAGGGCTGCAACGGCGTGGTGAAGGCCGAGCTGCGCAATGCCACGCCCGACTCTGTCGTCGAGCTGCGCGCCCAGGCACGCGCTTCATTCGTGCGCCTGGGCCACCGCCACGACGTTCTCGCCGCCTTCTTCCTTCACGCTGGCTTGCGCCTTACCGGACTTCCCTGAAGGGGGTTAGTCGGCGACGCGGCCGCCCCGGCCCGCCTTCTTCTCGGAGGTGCGCTTCTTCTCTTCCAGCCGGCGCCGCTTGGAGCCCAGGGTGGGGCGGGTGGCCTTGCGCACCTTGGGCACGAACGTGAGGGCCTGGAGCCCCGCGCGCAGGCGGCGCACGGCGGCGTCCTTGTTCTGGGACTGGCTGCGGCGCTCGGTGGCGGTGACGGACAGCTCGGTGGGCGGGTGGCTCAGGCGCACGCCGCTGGCGGTGGTGTTGCGGTGCTGTCCGCCGGGACCCGACGCGATGAAGAACTCCACGTCGCAGACCTTCAGCAGGGCCTCGTCATCCAAGGCGAGGGCCGCCCGGGCGGCCTGGCGTCGTGCGGGAGGGATGGGCGTCGTCGGCGTCATGGCAGTCCTCAACGTAGCGTCGGGGGGACGACACGGGTACCGCCTCCCTGACGTGGACCCCCACCTTCCGCCGGAGTCCTCCGCCCGCCGGGCCGGGAGGACTCCCTGATTGAGCGGCCGGCTTCTCGATTTGAGAGGGCAGTGCGGGCTGTCCTGGGACTGGTCCCAATGATTCCAGCAGGTTGGGCCATGGCCTGGAGGTTGCTCCAGGAGGAGGCAGCCTGCCGGTTCATCTCGCATGCGGCGGGGAGCGGTGAGGCGCAGTGAAGAAGCAGGGAGCGACACCATGATCTACGTACGGACGTCCGAAGCCCGAGGCCACGCGAACCACGGCTGGCTCGACACCCACCACACCTTCTCCTTCTCGGACTACTACGACCCGGACTTCATGGGGTTCCGCGCGCTGCGCGTCATCAACGAGGACACGGTCGCGCCGCTCCGGGGCTTCGGCAAGCACCCGCACCGGGACATGGAGATCCTCACCTACGTGGTGAGCGGCGCGGTGGAGCACCAGGACAGCATGGGCACCAAGGCCGTCATCCGGCCCGGCGAGGTGCAGCGCATGAGCGCGGGCACGGGCGTGCTGCACAGCGAGATGAACCCGCTGGATGAGCCGCTGCACCTGCTGCAGATCTGGCTGATGCCGGAGCGCCAGGGCCTGCCGCCCGGCTACGAGCAGAAGCGCTTCGACCCGGAGGAGCGGCGCGGGAAGTTCCGCGTGGTGGCATCCCGCGACGGGCGCGATGGTTCGCTGACGGTGCACCAGGACGTGGTGCTGTCCGCGACGGTGCTGGGCGAAGGCGAGAAGGTGGACTACGTGCTGCCGCCCGGCCGCCACGCGTGGCTCCAGGTCATCCGGGGCGAGGCCACCCTCAACGGCGTGGCGCTCAAGGCGGGGGACGGCGCGGCGGTGTCGGAGGAGACGGCGCTGGCGTTCGCCGCGAAGGCGCCCACGGAGGCGCTGCTCTTCGACATGGCCTGACGCCGCAAGCTCGGACGTTCCAACGTTCGGACGTTCCGGAGCGCACCCGGGACGAAGCAGGCTCGCAAGGGGGCCTGCTTGCGTCTCCGGGTTCGGGGTCCGGAGCCTAGAAGTTGCGCAGGTTGAACGTGAAGCCGGTGCTGGCGGTGCGGCCGTCCGGGGCGGTGGCCACGAACCGCGTGATGATGGGCACGTAGCCGAGCGAGCGATCCGTCGAGACGAAGATTGGGGCGCTCGTCTGGCCCTCGGCCAGGGTGAGCGCCTCGGCGCTGAGGCGCTTCGTGGGCGACTCGAGCGTGATGACGAGCGGGCCGGTGAAGCCCTCCGCGCGGGTCACGGTGACGACCGTCTGGGCGCGCGCGCCCGGGAGGGGGTCCACCTGCCTGGGCGTCACCGCGATGGAGAAGTCCGGCTGGGGCTCGGGCGGCTCCAGGATGGCGATGGCGACGCCGCTGCTGGCGGTGACGTCGTTGGCGGGATCCTCGGCGACGAACCGCACCCCGCCCACGCCGAAGGCGGTGGTGTTGGCCGCGACGTCGATGGTGAGGGTGGACTCGATGAGGGTCTGTCCTTCGGGGAGGACGAAGTCCGGGCCCACGGTGACCCCTTCAGGGGCGCCCGTCACGCGGACGCGCACCTCGCCCGGGTTGTCCGCGATGCGCTGGACGGTGATGGGGTAGGGGATGGAGTCCCCCGGCGCCACCGTCACCGTGTCCGCGCCCGCCCAGTCCAGACGGTAGTACGGCGCCCCACTGCCACAGCCCAGCAGCAGCGCGCAGGCGAGGATGGCGAGACGGGACAGGGGTTGCGGCATGGGGGCTCTCCTGGGTGACGAAGCGGCGTTCAGCATGGGCCGGGGGTGAAGGCCCCCGCAAGCGGCCAGAGGGAAGGGGGACGTCAGCGGAACAACGAACAGGCCACCACATAAGTCCCGACGTGGGCCTCCAGCGAAGGCGTCAACGGCTTCGCGTAGCCGCCGCCCAGCGTGAGCACCGCGGGCAGTCCCCGCTCGCGCGCCGTCCTCAGCACGCGCAGGTCCCGCTCCCGCAGGCCCGCGTGGGTGAGGGACAACCGGCCCAGGGTGTCCTCCGCCAGCGGATCCACGCCCGCCTGGAAGAACAGCAGGTCGGCGCGGGCGGACTCCAGGACGTGGGGCAGGTGGGCGTCGAGCAGGGCCAGGTACTCCGCGTCCCCCGCGCCGTCCTCCAGTCCCAGGTCCAGGTGCGAGGGCTGCTTGCGGAAGGGGAAGTTGCGCTCGCCGTGCATGGAGAACGTGAAGACGGACGGGTCGCCCGCGAAGGCGGCCGCGGTGCCGTTGCCCTGGTGCACGTCCAGGTCCACCACCACCGCGCGCTGGATGGCGCCTTCGGCCTGGAGGACGCGGATGGCCACGGCGATGTCGTTGAAGACACAGAAGCCCTCCCCATGGTCGGGGAAGGCGTGGTGGGTGCCGCCGGCCAGGTTGGCGCCGAAGCCGTCCTCCAGCGCCGCGCGGGCGGCGGCCAGCGTGCCCCCCACGGAGGCGCGCGCGTTGTCCACGAGCAGGGGCGACCAGGGGAAGCCCAGCCGCCGCAGCTCCGCGTCCGTGAGGGTGCCGCCGAAGAAGGCGTCCAGGTAGCGCCGGGTGTGCACGCGCTCCAGGTCGGCCCGCTCCACCCGGGGCGCTTCAAGGAGGGACGCGGGGGACAGGATGCCGCGCTC
This sequence comes from Corallococcus sp. BB11-1, assembly GCF_026626625.1. Classification (NCBI taxonomy): domain Bacteria; kingdom Pseudomonadati; phylum Myxococcota; class Myxococcia; order Myxococcales; family Myxococcaceae; genus Corallococcus; species Corallococcus sp. BB11-1. The sequence goes on along the minus strand of NZ_JAPNJY010000004.1, from coordinate 311,948 downwards.
CAGCAGGGCTTCGCGCAGCAGGCGGTACTTCTCCATGGGGAAGCGGTGGCCCGCGGGGAGGGGGACGGCGTACCGGTCGGAGTGGAAGACACGCACGGACCCGGGGCGTAACGCCGCGCGGGGAGGGCCGCAACCCAAGGGCGTAGACCTTCCGGCGGGCCTGTCCGTTACAGGAGCAGGCGGCGCGAGCTGCCCGCCCCGCCGCTCAATTCCGGAGCCCACCATGAACCTGAAGCCCCTCTCGCGGGCCGTCCTGACGGCCGCGCTCGCCACCGGTCTGTCCGCCACCTCCGCCCTGGCCGTCACGCCCGTCCTGGCGCCACCGGCGGCCTCCGCGACCGCGAAGCCCGGCGTCGTCGCCGTGCCCTCGCCGCCCACCGACGCGAAGGCCGCCGCCACGAAGCCGGCCGCCACCCCCACCGCCGCGCCGCCTTCCGCCGCCACGAAGCCCGGTGTCCACGCGATGCCCGCGCCGCCCCCGGCCGTGAAGCCCTCCGGCACAGGAGCGCCCGCGCCGCATGCGCCCGGGCAGCCCCCGGCGGTCCCGGACAGCCAGAAGCAGGAGGTCCCCGGAGGCCCGTCGCAGAGCGCCCGGCCGGAGATTGAAGTGGCCTTCGTGCTGGACACGACCGGGTCCATGGGCGGGCTGCTGGAGGGCGCGAAGCAGAAGATCTTCTCCATCGCGTCGCGCATCGCGAAGGGCAAGCCCACGCCGCACCTGAAGGTGGCGCTGGTGGCGTACCGCGACGTGGGTGACGCCTACGTGACGAAGCGCTTCGACCTGAACGACGACCTGGACGCGGTGTTCGCGGAGCTGCGCAAGCTCCAGGCGGACGGCGGCGGGGACTCCCCCGAGCACGTGGGACGCGGACTGGGCGAGGCGGTGTCGCTGCTCAAGTGGAACCAGGACCGCGAGGTGATGAAGGTCATCTTCCTCGTGGGCGACGCGCCCCCGGCCCGGCGCGAGGCGGCCTGGGACTTCAAGCTGTGGTCCCAGCGCGCGAAGGAGCGCCACATCGTGGTGAACACGGTGCGCTGCGGTGGGGACGACGCCACCGAGGCCTCCTGGCGCTACGTGGCGAAGCTGACGGACGGCACGTTCGACTCCATCGACTCGGCGGGCGGCATGGTGGCGGTGGCCACGCCGTTCGACGCGGAGCTGTCCCGCACGAACGCGGAGCTGGCGTCGAAGACGCTCTACGCGGGCCGCAAGGAGGCGCAGGCGATGAACAAGGCGCGCGCGGACGTGATGAAGGGCATGAGCGCGGAGGCCGCCGCGGACCGCATCAGCTACATGAAGACCAGCCGGAGCGCGGGCAAGGCAGGCGCCGCCGCCGCGGAGGTGAGCAGCGCGCCCTCGGCGATTGGCGGCGCGGTGGACCTGCTGGAGCAGCCGGCCGCGCTCGCCTCCATCCGGGACGACGAGCTGCCCCCGGAGCTCCGGGGCCTGAAGAAGGAGGAGCAGTCCGCGAAGGTCAAGCAGCTCGCCACCGAGCGCAAGGCGCTGGAGCAGCAGGCCGCGAAGCTCGCCAGCGACCGGGACCAGTGGCTCACGAAGAACGCGCCCCCCAAGGAGGACGCCTTCGACGCCAACGTCATGAAGAGCGTGAAGACCCAGGCGGCGAAGTTCGGCGTGGCGTACTGAGTCGCCCCCTCCAGCGTGCGCCTATTCGCGCGTCACCGCCCGGAGCACCAGCTCCCGGCGTTGATCCAACAGGCGCATCGCTAGCGGGCGCACCGCCAGGTAGACGAGGAAGTGGAGCACCGCGCACCCGGCGATGAAGGCGACGGACTGCCACCCCGGTCCGTCCTTCCCCGCGAGCTTCAGCGCATGGCCAAAGGGCATGCAGCCCACGCTGGCGGCGAGGATGCCCAGCATCGACGCGGTGAGCGGCACCTTGTCCCGCCGCTTGAGGCTCGCGTGGAACTTCACCGGGAAGTACAGCGACAGGAAGTTGCCCGCGGCCAGCAGCAGGGGCACCACCGCCGCCACCGCGGCCATGGCGCACAGGAAGTCCACGAGCGTGCCCGCGCCGAAGTACACGCGGTAGAACAACCCCACCAGCACCGCCATCCCCAGCGCCGCCACGCCCTGCACGCGGTTCTTCGCGCGCAGCACGTCCGCCAGGTCCAGGGGCGCCGCCAGGAACACCGCGAAGCCGTGCCCGTCGTACGCGAACGTGTTCTGGGAGAACGTGGAGGCGATCACCACGGCGCCATAGATGCTCAGGCCGCCCATCACCCACGCGTCCGCGCTGTTGCCCAGCAGGTACACGAAGAGGTCCCGCCCGGACAGCAGCTTCAGCAGGATGGCCAGGATGAAGGGCACCGCCGCCAGCAGCCGCGCGCGCGGGTTTCGCCACAGGTCCAGGACCTCGCGCCGCAAGAGCGTGTCGAAGCGCGTGCGCGTGGTGGCGAACGGGTCGCTGTCCGCGCCGTCCACCCGCGCGCCGCCGGAGCGGCCCGACTGCCGGTGGAAGCGCAACAGCAGCGCATACGCCACGGCCATGCCCACGCCGGTGAAGAACAGCAGGCCCGCGGCCTCCAGCAGCGCGATGCGCACGCGCCCGTGGGCCAGCTGCCCCAGCCCGTCCCCGAAGTAGCCCGGCGGCACCTGGCTGAGCGCCACCGCCGCGTTGATGATGAGGCTCATGTCCAGCGCGCCCACGCCCGCCTCGCCCACGCTCGTCAGCCACGACGTGTCGATGGGCGGGATGAACGACGCGGCCACGAGGAACGCCAGCATCCCGCCGCCCATGATGCGCGCGCTGTGCTTCGCCTTCAGCACGTTGATGACCGTGTAGAGGCCCACCCGGCTCCACGCCGCGCAGAACAGCGCGAACAGCACGTAGAGCACCGCCGCCAGCCAGGGCGCCGCCAGCCGGTGCCGCGACGCGTAGCCCACCGCCGCGCCGGTGAGGGGCGCGTAGAACACGAGCGCGCGCGGCTCGAAGAGGCTGGCCACCGTGGAGCCGATGAGCAGCCGGAACGGGGAGATGGGGAACGCGGCGTAGCGGGACAGCTCGGAGTGGTCATCCACGCCCGCGGACAAGAGGGGCCAGGTCACCCAGGTGGCGGCGGTGACGAAGCACAGCAGGTTGAGGATGAAGTAGGGCCACACGTTGCTGTGCGCGATGGTGCCCAGGCGCATCAGCTTGAAGAAGGACAGGCCCAGCAGCACGCCCGGCGCGCTGGAGCCCAGGAACGCGGCCACCGCGAGCAGCCGGCTCTTGCCGGGGCCCTGGTTGAGGCCCAGGTGCAGGCGCAGGCCCCAGAGCAGCAGCAGGTGGCGGAAGAACCCGGGGACGGGCGGACGCGGGCTCACGCGGACTCCCGGCGCAGCGGCACCACCGTCGCGACGGGCTCCGCGTAGAAGGACAGCTTCGCGTTGCGCGCGGCCGGCACGGCGACCAGCTTCTCGAACACCGCCTCCAGCGTGGGCGCTCCGTGGCGCTGGCGCAGCGCCTCCACCGGGCCCTGATCCAACATGCGTCCGCCCCGGATGACGCCCGCGTGCGTGGCCAGCCGCTCGGCGATCTCCAGGACGTGCGTGGTGAGCAGCAGCGTCACGCCCCGGCGGCTCAACTCGCGCAGCAGCTCGCGGATGACGCCCGCGGCCAGCACGTCGATGCCTTCAAAGGGCTCATCCAGCAGCACCAGCTCCGGCCCGTGGATGAGCGCCGCGGCGATGGCCAGCCTCCGGCGCATGCCCTTGGAGTACTCCGCCACCAGCGCGCCGGCCTTGTACGTGAGCTCCGTCAGCTCCAGCAGCTCCACCGCGCGCGCCGCGGCCTCCGCCCCGCTCAATCCATACATGCGCGCGCAGAAGGTGAGGTATTGGCGGCCGGTGAGGCGCTCGAAGAGGCTCAGCTCCTCCGGCACCACGCCCACGCGTTGCTTGACGTCCAGGGGCCTTGCCACCGCGTCCACGCCGAGCATCCGGATGGAGCCCGCGTCCGGGCCGTACACGCCGGTGAGCAGCGCGATGGAGGTGGACTTGCCGGCGCCGTTGGGGCCGAGGAACGCGTAGAAGGCGCCCTTGGGAATCTGGAGGTCCAGCCCGTCCAGCGCGGTGAAGCCACCGAAGCGCTTGACGAGTCCGCGGGCGTCGATGGCCAGCTCGGGGCTGGTGGGTTCGGGAAGGGGGGGCGTCATGAAGGACGCCATCACACCACGTTCCCTGGGGCCGCCGACAATCCTCGGGTTGACGGATGTCGCAGCCTGCCTGCTGCTCGCGACTCAGTGCACCATGGCGACTTCGGGCGGCCCGACGATCTGCTGCACCGTGGTGCGCACCTTGTCCAGGTCCACGGGCTTGGAGATGTAGCCGGCGGCGCCGACGAGCTCCGCCTCCCACTCAAAGCCGTAGCCGGAGATGATGATGATGGGCAGGTTGCGCGCGCGGGGCATCTTCTTGAGCGCGTCCAGCAGGCCCCAGCCGCTCATCACCGGCATCCGGAGGTCCAGCAGCACCGCGCCCGGGATGTCCTCCTCCAGCAGGTCCAACGCCTCGCGACCGTTGGCGGCCTCGATGGTGTCGTAGCCCATCTCCTGGAGGGCATCGCAGATGAGCGTGCGGTGACTCGCGTCGTCGTCGACGACCAGGATGTTCGACATGGGTATGGCCTCTGGGATGGCGGCGTCTGCTTGGGGACCGCGATTCTATGGGCACGAAGATGGGAATGCCTCTTCCATTGCGGAAGGGGTTGCGTTTCTTTTCAACATCCGACCTCCCCGTAGAGTTTCAAGGCATTCCCTCCCAGCACCCCCGCCAGCGCGTCCCCGCCCGGCCTCAGGTCCACCAGCGCCTTGAGCTCCCGGTCCCACGCATACGGGATGTTGGGGAAATCCGTCCCGTAAAGGATGCGCTCCGGCCGCACCTCCAGCACCTGGCGGGGCAGGGGCACGGGGAAGTAGCCGCCCACTGTCATCGTGGTGTCCAGCCAGAGCGTGTCATGGCGCTCCAGCAGGCGCGCGTAGGCGTCGAACTCGTCCGCCCCCAGGTGGGGCACGCACAGCTTCAGCTTCGGATGATCCTTCAGCACCCGCTCCACCCGCTCCGCGGAGCACAGCGCGTAGGGATCACACGGGTAGCGGGGGCTGGCCGGCTCGCGGCCCGCGTGCATGACGAGCGGCTTGCCGGCCCGGGCGCAGGCTTCGTAGAGCTCCTGCAGCGCGGGCGCGTCCGGGGCGAAGCACTGCACGTGGCAGTGCAGTTTCACGCCCTTCAGTCCCAGGGCGAAGGCCTCCGCCAGGATGTCCGCGGCGCCGGGCTCCCCCGGGAAGACGGTGGCCAGCCCGATGACGCGGGGCTCGTCCTTCGCCACCTGGGCCACGTAGGCGTTGAGGGCGCGCGCCATGCCCGGCTTGTGCGCGTAGTGCAGGGCGACCACGCGCTCGACGCCCCGGGACAACAGGAACGACAGGACGCCGGGCGTGTGCAGTTTGTAGCGGATGGGCCAGCCGTGCTGGTCGAACCAGCGCCACACCGCCTCGAAGACGCGATCGGGGAACAGGTGCACGTGCGCGTCCACGACGGGCGGCAGGCCGGGGGCGACACGCGGCCCTTCCTCGTCCGCCAGCGCGGGCATGGGCAGGCGGATGCCCAGCTCCCGCCACGAGGGCGCCGACGCCAGGCACGGCGCCGGGACGTCGTCGTCCGGCGCGGCATGCGGGGCCCCGGACGGCCCGCCCGAAAGCGTGGAGGCCGCTTCCGGGGGGGACCGCGTCATCCGCCGCCCGCGCCAGACGGGCCGGACTTCGAGGCGTCGTCCGCCTCGTCGGCTTGATCCATGCGCCGCAGGTAGCTGTTGTGCGCGTAGCCCTTGCGCTCCAGCCGCTGCGCCTCGATGGCGTCCGCGACCTTCGTGCACACCTGACCGAGCACGCGCAGGGACTCGGCGATCACCCGCTCCGCGTGCTCCTGCGCGTTGGCGGACGCAATCGTGGGTCGGTCGCGACGGAACAGGAGGGGCAACTTCATCCGGTGGAATCTAAGGGATGCCCCGCCCGCGTGCCATGCGTCCGCCCCACCCCGGATTCCCCGGTCGCTCCCCAGGCCCCGACCCAGCGCCCGAAGTGTTGACAGCGCAACGCGGCATCGCCCCCGGGGCGGGGTTAACCGCGTTGACAGTCATGAACTTTACATTTTGCGCCGGCCCGGTCCGGCGGTGGCCTCCACGCTCCCCCTGGAGTGCCTTCAACCCTCTGGAATCATGGAGGGTTTACGAATTTTCAAGCAGGGGGATGACAGCGCCCGGATTCGACTCTACATTGCCTCCGTCGGATCCCCCACGTGAGGAGCTGCGCATGGCTTACGACGGCGAGCTTGTGAAGATGCAGAACGGTCGCTGGGCGCGGTTCCAGCGGTGCCAGGTGTACCGGCCGGGCGTCACGGACGCCGGTGAGACGATGTTGCTGATCGCCGTGGAGCTGGAGGACCGCTACCAGCAGCTGCTCGACGAGGCGGCGGATTCCCTCGCGGAGTACCGCTCCCAGGGCGTCCCCGTGCAGGTGCGGCTGGCGCCGGACGCGCAGGCCATCACCCTGCACCCCGAAGCGTCCGTCTCCGTGTCGGTGAACTAGGTCCTCGCGGCACCCTCGGGTGCCGGTGGGTCCATGCGTTGTAAATCCCGGGCCTCGCGCTTCACCGCGCGGGGCCCGCTGCATTTACAAGCCCTGGCGCCCGGGTGCCTTTTCAGGCGGCGGGCGCCACCCGCACCGGGCGCGCTTGTCGCGCTCAGTCGTGGATCTGGAAGAAGGTCGCGGCGTTGTCGCGGGTGACACGGCGCACGAGTCGCTCGGACAGCTTCGCCTTGCCCAGCAGGTTGGCGGCGCGCGCGAGGCCCAGGATGTCCCCCGCGCCGTCGCCCGCGTCCGAGTCCAGCACCAGGCGCTCGCTGCCCAGCCGCCGCACCAGGGCCACCGCCCGGTCCGCCTGGAGCGCCTCCGGGTGCAGCGTCAGCCCCGCCCAGTGGCCCACCTCCAGGATGGTGCGCACGGTGCGCCCGTTGGCGTGATCCACCAGCGCACGCGACGGCGCGAGCCCGGACTGGCGCAGCAGCGTGAGGATGCGCCGCGTGTGGCGCTCCTTGTCCTTCAGGGGCGTGTGCACCACCACGCGCAGCTTGAGCTGGCGGGCCAGGGCCAGCTGTTCGAGGAACGCCTCCTCCTCCTCCTCGCCGCCCGCGTGCAGCCCCGTCTCGCCCAGGGCCACCACGCGGCCACCCTCGAAGTAGTCCGGCAGGTGGCCCAGGACTTCCGACAGGCCCCGGCGGGGGATGCAGCGCGGATGCACGCCCAGGGCGGCCCAGGCGCGGATGCCCAGCCGCTCCAGCCGGGGCAGCTGTCGTTCGACCAGGTGGTCGAAGTGCTGACGCAGGCCCTTGGCGGTCGGCTCCGGGAAGTGATGCGCGACCACCAGGGCCCGCTCCACGCCGAAGAAGCGCATGGACTCCAGGTCCTGGTCGGTGAGGGCCTCCGGGTGGAGGTGCGCATCGAAGAGCGGCAGCGGCTCGGGCACGGTGCTCCTTCCTTCAGTCCTGGCCCAGCGCGGCGCCCTCGTTGCGCGGGTCGCTGGATGAATAGCGCAGGTTCGTGCGCGGATCGCTGTAGACGGCCTCCGCGTCCCCCCAGGCCTCCAGGCGGCGAATCTTATGGCCGCGGGCCTCCAGCGTGGCCAGCGTCGCGGGCTCCAGGCCCCACCGGTCCACCCACAATTCGTCCGGGAGGTACTGGTGGTGCAGCCGGCCGGCGCCCACCGCGCGCGTCACGTCCATGCCCTGGTCCACCACGTTGGTGATGGCCTGGATGACGGTGGTGGGGATGGTGGAGCCGCCGGGGCTGCCCACCGCCATCATCACGCGCTTCGGGTCCTCCCTGGCGAACACCAGCGTGGGGGACATGGAGGACAGGGGCACCTTGCCGGGCTGGATGGCGTTGGGTTCGCCCGTGACGAGCCCGTACGCGTTGGGCACGCCCGGCTGCGCGGCGAAGTCGTCCATCTCGTCGTTGAGGAGCACGCCGGTGCCCTTGCCCACCAGGCACGAGCCGAAGCTGTAGTTGACCGTCGTCGTCAGGGCCACCGCGTTGCCGTCCTTGTCGATGACGGAGATGTGCGTGGTGTTCTTCTTCTCCGGCTCCGGCGTGAGGGGGCCCCCATCACGGCGCAGCGTGGAGGCCGGGCCGCCCGTCACCGGCGCCAGCAGCGAAGCGCTCGCGGTGGCCTTCTTCGGGTCGATGCTGCCCGCCAGGTCCGCGATGTGGCCGGGCGACGTCAGCCGCTCCAGCGGCACCTGCACGAAGGCCGGGTCGCCCAGGTACTTCGCGCGGTCCACGTAGGCGCGCCGCACGGCCTCCACGTAGAGGTGCAGCGAATCCGGGTCGCGGTACGGCACGCCCTGGGGCCGCAGCTGCTGCAGCATGCCCAGCACCTGCACCACGGCCAGCCCTCCGGCGCTCGGCGGCGGCATGGTGAGGATGCGGTGGCCCCGGTAGGTGGTCTCCAGCGGCGTGGCCTTGCGCGTCTTGTACGCCGTCAGGTCCTCCTGGGTGAGCACGCCGCCCGCGTCCTTCACCGACTTCACCATCGCCTGCGCCACCGGGCCTGAATAGAACGCCTTCGCGCCGCCCTTCGCGATGAGGCCCAGCGTGCGCGCCAGGTCCGGCTGCTTGAGCAGGTGGCCCACGGGGGGCACCCCGAACGCGCCCTGCGCGTCCTTCACCAGGAAGATGCGCGCGGCCTCCGGGTCCTGGCGCAGGCACTCCGCGCGGCCCGTCGCCATCTGCTGGTACTTGGGCGTCACCCAGAAGCCCTGCCGGGCCCACTGGATGGCCGGGGCCAGCACCACCGCGGGCTTGAGCTTGCCGTGCGTGGCGAGCAGCTCCAGGTAGCCCGCCACCGCGCCCGGCACCGCCACGCTCAGGGCGCCGTCCGTGGACAGCCCCGGCACCAGCGCGCCGTCCTTCAGGTACATGTCGCGGGACGCCGCCCCGGGCGCCACCTCGCGGAAGTCCAGCACGCGCGTGTCGCCCGTCTTCGCCTCGTGCACCAGCGCGAACCCGCCGCCGCCCACCCCGGAGTGATAGGGACCCACCACCGCGGCCACGAACGCGGCCGCCACGGCCGCGTCCACCGCGTTGCCGCCCTTCTCCAGCATCTTCAACGCGGCCTCGCTCGCGGGTGGGTACGCGGTGGCCACCGCACCTCCCCGGTAGGGCCGCGCCGCCAGGGACGGCGCCGTCGCCAGTAGCACCGCGAGTCCTACCGCCCGGGCAAGTCCAGACCCGACAGCTCCAATGTGTGTATTTCCCACCTGGACGCCTTTCCTTGTGATTTCCGGCCGTTCCCTAATGCACCAAGCCTCGCACCAGGACCAGGGTTTCAACTGGACGACATTTTTTTCCTTGGATTGTGATGGGAGCCAAGGCACTCTTGGGGCATGTGTAGCGACTGGTGGCGTCCATGAGTCCTCCAAACCCCAGTGAAGCGCCGGCCCCGGTGCCGGCCCCTGCTCCGGTGCGGCTGACGACGTTCCTGAAGCCGCGCTACGGCATCACCGTCCAGCGCAACACGTTGTGTGTGGCAGTCAGCGTCCGGCCTTCTCCGGAAGGCCCCCGGCCCGTTTTGACGCCCGCGCGCGGTTGACGAGTTGATCGGCGGTCCCTAATTCTCCGCCGCATATGACAGCTTTGGCAGCGGTGGTCCTGTGCGCGGGCAAGGGCACGCGGATGAAGTCGGAGAAGGCGAAGGTCCTTCACCCCATCCTCGGTCGTCCCATCTGCGCCTATCCCTTGAAGCGGGCCCTGGAGCTGGGCGCCACGTCCGTGGTGCCGGTGGTGGGACACCAGGCCGCGGAGGTGGAGAAGTCCATCCGCGCCCACTTCCCGGACGCGCCCCTGCGCTTCGCGCTCCAGAAGGAGCAGCGCGGCACGGCGGACGCGGTGAAGGCCGCCCAGGACGCGCTGAAGGGCCACGACGGCCGCGTGCTCATCCTCTACGGAGACGTGCCGCTGCTGCGCAAGGAGACGCTCCAGGCGCTCCTGGCCGCGCATGACGCCGCGGGCGGCGTGCTGGCCATGGTGTCCACCACCCTGGAGGACCCGACGGGCTACGGCCGCGTCATCCGCGAGGGCGGCAAGGTGTCCCGCATCGTGGAGCACAAGGACTGCACCCCGGAGCAGCGCGCGGTGAAGGAGTGCAACGCGGGCATCTACTCCGTGGAGGCGTCCTTCCTGTGGAAGGCGCTCGCGGAGATCAAGCCCGTCAACGCGCAGGGCGAGTACTACCTCACCGACCTGGTGGAGATGGCCGCGCGCCAGGGCCCCGTGGGCGCGGTGGACGCGGACGCCACGGAGACCGCGGGCGTGAACGACAAGGTGGAGCTGGCGGCGCGCGCCCGCGTCCTCCAGCAGCGCATCAACGAAGCCCACATGCGCGCGGGCGTGTCCATCCAGGATCCGGCCACCGCGTACATCGAAGAGGGCATCACCATTGGCACCGACACGGAGGTAGGCCCCAGCGTCACGCTCGCGGGCGGCACCGTCGTCGGCAAGAACGTCATCATCGGCCAGGGCAGCGTGCTGACGGCCTCCCACGTGGAGGATGGCACGCACATCAAGCCCTACTCGGTGCTGGAGGAGGCGCGGGTGGGCGGCCGGTGCGTCATTGGCCCGTTCTCCCGGCTGCGGCCCGGCACCGAGTTGGCAGAGGACGTGCATCTGGGGAACTTCGTGGAGACGAAGAAGGCCCGCATTGGCAAGGGCAGCAAGGCCAACCACCTGACTTATCTGGGGGACGCGAACATTGGCGCGGGCTGCAACATCGGCGCGGGCACCATCACCTGTAACTATGACGGGGTGAACAAGCACCTGACGGAGCTGGGCGACGGGGTCTTCATCGGCTCCGACTCGCAGCTCGTCGCGCCGGTGAAGGTGGGGGATGGCGGGTATGTCGGCGCGGGCACCACGGTGACGAAGAATGTGCCTCCGGGGAGCCTCGCTGTGTCCCGCGCGCCGCAGGTGGTGAAGGAGGGTTGGGTGGCGGGCAAGAAGGCGCGGCAGGCGAAGGTGAAGGCAGGCTGAGTCCTGACGCCTGCCTGGTGGTCGGACGGTAGGGCGTGGTTGGGCGTGACAAGGTTTCCCGTGGTTTGCTCTGGCGGGCGCGGGTCGAGAAAGAGGCAGGAACATGTGCGGGATTGTTGGTTACGTCGGTGACAAGGAGTCTGCTCCCATCCTGGTGTCGGGCCTGAAGAAGCTCGAGTACCGGGGCTACGACTCCGCGGGCGTCGCGGTGGTGAGTGGCAACCAGCTCAACGTGGTGCGCGCCACGGGCAAGCTGCGCAACCTGGAGAACCGGGTGGTGCAGGACCTGCCCAAGGGCACCACGGGCATCGGTCACACGCGCTGGGCGACGCACGGCCGCCCCTCCGACGAGAACGCCCACCCGCACACGTACAAGAACGTGGCGGTGGTGCACAACGGCATCATCGAGAACCACCTGGCGCTGAAGATGGAGCTGCGCGCGCGCGGCCACGTCTTCGCGTCGGAGACGGACTCGGAAGTGTTCGCGCACCTCATCTCCGAAGAGGTGGAGCGCGGCGTGGACCTGCCGGACGCGGTGCGCGCCGCCATCCAGCAGGTGAAGGGCACCTACGGCCTGGTCGTCGTGTGCTCCAAGGACCCGGGCCGCATCGTGTGCACGAAGGACGCGTCGCCCATGGTGCTGGGCCTGGGCGAGGGCCAGAACTTCGTGGCCAGCGACGTGCCCGCGCTGCTCGAGCACACGCGCGACTTCGTCTACATGGAGGAGGGTGACCTGGCCGTCATCACCGCCGCCAAGGTGGACATCTACAACCGCCAGGGCCACCTGGTGAACCGCCCCACGCGCCGCATCGACTGGACGCCGATGATGGCGGAGAAGGGTGGCTACAAGCACTTCATGCACAAGGAGATCTGGGAGCAGCCCCGCGCCATCGCGGACACGCTGCGCGGCCGGATGCTCCTGTCGGAAGGCGACGTCCACTTCGACACCTGGAACCTCGCCGCCGAGCAGGTGAAGTCCTTCACCAAGGTCACCATCCTGGCCTGCGGCACGTCGTGGCACTCCGGCGTGGCCGGCAAGCACATGATTGAGTCGCTGGCGCGGCTGCCGGTGGAGGTGGAGCTCGCCAGCGAGTTCCGCTACCGCGACCCCATCGTGGAGAAGTCGCACCTGGTCATCGCCATCAGCCAGTCGGGTGAGACGGCGGACACGCTGGGGGCCTTCAAGGAGGCCAAGCGGCTGGGCGCGCACACGCTGGCCATCTGCAACGTCATTGGCAGCGCGATGACGCGCGAGTCGGACCTGCACATCCTCACCAACGCCGGCCCGGAGATTGGCGTCGCGTCCACCAAGGCGTTCACCACGCAGCTGGTGACGCTGTACCTGCTGGCGGTGAAGCTGGGCCGCATGCGCGGCACGCTGTCGGTGGAGGCCGCGCAGGAGCACCTGACGCAGCTGACCCAGGTGCCGAAGATGATCGAGGACGTGCTCAAGTGCGAGCCGCAGGTGAAGCGCGTCGCGCGCGAGTTCATGAACGCGCAGGACTTCCTGTTCCTGGGCCGCGGCCCCATGCACCCGGTGGCGCTGGAGGGCGCGCTCAAGCTGAAGGAGATCTCCTACATCCACGCGGAGGGCTACGCGGGCGGTGAGATGAAGCACGGCCCCATCGCGCTCATCGACGAGAAGATGCCCGTCGTCGTCCTGGCGCCGAAGCATCCGCACGTCGCGTACGAGAAGATCATCGGCAACATCGAGGAGGTCCGCGCGCGCGGTGGCAAGGTCATCGCCGTCATCGACGAGGACGACGCGCAGGCGGACAGCCTGGCCGACCACGTCATCCGCATCCCGGCCGCCTCGGCGCTGCTCGCGCCGGTGGTGGCCACCATCCCGCTGCAACTGCTCGCCTACCACGTGGCGGAGATGCGCGGGAACGACGTGGACCAGCCCCGCAACCTGGCCAAGAGCGTGACGGTCGAATAGCGACACGGCGCTTCAGCGCCTGACGCAACGAAAGAGCCCGGTCCCCTCCAGCAGGGGCCCGGGCTTCTTCGTTTCCTCACGGTGGTCAGACGCCTCCGGGGCGCTCAGGGGGCGTCTTCCGCCAGCTCCAGCAGGACTTCCAGGTCCGCCGCCGCGTCCAGCGACTCCAGCAGCTCCAGGTTGTCCACCACTTCGCGATCCTCTTCGGTGAGCACGGGCTCCTGGCGGCGCGCGTCGGTGGGAGCGGGGCGCGCCTGACCGGTGGGCGCGGGCTCCTCGCGGCGCGCATCGGTGGTGCTGGTGCGAGCCTCCGTGCCGGTGCTCTCGGGCGCGTCGCGCCGGATGTCGGTGGTGGCGGGCTGCTCCGGAGCTTCCCGCGCCCAGGCGGGCAGGGCGCCCGCGAGCGCGAACAGCAGCAGCCACCGGGGGGCGAGCGTCACTTGCGCCGCCTTTCGCGCAGCCGCTCGCGAGCCTCCTGACGCTCCTCGGCGGACATCTGCCGCCAGCGGCGCAGGTTCTCCATGATCTGCTCGCGCCGCTCCGGGTGCTCCTTCAGGTAGGCGCGCATCCGCTGGCGCAGCTCCGCGCGGCGCTCCGCGGACTGGCCGCGCAGGTCGCGCACGTGTTCGCGCACCGCCTGCCGCTCCTTGGGCGACAGGCGCCGGAATTCGCGCAGGTTGGTGCGCAGCCGCTCCCGCTCCTCGGGTGGGAGCTGCCGCCAGCGCCGGAGGTTCTCGCGCACGCGCGCCTGCTCCCTGGGCGGCATCGCCTTGAACTCACGCAGCTTCGCGCGCAGGGCTTCCTTCTGCTCCGGCGGGAACTGCTCGAAGCGCTCCGCGGCCGTGGGCGTCGGGGCGTTCGCCGCGCGGGCCGCTGTGGCCGGCAGCAGGGCCAGCGTCACCGCCACGGCCAGGGCCGCCAGGGTCGTTCTTCCCATCATCACGGCATCCCCAGTTCGTGGAGGTTCTCGACGACCTCCAGGTCGTCGGAGCTGTCGAGCCCCAGCACTTCGTAGTCCTCGACCAGCTCCAGGTTCGTCGCCACCTCGAACGCGCCCGCGTCCAGTTCGTCCAGCGCCGCGGGCTCCACGCCGCCCCTCCCCATCACGAGCAGCGCCAGCACCGCCGCGGCGGCCACGCCCAGCGAAGGCACCAGCAGGCCTGGCCGCAGGAGCGCCGCCAGCCGTTCGCGCCAGGTGGGCGGCAGGGCGTCCAGCCTCGCCAGCACGTCGCGGCGCCTGGAGGGGGAGGGCGTGAAGGCGGGCAGCCGCGCCATCCTCGCGACGGTGACGCGCAGCAGCCGCTCCGTCCCCTGGCAGGCCGCGCAGGTGCCCAGGTGGGCCTCCACGCGGGCGCGGTGCGGGGGCGGCAGCTCCCCGTCCACGTAGGCCGTCAGGTCTTCTTCATACGCACAGCTCATGCCCGACTCCTCGCGGGCACGGTGCCCGCCTGCAACGCTTCAATCCTGCGCGCCACCGCCAGGGTGGCCCGGTGGATGAGGCTCTTCACGGCCGCCTCGCTGGCCTCCAGCGCCTCCGCGATGTCCCGGTACGCCATGCCCTCGAAGCGGCACATGGTGAAGGCCGCGCGCTCGCGGTCGCTCAGGTCCCCCAGCGCCGCGCCCACCGCCGCCTCCAGCTCCCGGCCACTCAGCGCCTGGTCAGGCCGGTCTCCGTCGGGCCCGGGCATTTCCACCGCCCCCGCCGCGTCTTCGTCCGCGTCCGCGTCCGGGGCCTTCACGAGGGAGCGCGCCACGCGGTACTCCCCGCGCCGCATTTCATTGAGGCAGTGGTTGGTGGCCACCCGGAAGAGGAACGTCTTGAACTTCGCCGTCGGCTTGTAGGCGCGCGCGTGGCGGTAGAGCTTCACGAAGATGTCCTGGGTCAGCTCCTCCGCGCGCGCCGGGTCGCCCACGAAGCGGAACGCGAAGCGGGCCACACTCGCGTGGTGCCGGTCGAAGAGCCAGGCGAAGGCCTGCTTGTCGCCCGCCGCCACCTTCAGCATCGCCTGCGTGTCCGGGTCCCATTCCATCCGTCAGGCATCAACCCCGTTGCCCGGTGGAAGTTGCGGGCGTCTCCACTTTGAACCCCGAGGGCCGCCCCGGTTACAGTTTCGCCACCTTGAGTGACGCCTCCCGCCCACGTCCGCGCACATCCTCCTCCGCCGTTGAAGGCGGGGAGGGGGCCCCCTCGGACCTGGCGGCCTGGGAGCCCGAACCTTCGGCCCAGGGCGGCACCCCCACCCCGCCGCTGGGCTCGCCGCTGCCCATGCTCCTGCTGGCGCAGCAGGCCCGGCGGGCCTCCGGGGCGGAGCGGCTGCGGCTGGCGGCGCAGCTCAACGAGCTGCTGGCGGACCTGGCCGCGGAGGGCGGGGGGCGGGTGGAGGCGGACGCCTTCCACCGGCTGCTGGAGGGCGGCACCCTGGAGGGGCTGGTGGACGCCGACGGGCGCACCTGCCGCGCCGCGGCGGTGGAGTCGCTGCTGGCGCTGGGCTTCCCCTATGCCCTGGAGGTGCGCCCGGAGGACCTGGAGCACCTGCGGAGCACGCCGGTCCTGGGCACCCAACTGTCGCCGCCCCGGGGCGGGCCCTTCCCGGCGCTGGCGGTGGGCCTGGGGGCGCTGGCGGCCCAGGTGCTGCTGCACGCGACGGGGCTCGTCCCGCCTGGCGGGTTGCTCATCCTCCAGGGGCTCCTGACCCTGGTCTGCCTGACGCTGCTGACGGTTGCCTCGGTGGGCTCCGCCCTGTATCGCGGAGCCCTGGCGCTGCTCACCGTGGTGTCCGGGCTGGGGTTGGGGATGTTGCTGGTGCCGGACGTCCCGGCCGGTTGGGCAGCGGGGCTGGGGGGGCTGGTGGCCGCCTTCCTGGCCGCCCTGCGCAAGAGCTGACCGGCAGAACCCAAAACGGATGTCAGAGGGGTGGACTAGGGTCTACCCATCGCGTACTAAAAGCGCGTTCAGGTGGGCCGGGGTGGCCCACTCTTCCAAGGAGCGACGAGAAATGGCCGTGAATCAGGAGAAGGAAAAGGCGATCGAGTTGGCGCTGGCCGCGGTGGAGCGCCAGTTCGGCAAGGGTTCCATCATGCGGCTCGGCAACGACGAGCCGATGATGAAGGACATCCAGGCCATTTCGACGGGCTCCATCTCGCTCGACATCGCGCTGGGCGTGGGCGGCGTGCCGCGAGGGCGCATCATCGAAATCTTCGGGCCGGAGTCCTCCGGCAAGACGACGCTCTGCTTGCACATCGTCGCGGAGGCGCAGAAGCGCGGCGGCGTGTGCGGCTACATCGACGCGGAGCACGCGATGGACGTGGGCTACGCGCGCAAGCTGGGCGTGCGCACGGACGACCTGCTCCTGTCCCAGCCGGACACCGGTGAGCAGGGCCTGGAGATCGCGGAGATGCTGGTGCGCTCGGGCGCCATCGACGTGCTGGTGGTGGACTCGGTGGCCGCGCTCGTGCCGAAGGCGGAGCTTGAAGGCGAGATGGGCGATGCGCACATGGGCGTGCAGGCGCGCCTCATGAGCCAGGCGCTGCGCAAGCTCACGGGCACCATCTCCAAGAGCCAGACGTGCGTCATCTTCATCAACCAGATCCGCATGAAGATTGGCGTGATGTTCGGCAACCCGGAGACCACCACGGGCGGCAACGCGCTGAAGTTCTACGCGTCGCAGCGCATGGACATCCGCCGCGTGGGCGCCATCAAGAACGGCGAGAGCGTGGTGGGCAGCCGCACCCGCGTGAAGGTCGTGAAGAACAAGGTCGCGCCCCCGTTCAAGGAAGTCGAGTTCGACATCATGTACGGCACGGGCATCTCCCGTGAGGGCGACCTCATCGACCTCGCCTCCAACGAGAACATCGTGGAGAAGAGCGGCAGCTGGTTCTCCTTCAAGGGAGAGCGCATCGGCCAGGGCCGGGAGAACGCGAAGGAGTACCTGCGCGAGCACCCGGAGACCCAGAAGGAGATCGAAACCCTGGTGCTGGAGAAGTACGGCATCGGCAAGGCGGCTCCTGGCGCGCCCGCCGCGGATGCCCCCGCGGAGCCCGCGGAAGGGGAGAAGCGTCCCCGCGTGAAGGCCGTGAAGTAGGGCCTCACGTCGCAGCCACATCCGGTCCGCCGCGTTCCTCCGGGGGGAGCGGCGCGCGCGGACCTGAAGGAAGGGGCCGGTCGCCATTCACGGGCGGTCGGCCCCTTTCCTTTGCGGGGCAGGGCCCGGGGTGCGTGACGCGCGAGGTCATGCGGGCGTGTGGCGGGGATGTTTCGTCTGGAGGGGGAAGCACCTCTAGACTCCCGGGCTCGGGAAACCCCCTTCACCTGCTTCCCGCTGGAGCCCATCGCCTTGTTCAACCCCTTCAAACGCCGCACGTTCCTGCAAGCCGTGGTTGCTGTCGCGGCGACGACGACCTTTGGATGCTCCGACGATGAGACGTCGCTCACGTCGGATGGCTCGCCCTACTTCCCGCAGTCGCTGGCGTCGGGGGATCCGCGTCCGGACAGCGTGGTGTTGTGGGTGCGCGTGGAGGACACCGCGCGCGCCGGGGAGGACCTGCCCCTGCGGCTGGACGTCTCCACGACGGAGGACTTCTCCTCGCTGGTGGTGGACAAGCTGGAGGTGACGGCGCTGGCGGCGCACGACCACGCGTTGAAGGTGAAGGTGACGCGCCTGTCACCGCGCACGACGTACTACTACCGCTTCACCTACGAGCAGGGCGGCCAGAAGCACACCACGCGCGTCGGGCGCACGCGCACGGCGCCGGCGGCCGGTGACGACGTGCCGGTGAAGTTCGCCTTCGCCAGCTGCCAGGACTTCATTGGCCGCTACTACAACGCGTGGCAGCGGCTGGTGCAGCTGGGCGAGGACCTGGACTTCGTCGTGTTCCTCGGGGACTACGTCTACGAGACGACGGGCGACACGTCCTTCCAGTCCTCCGGCGGCGGCCGCTCCGTGCGCTTCAGCGAGCCCCAGGGCGCGCTGGCGCAGGGCACGGGCGTCACCGCGTTCCTGGCGGCCAACACCCTGTCCAACTACCGCGACCTGTACAAGACGGTGCGCAGCGACCGGCAGCTGCAGGCGGCGCACGAGCGCTACCCGTTCATCATCACCTGGGACGACCACGAGTTCTCCGACGACTGCTGGAGGGACGTGGCGACGTACGAGGACGGCAAGCGGGACGAGACGCAGCTGGAGCGCAAGCACAACGCGGAGCAGGCGTTCCTGGAGTTCATCCCGCTGGACACGGCGCAGACGTCCGAGGGCGTCGTCAACGTGGACAGCGAGCCGCGCTTCCCCAGCACCCGCATCTTCCGGGACTTCGAGTACGGCCGGCACCTGAAGCTGCTGGTGACGGACTACCGCAGCTACCGGCCGGACCACCTCATCCCGGAGGACGCGTACCCGGGCGCGGTGGCGCTGGACGCGGCGGTGCTGGCGACCCTGCCGGCGCCCGCGCAGCAGGCCTTCTCCGGGGACACGTTCGCGTACGTGAACATCGATGACCCGGCCTATGTGCAGCACAAGCAGGTGCTCCAGGGCGTGTACCTGAGCCAGGCGAAGGCCGCGGGGCTGACGGACGCGGAGGCCGCGCAGAAGGTGGGCACCTGGGTGAAGGGCCCGCTGGCGCTCTTCTACGTGAACCAGGTGTTCAAGGCGGCGGGCTTCGGCGCGCTGGAGATCCCCACGACGGGCGCGCCCCGGGGCATGGCGTACGTGCACATGGGCAAGAGCGCGCTCTTCAACATCCAGGGCTCGCGCTACGTGGTGGTGAAGGACACCTTCGACGTGTTCGCGGCGGTGAAGTACGGCGCCACCGCGGGCGAGAGCGAGAACGTGTTCGGCCCCGAGCAGGAGGCGTGGTTCAACCAGACGATGACCACGGCGACCAACACCTGGAAGATGGTGGTGAGCTCCACGTCGCTGTCGGCGCTCATCTGGGACCTGCGCGCGAAGACGGACATCTACGACCCGACGCTGCGCCAGCGCTTCTACTTCAGCGTGGACCAGTGGGACGGCTTCCCCACGAAGAAGAAGGTCATGCTCAACACGCTCAAGGCGGGCGTGACGAACACGCTGTTCCTCTCCGGCGACATCCACGCGTCGTTCGCGTCGGTGGAGGAGGGCGTGCCCACGCTGACGGCCCCGGCCATCACCTCCGGCTCCATCAAGAGCCTGGCGGGCCTGGCGCTGCTGGGCGCGGGCTACGCCCCGGGCGCGCCCGTGTACCAGTACGCCGTCACGAACATGGAGAAGACGCTCCAGGACTCCAACCCCGGCCTGCGCTTCGCGGACGCGGACTCGCACGGCTTCGTGGTGGTGGAGGTGAAGGCGGACGAAACGCTCGCCACCTTCCACCTCATCCCCGCCGGCGAGGTGAGCAAGGACTACTCCAAGCGCGACGGCAGCGAGCTGGAGTCGAAGTTCACCGCCCGCACCTTCCGCGTGAAGAACAGCGACATCCAGCCCGTCTGACGCTGACGGCTGAAGCCTGAAGGGCCTTCGGGGCCGCGTGGGGACACTCCCCACGCGGCCCCGGGTGTTTCAGGTGGGCTTTTCGTTCTTGCTGGTTTGTACTGTTTTGCGTGGATACGGCTCCCTTTGCGATGAAACACGGCCGGGGGAGCCCGGACCCGTCAGCGGGGAGGAGTTCATCGTGGGCGCACGCAAGGGATTGCAGGGGCTGCTGGGAGCGGGGCTGGGGTGGATGCTGGCGGTGGGGGCGCCGGTGGCCGCGGAGGCGGCGCCGTGGCGGAGCGTGCTGTATCCGGAGGGCTGGCAGCCGGGGGACACGCGGCCGGGCAACGCGTCGCAGTTCCTGCATGACTTCTCCTATGCGGGCTACCGGCAGCGGCAGGCGGAGCCGCCGGTGCGGATGGACCGGGTGCTGGACGTGACGCAGGCGCCGTACTTCGCGGACAACACGGGCGCGTCGGACGTGACGGCGGTGTTGCAGCAGGCGCTCAACGACGCGGGGGCGGTGGCGGGCGGCGGGGTGGTGTACCTGCCCCGGGGCACGTACCGGGTGGCGCCGCCGACGGGCAAGGGATACGCGCTGTACCTCGGCAAGAGCAACGTGGTGCTGCGCGGGCAGGGCGCGACGGCGACGTTCCTCTACAACGCGGCGACGGACATGCGCTTCAAGCGGGTCATCCTGGTGGGCCCGCGCGAGTCCACGGTGTCCTGGACGTCCGCGGCGACGGCGTCGGTGGCGCTCACGCAGGACGCGCCCAACCAGGCGACGCGCGTCCAGGTGGCGAGCGTGGCCAGCTTCCCCGTGGGCTCGTGGGTGGTGGTGCGGGCGGACCTGACGGCCGCGCGCAGCGGGGAGCTCAACATGGGCACCTCGTGGACGTCGCTGCCGGGGCCGTCCTTCTACCGGCGGGTGGTGGCGGTGGACGCGGCCACGCGGACGCTGACGCTGGACATCCCGCTGCGCCAGGGCCTGCTGATGCGCGACGCGGCGCGCGTGTATGGCATCCCCGCGCACCTGTCGGAGGTGGGCATCGAGCACCTGTCCATCGGCATGCGGGAGAACCCCACGCCGGGGACGCGCGAGGAGGACCACAGCGTGCCGGGCACGGGCGCGTATGAGATGCACGACGCGGCGGCGGTGCGGATGAACCATGTGGTGGATGGGTGGGTGCGCGGCGTCAATTCCTACCGGCCTCCATCCAACACGCAGGACGTGCACCTGCTGTCCAACGGCATCGACCTGGATTACTCGCGCAACGTCACCGTGGATGCGTGCCAGATGGAGAAGCCGCAGTACATGGGCGGTGGCGGAAACGGCTACCTGTATTCGATTCGCGGCAGTGACAGCCTCTTCAAGGACAGCGTGGCGTTTGGCGGGCGGCACAACTTCGACTTCCGCTCCATGCACACGACCGGCAACGTGCTGTTCAACAACCGGTCGTCCAACGGGGACAAGGTGTCCGACTTCCACATGCACCTGAGCGCGGCGAACCTGGTGGACAACACGACGCTCTACCTGGAGCGCTTCGAGGCGGCGGACCGGACGCCCTATGGCACGGTCAGCCACGGCGTCACCACGACGCAGAGCGTGTTCTGGAACACCAACGGCGCGAAGCCCCCGGCCTACGGGGGCTCCAGCATGGTGCGCTCGCAGCAGTACGGGCAGGGCTACGTGATTGGCATGCGCGGCAGCGCGACGAACGTGGACGTGTCGGTGACGACGAAGACGGCGCCCGCGGACCTGGCGGAGGTGGCGACGTCCGGCAACGAACTGGTGCCGCAGTCGCTCTACGTGGACCAGACGCAGAAGCGCCTGGGGCGCGCGGTGGAGCACGACGCGCGGGCGCTGGTGTACCAGGCGGAGAACCTGAAGCCGACGAGCGCCGGGGACCTGTCGTCCACGACCGTGGAGACGGGCGCGGAGCTGGGCGGCATCCGCTACCACAACACGAACGCCGTGGGCGCGAAGGTGACGTACACCCTCTACCCCCGCACGGTGGGCACGTTCGCGGTGCGGGTGCTGACCAAGCGCAACAGCGGGCGCGGGCAGTACCGGCTGGACGTGGGGGGCGTGGCGGTGGGCGGGACGCGGGACGAGTACTCCAGCGGCACGGCGTACGCGGAGGTGGAGCTGGGGACGGTGACGTTCACCGACCTGGAGCCCAAGCTGTTCACCTTCACGGTGGTGGGGAAGAGCGCGGCGAGTACGGGTTACAACGTCGCATTGGACGCCATCCGACTCGTCCGGCGGTAGGGCGCGGCGCGCCGCTGGGAGGCGCGGGCGGACCGGGGTATAGACGGGCCCATGCACGTCTATGCCGCCGCGTTGGCCCAGGAGCTGGGCATCAAGCCGGAGCAGGTGGACCGGACCCTCGCGTTGCACGAGGAGGGGGGCACGGTCCCCTTCATCGCGCGCTACCGCAAGGAGGCCACGGGGGGCCTGGATGAGGTCCAGATCCAGGCCATCCTGGACCGCTCGTCGGAGCGCGCGGAGCTGGATGGGCGGCGCGACACCATCCTGCGCAGCATCGAGGAGCAGGGGAAGCTGACGCCGGAGCTGTCCAAGGCGCTCCAGGCGGCGCGCACCCGCGCGGAACTGGAGGACCTGTACCTGCCGTACAAGCCCAAGCGGCGCACGCGCGCGGCCATCGCCCGGGAGAAGGGGCTGGAGCCGCTGGCGGACCTCGTGTGGAAGCAGGAGGGGCAGCGCGGGGAGAACGTGGACGCGCGCGTGAAGCCCTACCTGGACGCGGAGAAGGGCGTCGCGGACGTGGCCGCCGCGCTGGCGGGAGCCCGCGACATCTGCGCCGAGCGCGTGGCGGAGGACGCGAAGCTGCGCCGCGAGGCCCGCGACCTGTGCACGCGGCGGGGCACGCTGCGCTCGGACGTGGTGCCGTCGAAGAAGGGCGAGACGACCAAGTTCGAGAACTACTACGGCCACGAGGAGCCGCTGTCCCAGGCCCCGTCCCACCGCGTGCTGGCGCTGTTGCGCGGGGAGGAGGAGGGCGTGCTGAAGGTGAAGCTCGGCCTGCCGGACGACGAGGTGAAGGGGCTCTTCACGGGGCGCGTGGTGACCCGGCCGCAGTCGCTGTTCGCGGGAGAGCTGCGCGCGGCGGTGGAGGATGGGTGGGAGCGGCTGATGGGGCCGTCGCTGGAGTCGGAGCTGCGCGCGGAGCTGAAGGAGCGCGCGGACAAGGGCGCCATCGGGGTGTTCGGTGAGAACCTGCGGCACCTGCTGCTGACGGCACCGGCGGGCGCGCGCGCGGTGCTGGCGTTGGACCCGGGGCTTCGCACGGGCATCAAGCTGGCGATGATGGACGTGACGGGGACGGTGGTGGAGACGACGACGCTGTACTCGGAGCGCAGCGCGGACGAGCGGGCCCGGGCGGCGAAGTTGCTGGAGGCGGTGGTGCGCAAGCACAAGCCGGAGCTCATCGCCGTGGGCAACGGCACGGGCAGCCGGGAGGCTGAAATCTTCACGCGGGACACGCTGAAGGCGCTGGGCCTCCAGATTCCGGTGGTGTCGGTGAGCGAGCAGGGCGCGTCCATCTACTCCGCGTCGGAGGTGGCGCGAGAGGAGTTCCCGGAGCTGGACGTGTCGCTGCGCGGCGCGGTGTCGATTGGCCGGCGGTTGCAGGATCCGCTGGCGGAGCTGGTGAAGATCGACCCGAAGAGCATCGGCGTGGGGCAGTACCAGCACGACGTGGACCAGGGCCTGCTCAAGAAGAAGCTGGGCGAGGTGGTGGACTCGTGCGTGAACGCGGTGGGCGTGGACGTGAACACGGCGTCACCGCAGTTGTTGGAGCACGTGTCCGGCGTGGGGCCGTCGCTGGCGAAGAAGCTGGTGGCGCACCGCGCGGCGAAGGGGCGCTTCACCACGCGGCGGGAGCTGCTGAAGGTGAGCGGCCTGGGGCCGAAGACGTTCGAGCAGGCGGCGGGCTTCCTGCGCGTGCGCGGGCCGGAGCCGCTGGATTCGAGCGCGGTGCACCCGGAGCGCTACTCCGTGGTGGAGCGGATGGCGAAGGACCTGGGCGTGGACGTGGGCTCGCTGGTGGGCAACGCCGAGCTGGTTCGCAAGATTGATGCGAAGCGCTACCTGGGGCCGGAGCTGGGGGAGCTGACGCTGAAGGACATCCTGGCGGAGCTGGAGAAGCCGAGCCGCGACCCCCGAGGCGACTTCACGGCGCACGCGACGCGGGATGACCTGCGCTCGCTGGAGGACGTGAAGGAGGGGATGGTGTTGCAGGGCACGGTGACGAACGTGACGGCGTTTGGAGCGTTCGTGGACGTGGGGGTGCATCAGGACGGGTTGGTGCATGTGTCGCAGCTGTCCACGCGCTTCATCAAGGACGCGTCGGAGGCGGCGAAGGTGGGCGACCGGCTGACGGTGAAGGTGCTGAGCGTGGACCTGGCTCGCAAGCGTCTGGCGTTGTCCGTGAAGGCGCTGCAGGAAGGTGGAACGCCGCAGGCGTCCGGGCGGCCCGCGGTGGGCGGAGCCACGGGGCAGGGACGGATGACGGAGCGTCCGGGCAGTGGTGGTCCTTCACGGCCGCAGGGCGGTGGGCAGCGGCCTCCGGCACAGCAGGGGAGTCAGGCTCCGGCGCAGAAGAAGCCGGAGCCGTTCAACAATCCGTTCTCGAAGCTCAAGCGCTGACGGAGCACCGTTCCGGCGGAGTGGAGATCGACATGGCGTACTTCCAGGCTCTCTCCCCGTGCTCCTGCTTTGGCCGGTGGGAAGAGTCGCTGCTCGCGGTGGGATGGCTCGACAGCGAGCATGGCTTCACTGAATCACCCTGAGTTCAGAATGTGTCCCAATAGGTCTCCAGTGCCTGGGACCAATGCCGACGTGCGATAGGCCCTGATGCTTCGTCTCGCATCCTCCGCAAGAACGTTTGGACCACGTTCCTCTGTTGGGGAGGAAGGGTGTCGAACCGACTCTTGAAGTGGGTTCGCAGCTCCGGGTGTGATTCATCCGGGATGCTCAATTGAGACAGAAGGAAGTCGCGGACGTCGGGGTCCGTGAGCGCTGCCAGCAGATAGGCTGGAAGGTAGTAGTGAAGCGCCTCTGGACTGAGCAGCGACAGATGCGCCGCATGCTGACGGATCCGTTGCGCTGGAACATCCTTCCAGTGCATGCCTCGGAAATCCCTGCTGAGTTCTGCTGTCTCCCAGGCTTCCGGTGCATAAGCGATGCAGCTGTCATCGGGACGGGGCACATCCGAGAAGGCATCCTCGATCTGCTGTCGGAGCAAGGCTTCTTGCGCACTCATTGATGGGCCCAGCTCAATCCAACGGAAACAGCCGCGCCTCCTTCGCCAGCACTTCATTGCGCGCCAGCAACTCCGTGAACCGCGCCGTCCCATTGCGAGCATCGAACCGCGCCGCGATGTCGCGCGCCTGCGTCTCCATCCAGTCCCGCAGCGCCCGCGTCGCGTACCCGCCGTCCACCGCGTGCAGCGGGAACGCCTGGGGCAGACGCAGGCTCACTTCCTCCCGGCCGTCCTGGGTCACCTGTCCCAGCAGGAACGACCCCGCCGCGTAGAAGGTGAACCGGTCGCGGTGGCTGGCGTGATCCAACGCCCAGCCCAGGTGCTTCTCCAGCAGCGTCAGCCCGCGCGACAGGTTGCCCGTCAGCGCCAGGAACTCCAGGTGCTCGCCCACCGTGGCCAGGAACTCGCGGTTCTTCGCCACCATCGCGTAGCCGCGCACGTGGCAGGCCCGCGCCTCCTCCATCCGCTCCAGCTTGAAGAACGGATACAGCAGCGTGCCCAGCGTCAGGTGCGGGATCTCCGCGCAGGACTGACGCCCGTCCAGGATGGGCTTGGCCTTCTTGATGGCCTGCTCCCACTCCCCCCGGTCCACGTGGTGGTCCAGCTCGTCGTCCAATTCACAGACACGGCAGTCCGTCAGGTGGTCCCGTGGCGCCACCAGCCACGCCTCCCACAGGCGCTCCGCCTCGGCGGTGTCCCCCATGTCCCGAGCCATCTGGTAGCGCAGCTTCAGCGCCGCCCGTCGGCCCGCATCCAGCTTCGCGAAGCTCTGCTCCACGTCATCCAGCGCGTCGGAGATCTGCTTGCGGCTGATGTGCGGGAACTCGTCCAGCCGCCCCACCACCCACTTCTGCTTCCAGAGCATGTCCTCCGGGTCGAACCGCTGCGGGTCCTTCTTCTGCTGCCCCCGGCACCACGCGAACGCCACCAGCGCCTTGTCCGGGAACCCGCCGAAGGTCGCCGCGTCGATGAGCCCGTCGCGCAGCGCGTACCCCAGCGGCACGTCCCCGTGCGTGTCCGCCAGCCGCACGGCCTCCTCCATCGTGCGCACCTTGGCGTCGCCCTCGGGCAGTTCTTCCGCTCGCTCGCGCAACGCCTCCACCTGCTGGCGCCAGTCCCCCATCAGTGCATCCCCCGCGAACCCGACCCGGACGAACCACTCCCACCACCTTCATCCAGCCGCGCCGCGATGAGCCCCAGGAGGCCGTGGTTCAACAGCGCCATCTCCTGCGCGTTCAGCGGGTGCTGCCCCAGGAGCAACGCCTGCACGTAGAGCATCTCCACCGACAGCTTCAGCAGCTCCCGGCTTTCCACCGCCGCGAGCCTGCGCACCACGGGGTTGTGCAGGTTGAGGCACAGCTGCGCCCGCTCCCCGCCGCCCACCCCCGTCATCACCCCATCCAGCACGCCCGCGTACAGGTCGTCCGACTCCTCGCGCGCCCGCTCCGCGTCCCGCCGGAACGCCCCTTCCGCGTCCGAGCTGTAGAGCGTGGGCACCTCCGCCGGGAAGAACTTCTTCACCTCCACCCCGCAGCGGAACGGCGCCAACACCCCTTCTGCCAGGCGCAACAACGGGTAGATGGCCTCGCGCTCGTCCAGCGTCAGCTCCTCGAACGTCTGCGGCAGGTCCGCCGACGAGAAGGGCGCCACCTGCGCGTCCGGCACCACCTGCGGCAGCTTCTCCAGCAGCGCCGTGTCATGCGTGTACGCCGCGTTCAGCACGCACAGCCCCTGCGCCGCCGCCACCCGCGCCACCTGCCGGAACCCATCCATCGTCGGCGTGTAGCGCACCACCGGCCACGAACGTCGGTAGTCCGCCAGCGTCATCATCCCCAGCGACGTCTCGAAGGGCAGCCAGTCGATGACCAGCCGGTAGAAGTCGTCGTCGTCCAGCGCCAGCCCCTTCACCGACAGGCCATGCAGCGCGATCAACCGCTGCAATGCCCGGGGCTCCTCGCGCGCCAGGTCCATCAGGTACTTGCGCAGGGACTGTCCCAGGGCCTCGCGCGCCCGCGACAGCACCGCGTCCTCGTAGAAGGACTCGCGGCTCGCGGTGGGCCGCAGCCCGTTCGCGTTCACCACGCACTTCACGAAGAAGGCCCACTCCGGCAGCAGGTTCTCCGCGTTCTCCGCCAGGAGCATGTGCTTCAGGTACACGCGGTGCTTCTGTTTGGCATTGAAGTGCGGCGACGCCGGCAGCACGAACGCCACCCCGTCCACGTCCCCCGCCTCCGAACGCAGCGGAATCACATCCAGGAAGTCCGTGCCGAACACCTCGCGCCCGTACGCGAGCAGCGCCTGCCGCTTGTCGCCCGCCGTCTCATACAGGCGGCGCCAGGGCGGGCCGTCCAGGTTGAGCTGCTCCGTCGTTCCTCCCACGGTGAAGTGGACGGGGAAGGGCAGCAGGCCGCCGTAGTGGAGCGCGAGCTGCCGCACCCGCTCCGGCGCGAACCACTCCGCCATGTCCGCGCGGGCCACCAGGTAGACGTGCGTGCCGGGCGCGTCCAGCGGGTGTTCGGAGACGCGCACGCCGTAGGTGCCGTCATGCCGGCCCCGCCACTCCAGCGTGCGTCCATCCCCCTTCGCCGAGCGCGTCACCACCAGCAGCTCGTCACACACCGTGAAGCACGACAGCAGGCCGATGCCGAACTGGCCGATGAAGTCGTTCCTCCGCGCCTCCAGCACCTCGCGCTTGGAGGACTCGCCGATGGTCGCGAGGAAGCGGTGGATCTCCTCCTCCGTCAGGCCCACGCCCTCGTCGGTGAAGAGCAGGGTGGGGGGCCCGCCGTCCTGCTTCTCCCGCAGCTCCAGCCTCACCGAACCGGAGGCCCCGGGCTCCAGCTGCTGCCGGGCGCGCAGCGCGTCCGTGGCGTTCTGGAGCAGCTCCCGCACGTAGACCCCCGGCGAGCTGTACAGGTGGTGGGACAGGAGGTCGATGACCCCGCGGAGGCTGACTTGGAATCGATGGTCCACGCTGGAATCGAGCGTAGCGCGCGGGCCCCGCCCCCGGGGCCGCAATCCCCCGGCCAACGCTTCTGTCCTGCTGGGGGCGGCCGGACACGCCAGCCCCTTCCTGCCCCCTCGGAGGGTGCTATGTGGCGCCCGGCCGTGTGGCGCCTCCCTGGCGGCACGGCGACATGTCGTCCCTTTCCTCCCTCCTGGAGCAGACAACGATGCGGACCAAGCTGAAGGCAGTGGTGGTGGGCGCGGTGCTGGGTGTCACGGGCGCGGCGTTCGCGCAGGGCACGCCGACGACCCCGGCGGCCCCCAAGGCGGCGGCCCCGGCGGGCAAGGCCGCTGCCAAGGCGACCGCGGGCAAGACGGAGGTGACGTGGTGGGGCCACGCCGCGTTCGTGGTGAAGACGCCGGGCGGCGCGGTCATCGCCATCGACCCGTGGTTCACCAACCCCAAGGCGCCCCAGGGCGCGACCTGGCCGGAGGCGGTGGACGCCATCCTCGTCTCCCACGGCCACTTCGACCACGTGGGCGAGGCGAAGGCCCTGGCCCAGAAGACGAACGCGAAGGTGTTCGGCTCCTTTGAGCTGGTGACGCTGCTGGCCCTTCCGGAGGCGCAGGGCATGGTGGGCAATGTGGGCGGCACCTTCCAGGTGAAGGACGCCACCCTCCACCTCGTGGAGGCGGTGCACTCCAGCAGCTATCAGGCGGACCCCAAGGCCCCGGCGCACTACTCCGGCGCGGCCCTGGGCTTCGTCATCGAAATCGCCAACGGCCCCACGCTGTACCACTCGGGTGACACGGGGGCCTTCCAGTCCATGGCCCTCATCGCCGAGCAGTTCAAGCCCACCGTGGCCATGCTCCCCATTGGTGGCGTGTTCACCATGGACCCCGCCCAGGCGGCTGTTGCCGCGAAGCTGCTCAAGGTGAAGTCCGTGGTGCCCATGCACTACGGCACCTTCCCCGCCCTCACCGGCACGCCGGACGCGCTCACCGCCGCCGTGAAGAAGGGCCGGGGCACCGCCAAGGTGCTCTCCCTGGAGCCCGGCAAGGCCACCGCCCTGTAGTCCTCCGCCGCGTCCGCTCTGGCGGAATCCCCGCGCCCGTCCATCGACGCCGATGGCCGGGCGCGTTGCTTCCCTGCCCCATCACCTCCTTCCGCTGGAGGACGTGCACCGCCGACCGGGGTCGGGTGGCGTCCCGAATGCGACTGGGTTATTCCCCGCCTCATCGCGCACCGGAGGGGTCCGGCCGCGCGTCTCGTGGGGTGTGCCGGTGGCGGTGCTGGTTTTCGGACGGGGGACCTGGCTGGCCACGCTCCTGGCGGACGTGGTCGCCGCGCATGCGCGCGCCCCCGGTCCGGAGGTGCCCCCCGCCGTGTCCCCCCCCGCGTCCGGCCGCGCCCGGGGCCGGGCCTTGCTGCGCCGCACGCTGCGGGCCTCCGGTCTGGTCTACGGCACGCCCGTGCCGCTGCCTTCGCCGGTGGATGGGGTGGAGCCCTTCGACGTCCCGGCGCGCGCGGTGGAGCACGAGCTGTTCCACGCCGTGGTGCGCACGCTGGCGCGCATGGCGCTGGACCTGGCGCGGGTGATGGACGCGCCGGAGGGCCCCCGCGCGGAGCAGCTGCTGGTGCTCTTCGCGGTGCTCGCGGGCGAGCTGGACCTGGCGCAGGCGCTGGACGCGCGGCTGGCGGCCGGGCTGCCAGTGCCCCGGCGGCTGGTGGGGCGCGTGGAGGACGCGCTCGACAAGCGGGCGCCGTCGCTGGCCGGGGATCCGGTGTACGGCCTGGTGCTGCACAACGGCGCGCAGTACGCGGACGCGCAGTTGTTCTGCCGGCAGGCCATCGACCTGTTCTCCCGGGGACGGCTGTCGCGGGTGGTGGCGGAGCGGCGGCTGGACTTCGCGGCGCGGCAGAAGGCGCTGCTGGTGGACGTGCTCACCGCGCTGGCGTGCGTGGACCGCGAGCCGGGGCTCCCCGCGCGCCGCGCCATCCTCCGGCAGGTGGAGGGGCTTCGTCTGCCGCACGCGCTGGAGGGCGAGGTGAAGGCCGCGGTGCGGCAGTCCTTCGAGCGCAAGCGCGACGTGCGGGACGTGGTGCGCAAGGTGCGCAGCGTGGACATGCGCCACCTGCTGCTGGAGCAGACGCTGCTGGCGGCCCTGGTGGACGGCCGGCGGACGCGGCGGGAGCGGGCCTTCATCGACACGCTGGCGGGCGCGCTGCACGTGCCCCAGGCGGAGCTGCGGCGTCTGGAATTGGAGATGGCGGAGTTCTACGCGCGGCACCGCTCGCTGGTGGATGTCTTCACCGTGTCGGACGCGGCGGGCGCCATGGGCGAGGACCTCATCACCGGCATGCAGGAGACGCTGGAGAAGAACTTCCACCGGCTGATGCAGGAGGCCCGCGAGACGGGCGACCTGGCGGTGCTGCTCACCAAGGCGGCGCGGCGCCAGAAGCTCACCGCCGACGAGCGCCAGCGCATGCGCGCCCAGCTCATCGACGTGGCGAAGGCCATCCCCGCGCTCGCCATCTTCGCCGCGCCCGGAGGCATCCTGCTGCTGGCGGCCCTGGCGAAGGTGCTGCCCTTCAGCCTGCTGCCCAGCGCCTTCCAGGAGGTCCCCGCCGTGGTGGACATGGACACCGACGGCGAGGACACCGCCGAGCGCGAGGTGGGGTAGGGCGCCTCGCGCGCGGAGCTGGCGCGCTCCCGGGACCTTCCGTCGGAGGAAGGGAGGCCGCGTCTTGCGGGAGTGACGCGGAGGGTGGAAGGGTGCGGGCCATGACAGACATGGACACGCGGCGGATGTCGGATTGGATTGCCATCCAGGACCTGGTGGCGGAGTACGGGCAGTCGCTCGACGCCTGCCGGGACTCCGGGGACTGGAGCCACTGGGCGAGCATCTTCGCGCCGGAAGTGACGGCGGACCTCACGCGCGTGATGGGCGGCGAGCCCATCACGCTGCCGCGCGAGCACCTGGCGGAGTTCGCCCGGGGCTCACTGCTCCCGTTCCAGCGGACGCAGCACGCCACGGCGACGACGGTGCGCATCCGCTTCGAGGGTGAGACGCAGGCGACGGCGCTGGCGTACTCGGAGGTGTCCCACTACTTCACGCTGGGCGGGGCCACGCAGGAGTGGACCCTCGTCGCGCGCAACACCTTCGGGATGGTGAAGACGGACGAGGGGTGGAAGATCGCCCGGTACTCGCTGGACCCCATCCACCACCGCGGCAACGCCCTGGGGCTGGAGTTGTTGAAGGGCAAGCGGCTGGGCTGAAGCGGCGGGAATGGCGCCAGCGCCCCTGGTGGCTCCCGCAAGCGCGCAGGAGCCACTGGGGTGCGGCGTGGCGCGCTCAGGCGTCAGCGGCCCGACGCCTGCGCGTCCACGGCGGCCAGCTCTTCCTTGCCGAGCTTCAGCTCCGCGCCGGCCAGGTTCTCCTCCAGGTGCTTCACGGAGGACGTGCCCGGGATGGGCAGCATCACCGGCGAGCGCTCCAGCAGCCACGCGAGGGCAATCTGGGAGGGCGTGGCGTTGTGCTTCTTCGCCACCGAGTCGAGCGTCCCGCCCGGCTTCGCCAGCCCACCCGTCGCCAGGGGGAACCAGGGGATGAAGCCCAGCTTCTCCTTCTCGCAGTAGTCCAGCACCTTCTCGTGCACGCGGTCGGTCAGGTTGTAGCGGTTCTGCACCGACACGATGTCCACCACCTTGCGCGCCTGCTCAATCTCCGCGACCGACACCTCCGACAGGCCGATGTGGCGAATCTTCCCTTCCTTCTGGAGCGCCTTCAGCTCGCCCAGCGACTCCTCCACCGGGACCTTCGGGTCGATGCGGTGCAACTGGTACAGGTCGATGCGCTCCAGCTTCAGCCGGCGCAGCGACAGCTCAAGCTCCTGGCGCAGGTACTTGGGCGCGCCCACCGGGTGCCACTCATTGGGGCCCGTGCGCACCAGGCCCGCCTTGGTCGCCACCACCACGCCCTTCGCGTACGGGTGCAGGGCCTCCGCGATGATCTCCTCGCTGTAGTAGGGCCCGTAGGAGTCCGCCGTGTCGATGAAGTCCACGCCCAGCTCCAGCGCGCGCCGCAGCACGCGCACCGCCTCCGCCCGGTCCTTGGGCGGGCCCCAGATGCCGGGGCCGGTGAGCTGCATGGCGCCGTAGCCCAGGCGGTGGACGGGCAGGTCGCCGCCCAGCTTGAAGGTGCCACTCTTCTCCACGGGACGCGTTGAAGTGCCGCTCATGGTGCTTCCTCCTGACGGGTGCTCGTTGTTCTTCGGTGAAATGAAGCGGGGCTGCGTCAGCTCCCGCCGGGGACCCGGTAGCGCCCGGCGAGGGTGTTCTTGTTGCCTCGGAACATGCCAGCCTCGGCCTGCTCCAGGACCGCGAGCGCCTCCTCGGCCTCCAGTCCGGGCACGCAGACCGTCTCACCGCGCTCCAGCGCCAGCAGCGAGGCGGTGACGACGTCCTCCGGCGGCATCGCGCCGACATAGCCGCCGTTGAATTCGGTGGAGGTCATTCCCGGGCAGACGACCTGCGCGCGCACCGGCGTGCCGCGCAGCTCCCCCGCGAGCGTGCGCGTGAAGTGGACGAGGAACGCCTTCGCTCCCGCATACGTGGCCCGGTGGGGCAGGGGGACCGGAGGCAGGGCGCCGGAGAAGGCGAGCAGGGAGGCGACGTTGATGACCGCGCCCCGGCCTCGCGCCAGCATGCCCGGCAGCGCCGCCCGGGTGGCCAGCAGGGGCGCCAGGATGTGCAGCTGCGTGAGGCCCTCCAGCACCGCGGGCTCCACCTGCGCGAAGGGGCCGTAGCCACCCACGCCCGCGTTGTTGATGACGAGCGAGATGTCCTCGCCCGCCGCGCGCCCGGCCACCCGGTGGATGTCCGCATCCTTCGTGAGGTCCGCTCGCAGCACCTCCGCTCGGATGCCGTGCGCCGCCGTGAGTTTCTCCGCGAGCGCTTGAAGCCGCTCCTCCCGACGGGCGACGAGGACCAGGTCATGCCCCAGCGCCGCCAGCCGCCGCGCGTACACCTCTCCGATTCCCGCGGACGTGCCCGTCACCAACGCGGTCCCTCGACTGCCTGCCATGCCTGCTCCCTGGGGAAGTGGAGGCGGAAGCCGCGCCCCCGCTGAGATGAATGCTGGAGACGGCGACCGCCTCCGCGAAGCGCACGGGCCCCGGTGCTCCCGGGGCCGCACCCCTGCCCGCCAGGTAACGGAGGCAGGGCGTGCGCGCAACCCGCCCGTGTCTTCTCCGCGCACATGCGTCGGCTTCACCACGCAGCGCCAACCCATTGGCGGGGGGCAGCACAGCGGCATGTCGCCCCGGACGGCCCCGCATGCCGTGGGGCCGCTGGATGAGAGGCCCGCGCGGCTTCAGCCCATCGCCTGGGTCGGCCCGGGCGTGTCGCGGAACTGCTGCTGGTGGAGGTCCGCGTACAGGCCCCCCTTCGCGAGCAGCTCCTCATGGGTGCCCCGCTCGACGACCGCTCCATGCTCCAGCACCAGGATGAGGTCCGCGTGGCGGATGGTGTTGAGCCGGTGCGCGATGACGATGCTCGTCCTGCCCGACAGCAGCCGCCCCAGCGCGAGCTGGATGAGCGCCTCCGTGCGCGTGTCGATGTTGGCCGTCGCCTCGTCGAGGATGAGCACCCGGGGCTCCGCGATGACCGCGCGCGCGAACGCGAGCAGCTGTCGCTGGCCCTGGCTGAGCGTCGCGCCGCCTTCGCCAATCACGCTGTCGTAGCCCTGCGGCAGCCGGGTGATGAAGTCGTGCGCGTGCACCGCCTTCGCCGCGGCCTCCACGTCCTCGCGGGTGGCGCCCGGCTTTCCATAGGCGATGTTGTCCGCCACCTTCCCGCTGAAGAGGAAGGGCTCCTGGAGCACCATGGCCATCTGCCGGCGGAGGCTCGCGCGCGTCACCTGCCGCACGTCCTCTCCGTCGACGCGCACCGTGCCCCCCGTCGCGTCGTAGAAGCGGGGGACCAGGCTCGCCACCGTCGTCTTGCCCGCGCCCGTGCGGCCCACCAGCGCCAGCGTCTGGCCGGGCTCCAGGCGGAAGGACACGTCGCGCAGCACGGGGCGCTCCGGGTCGTAGCCGAAGGAGACCCCCTCGAACACCACCTGGCCCTTGAGCGGCCCCAGCTCCACCGCCCCCGCCGCGTCCGGCGGCTCCGGGGGCTCGTCCAGGATGCCGAAGATGCGCTCCGCCCCCGCCAGCGCGGACTGCATCAGCGTGGCCACCGACGCGGCCAGCTGCACCGGCCGGAAGAACTGCTGCACGTAGATGAGGAACGCGGCCACGCCCCCCACCGTGAGCCGCCCGTCCAGCACCAGCGCGCCGCCGTAGCCGATGACCAGCGCGGTGGAGAGCGTGGACAGCAGGTCGATGGCCGGTGAGAACGCGGAGGTGATGCCCACCGCCGCCACGTTCGCGTCGCGGTTGGCCGCGTTGCGGTCCCGGAAGCGCTCGATGTTCTTCTCCGTGCGGTTGAACGCCTGCGCCTGCCGCACGCCTCCAATCTCCTCCTGGAGGTTGGCCGTCACGTCGCCCACCGTCTGGCGCGTCTTGCGGTAGGCCTCGCGCGCCCGCGACGCGAAGAACCACGTCGTCACCACGATGACGGGGATGAGGGAGAAGCACGCCAGCGCGAGCCGCGCGTTGAGCACCAGCATCGCGGTGAGCACGCCCACGAGCCCCAGCACCGCCCCCAGCAACTGCGTCAGCCCCTGCGCGAAGAGCTGGTTGAGCGTGTCCACGTCGCTGAGCAGGCGGCTCATCAGGTCGCCCAGGGGCCGGCGGTCGAACCAGGACAGCGGCAGGTGCTGGAGCCGCTCGAAGAGGCGCCGCCTCAGCTCCGCCAGCACCTTCTGCCCGGTGTGGCCCACGCGCCACGTCTGCGCCCGCTGCACCAGCGCGCCCACCGCGTAGACGACGAGCAGCGCCGCCAGCGTCTGGGCGAGCCCGCGCCCATCCCCCGAACCGATGTCGTGGTCGATGGCCCGGCTCACCAGGTACGGCCCCACCGCCTGGCACACCGCGCCCACCAGGATGAACCCCAGCGCCACGCCCATCAGGCGCGCGTGCGGACGCAGCTCCCCCAGCAGCCGCCGCAACACCCTCCCGCGCTGCTGGGCCCGCCCGGCCTCCAGCTCCGCCAGCGACCCGGTGCCTCCCGGCCGCCTCACGCGGCACCTTCCTGGGACGCGGGCTGGAGCTGCGAGCCGAGGATGTCGTTGTACAGCTCGCTTGAGGCCCTCAGCTCCTCATGCCGCCCCTTCGCGACGATGCGCCCCTCGTCCAGCACGAGGACCAGGTCCGCGTCCCGCACGGTGCTGATGCGCTGGGCGATGACCAGCGCCGTCCTGCGCTTGTCCCGCATCAGCGTGTCCAGCGCGCCCTGGATGGCCTCCTCCGTCCGCGCGTCCACCGCCGACGTGCTGTCGTCCAGGATGAGCAGGCGCGGGTCCGTGAGCAGCGCCCTCGCGATGGCCAGCCGCTGCCGCTGGCCGCCGGACAGCCCCACGCCCCGCTCGCCCACCACCGTGTCGTAGCCCTGGGGCAGCGCGCGGATGAACTCCGCCGCCTGCGCCGCCTCCGCCGCGGCCTCCACCTGCGCCTGCGTCGCGTCCGGGTGGCCGTAGGCGATGTTGTCGCGCACCGTGCCGGAGAACAGCAGCGCGTCCTGCAACACCACGCCCATCTGCGAGCGCAGGCTCGCGAGCGTCACGTCCCGCACGTCGTGCCCGTCCAGCAGCACCGCGCCCCCGGTGACGTCGTAGAAGCGCGGCAGCAGGTTGATGAGCGTGCTCTTGCCGGAGCCTGTCGTCCCCAGCACCGCCACGAGCTGCCCGGGCTCCAGCGTCACGCTCACCCCGCGGAGGATCTCCCGCTCGCTGCCCGCGTAGCGGAAGCGCACGTCGCGCAGCTCGATGTGGCCCTGGAGCGGCGGCAGGGGCACAGCGCCCGGGCGGTCCGCCACCTCCACCGCCGTGTCGAGCAGCTCGAAGACGCGCAGCGCGGAGGCGCTGGCCCGCGACAGGCTGGACGCGAGGAAGCCCAGCGTCATCAGCGGCATCAACAGGAAGGCCAGGTAGCTGTTGAAGGCCACCAGCTCCCCCAGCGTGAGCCGCTGGTGGAAGATGCGCCAGCCGCCCACGCCCACCACCATCAGCGTCCCCAGGTTGGAGAAGAAGGTGACGAAGGGGAAGTTGTTGGCCACCGCGTCCACCAGCTTGAGGTTCTGCGCCTGGAGCTTCGCGTTCGTCTCCCCGTAGCGCGCCAGCTCCCGCGCCTCGGCGGAGAAGGCGCGCACCACGCGCAGCCCGCGCAGGTCCTCCTGGAGCGTGGTGTTGAGCGTGCCCAGCAGCGCCTGGAGCTGGCCGAACAGCGGCCGCATCTTCGTCACGAACGAGCGCAGCACGAAGAGGATGGGCGCCACGGCCGCGAGCGCCGCCAGCGCCAGCACCGGATCCAACCAGAGCAGCAGCCCCGCGCAGCCCACCAGCATCGCCGCCGACGCCACGAACTGCACCACGCCGCTGCCCACGAAGGTGCGCACCGCCTCCACGTCGCTGGTCAGCCGCGTGAGCAGCTGCCCCGTCTGCGCCTGGTCGTAGTAGCTGAAGGAGAGCCGCTGGATGCGCGCGAAGAGCGCGTCGCGCAGGTCGAACGCCACGCCCTGCGACGCGCGCTCGGCCAGGTAGCCCTGGAGGAAGTTGAACAGGCCCCGCCCCAGCGCGATGGCGACGAGCCCCCCCACCGCCAGCCACACCGGCCGCTGCTCCCCGCGCGCGAGCCCCTGGTCGATGGCGATGCGGATCATCTGCGGGGCGCCCAGGTTCGCCACCGACACCACCAGCAGCGACAGCAGCGCCCCCAGCGACTCCAGCCGGTAGCGGCGCAGGTAGCGCAGGGCCCGGAGGATGGCGGCGAGGCCTCCCGCGGGGCGGCCGGATGCGGGTGCTGCGGACGTGCTCACGTGGTGGGACCCCGCCTCCCCGCCGAGGGCACGGGGGGCGCGCGCATGATGGGCGGGCCCCTGCTCCGCTTCAAGCACGACACGCGCGACGTGGGGCCGCGCGAACAGGGTTGCGCCAGGCGCCAGCCCCCGTTAGGTCGCCGGCCGGATTTCGGTTCGTCACGAGGTGAACGTCATGGAGTACCGGCAGCTGGGTGGTTCGGGTTTCAAGGTCCCCATTCTCAGTCTGGGCACGGGCACGTTCGGGGGCTCCGGCGAGTTCTTCAAGGGCTTCGGCTCCAGCGACGTGAAGGAGGCGACGCGGCTGGTGGACATCGCGATGGAGGCGGGCGTGAACATGTTCGACTCCGCGGACGGCTACTCCGCCGGGCTCGCGGAGGAGATCCTCGGCAAGGCGCTGGAGGGGCGGCGCGACCAGGCCATCATCTCCACCAAGGCCACGTTCCGCGCGGGCACCGGCCCCAACGACGTGGGCTCCTCGCGCTTCCACATCACCCGCGCGGTGGAGGCCGCCCTGCGCCGGCTGAAGACGGACTACATCGACCTGTT
Organism: Corallococcus sp. BB11-1; assembly: GCF_026626625.1. Classification (NCBI taxonomy): domain Bacteria; kingdom Pseudomonadati; phylum Myxococcota; class Myxococcia; order Myxococcales; family Myxococcaceae; genus Corallococcus; species Corallococcus sp. BB11-1. The sequence continues at coordinate 274,720 of NZ_JAPNJY010000004.1, read as the reverse complement.
CCAGCTCCACGCCTTCGACGCGATGACGCCGGTGGAGGAGGTGCTCAACACGCTGGACGACCTCGTGCGCGCGGGGAAGATCCGCTACATCGGCTGCTCCAACTTCTCCGGCTGGCACCTGATGAAGTCGCTGGCGGTGTCGGAGCGCTACAACCTGGCCCGGTACGTGGCGCACCAGGCGTACTACTCGCTCGTCGGCCGCGACTACGAGTGGGAGCTGATGCCGCTCGCGCAGGACCAGAAGGTGGGCGCGGTGGTGTGGAGCCCGCTGGGCTGGGGCCGGCTGACGGGCAAGCTGCGCCGGGGCCAGCCGCGTCCGGAGACCAGCCGCTTGAACAACGCCACCACGGCGGCCGGCGGCCCGCAGGTGCCGGAGGAGTACCTGTTCAAGGTCGTGGACGCGCTCGACGTCGTCGCGAAGGAGACGGGCAAGACGGTGCCGCAGGTGGCGCTCAACTGGGTGATCCAGCGGCCCACGGTGGCCAACGTCATCATCGGCGCGCGCACGGAGGAGCAGCTCCGCCAGAACCTGGGCGCCATCGGCTGGAACCTCACGCCCGCGCAGGTGGCCACGCTGGACGCCGCCAGCACCACTCCCTGGCCGTACCCGTACTTCCACCAGCGTCAGTTCAGCGAGCGCAATCCCTTCCCGGTGACCTGAGCCGGCCCCGCCACGATGGGCATCGCGCGCCCGTCGTGACGGAAGGGGGCGGACGGGGCCCGGGTCCGCCCGGCTCCGCCTGGAGGGCAGGTGCCGCCGCCCCCCGGGGCTGAGCACTTCACGTTCACGGAGTCACTGTCGGCGTGCCCGCAGGTCCCGGGCCGCCAGGCGGGGCTTCGCTTCGCGTGGAGGCGCGCCCGCTCATGTCCCTCAAGGAATACAAGCCTGGCAGACCCTTTCCCGGTGTCATCGGCCGCACGTGGGGACAGTCCTCTCCCGCCTGGCCCTCGCCGCTGCGCTCGAGGCCCGGCGCCCCCAACGTCCTGTTCATCATCCTGGACGACACGGGGTTCGGGCACCTGGGCTGCTATGGCTCGCCCATCCGCACGCCGAACCTGGACCGGCTGGCCCGGGGAGGGCTGCTCTACAACAACATGCACACCACCGCGCTGTGCTCGCCCACGCGCTCGTGCGTCCTCACCGGGCGCAACCACCACTCCAACGGGATGGCCACCATCACGGAGACGTCGCTCGGCTACCCCGGCTACAACGGCATCATCCCCTTCGAGAATGGCCTGCTCTCCGAGATGCTCATGGAGGCGGGCTACAACACGTATGCCGTGGGCAAGTGGCACCTGACCCCCGCGGAGCAGACGAGCGCCGCCGGGCCGTACTCGCGCTGGCCGTTGGGACGCGGCTTCGAGCGCTTCTATGGCTTCCTGGGCGGGGACACGCACCAGTACTACCCGGACCTCATCCACGACAACCACGCCATCCGCCCGCCCGCGACGCCAGAGGAGGGCTACCACCTCACGCCGGACCTGGTGGACAAGGCCATCGACTGCATCGCGGACACCAAGCAGGTCGCGCCCGACAAGCCCTTCTTCCTCTACTTCGCCACGGGCGCCATGCACGCCCCCCACCACGTCCCCAAGGAATGGGCGGACCACTACCAGGGCCAGTTCGACGACGGCTGGGACGCGTACCGGCAGCGGGTGTTCCAGAAGCAGCTGGAGCTGGGCGTGCTGCCTCCGGGCACGCAGCTGTCCCGCCATGACCCCGACGTGCAGGACTGGGACGCGCTGCCCGCGGAGGAGAAGCGCCTCTACGCCCGGATGATGGAGGTGTTCGCGGGCTTCCTGGAGCACACGGACCATCACATCGGCCGGTTGCTGAAGTTCCTGGAGGACACGGGCGAGCTGGACAACACGCTCATCATGGTGCTGTCCGACAACGGGGCCAGCGCGGAGGGCGGGCCGCACGGCTCCGTGAACGAGCTGAAGTTCTTCAACAACACGCCAGAGTCGCTGGAGCAGAACCTGGCGGCGCTGGACGACCTGGGCGGGCCGAAGCACTTCAACCACTACCCGTGGGGCTGGGCCTGGGCGGGGGACACGCCGTTCCGCCGCTGGAAGCGCGAGGTGTACCGGGGCGGCACCACCGACCCGTTCCTCGTCCACTGGCCCAAGGGCATCCAGGCGAAGGGTGAGGTGCGCACGCAGTACGCGCACGCCATCGACATGGTGCCCACCGTGCTGGACTGCCTGGGGCTGGAGCCGCCGGAGGCAATCCGGGGCGTCACGCAGTCCCCCATCGAGGGCGTCAGCTTCAAGCACACGTTCAACGACGGGAACGTGGAGAGCCACCACCACACGCAGTACTTCGAGATGTTCAGCAACCGCGCGCTCTACCACGACGGCTGGCGCGCGGTGTGCCCGTTCCCCGGGCCGTCCTTCGCGGAGTCGGGGGAAGAGTTCGGCCAGTCGATGCTCGACGAGGACCGGCTGCGTGAGCTGGATGCGAGCGGGTGGGAGCTGTACCACGTCTCCGAGGACGCCTCCGAGACGAGGAACGTGGCGCAGGAGGAGCGGGGCAAGCTCATCGAGATGATCGCCCTCTGGTACGCCGAGGCCGGGCGCTACCAGGTGCTGCCGCTCGCGTCGCCGACCCTCTCCGTGCTCGCCATGGAGCGCCCGCAGCTTACCCGGGACCGCAAGCGCTACGTGTACCGCCCGCGCACCTCGCCCACACCGGAGAACGCGGCCGTGCACGTGCTCAACCGCCCGCACACCATCACCGCGGAGGTGGACCTGCGCGGCGAGGCGGAAGGGGTGCTCCTGTGCCACGGCGGCCTCACCGGCGGCTACACCCTGTTCGTCCAGGACCGGAAGCTGCACTACGTCTACAACTTCGTCGGCGAACAGGAGTTCCACATCGAGTCGGCGGTGGAGGTGCCACAGGGGCGCTCGGAGTTGAAGTTCTCCTTCGAGCCCACCGGCAAGCCCGACCCGAAGGCGGGGCGGGGCGCGCCCGGACGCGGCCGGCTCTACATCAACGGGGACCTGGTGGCCCAGAGCGACATCTCCGCCACCATGCCGCTCATCCTCAGCCTGGGGGAGGGGCTGACGTGTGGCCGGGACGAGAGCTCCGCCGTGAGCCAGCTCTACACCGCGCCCTTCGAGTTCACCGGCACGCTCTTCCAGGTGACGGTGGACGTCTCCGGTGAGCACGTCCGCGACGCGAAGTCGGAGCAGAACGCGGCCATGGCGAGGCAGTAACGGCTGGACGACAGGCCCGGACGGGAGGGGGAACGCCCGCCCGGGCCCTGAAGCGAAAGCGACTACTTCACGCCGACGGCGGTCCAGGCGTCCTGCACCTTCTTCACTTCGACGGAGTCCTTGCCGTACAGGTCGGTGGCGGACTTCACGGTGGCGGCGCGGGCCTCGGAGAAGGTCGTCTGCGGCGTCATGTACGTGGTGAGGGCGCGGCCGAAGATCTTCAGGCTCTTGTCCATGCCGATGCCGTCCTTCACCTCCAGGCCGGACGTCCTGTTCTTGCCGCCCTCCGTCAGCAGGTAGAAGGCGTTGTTGGCGATGCCGCTGGAGCCGTGCACCTCCGTCATCTTCGGGTAGTTCTTGTAGTTGTCGATGGAGTACCCGTCCGCCGTCGGGTCGTTCATGTAGCGGAGGGCGTCCGTGCTGTCGCCGTTCTTGGGCGTCCACGCGTCCTCGCCCACGGCCCAGTCGAACTTCACCGCGCCGTTCTTCTGGCTGGCGTACCACTCCACGCCCGTCCCGATGATGTCGCTGAAGGACTCGTTGAGGCCGCCGGACTCACCCGAGTACTCCAGGTCGGCGGTGCGCTGGGTGAGGCCGTGCGCGATTTCATGGCCGGCGATGTCCAGCGTGGTGAGCGGGCCGGCGTCCTTCCCGTCGCCGTCGCCGTACTGCATCTTCTCGCCGTCCCAGAACGCGTTCACCAGGTTGTTGTCGGTGTGCACGTAGGAGATGAGCTTCTCACCCTTGCCGTCGATGGAGTCGCGGCCCAGGACGTCCTTCATGAAGTCGTAGGTCATCGCGGCGCCGTAGTGCGCGTCCACGCCCGCGTGGGCGCGCGCCGGGTCCGTCTTCTCACCCCAGACGTCGTTCTTGTCGGTGATGGCGGTGGTGCCGGACGCCTCCGGGCGGTTCTTCGCGTCGTACGTCACGATGCCCTTGCCGCGCGTCTTGTCCTCCAGCGCGTACGTGCCGTCCTTGCCCTGCGTGGTCTGCAGGTCCACCTTGCCGCTGTACATCGTCTGGTCGTCCGCCACGCGGTCCGCCGCGGCGCCGCCCGTGGCCGGGGTCGCGCCCGGGGTGGCGGCGGTGGACGGCGGCCGGGCCGCGGCGCCACCCGAGTGGGCGGCGTGCGCGGAGCCACCGGCGCAGCACTGGCTGATGGTGTTGAACTGCTTGATGGACTCGCCGGTGTTCGCGTCGATGAAGTAGTTCATCGAGCGGGGCTGCTTGCCGCCGTTCACCGACGTGTCCGTCAGCGTCACGTGGAAGGCCGCGCGGTACTGGCCGTCCGGGCCCTTCACGATTTCGCGCTCCACGGTGGGCGCGCGCGACGTGCTGCCGTTGAAGTCCTTCTGCGCCGTCGCCAGCGCGTCCTTCGCCGTCAGCTTCGTGGGCGCCTTGCCCAGGCCCGCCGGGATGTCGGACACGTTGCCCGTCAGGCTGTCGAACTGGCCCTTCGCGTCCAGGTGGCCGATGACCTGCTCACCGGAGACCTTCACGCCCTCGTGCATGCGGTCCAGGCGCACGTGCGTCATGCCCAGCTGGTCCCGCTCCACCGAACGGGGGGAGAACGCCGCGCCGCCGGTGATGCCGCCCAGCTGCGGGTGCTTCTGGTTCACGTACGACACCGTCTGCTGCACGGCCTGCTGCGCCTGGGGGCTGCTCAGGCTCACCGGACCCGGCGTCACCTTCGTGCCCACGCCGTTCAGCGCCACCGCCGCCTTCGCCTTGGAGGGCGCGCCGGCGCTGAAGCTGGACTGGGAGCTCATCCCCACCGGGCCCGCGGGCTTCGCGACGGTGTTCGTCGCCTTGGTGTCGGTGCGCTGGGAGGGGATGACGGCGGGCTTCGAGAGGTCGGTGCGAAGGGCCATGGTGGTTTTCTCGGGGGAAGGGGACGGACAAATTGATTCTCGGGTCAGCCGCCCGAAGGTTGCGTGTGGGTTGAATTCCGACAGGGGGATTTGTCGCTCAACCTCATGATTTTGTTGGTGAAGTGTTCGGCCTACATTTCCCGCAAATAAACCTTCCGACCGGTAGGGAGGTGACCGGGCGGGCTGTATTTCGAAGCATTTTCGAGCCCTCCCTGGCCCGCCGTCCACCCACGCCCGGTGGCTGGAAGCTTGACCGCCCGCTCTCTTTGCAGGTATTGAAATTGATAGTGATTATCAATTTCAAGTTGGCCCAGGCCAACCCGTAGGACGGAGGGACACGCCGTGGCACGAGAACTGGGACCGCGAGGGAAGATGTGTCGTCGGTTGGGCATCCCGCTGTCGCGCATCAGCGCGAAGGATCCCGACAAGGACCCGGTGTTGCGCCGGCCGTATCCGCCCGGGCAGCACGGCGCGACGGCGCGCACGTCGGTGAGCGACTTCGCGCAGCGGCTGCGGGAGAAGCAGAAGCTGAAGCTGTACTACGGGCTGCTGGAGAAGCAGTGCCGCAGCGCCTTCCTGGAGGCGCGCCGGTCGCCGGGCAACACCGGCAAGGTGCTGATGCAGCTGTTGGAGAGCCGGCTGGATGCGCTGGTGCTGCGCGCGGGCCTGGCGACGAGCATCCGCCAGGCGCGGCAGTTCGTGCGCCACGGCTACTTCCAGGTGGATGGGCGCAACGCGGACATCCCGAGCATCCGCCTGAAGCCGGGCAACGAGGTGCGCTTCCACCCCGCGCACCTGAAGCTGGCGGCGGTGCAGGACGCCTTTGGCCGGATGAAGTCCCGGCAGGTGCCCGCCTACGTGCAGGTGCTGGGCGCGGGGGAGGGCATGCGCTTCGTGCGCCTGCCCGAGCGCGAGGAGATCCCCGTGGACGTGAACGAGCCCTTCATCGTCGAGTACTACGCGCAGCGCAGCTGAGCCACCGGCCCCCCTGCCGTCCGTCCGCGAGGCATGCGGGCAGGCAGGGGAGGTCCGGGGCGCCCGCGCACCCCATCTTCCTCAAGGACCTTCTTGAGGGAGGAGCAGCGGGATGCGCGGGGACGGGGCGGAGCCGGCGGAGGGGTGGGTGGCGCCGCGCGGGGTGGCGGCCCGGGGACACCTGCCCCGTCACGTGGCCGGCCTCTTCCGCTTCCAGCCGGGCCGGCCCGCGGTGGCGGCGGGGCTGAGGACGGCGCTGGCGTTGGGCGTCCCCCTGCTGGTGTCCGCGCTCCTGCAGCTGCCGCAGGCGGCGTGGGCGGGCATGGCGGGGCTGTTCGTGGCGCTGGTGGACAAGGGCGGGCCGTACCGCACGCGGGCCTGGGCCATGGGCGCGATGACGGTGCTGGGCGCGCTGGTGGGGCTCATCATCGCGCTGCCCAGCCCCTTCTGGGTGGACGTGGCGCTGACGCTCCTCTGGGTGACGGCGTGCGGCTTCGCGCGCAGCTACGGCGACACGCCGGGCATCCTGGGCATCCTGCTGGCGAACCTGTTCGTGGTGTCGCTGGCCCTGCCGTCGCACGGGCCGGGGGCGGCGCTGATGCAGGCCGCGTACTTCGTGGCGGGCGGCGCGTGGTCCATGTTCCTGGCGCTGGTGCTGTGGCCGCTGCGGCCCTACCGCCCGGCGCGGCTCGCCATCGCCACCTGCTACGAGGAACTGGCGAACGTCGCGGACGCGGTGGCGGGCTGGCCCCTGGAGGGGCCCTCCCGCGTGGGGACGTGGGAGGCGGTGCAGCGGGCCGCGCGCATGCGCCAGTCGCTGGAGACGGCGCGCGACACGCTGGGGGCCACGCGCCAGGGGCGGCAGGAGGAGAGCGGGCGCGGCGAGCACCTGCTGGTGTTGCTGGAGGACGCGGACGCAATGTCGCTGCTGCTCACCGCGATGTCGGAGTCCCTGGACGAGGCGCCGCGCGGCGGGGCCTGCCGCGTGGCCCGCGCGGAGGCCCAGCGCGCGCTGCGGTCGCTGTCGGTGGACCTGCGGGGCGTGGTGGGCGGCCTGGTGCGGGGCACGGCGCCGGTGCCGACCGCCTGGGACGCGGAGGCGGTGACGCGGGTGGTCCACGCGGACGGGGGGCTCCCGGAGCCAGCGCGCTCGCAGTACGCGCACGTCGCGGGCCTGCTGGGGCGTCTGCGCGAGCACGGCGCCGTGGCGGTGGACGAGGCCTCCCGGCTGGAGGGGGGAAGGCCGCTCCCCGAGCGCGACACGATGTCCTTCTCCGCGGCCCCGGGCCAGGAGCGGGGCGCGTGGGCGGTGCTGCGCGACCACCTGACGCCGCAGTCCGTGGTCTTCCGGCACGCGCTGCGGCTGGGGCTCACCGCGACGGTGGCGACGGCGCTCGCGGAAGGGCTGGGGCTCAATCACTGGTACTGGGTGACCATCACCGTCATCGTCGTGCTGCAACCCTACGCGGGCCTCACGATGGAGAAGGGGCTGCAACGCGTGGCGGGGACGCTGGTGGGCAGCGTGCTGGCGATGGGGCTCGTGTACGTGCTGCCGGCGCGGTGGATGATGCTCGCGGTCATCGTCGGGCTCATCTGCGTGTCGGTGAGCGTGCGGCCGCTCAACTTCACCGTCTTCCAGGTGCTGCTGGCGCCCGCACTGGTGCTGCTCGCCGAAATCCAGACGGGGGACTGGCAGCTCGCGGGCGTGCGCATCCTCAACACGCTGCTGGGGGGCGCTCTGGCGCTGCTGGGCATCCGGCTGCTGTGGCCCAGCCCCGAACACGCGCGCTTCCCGGAGGAGGTGGCCTCCGTGCTGCGGGCGGGCCGGGACTACCTGCGGGAGGTGGCGCGGACGCCGGTGCCCGCGGAGCCGGAGCTGCGCGCGGCGCGGCGCAGGGTGGGCGTGGCGCTGTTGTCCGCGGAGGCGTCCTTCCAGCGGATGCTCAGCGAATGGAAGGGCCCCGCGAAGGAGCTGGAGCCGGGCATGGCGCTCATCACCTTCGCCCGGCGCTTCACGGCGGCGGTGACGGCCCTGGCCGCGAGCCGGGCCTGGCACCCGACGTCCGACCTGGGGCCGGTGGTGCGCTACGCCTCGGACGCGCTGGAGGAGCTGGCCGCGGCGCTGGTGGCGCGCCGCGTGCCGAGCGGACTCAAGCGCGAGGCGCCCTCCCTGGAGGGTACGGACGCGCTGGAGCGCACGCAGGTGTCACGGCTGGTGCGCCAGCTGGGCGTGCTCCACCGCGCGGTGGAGCGCATGCCGCCGGCCCTGCGCGCGGCGGAGGACGGCGGGGCCCGGCCCGTCCCCGCTTGAGGCGCGCGCGCTACCCGGTCCGCGTCAGGCCCGCTCCAGCTTGATGAGCAGCCGGCGCAGGTCCTCGTTGACGCGCACGAAGTTGGTGTTGCCCTTCTCGTCCTCCAGCTGCTTGCGCATGGCGGGCAGGGACGCCTCGCGCAGCTTCTTCGCGGCGGCGGGCTCGTCCGTCAGCCAGTCCACCGCCTGGATGACCGTGGCGCGCGCCTCGGTGTTCTTCTCCGTGAGCCGCGTGGCCAGCGTCGGGCCCTGGTCCGCCGCGCCCGAGCGCCCCAGCTCCAGCGCCGCGCGCTCCAGCAGCACCGCGTCCGCCTTGGCCAGCCGCTGCGACCAGCAGGCCGCGTCGCCGGTGCACGCCTGGGCCGCTTCCAGCACCGCGCCGTGGCCCAGCACCAGGTCCGCGCGCTTCTTGCCCAGCGCCGCCGCGTCCTCGCAGCCCTCCTCGCCCGTCACCTTGCAGTCCGCCGCGGTGCGCCCGGGCTCCGCGGCGGCCAGCTTCGCCAGCATCGGCTGCTCCCGCGCGTCCCCGAGCAGCGCGATGCCCTTCAGCGCCACCTCCCGCGCGTACCAGTCCGGGCTGCCCGCCGCCTTCTCCAGCGCGGGGAGCGCATCCCGGCTGCCCACGAGCGTCAGGGCGCGCACGTAGACGTCCCGCACCGTGGGGTCCGGCTCCGACACGAGCGCCGACAGCGGCTTCACCGCCTCCGGGGCCCTCATCCGCCCGAGCGAATCCGCGGCCTGCATCCGCACCAGCGCCTGAATCTGCGGATCCGAGTGCGTGAACGACAGCTGCTTCACCAGCGGCGCCACCGCGCGCTTGTCCTTCAAGTCGCCCAGCACCTGCGCCACCTTCATCGGGTAGCTGGCCGGGTTGACGCCCTGGGCCTTCGCCCACGTGAGCAGCTCCGGGTCCTTGCCCTCCAGCGCCGGCAGGAGCGCGTCCGCCGCGGGCGCGCCCATCTGGTACAGCGCGAAGCTGCTCTCCACGTAGAAGGACACGCCCCGGCGCTCCTTCGTCAGCGTGCGCAGCAGGGCGGGGATGGCGCGCGGGTCGCCAATATGCCCCAGCGCCTCAATCGCCTTCTTGTTGAGGAAGGGCTCCGCGGCCTCATCCGTCGCCAGCTGGATGAGCGTGTCCACCGCCGGCTTCGCCTTCAGCGCGCCCAGCACCTGGACGGCCTCGATGCGCGTGTAGTTGTCCTTGCTGCGCAGCAGCGGCACCAGCGAAGGCACCGCGCGCGCATCCCCAATCTTCCCCAGCGCGCCGACGATGGCCTTGTTCACCTGCTGCTCGGAGGAGTCGCTCGCGGAGGGGTCCAACGCCGCCGTCAGCGGCTCCAGCGAGGACGGGTGGTGCAGGTCCCCCAGCGTCCGCGCCACCGCCGCCTTCACCTCCGGCTTGCGCTCCGAGGTCAGCCGCGCGTGCAGGAAGGGCAGGAACGCCTCGTTCACGTTGCCGGACGTGCGCAGCGACTCAATGACTCGCACGCGGTCGTCCGCGCGGCGGGCCCCCTCCAGACTGGACTGCCAGTACTCCGGCGTCTTCGGGTCCTCCTTCTTGCATCCACCGAGCGTGAGGCAGGACACCGCCAGGGACAGGGCGACGAATGAGCGGGACATGGGGCTCCTTTGCGTCCAAAAGTCTGCGCTGCCGTCGGGTGTAGACCTGACGTGTCGAAGGACGCAAACCTCCACCGACTCCTGGGGTACGCTGGTCAACGACATGGCCCTCGCCGAAGACAGTCGTAACGCGTCGCGTCCGAACATCCTGCGTCGGACGTACCTGCTCGACCGGGAGTTCCAGCTCAAATACATCCTGCTGCTCACGGGGATGGGGGCGGGGAGCATGCTGCTGTTCGGCGTGCTCGCGCACCAGGGGCTGCGGATGTCCACCGAAGGCGGGCTGTCGGGCGAGGAGACGCTCTGGTGGCTCACCGGCGCCGCCACCGTGGGCATGGGCATCGCGCTGGGCCTGTTCGGGCTGCTCTTCACGCACCGTGTGGCGGGCCCCGTCCACGTGATGAGCCTCTACGTCGCGGCGCTCGCGGCCGGCCGCTACCCGCGCCTGCGCCCCCTGCGGCGCAAGGACGAGCTGCGCGCCTTCTTCGGGCGCTTCAGCGAGGCGGTGGACCGCATCCGTCAGCGCGAGGCCGACGAGGCCCTGGCGCTGGAGCAGGCGTTGTCGGTGCTCAAGGCGCTGGGCACCACCCCCGAAGCGCGCGAAGCCCTGGCCACGCTGGAGTCCCTGCGTGCGCGCAAGCGGCAGGCGGTGGACACCTCCGCCCCGTCCGCCTCCTTCAAGTCCGTGGCCTGAGGCCCGGGCCCCCCTCCACTTCCCTCGAAGGGACTCCCCTCACATGAGCCGCCCCCGCATCGTCTTCATGGGCACGCCCGAGTTCGCCGTGGCCTCGCTGGAGGCCTGCTTCGACGTGGGTGACGTCGTGGCCGTCGTCACCCAGCCGGACAAGCCCAAGGGCCGCAGCGGCGCCCCCACCGCGCCCCCGGTGAAGGAGCGCGCGCTGGAGAGGGGCCTGCCGGTGCTCCAGCCGCAGAAGCTGCGCACGCCGCCCTTTGTAGAGGAGCTGCGCCAGTACGCCCCCGACGTCTGCGTGGTGACGGCCTACGGGAAGATCCTCCCCAAGGATTTGCTGGCCCTGCCGGTGAAGGGCTGCGTCAACGTGCACGCGTCGCTGCTGCCGCGCTTCCGGGGCGCGGCGCCCATCCAGTGGGCCATCGCGCACGGCGATGCCCAGACGGGCGTGACGCTGATGGTGATGGACGAGGGCCTGGACACGGGCCCCATGCTGGCGACGAAGCGGCTGCCCATCGCCCCGGACGAGACGAGCGCCACGCTGCACACGAAGCTGGCCGCGCTGGGCGGGGACCTGCTGCGTGAATCCCTGCCGCGCTACCTGCGCGGGGAGCTGGCGCCCACGCCCCAGCCGTCCGAGGGCATGGTGCTGGCGCCCATCATCGACAAGGAGGACGCGAAGCTGGACTTCACGAAGTCCGCGGTGGAGCTGGACCGGCGCCTGCGCGCCTTCACGCCGTGGCCCGGCGCGTACACCTTGCTGTCAGGCAAGGTCTTCAAGGTGCACCGCATGCGCCCTGCCTCGGGAAAGGGCGCGCCCGGCACGGTGTTGTCGGCGGGGCCGGAGGGCATCGAGGTGGCGTGCGGCGAAGGGTCGCTCGTCTTCCTGGACGTCCAGCCAGAGGGCAAGCGGGTGATGCGCGCGTCCGACTTCCTCTCCGGCCACAAACTACCGCCGGGCAGTCAGCCGTTCATGTCTTGAGTGTGCGCCCCCGAGCGCCACGTGGAATCTTCGCGCCTTGAAGCCGGGCGTCCCTGGGAGTCTTGTCGATGGGCATGAAGCTGCTGGTGTTGCACGGACCGAACCTCAACCTCCTGGGCGAGCGCGAGGACACCGCCGGGGGCCGCCTGTCGGACCTCGACGCGGCCCTGCGCGCGAAGGCGAAGGCGCTGGGCCTGGAGCTGAAGATCGTCCAGTCCAACCACGAGGGCGTGCTCATCGACACGCTGCACGCCGAGCGCAAGGGCGTGGAGGGCATCGTCATCAACCCGGCGGGCCTCTTCACGTCCTACGCGCTGAAGGAGGCGCTGGAGGCGGTGGGGCTGCCCGCCATCGAAGTGCTGCTCAAGCCCCCCGCGCGCGAGTCCGTGGTCGCGGAGGCGTGCGCGATGCAGGTGCTGGGGCTGCACGGCTTCGACCCCTACTTCCAGGCGCTGGAGACGTTCGCCAGCGGCATCTTCCACCCCGCAATCCCCGGGCCGGTGAAGACGCTGGGGCGCCGCAAGGGCAAGGGCGCGGCCTCGCCGGAGGCCGGCGCCTCCCGGCCAGCGCCCCGGCTGGTGGGCAAGGTGCATCCGCTCAAGGGCGGCCCGGCGGCCCCGCTGCCCCTGGCGACCTCCGCGCGCTCGCTGGCGCGCACGGCGGAGGCGGGCGGGCACCTGAAGACGCTGGGCCGCAAGTCGACGACGTCCTCCGACGCGAAGTCGGAGGGCCGGGCGGGCAAGACGCTGGGCCGCGCGGCGAAGGCGGGGGCCACGCCCGCGTCGGACCTGCTCACCCGGGCGCTGGTGCGCCAGAAGATCGCGGACCGGCTGGCCGGAAGACTCAGTGAGGCGGAACTGGCCACCTGGGCACGCGCGAAGTATCAGCAGGTCCAGCGTGGCGAACCCGCGGAGAGTGGCCACCGCGACCTCCTGGAGGAAAGCCTCCAGAGCCTCACCCTGTCCCATCTGCCCGCGACGCGGATGTCGGACGAGCAACTGGTGGATTTGATGACCCGGCTGGAAGAAGGATGAACGCCCGTACCCTCGCCATCAACATCCTCGCGCGCGTGCGCGCCACGGACGCCTACCTCAACGTCGTGCTGGACACGGCGCTGTCGGAGCACCCCCCCAAGGACCCGCGCGACGCGGCGCTCGTCACCGAGCTGACCTACGGCGCCACCCGCCGGCAGATGGCGCTGGACTACGCCATCACCCGCTTCGCGGACCGCAAGCTGGACGCGCTGGAGGACAAGGTGCTGGCGGCGCTGCGCGTCGGCGCCTACCAGCTCTTCCACACCCGCGTGCCCGCGCGGGCCGCCGTGGCGGAGACGGTGCAGGCCCTGAAGGACGTGGGCCTGGCGCGCGCGGCGGGCTTCACCAACGCCATCCTGCGCAAGCTGTCGGAGCTGCCCTCCGCGCCGCTGCCCTCCCAGAAGGACGCGGTGGAGTACCTGTCCGTGCGCGAAAGCCACCCGCGCTGGCTGGTGGAGCGGTGGATCCGCCAGTTCGGCCGCGAGCGCGCGGAGGCCATGCTCGTGGCCAACAACCTGCCGCCCGCGGTGGTGGTGCGCGCCAACACGTCCAAGGTGACGCGCGACGCGCTGCTCGCCCAGCTGAAGGAGGTGGGCGTGGACGCCCGCCCCACGGAGGCCTCGCCCGTGGGCATCATCCTGCCCCCGGTGGGCCGGGTGGAGGACCTGTACGGCTACGCGGAAGGGCTGTGGCAGGTGCAGGACGAGGCCGCGCAGCTGGTGGGCGTCTACGGCCAGATTCCGGAGTCCGCGCGCGTGCTGGACGCGTGCGCCGCGCCGGGCGGCAAGGCCTGTCATCAGGCGGAGACGCACGACGTGGTGGCGGTGGACCTGCACGCCAACAAGCTGCGCAAGATTGACGCGGAGGCCCAGCGGCTGGGGCTGTCCGCCCGGCTGAAGGCCTTCGCGCACGACGCCGCGGAGCCCTTCCCGGAGGCCTGGGGCGAATTTCACGCGGTGGTGGTGGACGCGCCGTGCTCCGGGCTGGGGACGCTGCGCCGGCACCCGGAGCTGCGATACCGCCGCAAGGAGGAGGACGTGTCGCGGCTGGCCGCGCTCCAGCGGCGCATCCTGGAGAACTGCCAGGAAGCGGTGCCGCCCGGCGGCCTGCTGGTGTACGCGGTGTGCACGCCGGAGCCGCAGGAGGGCCAGGACCAGGTGGACATGTTCCTGCGCAGCCACCCGGACTGGACGGCGGAGCCGCCCGTCCTGCCCGGCCTCAAGCTGCCGCTCGCCCAGGCGTGGCTGCGCACGCTGCCGGGGCCGGAGGGCTACGACGGCTTCTTCGCCGCCCGGCTGCGCAAGATGTACTGAAGGCGCCGGGCGGGGACTTCGCGACGCGGGGGCGTCAGTCGTCGTGCGGAATCAGGGCGGCCTGCTTGAAGGCCTCCAGCACGGCGGCGGACGCGCGGTCCAGGTACTTGCCCTTGCGGATGAGCAGGCCGATGGGGCGCGACACCGGCCCTTCGGCGAAGGGCTTCGCGACGAGCGTGCTCGCCTTGATCTCCGCGTGCGCCGTGGCGAGCGGGAGGATGGCCACGCCCAGGCCCATCTCCACCGCGCGCTTGATGGTCTCCACGTTGTCCATCTCCATCACCGGATTGATGTCGATGTTCTTCTCGCGGAACAGGCGGTCCAATGCCTTGCGCGTGGGCGCCTCCCGATCAAAGGCGATGAAGGGCACGCCCGACAGCGCCGTGACGCTCACCTTCGCCTTGGTGGCGAACGCGTGGTTGGGCGCGCACACCACCGCCAGCTTGTCGTCGCGGAACGGCAGGATGTCCACGCCCGCGCGCGGCTGCGGATAGGCCACGATGCCAATCTCCGCCGCGCCAAGGATGACGTCGTCGTAGACCTGATCATTGCGCCGGTAGTTCAGGCGCATGTTCACCTTGGGGTGCGTCTTCAACAGCTGCTTCTGCACCGCGTTCAGCTCGTGCAGACCCACCGAATAGATGGTGGACACCGTGGTGGCGCCCTGCACCTCCGTGGCCTGCTCGCGGATCTCCTGCTCCACCTCCGCGAAGCGCGCCAATATCTCCTTGCAGCCCCGGAACAGCCGCTCGCCCGCCGGCGTGGGCGTCACCTGACGCGCGCTGCGCGACAGCAGCTTCTGCTCGTAGCGGTTCTCCAGCGCGCGGATCTGCTGGCTCACCGCCGACTGCGTGACGTGATTGAGCTGCGCCGCGCGCGAGAACGAGCCCGTCTCGACCACGTCACAGAACATCTTCAATGATTCGAGCTGCATAAGGCCGTCTCCTACCCCCAAACCTAATGGCTGGGCCAGTAGTAATTAGTAGGTCTACCCACTGAGCGAAAA
Source organism: Corallococcus sp. BB11-1 (assembly GCF_026626625.1). Lineage (NCBI taxonomy): Bacteria > Pseudomonadati > Myxococcota > Myxococcia > Myxococcales > Myxococcaceae > Corallococcus > Corallococcus sp. BB11-1. The sequence continues at coordinate 259,698 of NZ_JAPNJY010000004.1, read as the reverse complement.
TGACCTGAAGTCGAAATCCGAAAGGCCCCATCCCCCCATTTCAAAGGCTGGCGTCATGGGCCTTCCGGGGGGGCGGGCGGCCGGGGGCGGGTGAGGGCGAAGAGGGCGGCGCCCAGGGCGACGAGCGCGCCGCCGGAGAGGGTCTGCACCCGGCCCAGGTCCCGCTCCGTCTCCCGGGTGAGCTGGCACTCGGGGGCGGACAGGCCCGCGCAGTCCGAGGGGACGAAGACCCCCTTCACGCCCCGGCCGAGCAGGATGAGCCCGCCCAGCAGCAGGCCCGCGACCAACCCGAGCGACGCGGCGCGCAGGAGGGCGGCACCCCGGGAGGAGGGCAGGGAGGTCATGGACGCGAGGCGTAGCACCGACGCGGGTGGGGTGGGGCGGTGAAGGCCGCTGGCGCGTATGCTTCCGGACCATGCGAATCCTGTACGGGGTCGTCGGCGAGGGGATGGGCCATGCGACGCGCTCGCGCGTGCTGCTCGAAGCGCTGACGAAGGAACACGAGGTCCACATCGTGGTGTCGGGGCGGGCGCAGAGCTACCTGTCCCAGCGCTTCCAGAACGTGCACGGCATCTGGGGCCTGACCATCGCCTACGAGGGGAACTCGGTGAAGAAGTGGCAGACGGTGCTGCAGAACCTGCAGGGCGCCGTGAAGGGTTGGCCGCAGAACGTGCGCCAGTACTTCGACCTGGTGGAGGGCTTCAAGCCGGACGTGGTGGTGAGCGACTTCGAGACGTTCAGCTACCTGTTCGCGAAGAACCACCGGCTGCCCGTCATCAGCGTGGACAACATGCAGGTCATCAACCGCTGCCAGCACGAGCCGTCCCTGCTGGCGGGGCACGAGGAGGGCTTCGAGGCCTCGCGCGCCATCGTGAAGGCGAAGCTGCCCGGGGCCTTCCACTACCTGACGACGACGTTCTTCTACCCGCCCCTGCGCAAGCGCCGCACCACGCTGGCGCCGTCCATCCTCCGGCCGGAGATCCTCACGGCGAAGTCGGAGCCGGGTGAACACCTGCTCGTGTACCAGACGGCGACGACGAACACGCACCTGCCGGAGATCCTCAAGCAGTCCGGCGTCCCGTGCCGCGTGTATGGCCTGCGCCGCGACCTCAAGGAGGACCTGGTGGATGGCAACCTCACCTACCGCCCCTTCAGCGAGGCGGGCTTCATCGACGACCTGCGCACCGCCCGCGCGGTGGTGGCCGGCGGCGGCTACACGCTGATGAGCGAGGCCGTCTACCTGCACAAGCCGCTGCTGAGCATCCCCGTGGGGGGCCAGTTCGAGCAGGTGCTCAATGCCCTGTACCTGGAGAAGCTGGGGTACGGCATGTATGTGAAGGAATTGAGCCTGGATGCGTTGAAGGCGTTCCTCCAGCGCGTGCCCGCCTGCGAGGAGGCCCTCAAGGGCTACGAGCAGGACGGGAACGTGAAGATGCTCGCCGCGCTCAACGACCAATTGGCCCAGGCGTACGAGCACCGGGGCCACTGGCGCATGGAGCTGGCGCAGATGGACGGCAAGGCGTAGGCGCCGCCCGGGTGTCCCGGCCTCAGTGCAGGGACACCTCGTTCTCGTTGTTGCGCTCCGCCGCGCGGCGGCTCATCTCCGTGAGCCAGGAGCGGGTGAGGGGCGTCTCGCTCTCGCTGCCCCGGTGGCGGTCCGGGTTGCTGTCCTGGGGCAGCAGGCGGTTGACGGCGTCCAGCACGCGCGCGGTGAGGTTGGGCGCCAGGGCGCGGCCCACCGTGGCGAGCTTCGCGGGCAGGCCCACCAGGGCCTCCGCGTCGCCTCGTCGGCACGCCTCGATGATCTTCCGCGCCGCGCGTTCGGCGCCCATGGACACGCCCATCGTCGAATCACTGACATGGAACCACGCGTACTCCTTCTCATGGTCGCCCTTGAAGGACGCGTTGCGCGGGCTGCCGGTGCGCATGAGGCCGGGGCACGCCGTCGTCACCTTGATGCCGTCCTGGGCCAGCTCCGTGCGCAGGCCGTCCGACAGGCCCACCAGCGCGAACTTGCTGGCGGAGTACGGCACCAGGTGCGGCACGCTGACCTTCCCGCCAATGGAGGAGATGTTGAGGATGCGGCCCTCGCCGCGCCGCTTCATGTCCGGCACCACCGCGAGCGTCGTGTACAGCGGGCCCCACAGGTGGATGTCAATGGCCTCCTCGAAGTCCGCCAGGGTCATGGACTCCAGCGGGCCCACCATGATGATGCCCGCGTTGTTGATGAGCACGTCCACCGCGCCCCAGCGCTCGTGCACCGCGCCCACCAGGGCGTCCACCTGCACCTGGTCGCGCACGTCGCACCGGATGGCCAGCACCTGGCCCCCGTCGCGCTCCAGCTCCGCGCGGGCCCGCTGGAGCGTTTCGTTGTCGCGGCCGCAGATGGCCACGCGCGCGCCCTCCTTCACGAGCAGGCGCGCCATCACCAGCCCCAGGCCCCGCGAACCGCCGGTGATGATGACCGTGCGGTCCTTGAAGCTGAAGCGCGACCGCAGCGCGCGGCCCAGCCCCATCGCCGCGCCCACGCCCGCGGCCAGCGCGCCCAGGGACAGGCCCTTTCGCTCGGTGTGAGTTCGTTGCGCCATGGTGCGACTCCAGGAAGGGGAGGAAGGTGACACCCTTGAAAGACTAGGGACTGGCCGGGACCTGGGCCTCTTCGGCGTCGGACACCTCGCCCGACAGCTCCCGGTCCGCCTGGGGCAGGTCCTTGAGCAGGGCGCGGACCCGGCGCAGGGCGTCCTTGCCGCCAATGCGGTTGCTCAGCCGGCCATCCGGCCCGAAGAGGAGGAAGGACGGGTGCTTGTCCACGCCGTAGGACTTCGCCATGGAGCCGTCATCCACCGCGATGGGGTAGCGCAGGGCGTGCTCGCGCGCGAAGCCCTCCACCTTGTTGGTGTCGCGCAGCTCCGTCTCCGAATGGGTGACGTCCACGCCAATGACCTTCAGGCCGCGCGGCCCGTAGTCCACGACCCACTGGTTCACGGCCTCGAACTGCGCGGCGCAGTCCTCGCAGTCCATGGTCCAGAAGTGCAGGAGGACCGGCAGTCCATCGAGCTCCGAGACGTGCACGGGGGCATTCACCCAGCCGCCATCCGGGTCCAGGAGCGTGAGGGGGATCTTCGTCGAGGCCATGCGAACTCCCTATGGGAAAGCGCTTCAACGGGTCGCGACTCAAGGTATGCATGCGCCTCCGGTTGCTCCCGGCGGCGCGCCCGTCCGCTCGCCCGTCCGGCAAGGCTTCCGGGCCCGCTCCGCCACCGGGCGGGCAGGCGGGCGGCACGTGAGGACGCCATGCACATCCCCGACTTCGAGCTGGAGCGGTACTTCGCGCGCTGGGAGTTCTCCGCGCCCTACCTGCTGTGCGCCTCCGACGTGGAGGGCTGGCGCATGGCGGACCTGCTGGCGCTCGCCTCGCCGGAGGACTCCGCGCGCTGGGAGGCCCTGACGCTGGGCTACACCGAGACGCCGGGGCTGCCCCTGCTGCGCGAGGCCATCGCCGGGATGTACCCGGGCCTCACGCCCGACGACGTGCTCACCTTCGCGGGCGCGCAGGAGGCCCTCTTCGTGACGATGAACGTCCTGCTGGGGCCGGGCACGCACGCCGTCGTCACCTGGCCGGGCTACCAGTCCCTGTACGAGGTGGCGCGCGCCACTGGCGCGGACGTGACGCTGCTGCGCCTGCGCGAGGAGGAAGGCTGGGCGCTGGACCTGGGCGCGCTGGAGGCCGCGCTGCGCCCGGACACGCGCGTGGTGGTGGTGAACTTCCCCCACAACCCCACGGGCTCGCTGCCGGACCGCGCCACCTTCCAGGCCCTGTGCGCGCTGTGCGAGGCGCGCGGCATCCACCTCTTCTCCGACGAGGTGTATCGCCTGCTGGAGTACGACGCGGGGGACACGCTGCCGCCCGCGGCGTCGTGCTTCCCCAAGGGCGCGAGCCTGGGCGTGATGTCCAAGGCGTTTGGCCTGGCGGGGCTGCGCGTGGGCTGGCTCGCGTGCCGGGACGCGGACCTGCTGGCGCGCTGCCGGGCCTTCAAGGACTACACGTCGCTCTGCAACAGCGCCCCCAGCGAGCTGCTGGCCCTCATCGCCCTCAAGGCCCGGGAGCAGGTGCTGGCGCGCAGCCGCGGCCTGCTCACGCGCAACCTGGCGCTGCTGGACGCCTTCTTCGCCCGGCACCCGGACACCTTCCGCTGGGTGCGCCCGCGCGCGGGCAGCGTGGCCTTCCCGCGGTTGTCGCGAAACATCCCGGTGGCGCGTTTCACCGAGGCCCTCATCGCCCGGGAGGGCGTGCTGCTGTTGCCTGGAGATGTGTATGCCTTTGAAGGCAATCACTTCCGCCTGGGCCTGGGGCGCGCCAACCTGCCGGAAGCGTTGATGCGACTGGAGCGCTTCGTGAACAGCGGGGTCCTTGATACCCCGGCCTGACGGTGGCGGCCGGCGCGATGCGTCAGCTTTTTGTCTCAATGTGCGACGGGCGGCTCATCGCATTCATGGAAGACACCCCCTAGAGTGGTCGTCCCCTCGCTCGGCCTGCGGCCGTGCGGAAGCCCTCTCACCCCTCTGGAGAGGCCAGGAGACACACCCCCATGAAGACGCTGATTGGCGCGGCCGTGGCCGCCGCGACGCTGCTGGTGAGCACCGAAGCCGCCGCGACCAACTACACGCTGTGGATCCACGGCAAGAACGGCAACAGCACGAAGGCGGGCAACTACGGGGACTTCAGCTACTGGGGGCCGGCGAACACGGCGGCGGGGGTGAACAAGAAGGCGGTCAACTGGAATGGCACGCAGCGCATCGGGACGGAGAACTACCGGATCCGCAACGCGCTGGACTGCTTCTGCACGGGCAGCAACTGGTGCTACGTCGCCGCGCACAGCGCGGGTGACCTGCAGATCGGCTACGCCCTGTCGCTGTACGGTGGCAGCGCGCGCGCGAAGAAGGACGCCAAGCCCAACGCCAACGGCGAGTGCGGCAACACCGACGGCACCACGCAGACGGGCTGGAACATCAAGTGGGTGGACATCGCGTCCGGCGCGGCCGGCGGCAGCGAGCTGGCGGACCACGGCGACTGGGCGGTGAGCGACCCGCTGGTGAGCGACCTGGTCACCACGACGGCGCGCGCCATGTACAACCACAACGTCACGCGCAACGTGTGGTTCTACATGTTCGCGGGTGCCAAGGGCACGGCGTACTCCGGCATCCTCCCGGGCCAGGACGACGAGGCGGTGGCCTACCACTCGACCGGCGGAGTGTCCGGCAGTGGAAACGGGTCCTACTGCAACCCCGGCGACTGGTTCTGCGGCGGCACGCTGAACACGGGCACGGCGGCGTGCAGCGACGGCCGCGCGAAGTGGAGCTTCCACTCCGTGTCCCTGCGTGACGACGGCGAGTCGTACAACCACCACGCCAATGGCAGCTGGGGCGGCATCGTCTCCAAGGTGCGCGAGGACGTCGTGAAGTACGCGTACTAGACTGGAGGCTTCCCCCGCCCCTTCCGGCGAAGCCCGCCCATGACCTCCGACGACGGTCCCGTCTCCGCCCCTTCCTGGCTGCGTCACGGCCGGTGGCTCCTTGCCCTCGTGCCGCTGCTGCTCGGGGTCGGTGGTTTGTTGTGGTGGCATTCCAGCGAGGGGGCGGAGCTCTCCGGGGCCTCCCCGGAGGCGGCCCCCGGCCCGGAGTCCGACCCGCGAGAGGCCGCGCGGGCTCCGGAGCGGCGCATGGGCACCCCGCCCGGCTCCGGGGCCGGTGAGCCGGCGCCCCCGTCGCTGCTCAGCCCGGAGGCCCGCGAGCGCGAGGCCCGGCGCGAGCTGTGGCAGAAGCGCCTGGAGCGCGCGAAGCGCTCGCTGGAGGCCTACGTGGCGGCCACGCGCTATCCGCCCGAGTCCCGGCCCAGCCGCGAGCATCCGGACCAGATGGAGCTGGCGGAGCCGGAGCGCACGCGGCCGTTGAGCCCGAGGGCCGCGCAGGACGGCACCTCCGACGTGCAGCTGCGGCTCAAGCAGGACAAGGTGTTCGTCGTCGGTGACGAGTCGGTGCTGTTCACCGTGGGGTGCGAGGACTCGCGCCGCGAGCCGCGCCCGTGCGAGGTGTTGTCCGCGGTGGCGCACGAGGCGGACCACCTGCTGGGCCCGGGGGGCGTGGCCGGCGTGCCCATCGCCTTCGGGGACGGCGGTCGTGACGGCGACGCGGTGGCGGGGGACGGGATTCACACCGGGCGCTTCCAGCCGTCCAGGCAGGGCTTCGCGATGTTCTCCGGCACGCTGCGCGTGGACATGCGCGTGCGCTCCGGCTCCCTGGAGGACGCGACGTTCTTCGACGTGCTCTACACGCCCGCGCCGCCGGCCACGTTCACGCGCCGGGTGCGCGAGGTGGTCGAGGCAGGCTCGCTGGACCTGTACCTGACGGTCCAGGTGCGCAAGGCGGGCCGGTACGTGGTGTCCGCGCGCCTGGACGACGAAGGGGGCATGCCGTTCGCGTCCACGTCGTTCAACGAGGAGCTGACCGTGGGCGTGCAGGAGGTGCGGTTCAACGTCTTCGGCAAGCTCATCCGCGACGAAGCCCCCACCTTCCCGCTGACCCTGCGCGACGTGGAGGGCTTCCTGCTCAAGGAGGCGGGGGACCCGGACCGCGAGCTGATGGTCTCCCTGCGGGGGCCGGTGCACACCACGCGCGTGTACCCGCCCCACCAGTTCTCCACCGCCGAGTGGAGGAGCCCGGAGCGCGACCGCTACACGAACGAGCTGCACAAGGACGTCGTGGAGGCGCAGACGCAGCTGGACGCCGCGCTCGCGGACACGCCCGAGCCCTGAGCGCACGCGCGCCGGGGCCCGGGGGCGGAGCGGCGCCCGGGGCGACGGGCCTTCAGGACTCGGGTGGGTGGAACGCCGGAGGCGTGGCGTTCGCCTCCGCCTCCACGAGGTCGGCGTCCTGCACGTCCTCGATGTCGGCCGCGGCGCTGACGTCGGCCGCGGCGCTGGCGCGCACGGCGGCGTCCACCGGGGACTCGCTGCTCGCGGGGGCCTCCGTCGAGGCGTCCTGCGCGGTCGCGGCCAGCTCCGGTGCCACCACGACGCTGTCCTCGGGCGTGAAGGGCGGGGGGGCCTCGGCCTGTGCCTGGGCTTCGACCTGGGCCTCGGGCGCCTCCAGCGTGAAGTCGTTCACGTCCGCCAGGAAGTCATCTGGCGGCGTGACGTTCATCGACCCTTCGGGGAAGGCGACGTCCGGCGCGCTGTCGTCCAGCGTGGCCAGGAAGTCGTCCGCGCCCGCCGTGACCTCGGAGGCGTCCATCCCGTGGGGGTCGACCTCCGCGTCGTCGGCGCCCATGTCCTCGCTCAGCGCGCGCAGCTCCTCGTCGCTCAGGCTGGACAGGTCCCCCGACTCCAGGAGGAACAGCAGGTCCTCCGCCTCCTGCGCGGAGACGGTGCGGGGCATGGTGTCCAGGTTCTGGAGCTCCCACGCGGCCGCGTCGGGCGACAGGATGTCGGACGGGTCCAGGGAGGGATCCGTCTCCACCTCCTCCGTGCCGCGCTGGGGGTTGGCCAGCCGCGCCTGCATGAGCGGCGTCGACGTGGGCATGCCCAGCCGCTGCGCGTACGAGGGCGCGGACGCCTCGAACTCGCTCACGCCCGCGAAGGCGCGCAGCTGCGAGTTCTCCAGCAGGGCGGCCCGGGGCTCCGAGGCCTCCAGGCCCGCGCGCTCGCGCGCCATGTGCGGGGCGACCTCACCGGGCCCCAGGTCCGCGAAGAGCGCGCCGTTCAGGTCGCCCTCGGCGTCCGCCTGGAAGTCGCTGTCGTCGGAGAAGCCCCGCCGCACCGGATCCACCGGCGCCAGGGGCTCCTTGCGCACCGGGGCGGTCACCTCCAGCTCGGAGGAGATGGAGTAGGCCCGCGATGTCGAGATGCCAGAACCCACGCGGCGGATGGAGGTCATGGTTCTCCTCGGGTGATGGCCCGCACGTCGGGCAGCCTCCAGATTGTCCGCCGGGCCCGGGAGGAGTTGCTAGGGGGCCCCCGTGGAATCCGCCTCCTCGCTCGCCGCGTCAACGAAGTGCCGCGCGACCATCGCGAACAACAATCGGCCGTAATGCCCGATATCTTCTCCTGCCTCCAGCGATGTGAGCAGGTGCGACATCATCCCGTTTGCCCTCAAGTCGTCGATTGCCATGGCGTCCACCCTTCTCGCGGGACTGGATTTCTGTTCAGTTTCCTCCTGCGAAGCCAGGCACGGCCGGGACCGGCGCAACGTCGGTCGGCGGACAGGGGGAGCGCATGAGGCCCAGTGAAAGCGCCTCCGCGCGTCTTTCTCAGGAGAAAACCCGGCGGGGGCGCCCCGGGCGCGAAGAGACATGGCCGCTGGCCTCCCGCTTGCTGTACGGGAGCCCAGCCAGGAGGCGGCAGTCATGAGATTCGAGAGCGCGGGGCAGACCCATATCGGGCGGCGACCGCACAACGAAGATGCGTACTGCGTCCTGCCCGAGCGTGGGCTGTTCGTGGTGGCGGACGGGTTGGGGGGCCAGGAGGGCGGCGAGGTGGCCAGCCAGTGCGTGGTGGACACCTTCGCGGGCTTCAGCGACCGGCTGGACCGGGACCGGGACGGCACCTGGCCGGACGCGGTGGATCCCGCCAAGAGCCGGGAGGAGAACTACCTGGCGGCCTGCACCGCGCTGGCCCAGCGCACCCTGCGTGTGCGCCGCGTGGGCAAGCTCAAGGAGATGGCCTCCACGGTGGTGGCGCTCGCGGTGGGGGACAGGGGCGCGGCGGTGGCCCACGTGGGCGACAGCCGCCTGTACCGCCTGCGCGAGGGCCGCCTGGAGTCGCTCACGCGCGACCACTCGCTCATCGAGGAACTGCGCGCCGCCGGCCGTGAGCCTCCCGGCAACCCGGCCAACCTGCGCCACCTCATCACCCGCGCCCTGGGCACCGAGAACGCGGAGCCCACCGTGCAGCGGCTGGAGGCGCAGCCCGGGGACGTCTTCCTGCTGTGCTCGGATGGCCTCTACGAGCCGTTGGGGCCGGAGGTGCTGACGGAGCGCTTGCAGGCCTCGTCCGCGCAGGCCGCGTGTGACTCGCTCGTCTCCGCCGCCTACGAGGCGGGGGGCCGCGACAACATCACCGCCGTCGTGCTGCGCGTCGCCGCGGCCTGAGCCCCCACTCGCGGTGAGGGCAGGCGGCAGGCGGTGGACCTGTCGGGTCGGAGGGCATTGCCGACCCATACGGGCGGGTCCGCGCGGACGGAGGGGGAGTCGTCAGACACAGGGACTTCAATCCTTCGTCATTTCCAGGATATTCTGGAGCCCCCCTGCGTCACCCCCCTCCCTCGACCGAGTACCCGTTGCGTATGACGCTCAGCCTTGCCGCGCGCTTGACCGCGGCGCTCTCCGCCGTGGTGATTGCCCTCACCCTTGGCACCGTGTCGCTGATGGGCTGGTCGCTGCGCTCGCGGGTGGAGGCCGAGATGGTCTCCGCGCTGGGGCGGGACGCCATGCGCTGGCAGTCGTTGAAGGACCAGGAGCTGCGGGTCCTCAAGGAGCTGGCCCGCGTGGCGGTGGCCAACCCGGCCTTCGCCAGCGAGGCGCGGCGCGCTTCCCCGGGCGGACCGGAGGCGGGGCTGCTGGCGGATCAACGCGCGCTGCTGGGCGTGGACCTGCTGGTGCTCACGGGGCCGGACGGTGCGCTCGTCACGTCCACGCGGGAAGGGAGCCTGTCGGGGCTGGAGGCGGTGGTGCGGCAGCAGGCGCAGGTGCTGCTGCCGGGCGATGGCGCGCCCCTGCTGGCGGCGGCCTGGCCGCTGCGGTCCAACGGCGCCACGGTGGGCCACCTCGTGGTGGGCTCGGAGCTGGGCGCGGACGACCTGGGGCTCCTGGGCGTGGGCGGCGAGCGGCTGGAGTCGCTGCTGCACGTGGGCTCGCGGCTGGTGGCGCAGTCGGTGCACGCGGTGACGGCGCCGGCGCTGCTGTCCGCGGCGGCCTCGGGCGTGACGAACGGCGGCGCGGTGGACGTGGGCGACGTGGCCCTGCACCTGGCGCGGGTGGACGTGGGGAGCGGGGTGGAGCTGGTGCTCGCGCGCAGCGCGGCGGCGGAGTGGGCGCGGATGCGCTCCTCGCTGATGGGCGTGTTCGGCATCGGGTTGCTGGTGGCGCTGCTGGCGGGCGGGGGCGTCTTCCTGCTGGTGCGGCGGATGATGGCGCCCCTGAACGCGCTGACGGCGGCGGCGGCCCGGGTGGTGGCGGAAGGGGACTTCAGCGGCACGCTGGAGGTCCACTCCAAGGATGAGATTGGACAGCTGGCCACGTCCTTCGGGGACATGATGGCGCGGCTGCGCGCGGTGCTGCTGGCGCTCAAGAACTCCGCGCAGGAGCTGGAGGCGACGGCGCTGGAGCTGGCCACGTCCGCGTCGGACCAGAACCTGGCGGTGACGCGGCAGGCGGCGGCGCTGCACCAGACGCAGATCGCCGCGCGGCAGCTCCAGGAGAGCTCCCGGGCGGCGGCGCAGCGGGCCACGGGCGTGCTGCGCGAGGCGGAGAAGGCGGGCGCGGTGGGCCAGGCGGGCGAGTCCGCGGTGGCGGGCAGCGTCGGGGGCCTGACGCACATCCGCTCCCAGGTGGAGCGCATCTCCAGCACGGTGTCGGAGCTGCGCCAGCGCACGCGGCAGGTGGGGGACATCACCGGCACGGTGAAGGACCTGGCGGACCAGTCCAACGTGCTGGCGCTCAACGCGGCCATCGAGGCGGCGCGCAGCGGCGAGTCGGGGCGGGCGTTCGCGGTGGTGGCGCGGCAGATGCGTTCGCTGGCGGACCAGTCCGCGACGGCGACGTCGCGCGTGCAGTCCATCCTCGGCGACATCGGCCGGGCCATCTCCGAAGCGGTGAAGACGAGCGAGGGCGGCTCGCGCGAGGTGGAGGGCGGCCTGGACCAGGCGAGGGCGGCGGGCGAGAGCCTGCGCGCGCTGGCCACGGTCATCCAGAACAACAGCGAGTCCGTGAAGAGCATCGCGGACATGGTGAGCCAGCAGGACGCGGGCATCGCGGAGCTGTTCGCCGCGCTGAGCGACCTGACGCGCCTGGCGGATGAGACGGTGGAGCGCGTGGCCACGAGCGCCGTGGCCGCCGCGCGCCTGACCACCGCGTCCCACGAGGTGAGCACCATCGTGGGGCAGTACCGGGTGTGACGCCCGGCCGGGGCGGGGCGCGCGCGTCCCACCGCCCCGACGTGCCGTGGCGGCCCGCTACCCGGCTTCGCCGCCGTCGATGGCGTAGGCCGCGCCGGTGATGGCGCCCGCCGCCTCCGAGGCGAGGAAGAGGCACACCGCCGCGACCTCCTCCGGCTGGATGATGCGGCCCATCGCGTTCATCGCCGCCAGGGCCTCGCGCGCCTGCTCCTCGCTGCGGCCCGTCGTCTTGGAGATGGCGGCGGTGGCGCCGGCGAACATGTCCGTCTCCACCCAGCCCGGGTTCACGTTGTTCACCGTGACGTTCTTGCGCGCGTACTCCACCGCCAGCGCGCGCGTCAGGCCCAGCAGCGCGTGCTTGGACGCGCAGTACGCGGACGTGTACTTCGCCCCACGCGTCGCGGTGATGGACCCGATGTTGATGACCCGCCCGCCGCCCGCCGCCACCATCGCCGGCATCAGCTCCCGGCACAGGATGAACGGCGCCGTCACGTTCACCGCCATCACCTTCGCCAGGTCCGCCGTGCTCGTCTTCGTCAGCGGCGCGGACACCGTGATGCCCGCGTTGTTCACCAGCACCCGGGGCGCGCCGTCCGCCAGGATGACCTTGCACGCCGCGAGCAGCGCGGACTCGTCCGCCACGTCCACCGCGTGCGTGCGGATGCGCTCGCCGCCCTCCTTGCGCAGGGCCTCCAGCGACGCCTCGGAGCGCGCCAGCGCCCACACGTCATGGCCCTCGCGCGCGAACGCCAGGGACACCGCGCGGCCAATGCCCCGGCTGGCGCCCGTCACCACCACCGTCTTCTTCGTCTCGCTTGCCATGGGCCGGCAGCATAGCCCCGCGCCCGCCCTGCGTTGACGCGCGTTCGCGTCGCCAGCGGCCCTGTCCCATTCCCCGCAGTCCTCGCGCCGACCCGGATATTCCGCCGCTCGCGATATGCGCGGGCCGGCCGGGCGTTTCCTCAAGCAGCAGCGCCCGCCGGTCCCAGGGAAGTTCGTGGCCGGCGGTTTCCTCAGTCCCCCCCTGACGAAAGGGTTCCCGCCTCCATGCGCCCAACGCATGACGACGGGAGCGCTTTGCCCGAGGCACCATGAGCGTGAAGTCCCTTGAGCGTGGCCTGTTGGTCGTTGCATCCCTGCTGGCGTCCACCCAGTCCTTCGCGGCGCCGCCCACCGGGGCCACCGTCAACCCGCGCGTCCTGGGCACGCGCGCCATCGTCGCGTGCGACGCCGTGGAGAAGTCCTGCGGCGTGGCCAGCATCTCCTTCCCCGCGGGCATCAGCGGCCTGGTGCCCTACGGCCGCCCGGACATCGCGGTGGCCACCATGTTCTACCCCTCGGTGGATGACGCGGAGGCCATCATCGCCCGCACGGACGCGGGCGACACGGCCCAGACCGCCGTGGACTACGTGTTCACCGTGGATCCGTACGCGGACTACCGCCAGCTCGCCGCGGTGAAGCTCAACCCCAACGGCACCATCACGGTGGGCCAGAAGACCGGCGCGGAGAACGCCCCGGAACGCTGCGCCGTGAAGGGCGCCACCTTCGTGGTGCAGGCCAACAACCAGACCTCCCCTCTCATCTGCGACGCGATGGCCTTGGGCTTCAAGAATGCCAAGGGAAGCCTGCCGCAGCGGCTGCTCGCGTCGCTCAAGTTGGGGGCCCGCGAGGGGAGGGATCGCAACGGCGAGCGCTCCGGCGTCATCCGCGTCTGGACCTCGGAGAACGAATCGACCTTCTACACGAAGGTGCTGGCGGACGCCGTCGTGCACAACAGCAGGACCGCGCTGCATGACCTGGACGTGGAGATGAACCGCTACCAGGCGGGCATCGCCGCGCCGTACGCGTCGGACCTCATCCCGCTCGACGCGGCGACCGCGAAGAGCGTGAAGTCCGCGCTGAACAAGATGGGGTACTACACCGGTGTCGTGGACGGGACCTGGAGCGACGCCGCCGAGCAGGCGCTGTCTGACTTCAACTGGAGCACCCTCTTCTTCCTCAAGCCCACGGTGGTGGTGGGCGGCCAGCGGAAGATCGATGGTCCGCTGGTCAACTTCCTGCGCGACGTGGACCCGAAGGCGCTCATGGCCGGGGGCGAGTGACGCAGCGCGCGCGGGTTTGACGGCTCCGGGAGTGCGACGTTAAGCACCCCGGCATGCCCCGCGCCGACATCACCGACCTGTTCCGCATCGACGACCTGCTGTCCGCCGACGAGAAGGCCGCCCGCGACTCCGTGGCCCGCTTCGTGGACTCGGAGGTGCTGCCCATCATCGGGCGGCACTTCCGGGACGGCACCTTCCCCGCGCACCTGGTGCCGGGGCTCGCGGAGCTGGGCGTGCTGGGCGCGAACCTCCAGGGGTATGGCTGCGCGGGGATGAACACCGTCAGCTACGGGCTCATCCTCCAGGAGCTGGAGCGGGGGGACTCCGGCCTGCGCAGCTTCGCGTCCGTGCAGGGCTCGCTGTGCATGTTCCCCATCCACGCGTTCGGCAGCGAGGAGCAGAAGGCGCGCTTCCTTCCGGACATGGCGAAGGGGAGGCTCATCGGCTGCTTCGGCCTCACGGAGCCGGACTTCGGCTCCAACCCCGGCGGCATGCGCGCCCGCGCCCGCAAGGACGGAGACACCTGGGTGCTCAACGGCACCAAGGCGTGGATCACCAACGGCTCCATCGCGGACGTCGCGGTGGTGTGGGCGAAGACGGAGGACGGCGGCGCGGAGTCCGTGCGCGGCTTCCTGGTGGAGAAGGGCACGCCGGGCTTCAGCGCCCGGGAGATTCCCGGCAAGTTCTCCCTGCGCGCGTCGCTCACGAGCGAGCTGTCCTTCCAGGACGTGCGCGTGCCCGAGCGCAACGTGCTGCCCGGCGTCGTGGGCCTGAAGGGGCCGCTGTCGTGCCTCAACAACGCCCGGGCCGGCATCGCGTTCGCGGTGACGGGCGCGGCCATCGCCTGCTTCGAGGGCGCGCGTGAGTACGCGCTGTCCCGCGCGCAGTTCGACGGCAAGTCCATCGCCGGCTACCAGCTCACGCAGGAGAAGCTGGCGGACATGCTCCAGGAGATCGTCAAGGCGCAGTTGCTGGGCTTGCGGCTCGCGCGCCTCAAGGACGAGGGGAAGAGCACCCCCGTGATGGTGAGCCTGGCCAAGCGCAACAACGTGAAGAGCGCGCTGGAGATCGCCCGCGTGGCCCGGAGCATCTACGGCGCCAACGGCATCACGGACGACTACCCGCCGGTGCGCCACATGCTCAACCTGGAGAGCGTCTTCACCTACGAGGGCACCCACGAGGTGCACACGCTGGTGCTGGGCAAGGCCATCACCGGCATCGACGCGTTCGGCTGAGCGGCGCCGGCGGTGCGGGGGCCGCCCCTCCCCCCGCTCCCGGACGGGAGGAGGGGAGGGCGCGGGAAGGGACTCAGGACTGCGTGCCGCCTTCGGAGCCGGTGTCTGGCTCGGAGGGCGTGGACTCGGCTTCGGCGGGGGCCTCGTCGTCCTCGGACGCGTCGTCGGCCGCGGCGGCCTCCGGCTCGTCGGGGATTTCGGGCGCGGTGCCAGCGGCCTCGGCGGCCTGCTGCGCCTTGAGCTGCTCGTCGTTCATGAAGCCGACGGGGCTCTCCTTGCGGTTGAAGAAGCGCACGGCCTTGGCGGACAGCTGGAACATCTGCTCGGCCGCTGCGGCGGGCACGAGCGAGTGCTCGATCTGCGCGGGCTCCGGGCGCTCCACCACGCCCAGCTCGCCTTCCTCCAACTGCTTGGCCTGGGTGGGGGACAGGTCCATGCGGCGCAGCTTCCCCTTGCGCGTCATGAAGTAGAACGTCGTCTCCCCGGGCTCCTGGGGCACCTGGGAGCCCAGCACCAGCTCGCGCAGGGCCCGATCCAACTCCACCTGCTTCTTGGACTCGGCGCGCTGGTAGGCCTTGGACCCCGGCAGGGGCGGCAGCTTGGGGATGGGCTTGTCGGTGGTCGCGCCCGGACGGCCGGAGGCGGCGAACCCGCCCTGCGGTCCCCGGAAGCCTCCACCCTCGCGGCGCGGCGGGCCTCCCGCGCCCTGGCGCGGAGGAGCTCCACCGCCCTCACGGCGCGGCGGGCCTCCCGCACCCTGGCGCGGCGGACCTCCGCGGTCGTCTCGACGCGGCGGGCCTCCCGATGTCCGGTTCTCATCACGTCCCCGGTGGGCGGGGGCGCGTGGAGCGCTCCCCCGGCTGTCCTCGGGGGAAGAGGCCGGGCGTCGCGGAGGCGCAGGAGAAGACTCGGTCTTCTTGGCCTGCTCCTCGGAGACGAGGCCCGCTTTCAACAACTTGTCTCGCAGGTTCTGCATGGGTTGGGCGTTCTATCCCTTGCACGGCTGCACGCAAGCCACCGCTTGCCGCTCTTGTGGGGCCCACGTAACTTGCCGCCCCCGCCGTCCTGTTGTGGAGGTTCCGTGAGAAGTCTGACGAAGTCCGCCGCCGCCCTCGCCCTGGTCCTGGCCGCCACCGGCTGCTCGGACCCGGTGGACAAGGCGGCCAAGGCCCGCATCTTCTCTCCGGAGGACCCGCCGAAGGTCGTCGCCTCCGCGAAGCAGAAGCTGCCGCCGGAGGACGTCGCGGACAACCCCCAGGTGTCGCGCCGCATCCTGGGCATGGACGCCGCGGAGGTCACCGAGCGGCTGGGCCCGCACTTCTTCCAGTCCACCCTGGGCTACGAGTGGGCCGGCCCCAACGGCAACACCCCCGTGAAGCTCACGGAGACGCGCTCCTTCCGCGCCGGCCCCGGGGGCGTCAACGGCGACTTCCACGGCATCCTGGAGAACTCCCGGGACCAGGGCCTGGAGGTCATGCGCGTGCAGGGCCAGGTGTTCGCGCGCAACCGCTACGGCCCCTACCGCCAGCGGCTGCGCGACCGGGGCATGGCCGAGCGCACCCGCACGGAGCTCACCGGCGCCATCCGCGACTTCGACAGCCTCTTCCAGGGCCGCATCAAGCTGACCCCGGCCGGCACCGTCACCCACGAGGGCCGCACCGCGTGGAAGTACGCCGTGTCCCTGGGCCCCGTCCAGGAGGGCGTCGCCCCCCAGAAGATGCCCGCCGCGTTCGTGCCCAAGAACGCCGACGAGACGACGAAGCGCCGCGCCAACTTCTTCACCCACCGGATGCCCCGCACGCTGGAGGGCGAGGTGCTGGTGGACGCGGACACGTCCGTGGTCCTCAAGGCCCGGCTGGACGGCCGGATCGGCGTGCCCCAGGAGAAGACCCCGGAGGCGGCCGAGCTGCGCATGACGCTGGAGTCCAGCCTGACGGAGATTGGCAAGGACCCGAAGCTCGCGCCGCCCCAGGACTTCCTGCCGGACGCGGACAAGCCCCAGGGCATCGCGGACGCGCTGGACGCCTTCGGCATCCCGCGCGGCAAGGCCGGTGATTCGCCCTCCACCCCCGGGACGACCCCCGCGAGCGCCGCCCCGGAGCCCGAGGACGAGGGCGAAGGCAACTGAGGTCCTCCTGAAGCCTCCCTGTGCTCCAGGCCGTTGGAAGCCCCACGGCTTCCTGCCTGGACGCATCGCGCCATCCCGGCTGTGACGGCCATGTCCTGGCGGGCCGTCCCCCGGAGGGTGCCTCTCCCGCAAGTGCCTGATGCGGCTGGGGGTCCCCCCTGGCCCTGGCCTTGCTCTGGGGGTGGGCATGTCCCGCTCCGCCCCCCTCCTGGCGTGCTGCGCGGCCGTGCTGTTCGCGGCCCCGGCGCCCGCTGAACCTCCCCGCAGCCTGGGCATCACCGTGGCCCCGCTGGGGGCCTACGTCCTCAAGGGCGAGGAGGTGGGGCGCACCATGGGGTACAGCGCGGGCCTGGGCTGGGCGTACCGCAAGGCGGGGGCGGTGCTGGAGGTGGGCGGACACCTGGCGTCCAGCCGGCACCTGACGGAGGTGACGCCCATGTCGGTGCGCTACGTGCCGCTGGGGGACACCCGGGTGCGGCCCTTCCTGGGCATGGGGGCCAGCCTGCTGGTGCCCCACGCGAGGCCCCAGCCCGCGGCCCCGGACGCCCTGGGCAGCCGCGTCCTCCAGGTGGGGCTGGAGTTCTCCGGCGGCGTGGGGCTGGAGCTGGGCCAGGACCTCTTCCTCTCCGCCGAGGCCCGCTACCAGAACTTCGCGGCGGACGGCGACCCCTTCTCCGGCGACCGGCAGACCCTCACGTCCCTGTTCCTGGGGATGGGGATGCGGCTGTAGCAGGTGGGGTGGGTCGCTACAGATTGGCAGCGACCTGTTGGAAGAAATTTTGACGGCCCTCTTGCGTCCCCTACAATCCTCGTCGGTTGCGGCCCAGACGCATCTGACATGCTCGGGTGTTCAGGCGTGCACAACGAAGGGAGCGGAGATGGAGCGCAAGGTCGGAAGTAGCACGTTGACCGCGAAAGAGGTCAAGGCGGCGCTGGAGAAGTCCACCACGCTGACGGCCGAGGAGGAGAAGGCCCTGCGCATGCGGCATGGCGCGGGTGCTTCCAGCCCGAGCGCGCCGCTGCCCCGCGCCGCGGGTGCCAACGCGGAGCTGGCCGACGAGCTGCTCGTCATCGAGATGCAGCTCATGAAGGCGATGCGCGCGCGCACCGGCCAGACGCGCACGGCGGCCAACGCCTCCAAGGCGCCCGCCGCCGCGGCGGTCCGGACGCGCGAGGCTCCGGCCAACGCGACGAAGGACAAGATCGTCCGCGCGCTGCGCACCAAGAAGAAGTAGGCGCGCAGGCGTTGTGTACAGGGGGCGTGAAGCCCCTACTGGTTGAGGATGGCCACGAGGCGCGCTCCCGCCTCGGGCAACGCCAACGGCGTGCCCGAGACCTCCGTGGCCAGTCCCTCCGCGTCGGTGGCGCCGCCCCGCGCGAACTGGCCCTTGAGCCAGGCGAACGCGGCGGGGTTGCGCCAGAAGTCCTCGTTGAACCGCTCCAGGAGGTGCGCGGTGAGCCGGGTCTCCAGGGCCCAGGCCCGCAGGTAGCGGGTGACGTAGAGCTGCGAGTCCACGTCATGCAGGAAGAAGCCCGGGTGCGGCTGCGCGAAGAGGGCGCGGCGCTGGCCGTCGGCGTATTCGTCCGCGCGCTCGGCGGAGGCGCCCTTCGTGGACAGGGACAGCTCGTAGGACAGCTTCGCGCAGTGGCGGCGCAGCACGGCCAGGGCCTGGAACGCGGACAGCCGGATGACGTCCTTCACCGTGCCGGACGGCAGGTGCAGGTAGCGCTTGAGCCAGGGGGGGGACAGCAGCAGCCGCTCGAAGGTGGCCGCGTAGGCCTCCGTGACGGAGGCGTCCCCCAGCCGGCGCAGCTCCGTGGGGGCGTCCTCGTCCACGTGGGCCAGGTGCCAGGCGTGGCCCAGTTCGTGGAGCAGGTCGCCCAGCGCGTCCATGCCGCTCCGGGGCTGGAGGACGAGCCGGATCTCATCCGGCACGCGGACGGCGGCGACGAAGGGGCGCGATGCCTTGCCCGGCCGGGCCTCGTCGTCCAGGCGGATGCGTCCCCCCGCGTCGGGGCGCAGGCCCCAGTCGGACAGCCAGCGCATCACGGCGGGCAGGGTGTCCTCGCGGCGGAAGTGCGCGTCCATCCACGGCGCGCGCAGGGCGGCCTGCACGTCGTGGCGCCGGGCCTCGCCGCCGGGCAGGGCGCGCAGGTCTGGCTCCAGCTTGCGCAGCACGTAGCCCAGCACGTCGCGGTAGGCGTCCTCGGTGCGCCGGAGGGTCTCCTCGGCGGCCTCCGCGAGCTTCCCCGCGTCGATGCCGGTGACGTCCTGGCGCAGGGCGGGGTAGTTCGGGAAGCCGAGCAGCTCCGCGGTCTGGAGGGCGGCGTCGCGCCGGTCGCCATAGGCGCCCCGGTGGTCCCACAGGAAGTTGCCGGCGCCGCTCTCCAGGAGGGCGCGGCGGGCGCGGTTGGATTCGCGGGGAAGCTGGGCCAGCGCCTGGGCCAGCGACAGCGTCTGGTCGTCGGCGGGGATGTGCGAATGCGCCTCCGCCGCGACGACGGCCTCCCCGGCCCGGGCGGCGAGGGACTCCTCCACCTGGGTGGCGATGAGCTCCCGCACGAGCGTGATGCGGCGCACCGCCAGGGTGTCGTCGCGGAGGCGGGCCTTGGCGAGCGCCTCGTTGGCGGCGGCGAAGGTCTCCGGCGAGGACAGCTCCGGGAACGAGGCGTGGAGGCGCGCGACGGGGAGGTCCGGGGCGAGCCCGGCGCCGTAGCGATATTGGAGGGTGGCCAGCTCGGCGAGGAAATCCTCGAGCCGCGACCGGACGGTATGCAGGGGACGGTCCATGGCGGCGCGGAAGGTAACAGGAAGCCCGCGTCACGGCAGGGACCGCGCGCATAGAGTGTCGCGCCATGTCCTCCCAGCCCGCCGCCTGCCTGCACGCCGTCCTCACGCCCCTGACGGCAGGGGAGGGCGCGCGATGAGGCGACGGACGCGGACGTTCCGGGGGGCGCACGCGGGCCGTGCGCGGGTGGCGGGAGGGGGCTCGCGATGAAGCGTCGGACGTTCCGGAGCGAAGGCGCGCACGTGGGCCGCGCGCTGGCGGAGGCGGTGGCGGCGGAGCTGGGGCTGCCGGTGGCGGATGCGCGGCGGCTGGTGGAGGTGGGCGCGGTGTACGTGGCGGGGCGCCGTGCGCGCGACGGGGCCGTGCGCCTCCAGTCCGCGCAGGTGGTGACGGTGGTGCTGGAGGAGGCGGGCCAGAGTCCGCTGGAGGCCTCCGGGCCGGCGGCGCCCTTGCGCGTGCTCTTCGAGGACGAGGACGTGCTCGCGGTGGACAAGCCCGCGGGCCTGAACGCGCAGCCCACCGAGGGGCGCGTGGGCGCAAGCCTCGTGGACGTCGTGGGCGCGCACCTGGGGCGTCAGGCGGGGCTGGTGCATCGGCTGGACCGGGAGACGTCCGGGGTGACGGTGTTCGGCAAGTCGGCGCAGGCCACGTCCGCGCTGGCGGAGGCGTTCCGGGAAGGCACCGCGCGCAAGCGCTACCTCGCGGCGACGGGGCCGGGACTGCCGGAGGACGGCACGGTGGACCTGCCCCTGTCGAAGGACCCGTCGCGCCCCGGGCGCTGGCGGGCGACCCGCGCGGCCAACGGCGTGCCCGCGTGGACGGACTACCGCAGGCTGTTCGCGAGCGACGCGTTCTGTCTGGTGGAGCTGCTGCCCCGCACGGGCCGCACGCACCAGCTCCGGGCGCACCTGACCGCGCTGGGGACGCCCATCCTCGGGGACGCGCGCTATGGCGGGGCGGGCAGCGCCGGAGGGCTTCTGGCGCCGCGGTGCCTGTTGCATGCGCAGGCGCTGGAGCTGGGCCATCCGCGCACGGGCCAGCCGCTGCGCCTGGAGGCCACGGCGCCGGAGGACCTGCGGGCCTTCTTCGTCGCGGCGGGGGTGCGGATGCCGGAGGGGCCCTTCGGGGACGCCGCCTGAGTCCGGGCCCGGAATGCCCGGGCGAGGGGGCGCACGGGGTCCCCTCGCACGGCGCATCGTGTGTAGACTGGGAACCTCAATGGGTGGCGGTAGAAACGGCAAGGGTCCTGGGACGCCGGATCCTTCTCCTCGTGGACCGGGACGGGTCCCGCGAGGAGAGGACGTGCACGGCGCGGTGGGCCCGGTCTGCCAGGAAGCCGTCCGGCTGCTCCGTGAGGGGCAGGCGGCCCGGGCGTACTCCGGGCTGGCCGCCGCCAGCCGTTCGCTGCCGATGACGCCCAGGTTGGCGGCCGTGCTGGTGCGGTGCGCGCTGAAGGCGGGCGCCGAGCGCGCCGTCATCACCCTGCTGGACGCGGCGATGGTGGCCGAGCGGGGCGTGGTGCGCCGCGAGGTGCGCCGCCAGTTGTCGAGGGTGCTGCGCCGCACGGGGCAGGAGGCCCGCGCCGCGGCCGTGCTCAACGGGCTGCTGATGGATGCGCCCGACGACGCCCGGGCCCGGTTCGTGCTGGACGTGCTGCGCGAGCGGCAGGCGAAGGCCGCGACGGCGCGGCGGACGGCCGAGGAGGACGAAGAGTCCCGGACGAAGACCGTGGAGGTGTCCGCGCTGGCGCTGTCGGATCCAGAGCGTGGGAACACCGTGGTGGAGATGCCCACGGCTTCCGTTGCACCGCAGGGCGCCTCGGTGAGGGCCGCGCGAGCGGACACGGTGCAGGTGCCCCTGGGCGAGTGGGCAGGTCTGGGGCGGGCACCGGCGCGAGGACCGGAGTTCCCCTGGGAGGACGAGGGCCCGGGCAAGGCCCGCGTGGTGACGCCGTCGTCTGAAGCTCGGATGCCGGCGACCGCGCCCAAGAGTCAGCCTGCCGGGGTGGGCGATGCCGGCAGGACGCCCGATCCGGTGCGGGTGTCTTCGCCTGGGGGCCATCCCGGGGGCGGTGGTTCGGGGGCCGCGCCTGGGGAGGCGGAGGCTTCGGAGCCGGAGGAGGCTTTGGAGCCCGAGGGTGCGGACGAGGCGATGTCGTTCCGTTCGACGGATCTTCCGTTCGTGATGGGAGACACCCTCAGGCCCGTGCTCGGAGGCCGGGCTGGTGGCGCGGTGGATGTTCCCGAAGGCATGAAGCCTGCTTCGGAGCTGTCGGAGGCGGCGCAGGCTGAAGCGTCGCTGGAGCCCCGAGAGGGAGATGTGGCGCTGGCGGTTTCGTCGCCGGTCCTCGCCGCGAACGCGGAGCTGGAAGCCGGGCCGACGTCGGATGCTTCGCGTGCGGGGACCGAAGACGGCGCCGCGACGGAGGCTGGAGCAGGGCCTGCGGCGGAGTCGCTTCGTTCCATCATTGAAGGCGCGGCGGTGTCGCCGGATGTGCCTGGGGCAAGCGCGCGAACGGCATCCGATGGCGTGGAGTCATCGCAGGTGCAGGCGGATGTCCCGCTCGCGGTGGAAGGCTCCCAGCACGCGTCCGACGCGAAGCCCACGACGTTGGACGTGTCGCAGCGAGTGGATGTTGCGCAGGCGTCCGATGCAGGAGTTGCTGCTTCATCGCGTGTGGATGAGGAGCCAGCGGCTGGCGAGCTGGCTACAATGTCGAGCACGCCGTCCCTGGTGGATGGGGCAGTCGACGCATCCAGCGCGCCTTCGCCAGTCGATTCCGCGCAGGCGCTTGATGAAAGACCTGCTGGAGCCGGCACGGTGTCCCTGGTGGATGGGGTTCAGCCGGTCGACGCATCAAGCCCGTCGGCGGCAGTCGATGTGACGCCGACGATGGATGTGCGGTCCACCGGGGCGAGCACCTCTCCGCCAGTCGATGTGGCAATCGTCGTTGACGAGAAGTCCGCGGCGTCGAGCACCTCTTCGCCAGTCGATGCGGCAGGCGCACTTGATGAGAAGTCCGCGACGTCGAGCACCGCTTCGCCAATCGACCCGGCGCAGGTGCTCGATGCCTCCGCGACCCAGAGCACATCGTCGCCCGGCGTCACGCAGGGCCCTGCCGAACTGTCGAAGGTGGTGCCCGACGTACCGGCTCCAGTCGAAACGCCACGGACGGTGGCGGGGCATCCGAAGGAACCGGATGCGCCTTCGATGGAGCCGCGTCCGATGCACGAGGACGCAGCCAGGCCGACTGCGACGCCCTCCGAACCCACGTCATCGAAGGACTCGGAAGGAAAGCCGTCCGCCCAGAAGACGACCACCGACAAGGACTCCTCGGGTGAGCGCAAGGCTGCGCGGGTGCTCGACGCAGTGCTGGTTCCGGGCGCTCCCTCGACTGCCTTCGACGCGGACGAGTCAACATCGGAGATGAGCCCTCCGAGTCCGCCCGAACCGGTCGTGGCCGGTGCGCCCCCGAAGACGACCGCTGCGGACACGTCCAGGTCGGAGCCACGTCCGCTGAGCGCGGTGCTGGTGGCCGGCGCCCCGGCGATGTCGTTCGACGAGGAGGAGCCGACCTCGGAGATCATTCCTCCGGCACCGGGTGACGCGGCGAAGGACGTTTCGTCAGCCCAGGCGCGTGACGAGAAGTCGCACGCGCCGCCGCCAGCCTCTTCGCATCGACGGACCACCGTGTTGGTGCCCGCCGCCGCGAACCCCGCTTTCGCCGAGGAGGAGTCGACCTCGGAGATGGTCCTGCCTCCGGAGGCGGCTGCCTCGCGGGCCACGCCCTCCACGACGCGCGACTCCGGCCGGTTCCCCTCGGTGACGCCTTCCGGGAAGGGGAGCGACGCGGCTTCCTCCGTGCCCTCGCAGGAGGACGGCGCGGAGCTGGCCCGCTCACAGCGCGAGGAGTCCCAGCTCATCGCGCGCCGTGCGTGGCGCGAGCTGGCCCAGCTCTACCTCAAGCGTGCCGACCGCGCGAAGGACGCTCCCGCGCGCGCCGAAGCCCTGACGCGGCTCGCGGAGGTGATGGAGAACGAACTCCAGGACTCCGCGGGCGCGGCGCGCATGTACCGGGAGATCGTCGAGCTGACCGGCGAGCGCACCGCCTTGCGCGAACAGGTGCGGCTGCTGTCCCTTCGCGAGGACGCGTCGCTCGTGCGCCGTGCGCTCGACGACGCGATCAAGCGGGCGAGGACGTCCCGCGCCCGGGCCATCGCCCTGCTCACGCGGGGAGAGCGGCAGTTGAACATGGGAGCTCCCGCGAAGGCGCGCGAGGACCTGGAGGCGGCGGAGGCGCTCGTGCCGGGCCTGCTGCCGGTGCTCGCGGGGCTCGTGCGCTGTGTCTCCGACGAGGAGCGCCCCGCCCACGCCGAGCGACTGCGCGCCGCCTGTGCCGCCGCGCCGCGCCGCGCTCCGGATCGCCTGGATGCGCTGCGGGTGCTCGCGCAGACGGCGGAGGAGTCGCTCGGCGATCTGCGCGTCGCGCAGTGGGCCTGGGCCGAAGTGCTCGCGGAGAGTCCGGACAGCGACCAGCCCCGGGAGCACCTGTTGGCGCTCGCGCGCCGGTTGGGAGACCTGCCCGCGCTCAGCCAGCTCCTGCACGCGCAGCTCGCCCGCGAACCCCGGGGGCCCGAGGCTCGCAAGGCACACCTGGAGCGCGTGGCCACGCTGGAGGCCATGGGCGACGCGGGCGCGGCGCTGGCGGAGCTTCGCCAGGCGGTGCGCTTCGAGCCGGGGCACAAGGAAGCGTGGCTGTTGCTCGCGGACCGCTGCACCGAACGCGAGCAGATGGGCGAAGCCGCCTGGGCGATGGAGAACGCGGCCACCGCGACGGAGGACGACGAGGAGCGCCAGCGCATGTGGGAGCGGCTCGCGCTCTTCTGCCGCGAGGTGCTGCACAACACGGAGCGGGCCCGCACCTACGCGCGCCGCGCCGAGAGCCTGCGCAAGTCCCGCGAAGCGCGCGTCCGTCCGCCCGAGCCTCCGCGCACCGCGCCCGCGCCCGCGCCCGGGGTGGCACCGCCCTCCGTGCTCGTGTCGCCTCCGGTTCCCACGGGACGCGTCCCCGTCAGGAACAAGGACCTGTCCGACGAGGTGACGGCCAACACGGACCTCGGGTCGCTGGGAGCCGTCGGGGAGCCCTCACCGGCCACGTCCGAGAAGCCCCCGGTCCAGCAGGCGAAGGACGGTGGGGCTCGGGCATCCACGGCCGCGAAGCCGTCCTCCCTGAAGTCGGGACGAGGATCCCCCGAGGCCGAGGAGGCATCCCGCGCGGCAGTGGCCGTGAAGGCCCCGTCGGGAAGTCACGCCCCGGTCGCGAGCACTTCCCCAGACATCGAGTCCCCCCGCAGGGCTGCCTCCGTGAAGGCGCCCTCGGGGAGTCATGCATCGGTCAAGGACGCCGAGCCAGGAGCGCGCAAGTCCGCCTCCGTGAAGGCTCCGCCTGAAGGCCCTCCGTCGCTCGCGGATGCCGCACCGGGACCGAGCACCACGGCGCGTGCCTCCTCCGCGAAGCCCGCGCGCGGAAGCACGTCGGATGCCGTCGCGCCGAAGCGGGAGGCCGCTCCCGAAGAGGTTGCCGCCACGGGTCGCAATCCGCGCGCCCCCGCCCCCCCGCCCCGGGAGCGGACGACGGCCTTCGGTGCGCCCATCGCATCCGAGCCCGTGCCCTCGCCAGCGTTGGTCGCGCCCCCAACGCCTTCCTCCATTTCGCGCAAGGCCGCACCCGCGACCCCGGCCGCCTCGCGCGAGCCGCCGCCCAAGGCCCGTGCGTCCTCGTCCCCCCGCGCCGACAGCGCCCGGCCACCTCCGGCCCCGGCTGCCTCGCATCCCTGGGACGACGAGGAGGAGGACGCCACCGCCGCCCCTTCACCCGTGCCCCCCCGAAGCGCCCCCGCCGAAGCGTCCGCCCCCTCCGCGCAGGCCCGGAGCGCGGCCCCTGAAGGCGCGACCAACGCCCGGCCTCCTCGCGGCTCGGGCGCCGACGCCGCCAGTCCCGGAGGCACCCAGGTTCGCGAAGCCGCCCCCTCCGCCCGCCCGGAGCGCGCTCCCCGGGCCGGTCACGCCCCCCGGGCCCCGCTGTCCGCCAGCGGCGTGGAGCCCCCGGCCGCCTCCGCCCGGGCTCCGCTGTCCGCCAGCGGCGTGGAGCCTCCCTCCTCGCCCCGTGCGCCAGCGGCTTCCTCCCGCCCCGTCCCTCCGCCCGCCCGCCCGCGCGGTGTCTTCGATGCTCCGCCCACCGGGCCCACGCTGGACCAGATTCCGGACGAGGATGAGGACTCGGAGGAGCTTGGCGGCGGGCCCGTGGAGGCCACGAGCGTCATCGCGTGGGAAGCGCCGCCGGGCCGCATGGACCCCGTGCGCCGCATCCACCGCGCGGGCCGCCCCGAAGGCACCATGTCCGGCCCGGCCCCGGTGCGCGCCACCGGCCCGTCACGCACCACCGTCGGCGGCGCGGAGACGCGGGAGACGCCGCTCGTCCCGGACGCCGCGCCCCCCGCCGAAGCCACCTCCGCCGAACCCATCGTCTTCAAGCTCGTGCGCGAGCGTCCGCTCGACCCGAAGCCCTACCGGGGCCTCGTCGAACACTTCGACCAGCGCAAGGACGTCACCCGCGCCGCGCTGATGCGCGAGCTGGCGGACGCGCTCGAAGGCCGCGACGTCTCCGCCCCCCGCGTCCAGCGCGGCCCGCTCACCAGCCAGGAGCGTGCGGGCCTGCGCCACCCGGGCCTGCGCACCCCGGCCGGTGAGCTGCTCGCCTGCGTGGGCATCGCGCTGTGCCGCCTGTTCCCGTCCCCGGCGCGCATCGCCAGCACCTCGGAGCCCCTGCGCGCCACCGCCGGCCCCGGTGCCCCCGCCATCCTGGACGCGCTGCACACCGTCGCGCGGCTGCTCGGCGTGCCCCTGCCGGAGCTCATCGCGGGAGACGACGACACCGCGAACATCACCCCGGTGCACATCACCGTCCCGCGCCTCGTCGTGGGCCGGCAGCTCGTCCAGCAGCCCCCGTCCGTCGCGGAGCTGCGCTTCCACGCCGGACGCGCCCTGTTCTCCATGTCGCCGGACCTGCTCGCCCTGCGCGCCCTGCGCAAGGACCACCTGCTGCGCGCGCTCGCGCTCCTGTCCTCCGTGCTCAAGGACCCCCGGGGCGCTGGCGACGATGCCCGCGTGGTGCGCGAAGCGCTGTCCCCCAAGGCCCTGGAGCGCGCCTCCGCCCTGATGGAGCCCGGCACCCGCGACTTCGACGCGAGCCTGCTGTCCGCCGCCGCGAGGGACTCCGCCAACCGCGCGGGCCTCGTCGCCTGCGGAGGCCCCGGCCCCGCGCTCATCGCGCTGAGGGCCCGCAGGCCCCATGACTCGGAGCTGGAGGAGCTGGTCCGCTTCGCCGCCTCCGAGCGCTACCTCGCCCTGCGCGCCCCCACCGAAGCGGGCCGCGCCGGACGCTGAGGCGCGCCGCGCTTCAGTTCACCGACACGCGCAGGGTGAGCACCAGCAGGCGCCCGTTCACCCCGCCCAGGTCGTGCTGGTACGCCAGGTCCACGCCGCCGCCACCGGGCGACATGAAGCCCAGGCCCGCCGTCACCCGCGAAATCTCCTGGAAGCCGTCGTACGTGTAGCCCACGCGCACCGGCAGCACCTGGTTGAGGATGTACTCCGCGCCGGCGTTGTACGTGAGCACCGTCGAATCGCGCGTCTCGAAGTCCGCGCGCACGTCCGCCGCCAGCACCAGCGCCTGACCCACGTAGCCCAGGTGCCCGGAGTAGTAGCGCGTCAGCTCCACGTTCTGCGTGTCGATGAGGTTGTGCCCCGACACGCCCACCGTCACCTGTTCGCCCAGCCGCACCAGCAGGCCCGCGTCCAGCGTGATGGAGTTGGCGAAGCGCGACTGGCCATTGAGCCGCAGGTACTTCCCCGACAGGCCGATGAGCAGCGACTGGCTCAGCGGAATCGCGCCGCCCAGCGAGCTCAGGTTCGCCGACGTCCGGCTGCCCCCACGCCCCAGGCTCAGCCAGTGGTAGTCCACCCCCAGCGCCAGCCGTCCGCTGCTGGAGTCCGCCAGGCTGATGCCCAGGAAGCCCTCCTTGTTGCGCGGGTCGTACGCCCCCGTCCCTTCGATGCGGTAGGCCGGGAACAGCGCCATGGCGGCCGGGTTGCCCTGGAGTGCATCCGCACCCAGTCCCACGGCCCGGAAGGCGCTGCCCATGCCCAGGGCCCGGGCGTTGGCCAGGTTGCGCAGCTCCTCCGCCGGTTCAGCGGCCCGGACGACGGCGGGGACCAGGGGCAGCGTCAAAATCAGGGCGGCGACGATGGCACGGAGCGGCATGGCGGTGGGGAATCTATCCGGCTTGCTGGGGTTCTGGGCCACCAATAGATTCCCCGCCCCATGTCCTCTCCCGACACGAAGGCCGCGAAGCTCATCCGCAAGTGCGTCATCCCCGCCGCTGGCCTGGGCACCCGTTTCCTTCCGGCCACCAAGGCCGTGCCCAAGGAGATGCTGCCCATCGTCGACACGCCCACCCTCCAGTACATCGTGGAGGAGGCCGTCGCCGCCGGCATCGAGGACGTCGTCGTCATCAACGGCCGGGGCAAGTCCGCCATCGAGGACCACTTCGACATCGGCTTCGAGTTGGAGACCACGATGCGCGCGCGCGGCAAGACGGCGGAGGCCGACAAGCTGCGCGCCATCGCGAACCTCGTGCGCATCGTCAGCGTCCGTCAGAAGGAGCCGCTGGGCCTGGGCCACGCGGTGCTGTGCGCCAAGAGCGTCATCGGCAACGAGCCCTTCGGCGTCCTGCTGGGCGACGACATGATCGACTCCGAGGATCCCGGCATCGGGCAGCTCGCGCGCGTCTACCAGCAGCACCAGAAGGCCGTCATCGCGCTCATGGAGGTGCCCGACAGCGAGACGCACATGTACGGCATCGCCGCGGGCAAGGACCTGGGCAACGGCGTCATCCAGATCGACCACATCGTGGAGAAGCCCAAGAAGGGCACCGCGCCGTCGAACCTGGCCGTGATTGGCCGCTACGTGCTGCCGCCGTCCATCTTCCCCATCCTGGAGACGCAGACCACCGGCGTGGGCGGGGAGATCCAGCTCACCGACGGCCTGGCCACCCTCCAGAGGACCGAAGGTCTGCTGGGCTACAAGTTCCAGGGCCAGCGCTACGACGCCGGTGACAAGCTGGGTTACCTGAAGGCGAACATCGCCTATGCGCTCAAGCGCCCCGACCTGCGCGGAGGACTCCTGGAGTACATGCGCGAGGTCGTCAAGACGGAGAAGCCGTGAAGCGTCTCATCGCAGTGTCCGTGGTCCTCGCCTCCCTCACCGCCGGCGCGTATGTGCTGCCCGGCGGCTCCATCCTGCGGCGCATGTCCGCCGCGCGTGAGGAGAAGCGCCTGTCGGCCTTCCGCGTGGAAGGCTCCGTCATCTTCTCCTCCACCGCCGTGGCGGAGGCGGGGGCCGCCCTCAACGTCCCCACCGAACGCCCGGACCTCCAGGGCGACGGCGTGCTGTCGGTGAAGATCCCGGGCCGCTGCCGCTTCGACGCCAGCACGCCCGAGAGCAGCAACAAGGTCTCCACGGTGCAGGTCTCTGGCCGCAAGCGCGTGGAGGGCAAGGAGCTGCCCGCCGTCTCCGTGCTCGTCGCGCAGGTGTGCGCCATCCTCGCGCAGGACGCGGGCAGCGTGCAGGACACCAAGCTCGCGATGGAGGCCTATCTCCAGGGCCTGGGCGTGGACACGAAGCGGACCTCGCTGGCGCGCTTCGGCGGTGAGGTGACGTACGTGCTGGGCGACCCCACGGAGGGCAAGCCCCAGTTCTGGGTCTACAAGGACGCCTTCCGTCCCGCGCGCGTGCGCTACACCGACTCCGCCGGCACCGCCTGGGACGTGCGCTTCGTGGACTACACGGCGCCGGCCACCGGCGACTGGATGCCCCGCACGGTGGAGGTGTGGCGGGCCGGCCAGCGCGTGGTGCGCTTCACGGCGCTGAAGGCCGACAACCGCTCCGCCGTGTCGGACAAGCTCTTCACGCCGTAGCGCGTCACCTGCTGAATCGCTTGCGGAGGGCGGGGCTCGCGGTGAGAGTCCCGCCCATTCCAGGGCCGGGATGAACCCGGCCCCTGCGCGGAGGCGATTCACATGAAGGTCTACGGCAACCCGATGAGCACGTGTAGCCGCAAGGTCATGATGGTCCTGGCGGAGAAGAACCGGGAGGTCGAGTTCATCAACATCGACCTCACGAAGGGCGAGCAGAAGACGCCCGCGCACCTCGCGCGTCAGCCCTTCGGCGTGGTGCCCGCGCTGGAGACGGACGACGGCTTCATGATGTACGAGTCGCGCGCCATCATCCGCTACCTGGACCGCACCCTGCCGGGCACGTCGCTGACCCCGACGGACGCCAAGGCCTACGCGCTCATGGAGCAGTTCATGGGCGTGGAGCAGTCCTACTTCTCCGGCCCCGCGATGAAGATCGTCATGGAGCGCTTCCGGGGCACCAACGACGAGGCCAACGTCGCCAAGGGCCGCGAGGGCATGAAGAAGCCGCTGGAGGTCATCGACGCGGTGCTGGCGAAGCAGCCCTTCCTCGCGGGCAACGACTTCACGCTCGCGGAGGTCACCTGGGCCCCGTACGTGGACTACCTCCTCGCCATGGGTGAGCAGCCCGCCCTCGCCGAGCACAAGAACGTGATGGCCTGGTGGGACCGCGTGTCCAGCCGGCCCTCGTTCAAGAAGGCCACCGGCCGCTAATCCGTCCACGCAGGCCCCTTCCTCCGCGTCGTCCGAATGCAGCGTCAGGGCCTCTTCCGCGCGCCTCCAGGCGGTGGAAGGGGCCCTGCTGCCTTCCGGAGGGTCGCGCTGACAAGCGGCCGTCAGGCCCCCCGGAGATGGGCACGCGACCTGGCGCCGTTCGGACAGCGGTGGCCTATCCTACGGGATGACCCTCACGCGAAGGCCGCCCCCGTCGCTCCTCCGGACGGTGCTCGTTGCCACCGACTTTTCGCCTGCCGCGGCGCGCGCCGTGGAGCGGACCGCCCGCCTGCCGCTCGCCCCGGGGGCCGCCGTCGTCCTGCTGCACTCGCTTCCGGGACGGGCGCCCAGGGAGTTCGTGGAGCAGGCCCGGGAGCGGGCCGGCAGGATACTGGCGGTCGTCGCGCACGAACTCCACGCCTCGCTTCACGCCGCCGGCTCCAGCGCCTCCGTCGAGGCGCGGCTCGTGTTCGGGAAGCCGGCCCCCACGCTCGTGAGCCAGGCCCAGTCCATGGGCGCGGACCTGGTCGTGCTGGGCCGGCATGGCCGCCGACCCCTCCGGGACCTGTTCCTGGGCTCCACCGCCGAGCACGTCATCCGCTACGGCCTGTCTCCGGTGCTCGTGGTCCACGGGCTCGTGGAGGACAGGTACCGCCGTCCCCTGGTGGCCGTGGATGCCGAGGAGACGTCGTTGCACGCCGCGAGTTTCGTGGCCGCCCTGCTGGAGCCGCGCACCTCGCTGCGGCTCATCCACGCGTACGAGTCGCCGCTGGAATACATGTTCCTCTCCGGACTGACGCTCGATGAGCGCGCGCGGTATCGGGCACGGTTCAAGGAGACCGCGCTGCGCAAGCTGCGTCCGCTTCACCGGCACCTGGACGCCATGGGCCTGCGCTACCGTCAGGTCCTCAAGCACGGCAGCCCGTACTCCACCATCCTGAAGGAAGCGAGCCGGTGCCGGGCGGACCTGCTCGCGCTCGGCACCCAGGCCCGCTCCGGCTTGTCGCGCGTCCTGCTGGGGAGCGTGGCGGCGGACGTGGTTCGCGAAGCCGGCTGCGACATCCTCGTGGTCCGGCCCCCCGTCACGGAAAATGGCGGACCGCCATGAGGCAGGGAGGCCGCGGCCATGCCTGAAGGCAGCCTCTTCTTCCACCTCATGTCCGCGCGGGTCACGGCCTTCATCGGCGCGACGGTGGCTTCGCCCCCGAGGCAGTCCGTCGCGGTATCCGGCGTCGCATCCCGCGTCTGCGTCACCGAACAGAAGGCACGACCCGGCATCACGGCGTCAGGCTGACGCGCCACGGCTTCACGCGCAGCCCCCAGGCCCCTGGAGGCATCCAGCGCGGGCGTGGGGGCGTCATGCTCGCGAGTGGATGCGCTTGCGCAGTCGCTCGGCCGCGAACTCCAGGAAGGCCGCCGCTGCCCGACGCTGGGGGCCCGGCAGGTGGACCAGGTGCACCGGGACGGGCTGTGGCTCGAACGGCTCAAGCACCACGCGCAGCCGCTTGTCCGCGAGCAGCGAGTCCACCTGGTAGGACAGGACCCGCACGAGCCCCACGCCGGCCAGCGCGGCTTCGATGGCCGCCTGGGCCGTGTTGACGATCAGCCGTGGACGCACGACGACGCCTCGCTCCCGCCTCCCGCCGCTCGGGAAGGACCAGCGATCCGCGATGGGGGTCGTGGTCGTGAACGCGATGCAGGCGTGGCGGGCCAGCGCCTCCGGGTCCTTCGGCACGCCCGCGCGCTTCAGGTACGCCGGACTCGCGCAGAGGATGGATCGCACGTGGCCGACCCCGCGGGCCCGCAGTGCCGAGTCGGAGAGCGCGCCGATGCGCACGCCCAGGTCGATGCCCTCCTCCGCCAGTGACACCACGCGATCAAGCAGGGTGAGTCGCAGGTCCAGTTGGGGGTGGGCCTCCAGGAACTCCGCCACCACGGGCACGAGGTGAAGCTGGCCGAACAGCACCGACGCCGTCACGGACAGCGTGCCGTGCAACTCCGCACGGGCGTCCGAAGGCGCTTCCAGGAGGTCGAACTCCGCCAGCGCCCGGCGGCTGCGCTCAAGGTAGCGCTCGCCTTCCCCCGTGAGCGAGACGGACCGGGTGGTCCGGTTCAGCAGGCGCGTGCCCAGCCGCTTCTCCAGCGCGGCGACGGCGCGGGTGACGCTCTGCGGGGAACGTGAGTGGGCGTGCGCGGCCTCGATGAAGCTCCCCAGGCTCGCGACGGACACGAAGAGGCGCCACTCCCCGACTCGATCCATTGTTCCACCTCCTGGAATACTGTTACCACGGATGCGCCATTGTTGACGGAACGGGAGGTCCGTACCTTGGGTTCACGGTCACGGTGCTGGCGACCGCCACCCCACCGGCAGGACGCCTGGAGGTTCGTGTCAATGAAACCCAGCTCAAGTGATGTGGCCTTCTCCCCGGCGGTGAAGCAGGTGCAGGGCGAGCGCGGCTCCAGGGCGGCGTATGCCCGGATGGAGCGCGCCGGGGGCTTCGAGACCGAGGTGACGGAGAGCCTGCGCGCGTTCCTGGCGCAGGTGGACACGGGGTTCCTGGCGACCGCGAGCGCGGAGGGACAGCCCTACGTCCAGCATCGAGGGGGCCTCCGAGGCTTCATCCAGGCGCTCGACGAGCACACGCTCGGGTTCGTCGATTTCGTGGGCAACCGCCAGTTCGTCTCGACGGGCAACCTGTCGGAGAATGATCGGGTATGTCTGTTCCTCATCGACTACGCGCACCAGCGCCGCGTCAAGGTTTGGGGCGCGGCGCGCGTCGTCCCCGCGACGGACGCACTGCTGTCCCGGTTCACCCCCACGGAGCCCCGGGCGCGCCCCGAGCAGATCATCCTCATCACGGTGAGCGCCTGGGACGTGAACTGCCCGAAGCACATTCCCCAGAAGCTTGATGCCTCCGAGGTGGCCCAGGCGCTTCAGCGGCTGGAGAAGCGCATCGCGGAGCTGGAAGCCGAGAACCGCGACCTCAAGGCGACGCTCTAGCGCAGTGATGTGAAGCCAGCAGCACGGCTTCTCCCGGTCCTGCTCGTCCCCGCGCCCATGGCCTGTCAAGGGGCCCGCCAGTGCACCTGCCTGTTGCTGGACCGCGAGACGGGCGCGTACCGCGTCTACACGCAACAAACGCTGGCGTGCCACTCTTTGAAGGAGTCGTGCAGCTGGAGCGTATGTCCAAGCCGCGTGTCTCCCATGCCACCACTTGACCGCACTCCCGAACACAATGACAGAGGTAGAGTATCCAAAAGCAAAGATATGTCATGCGGGCTTCCGGACGCGATTCGCGCGACCGGAGGCAGTCAGTCATTGGGGGGAGTCCGCATGAAGAAGACAGGGATGATGTTGGGTCTGTGCGTTGCGATGGGTCTTTCCACCGTCAGCTTCGCCGGCACCAAGGTGAGCAGTCCCGTCGTTGTGAATACCGTTATGCCGCCCTGCTCGCGCAGGTCCGTTCGCTGAATTCGGACTCGTACCTGCAGGCCACCTACGACGTCTCGGGGAACTGCACGGACATCGTGGTCGGCACCGGCTCCTCCTTCGAGCCCAAGGTGCCCTGAGCGGCCTCGGTTGAAGGCATCCCCACGCCATGATTCCACTCAGCCGCACGCTCGTCGTGCTCAACCTGATGCTCTTTGGCGTGGGGCTTGCCCTCTTCGTGCAGGGGCAGCGCGCCTCCATTGGCTCCCAGGATCTCCAGGTCCGGCTGGAGCGGCTGGAGGGGCGCCTCGACCAGTTGCTCGCGCAGCGCCAGGGCCTCGCCGTGGCACTGCCGGGTGCGCCCATCCCGGCGCCCGCCGCGCTGCCCGCGGACCTGGACGCGCGCTTCGAGCAGGCCGTGACCCGCGCGTTGCAGGCCCAGGCCTCCAGCGCCGGGCCCCAGGAGGACGCCCCGGCGTCCCAGAAGCCGACCGTTCCCGCCCCGGAGAACGCGGCGGCCTGGGCCCGCGGCAACGAGGTGGTGGACCGGGCCCTCAACGCCCGCCAGTGGGGGGATGCCCAGGCACGTGAGCTGTCCGCGTCCATGTCGTCGCTCACGCCACAACAGCAGCAGGATCTGCTGCGCCGGCTCATCGTGGCCATCAACGAGGGCCACCTGAAGGTGGAGACGCAAGGCCCGTTCTTCTGGACGGAAGCGACGGCCACCGCCCTTGCGCCGCCTGCTTCAGCGCGGTGACGTGCAGCTTCACCCTCGTCATCATCGCGCGCATGACGCGGCCCCGCTTCGCCTCGTCCGGATCCATCAGCACCCCCTGCGTGCAGGTGGGGACAGGCTGCCAGGACCGCCCGAAGCGGCGGCCTTCCAGACACTCCCTGCCCAGCCTGACCCTCCCTCGAACCGGGCGTGCACCCCCTTCCGGCTTTCCGGACGAAATCAAGGGGCATGTCAGACGCCCCGGGCACAGTGGATCCCGGGTGCAGGACGGGCGGGGTCGGGGAGCTGGCGGCAAGAGGGCGGCACATGGAGCAAGAGCACTTCGCGCTGGGCGGTGTTCCGGGGACGGACGGGGAGGGTTCCTCTCGCGGTTCCATCCCGCTGCGGACGCGCCGTACGGATGTGGGACGGGAACTGTCGTCGCGGGAGCGCGCCGCTACAGTGCGCCCCGTCGTGAGCGCCACCCCCGCCCTCCTTGCATCCGTCGCCGTTGGCCGTCCCGTGCGCGGGGAGTTCACCTACCTGGTGCCGGACGCGCTCGCGGGCAGCCTGGCCCCGGGCCAGCGCGTGCTCGTGCCCTTTGGCCGGGGCATGGCGCTGGGCTTCTACCTGGGGCCCGCCAACGCGCCGGTGGAAGGCGGCGTCCGGCTCAAGCCCATCCAGCGCGTGCTGGAGGACTCGCCGTCGCTGCCCAAGGACCTCATCGCGCTCTTGCGCTTCGCGGCCGAGCACTACCGCCACCCGCTGGGCGAGGTCATCCGCGGCGCGCTGCCGCCGGGCCTCTCCACCGCGGTGGACGAGAAGGCGGCGAAGGCGGACGTGCAGCACTTCGCGGAGGCGCTCGTCACGGAGGTGCCGCCGCAGCTCAACCGCGCCCCGGCGCAGGCCGCCGCGCTCCAGTACCTGCTGGCGGTGGGCGGACGCGCGCAGTTGGAGGAGGTGGCGCACGCCATCCCCGGCGCGCGGGAGACGCTCAAGAAGCTGGCGGCGCGCGGGATGGTGAAGCTGGTGGAGGTGGTGCTGGAGCCCGGCGTGCGCGAGGGCCTCATCCAGGGCCGCCCGGACCGGCTCACCCCGGAGCAGGACGCGGCGGTGCGCGAGCTCCAGGGCGCGGTGGACGCCGGGGGCTTCCAGCCGTACCTCCTGCACGGCGTCACCGGCAGCGGCAAGACGGAGGTGTACCTGCGCGCGGTGGAGCACGCGCTGGCGCAGGGCAAGGGCAGCCTGGTGCTGGTGCCGGAGATCGCCCTGACGCCGCAGCTCGTGGGGCGCTTCCGCAGCCGCTTCGGCGGGGACGTGGCGGTGCTGCACTCGGGGCTGAAGGACCGGGAGCGGCTGTTCCACTGGCAGGCCCTGCGCAAGGGCACGGTGAAGATCGCCGTGGGCGTGCGCTCGGCGGTGTTCGCGCCGGTGGAGAACCTGGGGCTCATCGTCGTGGACGAGGAGCACGACCCGTCCTTCAAGCAGGACGAGAAGCTGCGCTATCAGGCGCGCGACCTGGCGGTGGTGCGCGGCAAGCAGGCCGGCGCCGTGGTGGTGCTGGGCTCGGCCACGCCCGCGCTGGAGACGCTCCAGAACGCGCGCGCGGGGCGCTACAAGCTGCTGGAGCTGAAGAGCCGCGTGGATGACCGGCCCATGCCCACCATCAGCCTGGTGGACCTGCGCGTGGAGCGTCCGCGCGAGGGGCAGGTGACGGAAGAGGCGCCCATCCTGAGCCCGCAGATGCTCCAGGCGATGGAGGAGACGGTGGCCAAGGGGCAACAGGTCATCCTGTTCCTCAACCGCCGGGGCCACAGCACCATCCTCCTGTGCGAGGTGTGCGGCCTGTCGCTCAAGTGCCACGACTGCGACGTGTGCATGACGCACCACCGCTCCCAGAACCGGGTGGTGTGCCACTACTGCGGCGTGGCGTTCCCGGTGCCTGCCAGCTGCCGCGAGTGCACGGGCCCGCTGCTCAAGCTGGGCATCGGCACGGAGCGCGTGGAGGCGGAGGTCTCCGAAAGGCTGCCGGGCGCGCGCGTGGCGCGGCTGGACCGGGACTCGGCGACGAGCGCGGAGCGGCTGACGGAGCTGCTGGCGTCGTTCGCGCGCCGGGAACTCGACGTCCTGGTGGGCACGCAGATGGTGGCCAAGGGGCACGACTTCCCGGGCGTGACGCTGGTGTGCGTGGTGATGGCGGACACGTCGCTGGCCATCCCCGACTTCCGGGCCTCGGAGCGCACCTTCCACCTGCTCACCCAGGTGGCGGGGCGGGCGGGGCGCGGCAAGGACCCGGGCCGTGTGCTGGTGCAGACCTACAACCCGGACGCGGAGCCGGTGAAGCGGATGCTGGCGCACGACTTCGACGGGTTCGCCAGGCAGGAGCTGGAGTGGCGCAAGGCGCTGGCCTACCCGCCCTTCGCGCGCATGGCGGCCGTCCGGCTGGAAGGGGAGCACCCCGAGCAGACCGCCAGCGTGGCGCGCTTCCTGGGGAACCTGGTGGGTCGCCACATGCCGCCGGCCTCCGTGGGGGTGCGCCTGCTGGGGCCCGCCCTGGCGCCCATCGCCCGAATCCGGGGCAAGACGCGCTGGCAGCTCCTGCTCAAGGCGCCGACGCATGCGGCGCTTGCCCCACTGCTCGCCCGGTTGGAGGCGGCCTTGGCGGATGTGCCATCCGGGGTGAGGGTCGTCATCGACGTGGATCCCGGGGCCATGATGTAGAGTGTCCGCCCCCCCATGGGCGCCTCGGTCCTCCTCGTACACGACGACATCGCCACCATCGCCGCCGTCCGGCGATTGCTGTCCCGCGAAGGGCACGAGGTCATCCTCGCCACCTCCGCCGCGGACGCACTCATTGCCTTCGGGCACCACCTGCCAGAACTCATCGTGCTCGCCCCCGGGGTGGAGAGCGGGCGCGGACGCGTGGTGCTGGAGGAGTTGCTCCAGCACCCGGACGGCCACAAGGCCCGGGTGCTGCTGCTGAGCGAAGCCATTGACGGCTTCAGCGCCCCGGTCGCGCCGCTGCCGCTGGACGGGCCCGGCTTCGTGACGCTGGTGGACACGTTGATCCGCGCGCCCGCGGAGGCGGACGGCTGGCGCGTGGTGGAGAACCGGACGCTCGCGGAGCCCGCGCGGGGCACCGGCCCCGGTTCGGAGGAGACGTGGCACGCGACGACGGCGCACGCGGTGGGCGGAGACCCGGCGCTGGCCAACGCGCTGTTCGGGGACCTGGCGCCGCTGAACCAGACGGACTGGGAAGTGGCGGCGATGACGCGCGAGGAGCGCAGCGCGCACGTCGTCCACCAGCAGCGTGAGCAGAGCACGCACCTGGCGATGAACGTCGCGCTGGAGCAGGCGCACCTGGAGGTGGAAGCGGAGGCGATGGCGTCCATCGACTCGGCGCTGTCGGTGGGCACGGCGTCTTCTTCCGCGTCGGCGTGGAAGGGCGGCTCGTCGGGTGCGGACACCGGGGAGGCCTGGGGCGAGGGCGATCCGGACGCGGACATCGGGCAGGAGTGGGACGCGGATCCGGACGCGCCCCGGAAGAGCGCGGCGGCGGCGTTTCCTCCGGTGCCCGACGGACGGGCCTCGCAGGAGCGCGCGACGTTGCGCTTCCCCTTCCCGAACGAGGTGGTGCCGAGCGCCGGGGCGAAGTCGGCGGAGGCGGATCCGCTGGCGGTCACGGAGGATTTCGACGCGGAGCTGCGCGCGGACGCGGAGCGGCTGTCCCGCGAGCAGGGGGCGGAGGCGGGGCTCCCCTCGGGGAAGCTCGCGTTCCGGGAGGAGCGCCTCACCCCGCCTGGGCTGCGGCCGGTGAAGCCCACGCCGAGGCTGGGGGACGAGGACTTCTTCGACGTCGACTCGGACGACGTCCCTGGCATGGCGCCCGAGGCGAAGATCCCCGTTCGAGAGGGCGCGGAGCCGCTGGCCTGGACGGAGCTGGCGCCGGATCCCGAGCTGGAAGCGCGCCGCACGGCTTCGGATGGAGCGTCCGCGTCGGCGGCCTTCGATGAGACGGACTTCGGTTCGGTCGCGGACGACGTGGCGAAGGAAGAGCGCGCCGCCGCGGCAGGCGCTGGTGGGACGGACGACGCGGAGCCGACCCGGGAGGAGTTGGAAGCCGCGGGGCTGTCCACGGACGAGGACGCGGATCCGACCGACGAGGAGCTGGCTGCGGCGGGGCTGTCCACGGGCGACGGCGACGCGGCGGCGGAACCGACCGCGGAGGAGCTGGCGGCAGCGGGCCTGTCGAACTGGGACGTGCTGGAGGCGGAGCTCAAGGCCTCCGCGGAGGCTCGGGACCAGGAGGGTGGGGCGACCGACGATGAAGAGACCCGGGGCGCCGCGAAGCCGGAGGCGACCGCCGCGCCCGTGAAGCCGGTGGGCGCGGACTGGTTCGACTCCGAGACGGTCGATGACGACGCGAAGGCGCCGTCGGCGGAAGGTGCCCGTCCGCTCGCGGGGGCGGAGTCTCGGGATGCCTCGGCGTCACGCGCGGATGCGAAGACGGAGACGCGCGAAGCGACGGGGTCGGGTGATGGTGATGCTCCCTCGCGCACGGATGACGAAGCGAAGTCGGACCGTGCGGCCACGGAACCCGCGCCGAGCGATGCGTCGCGCGTGAGCGCCGCAGCAGCGCGCCCAGGTGGATGGGACGCGAGTCGTACGGTCCCGGGTTCATCGACCTCCAAGCAGGGAGGGCTCCTCTGGTCGAACAGGCCGCGCCCCGCGAGCACCGGCGTCCAGGAACCTGCCGCGCCTTTCGCCAGGGCCGTGGAGGTTGAGGCGAAGGCGGAGGCCGGACCTGGGCCCGAGGCGGGCGCGAAGGCGCAGGCCGCGCTGACGCAGGACGCTGGCGCGAAGAAGGATGCGGGCGCGAAGCAGGACGCTGTTTCGGCGGATGAGTCCGAGGCCAGCTCGCAACTGGAAGTCGAGCTGGAATCCCTGCGCGAGGAGCTGGCGCAGGCCTACGCCCTCATCCAGGAGGCGGAGGCCCGCGCGGCGGACGCGGAGTCCCTGGCCGAGGCGGAGCAGACGCTTCGCATCGAACTGGAGGAGCGCGTCGCGAGCGAAGCGCGAGCGCGCGAGGATGCCCGGCTCGAAGCGGACGCGGAGGTCGAGGCCCGCAGCTCCGTGGAGGTGCGCGCCGAAGCGGAGGTCCACGCCCGTGCACGCGCCGAGTCCCTGCTGAAGCAGGCCTCGGCGGCCCACGCGGATTCGGAAGTCCGGGCCGTGTCGGCGACGCAGGCCCTGGCGGAGGTGGAGGCCCGGCTCGCGTCCGAAGCGGGTGGACGGGTGGACGCCGAGTCCCGAGCGGATTCGGAAGAGCGTGCGCGCCGCGAAGCCGAGGCCGTCGCGGAGATGGCGCGGCTCGAACTCGCCGAGCTTGAGAAGCGCATGGCCTCGGAGGTCCACGCGCGCGAGGAGGCTGAACGCCTCGCACGGCAGGAGACCCAGGCCCGCGCGGAGGCCGAAGCTCGCGCCGAACTGGAGCAGGCAGCCCGCACCGAAGCGGAAGCCCGGGCCGAAGCAGAGGCCGAAGCGCGAATCGTGGCGGAAGCCCGCGCCAACGCGGAAGCCGAGGCTCGCCTCGCGGCGGAGGCTCGCGCCGAAGCCGAAACCACGGCCCGCGAGGAGTCCCGGCGGCGAGCGGAGACCGAAGCCCGGGCCCGGGAGGAGCTGGAGACCCGCGACGGCAAGGAGGCCGCGCTCCGTGCGGACCTGGAGGCCCGGCGCGCCGATGCCGAAGCCCGGGCTGACGCCGAGTCGAAGGCACGGGTCGCCGCCGAAGCGAAGGTGAAGCACTCCGCGCAGGCGCTGTCGCTGGTGGAGGTGCGAGCACACCAACTGGCCCAATCGCTGGCCCAGTCCGAAGCGAAGGGGAAGCAGGCGGCCCAGACGTTGGCGCAGGCGGAGGGCCGGGCGCAGCAGGCCGCGCAGGCGCTGGCGCAGGCCGAAGCGAAGGCGACGCAGTCCGCCCAGACGCTGGCGCAGGTGGAAGCGCGAGCCCAGCAACTGGCTCAGGTGCTGCTGCAGGCCGAAGCGAAGGCGAGGCAGTCCGCCCAGACGCTCGCGCAGGCGGAGGGGCGTGCCGCGCAAGCGGAGGAGTCCCGGGCCAGCGCCGAAGCCCGGGCGGAGCAGGCCGAGGAGTCCCGGAAGCAGACCGAGGCCACCACCGCGAAGTCCGGAGAGGCCCTGGCGGATGCGGAAGCGCGGGCCGCGCGGGCCGAGGAAGCCCTGACGCAGGCCCACGCCCGAGCAGAGCAGTCGGAGGAGGTCCGCAAGCGGAACGAGGCGCAGTTCGCCGAGACCATGGGCCAGGCCAACGCCCGCATGGAGCAGCTCAAGCAGGCGCGCCAGCGGGCCGAGGCGAAGGCCGCCCAGCCCGCCGAGGCCCTGCTCCAGTCGGAAGCACGGGTGGAGCAACTGACGCGGGCCCTGAAGCAGGCCGAAGCCCGCGTGAGCGAGCTGTCAGACGCAGTGAAGCGCGCTGAAGCGCAGGCCCTGGAGGCAGCGCAGGCACGAGACGCCAGCGCCGAACAGCTCGCGCGAGCGACGGCCCAGGCAGAGGCCCTCACCGAACAGCTCGCGCTGACCCAGGCCGGGACGAAGAGCCAGACGGATCAGCTCACGCAGGCGGAAGCCCGCCTCGAACAACTCACGCACGCCCAGGCGCAGGCGGAGGCGCGCGCGGAGCAGCTCACGCAAACGCTGGCCCAGGCGGAGGGCCGGGCGGATCAGCTCCAACAGGGACGGAGCGAAGCGGAAGCTCGCGCGGAGCAGCTCACGCAGGCGCGGACCGAAGCCGAACACCGCGTAGAACAGCTCACGAAGGCGCAGGCCGAACTCCAGGCCCGGACGGATCAGCTCACGCAGGCGCTGGCCCAGGCGGAGTCTCGCGCCGAGCAGTCCACCCACGCCCAGACCGACGCGACCAGCCGCGCGGATGAACTCGCGCGGGCCCAGGCCGAAGCGCGGGCACACGCGGCCCAGGCCGAACAGGCGCTGGAGGAGGCCAACCGCCTGCGCTCCGAGGCGGAGTCCCGCGCCGAGGAGCAGACGAAGGCCCGCGAGGACGCGGAGGCCCGGGCCCTGAAGGCCGAACAGAAGGCCTCCGAGTCCACCGCGAAGGCCACGGCCGAGGGCCGCCACCGCACCGTGCTGGAGGTCCGCCTCGACTCCGAGGCCCGGGCGCGCAAGGACATCGAAGAGCGCATCGAAACCGAGTCCCAGGCCCGCACCGCCGCGGAGGCCCGCCTCGCCGCCGAAACCCAGGCGCGCGCGGACGCGGAGGCCCGCCTCCAGTCGGAGGCCGCCGCCCTCACGCAGGCCCGCGACACCCTCCAGGCCCAGCTCGAACAGCTCCGCGAGGAGCTCACCCGCGAGCGCGAAGCCCGCGTGAAGCTGGAGGCGGACGCCGTCGAGCAGCGCCTCCAGACCGACCGCGAGCGCGAACAACTGGAAGCCCGCGCGCAGCGGGACGCGGAGGAGGCCGCGGCGCAGGCCCGGGCCTCGCTGCTGCCGCTCGAATCGCCGGGCCGCCCGGAGATGGCGGTGGCGCGCAGCGGCAGCCTCACCCAGGAGGGGCTCGCGCGCCTCGTCCTGCGGCTGTGCGACGCGCGCATGGAAGTGCGCCTGGAGCTCAAGGTGATGAACGCGCTGCGCGTGCTGTGGCTGCGCGACGGCGCGCTGGTGGGCGCCGCGTCCTCGGCGCAGGGTGAATCCCTCATCGACCGCGCCCGGGCGGACGGCCTCATCGACGCGCGCCAGGAAGCGGAGCTGCGGCTGGTGCGCAGCGCCACCACGGGCACGTTGCTGGAGGCCCTGCGCGGCAGAGGCTACGTGCGCGAAGCCGAATCCGTCCCGCTGGTGCAGCGCTACACCGAACAGGTCTTCCTGGACGCGCTCGCGGAGCCCTCCACGCTCTACCGGCTGGTGCAGGAGCCCGCGCCCCACGAGGTGGCGCTCGCCGCCGCCACGCGCCCGCCGCTGCACCTGCTGGCCGAGGGCCTGCGCAACACCCTCACCGCGGAGTCCCTGCTGGACGCGGCGGGCTCGCTGCGTGCGCACGTGGCGCGCGGCGACGCGCACGTCGCCCCTGCGGACTTCGGAATCACCGGACGCGAACTCCAGCTCCTCCAGGGCGTGGACGGGGAGCGCACGCTGGAGATGCTGCTCCTGAGCGCGGGGCTGCCCCAGGACGGCGCGCTCAAGACGCTCGCGGTGGCGCGGACGCTGGGGCTCATCGTGCTGCACCCGCCGTCGGACGACGCCATGGGGGACCTGCCCCCGGAGCTGGACGTGCACCGCCTGGAGGCCAAGTTCGAGGAGATCCAGGAGGCGGACTACTTCACGGTGCTGGGGCTCGCGCGCTCGGCCGGAAGCGAGGAGGTCAAGCGGGCCTACGCCCTCCTGGCCGCCGAGTTCCACCCCCTGCGCTTCGCCGGTCATCCGGACCCCGCCCTCCAACACCGCGCACAGCAGATTCGCGCCGTGCTGACGGAGGCCGCCCGGGCGCTGGGGGATGACCGGCTGCGAGGGGAGTACGCGCGTAATCTGCTCGACTGAAGCCCCGTGGGGACGGTTGCCCGTCGCGGTCCGGTGGGGTTAAGAGTGCCCCATGGTTCGCGAAATTCTCATCTGGCCCGACCCCATCCTGAAGCAGAAGGCCCGGCCCGTGGTGAAGGTGGACGACAAGGTCCGCGCGCTGGTGAAGGACATGTTCGAGACGATGTACGCCGCCGAAGGCGTGGGCCTCGCCGCCCCGCAGGTGGGCGTGCTCCAGCGCATCATCGTCCTGGACACCCGGCCTCAGCAGCCGGAGGCGAAGCCCCTGGCGATGATCAACCCGGAGTTCGTCTCGCTCGAAGGTGAGACGACCTACACGGAAGGCTGCCTGTCCATCCCCGGCGAGGCCGAGGACGTGGACCGCGCCGCCGTCGCCACGGTGCGCTACCTGGACGAGGACGGCCAGGAGCAGATGCTGCGCTGTGACGGCCTGCTCGCCATCGCCGTGCAGCACGAGACGGACCACCTGGACGGCACCGTCTTCGTGGACCACGTCTCGTCGCTCAAGCGCGGGCTCATCCGCAAGCGGATGCTGAAGCACAAGGCGTCGCGCGACCAGGGCGCCCCGGCGTCCGCTTAAGCCTTCGCGGTGGCGCTCACGCCCTTCTTCGGGCAGCGCGCCGCCACCGTGCAGGAAGCGCAGGCCGGCGAGCGCGCGAAGCACATGCGCCGCCCATGCCACACGAGCAGCTGATGCCCCAGGGTCCACCGCTCCCGGGGCAGCAGCGCCTGCAGGTCCTTCTCCACCTTGTCCGGATCCTCGTGGGTCGTGAGGCCCATCCGGTACGCGAGCCGCTTCACATGCGTGTCCACGGGGAAGGCCGCGTCGCCGCCCAGGTGGATGCACACCACGCCGGCGGTCTTGAGGCCCACGCCCGGCAGCTGCGCCAGCGTGTCGCGCACCAGGGGCACCTGGCCTCCGTGCTCGGCGACGAGCGTGCGCGCCGTGGCCACGATGTTCTTCGCCTTCGCGCGGTACAGGCCGCAGGTGCGGATGAAGGGCTCCACGTCCGTGGCCTCCACGGCGGCGTAGGCCCGGGCGTCGGGGAAGCGGGCGAACAGGGCGGGGGTCACCAGGTTGACGCGCTTGTCCGTGCACTGGGCGGACAGGATGACGGCGACCAGCAGCTCCAGGGGCGTGCGGTAGTCCAGCTCGATGCGGGCGTCCGGCATGGCCGCCTCCAGGCCGTCCAGGATTCCCACCGCGCGCTGCCGCTTCTCCGCCACTGTCTCTCGCCGGGCCACGCGGGCGTTGTATGTCACGGGGCGGCCCGGCCCAAGCGCGCAGGACGGGCGCCCTT
This sequence comes from Corallococcus sp. BB11-1, assembly GCF_026626625.1. Lineage (NCBI taxonomy): Bacteria > Pseudomonadati > Myxococcota > Myxococcia > Myxococcales > Myxococcaceae > Corallococcus > Corallococcus sp. BB11-1. The sequence continues at coordinate 215,512 of NZ_JAPNJY010000004.1, read as the reverse complement.
TTCTTGAAGCGAGGAGAACCATGAAGCCCATCGACTTCCGCTCCGACACCGTGACGAAGCCCACGCCGGCCATGCGGCGCCTCATCGCCGACGCGGAGGTGGGCGACGACGTCTACGGCGAGGACCCCACGGTGCGCCGGCTGGAGGAGCGGGTGGCCGAGCGGCTCGGGCTGGAGGCCGCCGTCTTCGTCCCCTCCGGCACGCAGGCGAACCAGATCGCCATCGGCGCGCACTGCCGCACGGGCGACGAGGTGCTCACGGAGGAGGGCAGCCACATCCTGCACTACGAGGGCGGCGCGGTGCCGGCGCTCTGGGGCGTGCAGCCGGCGGCGCTGCCGGGCGAGCGGGGCCTGCTGACGCCCCAGACGGTGACGGCGGCGGTGCGCGAGGACAACATCCACAATCCCCGCACGCGCCTGCTGTCGCTGGAGAACACGCACAACCGGGGCGGCGGCACGGTGTGGCCGGTGGAGCGCTTCCGGGCGGTGGTGGAGGCGGGGCGCAAGGCGGGGCTCGCGGTGCACCTGGACGGAGCGCGGCTGTTCAACGCGGAGGTCGCGGCGGGGCAGCCGGCGTCCGCGTGGGCCTCGCTGACGGACTCGACGGCGGTGTGCTTCTCGAAGGGGTTGGGGGCGCCGGTGGGCTCGGCGCTCGCGGGAAGGGCGGACGTCATCCGCGAGGCGCGGCGGCTGCGCAAGCGGCTGGGCGGAGGCATGCGACAGGCCGGCCTCCTCGCGGCGGCGGCCCTGTACGCGCTGGACCACCACGTGGAGCGCCTGGCCGAGGACCACGCCAACGCGCGCCGGCTGGCGCAGGGGCTGGCGCAGGTGCCGGGCGTGACGGTGGACCTGTCGAGGGTGGAGACGAACATGGTGTTCGCGGACCTCGCGAGGCCCGCGGCGGAGGCCACCGCGCTGCTCCTGAAGCAGGGCATCCTGACCAACGCCACCGGCCCCCATTCCATCCGCCTCGTGTGCCACCTGGACGTGTCCGCGGCGGACATCGACGACGCCTTGGCGAGGATCCGGGCCGCCTTCGCCAGCTGACGGTGGCGCACGGGGGCCCTGGTTCCTGGCCCGGGTGCGAACCGCACGCACCAGCCCCCACCCACGGAGCCGCCACCGGCCGGAAACGGGAGCCCGGGCCGGTGCATGGTAGGCTCGCCGCGCCGTGCGCCGACCCGCCGTCCTTGCCCTGCTGGCCCTCTCCGCCTGCGCCACGCCGCGCGCGGAGAAGATGAGTTTTGAGGAGCTGTACGCGACCTCGGGCGACGGCGCCTCCTTCAGCGAATCCTCGCCCTTCCTGCCCCCCGAGCCGGAGCACGCCCGGGGCCCGCTCGCCCCTGAGCGCTCTCCCGAACTCGACGCCGCGCTCGCCTCCTTCGCGGACAAGGCCCGCGCCTACCGCGAGAAGGTCCAGCGCGGCAGCGCCATGCCCCCGGAACAGGCGCGCAACTGGGCGGAGATGAACGCGGCCCTGGACGCCTTCCTGGCCCGGCCCGTGGAGCATACGGACGGCCGCGACCTGACGCGCGCCCGGGGCATCATGGAGGCGGAGCTGGAGCAGGACGCGCGCCTCTACGGCGACATGCCGGGTCCCCTCGCGGAGGCGGTGGTGCTGCGCGTGGGCCGCCTCATCGTCCGCGCGTCCACCCTGCGCCGCTGGGAACAGCCTCCGGAGCCCTCCGGCCCGCCGCGCCTCGCCTGGCCCGTGGAGCCGGTCACCATCACCAGCCTCTACGGCGAGCGCTGGCACCCCATCACCGGCCAGCTCCGCCGCCACCTGGGCGTGGACCTGGCGGCTCGCCGGGGGCAGGTCGTCGCCGTCGCGGAGAAGGGCGTCGTCCTGCGCGCCGGCTGGAACGGCGACCATGGCCAGCAGGTGGAGGTGCAGCACCACGGCCAATGGGTCACCCGCTACAGCCACCTGTCCCAGGTGCTCGTGACGACCGGCGAGGTGCTGGCGAGGGGCGATGTGGTCGGGCTCGCGGGGGACACGGGCCTCGCGACCGGTGTCCACGTCCACTTCGAGCTCTGGCACGACGGCAGCTCGTTGGATCCGCTGGAGGCGCTCGTCACGCCCGAGCCGTCCTCCGGGTCGCCCCAGGAGGAGCGGGCCGTGGCTCAGCCACCGCGGCAATCACCCGCCCTCACGTCCCAGGGGCGTCACCCGAACTCCACGGGTTCGCGCCCCTGAGGGGGACGGTCCTGCTGCTGCCCACTACAGCGAGTTCTTCAGCTCCTTGGCAGGCCGGAAACCGACCGTCTTCGACGCCTTGAGCTTCATCATCTCGTTGGTCTGCGGGTTGCGGATCTTCCGTGCCTTGCGCGAGCGCAGCGACCAGGTGCCGAACCCCGGGTAGCTGAAGCGCGTGTCCTTCTTCACGGCCTTGCCGATGTTGTTGAAGACGATGTCGAGGATCTGGGCGGCGGACTTCTTCGTGAGCCTCGACTGCGCAGCCACCACCTCCACGAGCTCTGCCTTGGTCATGACACCCCTCCCTCTTGCGTTGTCTGGCGTTGAACGAGCGGATGGCGGAGGTAACAAATCGAGGTTTCGACTGTCAATGCGCCACCTGCTCCCAGGCCGGAAATTAGGCCTCCGGATGAAAACTGGGCTTCGGAAAATACACCCTGTAGAGAGAGGAAGGATCGCATCTTTTGATACATCCTCACACTCCCTCTTTCGTGGAAAGGGGGAGTGATCGCCTGATGATCGATTGCGGATGAAAGTCTTTGGAAGATCGATCACTTAGCAACGGGTCCTGATCCAGTTCCAGCAGGGCACCGTCGAGGGGCTAGAGTGCCTGCCCGCGTGCCATCCCGACTCCTGCCCTGGTTCTTGGTCCTGGTGTGCGCCTGTTCGAGGCCGCCGCCGCTGAAGCCGTCAGGCCCGGGCGAGCTCTGGGTGGACGCTGCGGGGGCGGGAGGCGACGGCACCCGGGGGCGGCCCTTCCGCTCCCTTTCGGACGCTTTGGCCCGTCCAGGCCCGCTGCTCGTGCACCTGGCCGCCGGTCGCTACGAGGGCCCCTTCCGGCTGCCAGGAGGGACGCGGCTCGTGGGCGTGGGCCCCGCCACGGTGCTGACGGCCCCGAATCCGGGGACCGGAGGGGTGGTGATCGCCAGGGACGAGGCCGTCCTGGAGTCCCTGGCGGTGGAAGGGGGCACCTGGGGTCTAGAGGTCGGGGGCCGGGTGCGGAGCGAGGGAGTCGTCTTCCGGGGCCAGTCGCTGGGGGCGATCCGGGTCGGGGCCGGGCACCTGGAAGGGAAGGGCCTGCGGTTCGAGGCGAGAGGAGCCCTCCAGGCCCAGGGGCAGGCCGGGTGCTCCCCAGAAGCCGCCCCGACAGCGCAATCCGCCGTGTCGGCCCTGGACACACATGCTAGCGACCCGGCGGGGCCCGCTTCTTCTCCGGTTCCCTCGCCTGCGGTGGCGAACGCACAACCCGGCGCCCCGGCGGGGCCCGCTTCTTCTCTGGTTCCTTCGCCTGCGGCGGCGAACGCGCAACCCGCCGACCCGGCAGGGCCTGCTTCTCCAATTCCCTCACCTGCAATAGCGAACGTGCAAACTAGCGACCCGGCGGGACCTGCTTCTCCAGTTCCCTCGCCTGCGATGGCGAACGCGCAACCCGGTGATCCGGCGGGATCTGCTTCCCCTGGAGGCCTCCCGCACGCGATGGCGAAGGCACGGCTCGCGGGCCCGGAGGGGTCCGTTCCCTCTGGGGGCTTCCCGCCTGCGATGGGGAATGCACAGCCCGGTGACCAGGCGGGGCCTGTTTCCCCGCCGGCCCGCCGGCTCGCGGTGGGCGTGCTCGTGGAGGCCTGGACTCCAGGCTCCCCCGCGCCTGGCCTGGTCCTCCGCGACAGCGCGTTCACGGGGCCCTTCGAGCGCGGTGTCCGGCTCCGAGGCGGCGCCACGGTCCGGCTGGAGGGGGTGTGCTTCCAGGGGCCCCGGGTGGCGCTGAGCCAGGAAGGCGGCGTGGCGGAAGTCGAGCGGGCGCGCGTGTCGGAGGGGACGGGCCCGGCGTTCCTCGCGGTAGGGGGCACGCTGAAGCTCGTGGACGTGCGGGTCCAGGGGCACGAGTACGGCCTGACGACGAGCGGGACCCAGGTGTTGGTGCGGGGCTTCAGCTCGGAGCACGCCACGCGGGCCGGTTTGGGGCTCACGACGACGACCGGCCTGCTGGAGGACGTGGTCGTGAAGGACGCGGGCACCTACGGCTCGTTGCAGCTCACGAACTCGGACCTGGAGGTCCGTCGCTTCCGGTTGGAAGGCTCGCGAGAGTACGGCGTGGTGGCGGTGCAGGGGCGCGTGCGCCTGCGCGAGGGACGCATCCTGGGGGTGAGCACGGCGGACGGCGTCGCGGGAGACGGCCTCCACCTGCGCCGGGTGGAGGCGGACATCGACACCGTCACGGTCGAGGACGCGAAGGGGACGTGCGTACTGGCGGCGCAGCAGTCCCGCGTGGTGCTTCGCAACGCCCGGCTCCTGGCCTGCGAACTCGCGGCGCTGTCGGTGGACTCGAAGGCCACCGTGGAGGCCCGGGACATCACGTCCCACGATGCCGGCGAGTCCGTGCTGCTGGCCATCGAAGGAGGCCAACTGCGGGTGGAGGCCCTCACCGCGAAGGGCGCCCGGGGCCCGCTGGTGTCCGCTGACTGCGAGGGCGCGACGCGCGTCCGCCTGAAGCGGGTCGACGCAAGCCTCACGCGAGGCCTGGACGCCCGCTGCGTCCAACTCGAAGCCGACCCGCCGGCCCGCTGAGGTTCACCCCTCGCCCCTTCAACCCTGGGCGGGCGCAGGCTCGGGAGACAGGGGCGTGGCGCGCTTCTCCAGCCACTCGCGGATGACGGGATAGACCTCCGTCGGAGCGCCGGTGCCGAAGATGAGGTCGCCGTGGCCGTAGTCCATCTTGTCTCCGCGGTCCCGACCGAAGATGTGCAGGGTGCGGTCAGGTGACGTGAGCAGGGCGTACTGCGACTCCACGTTGGCCGAGGTGGCCAGCCGGTCCGCGCTGCCGCCCATCACGAGCACGGGCTGCTGGAGCTTCGCGATGCCCGCGCGCCAGTCCGTCTTGCGGTCGTAGGAGCGGAAGGCATCGTGGGCGATCCAGTCCTGGAACTGGAGCAGCACCTTGCGGCTCATCGAGGACATCATGTTGACGGACAGTTGCCGCAGGACGCGCGGCGCGACGTGCCGGGGGTTCACCACGATGTCCGACAGGGGCAGGGCGAGGTAGCCCAGGAAGGGCGCCACGCTGGCGCTCATCCACTCCTGCCGGATGCTGCCCGGCCACGCGGCGCGCACGCCGAGCGAGACGAGCCTGCTCAAGAAGGGCCCCGACTTCAGGTGCACCGGCGCCCCCAACTCCAACAGGCCCGCGAGCCTCTCGCCCTCGGCGCCCTGGGCCACGCCGTAGCCCACCAGTCCGCCCAGCGAATGACCGAGCCAGAAGGCCTGCCTGGCGCCCGTCTCCTTGAGCGCCAGCTCCAGCACCGCCGGCCCGTCCTGGGTGATGTGGTCGTCGATGGTGAAGTCCGTGGGCCTGCGACCCCGGGGGGGCTGGCGCGAGTGCCCGGTGCCGCGCCACTCCACGCTGAAGCAGTCGAAGCCCGCTTCGTTCAGGTAGTGGGCCACGGAGTAGGGTGGCTCGAAGTCGAAGGTGTAGCGGTTGGCCGCCAGCCCGTGGCACAGCAGCACGGGCTCGGCGAAGCGGCGCACCGGGGCTCGCCGGACGTGCACGGCCAGCTCCCAGCCGTCCTTGCAGCGCACCCGCAGCATCTCCGGCAAGGGGCCCCGCAGGCGGTACCAGCGCCGGACCAGCAGGACCCACAAGATGTTCACGAGCAGCAGGACGACCGCTGCCCCCACCGCCCACAGGGCCCAACGCCCGTACGGCATTTCTCCTCCATGCGACCGGGGACCGACTCCGGCGCGAATAAAACCCTGCTAAGGTCCGTTCCCTCGCCGTTTCTGCCGCATGGGCAGCCGACCACCAGGGGAAGTCGAGGGAACGATGAAGCTACGGAAACTGATGTTCGTGCTCCCGAACCTCTTCACCGTCACCTCCATCTTCTGTGGCTTTTACGCCATCACCCTGTGTTCGGGTGAAGCGGAACCCGTGCAGCTGTACCAGGCGGCCCTGGCCATCCTCTTCGCCATGTTCTTCGACGGGTTCGACGGACGGGTGGCCCGGCTGACGAAGACGCAGAGCGACTTCGGCATGCAGCTCGACAGCCTGGCGGACGTGATGTCCTTCGGTGTCGCGCCGGCGCTGCTCGTCTACAAATGGGCGTTGGCCCCCATGGGCTTCTGGGGCCTGTTCATCTCCTTCGCGTTCATGGCGTGCGGTGCCATGCGGCTGGCGCGCTTCAACGTGCTCGCCATGCGCAACCCGCACGGCGGTGGTGGAGGCTTCTTCGTGGGCCTGCCCATCCCGCTGGCCGCGGGGGTGCTGGTCTCGCTCATCATCTCCCACCATGTGGCCTCGGAGGGTGAGGTGCTGGGGGATGCGGCCCGCCTGCCCGTCGCGGTGGCGGTGGGCGCCCTGTCGCTGCTGATGGTGTCCACGGTGCGCTACCGCACCTTCAAGGACGCGCGGCCCGGTCTGAAGACGGGCCTCGTCTTCCTGATCATGGCCCTCACGGGCGGCTTCATTGCCCGGCAGTTCCACCCGGCCTGGGTGCTGGTGACGTACTTCTTCGCGTACCTGCTGATGGGCCTCGTGGAGTCCGCGGTCTCGGTGCGCAGCCGGCTGGCGTCGCGCAAGGTCGGCGCGGGAGCCGCCGCCGCGGTGGTCGTGGCGGCCGGACTCGAAGAAGAGGACGACGAGGACTCCGAGTCGGGCGCCACCGACGACGGTCCCGCGTATCTCTGAGCAGCCGGGCGCGGCAAGGCGGACGCGGACCGTGCCCTCCCGGCCCGGGACCGCTAGGATGCCCGGCCCATGCGCGTCGAGCTGCTGTGCACCGGTGACGAACTCGTCACCGGCCTCATCACGGACACCAACAGCACCTATCTGGAAGCCCGCCTCTTCGACCTGGGTGTGAAGGTCGAACGGGTGACGGTGGTCGGTGACGTGCGTCCGGACATCACGGGCGCGCTGCTGGAGGCCTCGGCGCGCGCGGACGTCATCATCGTCTCGGGCGGCCTGGGACCCACGACGGACGACTTCACCCTGGAGTGCGCCGCGGCGGCCGCGGGCGTTCCCCTGGAGGAAGACGCGCGGGTGATGGGCTGGATCGAGGAGCGGTATGCCGCGCGGGGCATGGCCATCAACCCGGGAGCCCTGCGCATGGCGCGCATCCCCGCCGGCGCCGAACCGGTGCGAAATCCCCAGGGTTCGGCGCCGCTGGTCATCCAGAAGCTGGGCCGAGCGCACCTGTTCTTCCTGCCAGGGGTGCCGCGCGAATACCGCGCGCTGGTGGACGGCGAGGTGCTGCCGCGCGTGCGGGGCTGGCTCGCCTCCGAAGCCCACCGCACCTTCCGGGCCTTCCGACTGCTGCGCACGGTGCGCCTGCCCGAATCGGTGTTGAACCAGCAGGTGATGCCCCTGATCTCCCGCCATCCCCGGGTGGTGTTCGGCTTCCGCACGCACGCGCCCGAGAACCACCTGAAGCTGATGGCCGAGGCGCCCACCCAGGCGGAGGCGGATGCCGCGCTCTCCGCCGCGGAGGCCGCGTGTCGGGTCGTGCTGGGCACGCACGTGTACGGCGCGGATGCCAACGAATACGCGCCGGTCCTCCTGGGGTTGCTGGCGCGCGCGGGCCATACGCTGGCGGTGGCGGAGAGCTGCACGGGTGGCCTCATCGCGCAGGACCTCACGGCCGTCCCTGGCGCCAGCCAGGTGTTCGTGGGGGGCGCGGTCGTCTACTCGGAGAAGATGAAGTCCGCCTGGGTGGGGGTCCCACCGGAAGTCCTGGCGCGGCACGGCGCGGTGTCCCGGCAGACGGCGCTCGCCATGGCCGAGGGGGTTCGCACCGCCTGCGGCGCGACCTTCGGTCTGTCCGTGACGGGCTACGCCGGTCCCGGAGGCGGAACGCCCGAGGATCCGGTAGGCACCGTCTACTGCGCCCTCGCCGGCCCTGACTTCGAGCCTCGCTGCGAGCGCGTGTCGCTCGCCGGGGACCGGGACCGTGTGCGCCTGTTCGCCGCCTCCCATGTGCTGGAGATGTTGAGGTTGCACCTGCTCGCCGCCCCCGTGTCGCCATGAGTCGCTCCAAATCAAAGCGTCCCCGTCCTTCCGCTCCGGACGCGCCGTCTCCGGCGCCCCAGGCCCCGTCCCCCGGTTCCTCGCTGGACCTGCCGGTCCCCATGACCTCCGCTCCGCCCGACCCGGCCTCCCCCACCATGCCCGAGGAGATGGCGGGTCCTCCCGCCGCGAAGGGAGCGCATCCGGTGCGAAGCGCGGTGCGCCTGTGGCTGGCGGCGTACCGGGTGGAGGTGGTGCTGTTCCTGGTGGCGTTCGCGGTGCTGTCCAGCTTCAGCTCGCAGCGCTTCCTGCGGCAGAGCGCCGCGCCTCACTTCATCTACCAGGCCCAGTCCTGGCTGGATGGACGCCTGGACGTGGACCCGCAGGTGTTGCCCAACCTGGAGGACTGGGCGTGTGTCCGGCTGGTGGATGGCCAGAAGGTGCGGTGCGAAGGCCGCCCCCTCCGTGACGACCGCTGGTTCGTCAGCTTCCCGTCGTTCCCCGCCGTGGTGATGCTCCCCTTCGTCGCGCTGCACGGCTACCAGTTCAACGACACGTCCTTTGGCGTCTTCGTGGGCGCGCTGGCGGTGGCGCTCTTCTATTCGCTGCTGCGCTTCCTCGCGCAGGAAGGGGAGACGGCTCGCACCCGCGACGACAACGTGGTGCTGTCGCTCGTGCTCGCCTTCGGCACGCTGTTCTTCTACTGCGCCATCCGGGGCGAGGTCTGGTTCGGCGCGCAGGTGATGGGGGTGGCGCTCACGTGCCTGTACGTGCGCAACGCCGTGGGGGCCCGGCGCCCCCTGCTCGCGGGCCTCTTCTTCTCCATGGCCGTGCTCACCCGGACGCCCCTCGTCTTCGCGGGCCTCTTCTTCGTCCTGGAGGCGCTCTGCCCGGGACCGGACCGGCTGGCCCAGCTCAAGGCCCTCCCGACCACATGGAGGCCCGCGCTCCGCAAGCTCGTGTTCTTCGGGCTGGGGGCCGCTCCCCTGGCCCTGCTCGCCGCCGCCTACAACGTCTACCGCTTCGGCAAGCCAGGGGAGTTCGGTCACTCGTACCTGTTCAACAACCGGGTGAACGTGGACATCGACCGCTTCGGGCTCTTCAACCTCGAGTACCTGTCGCGCAACCTCCAGGCCGCGTTCCTCAAGCTGCCCCAGGTGTCGCTGTCTCCGCCCCGGCTGTCGTACGACCCGCATGGGCTGACGCTGCTGCTCACGCTGCCGCTGCTGGTGTTCCTGCTGGTGCCCCGAACGCGTCCCCGGCTGCACTGGCCCCTGTGGCTGACCGTGGCGGTGTGCGCGCTGCCCGGCCTCTTCTACCAGAACACCGGCTACATGCAGTTCGGCTTCCGTTTCAGCCTGGACTACACGCCCTACCTGTTGCTGCTCTTCGCCGTGGGCGGATGGTCCCTGCGCAACCGCGCGGTGGTGGCCGCGCTGGCGCTTGGCGTGCTGGTGAACTTCTGGGGCGCCGTGGCCTTCCGTGGCTACACGGAGTACGTCCGGAACTGGTAGGCGTCCGGGGCCCGGCGGCTTGTATTCGCCGGGCCTCGCGCACAGATAAGAGGCGACATGCAACCTCCCTCCGGTCAGCCCCCTCCTGGCAAGCGTTGGCACACCCGTGAGGACAGCGGCATCCGCCTCGATTCCACCCTGCGCTGGTGGCACGACGACGCACCCATCGAGCACCCGAAGATCATCGAACTCTTCAACGCCTCCCTGGTCCTCGATGACGACGGGCGCTACCAGCTCCGCATCGCTCCGGACTGGTGCTACGTCCAGGTGGAGGACGCGGCCTATGAGGTGCGCACCGTGGACGTCACACCAGACGAGCGCGTGTCCCTTCGCTTGAGCGACCGGACCGCGGAAGTGCTGGACCCGGCCTCGCTCCAGCTCTCGCCCGAGGGCGTCCTGTCGTGCCGTGTGAAACAGGGGAGGGCGAAGGCGCGCTTCTCGCGCGATGCGCAGTACCAGTTCGGTGAGCTCCTCGAGGAGGGCCCGGAAGGGCACCTGAGGCTGCGGGCAGGTCAGCGGCACCTGGAGGTCCCCCTCTCGCTGGAAGCGCTCCACCCGGCTTCCTAGGCGGCCTCGGAGGAGGCCTGCGCCAGCAGGGGGGCGCTGGCGCCGGTCAGCTCCCGGGCGAGGGACTCCAGGACATCCGGGTGCTCGCGCAGCCACTCCGAGGCCCGCTCGCGCCCCTGTCCGATGCGCTCCCCGCGCAGGCTGAAGTGGCTGCCGGACTTCTCCACCACCCCCGCGCTCACGGCCAGGTCCAGCACCTCGGCGGTGCGGTGGATGCCCGTGCCATAGAGCACGTCGAACTCCGCCTCCTGGAACGGAGGCGCCAGCTTGTTCTTCACCACCTTCACGCGGGCCCGTGAGCCCACCACCGCGTCGCCCTCCTTGAGGTTGCCCGTGCGGCGGATCTCCATGCGCACCGACGCGTAGAACTTCAACGCGTTGCCGCCCGTCGTCGTCTCCGGGTTGCCGAACATCACGCCAATCTTCATGCGGATCTGGTTGATGAAGATGATGCACGTGCCGGAGCGGCTCACCGCGCCGGTGAGCTTGCGCAGGGCCTGACTCATCAGCCGCGCCTGGACGCCCATGTGCGCGTCCCCCATCTCCCCCTCGATTTCCGCGCGAGGCACCAGCGCCGCCACCGAGTCCACCACGATGAGGTCCACGGCCCCCGAGCGCACGAGCTGTTCGGTGATCTCCAGCGCCTGCTCCCCCGTATCGGGTTGGGCCACCAGCAGCTCCGCCGTGCGCACCCCCAACTTGCGCGCGTAGGACAGGTCCAGCGCGTGCTCCGCGTCGATGAAGGCCGCCACGCCTCCCGCGGCCTGCACCTGCGCGATGGCATGCAGGGTCAGCGTCGTCTTCCCGGAAGACTCATTGCCGAACAACTCCACCACGCGTCCCCGGGGATAGCCGCCCACGCCGAGCGCCCGGTCCAGCCCCACCGAGCCCGTGGGGATGATCGCGACCTTCTGCTCCGGCGCATCCGCGCCCAGCGTCATCACCGCGCCCCGGCCGAACTGCTTCTCGATGGATGCCACCGCCGCCGCCACTGCCTTCAACTTCTCCGTCAGCTTGCTCATTCGTCGGATTTCCTCGCCGCCCGTGGGCTGGATGCCTCGGGCGGTGGGACAGCAACGGACATGCCGCAGGGGCTCCCAGGTGACGGAAGCCCAGGAGCGTCCAGGTCCGAGCGAGCCGTCCCGCGCGGCGGAGCGGCGCGTTTGTCTCCTGGGCGTTGAGAAGGCGCTTGGGGGACCGCATAAGCGGGCCCAGGGGGGAGATGACAGTCCATCTATGTCAGGCCATGCGCCTGACATTGCAACCCGGGCCCCCCGGCGTGACGTTACCCAGTGTGAAAACGACCCGTGAGAACCTTCCCCATGTGGTCATCCTGGGAGGCGGCTTCGGCGGCCTCTACGCGGCCCGGTACCTGCGAAAGGCAGGGGTCCGCGTCACGATGGTGGACCGCCACAACCACCACCTCTTCCAACCCCTGCTGTATCAGGTGGCCACGGCCACGCTCAGCCCGAGCGACATCGCCGCGCCGCTGCGGGCGATGCTCGGACGCCAGCAGGCCCAGGTGTTGCTCGCGGAGGTGACCGGGGTGGACGCCGCGAACAAGCGAGTCCTCCTGGCCGACGGCGAGCTGTCGTACGACTTCCTCATCGTGGCCACGGGGGCCACGCATTCGTACTTCGGCAACGATGCATGGTCGCGACACTCGATGGGGTTGAAGACGGTCGAGGACGCCGTGGAGATCCGCCGCCGCGTGCTGCTCGCCTTCGAACTGGCCGAGCGTGAGGCGGATCCCGAGCGCCGTCGTGCGCTGCTGACCTTCGCCATCATCGGTGGAGGCCCCACGGGGGTGGAGCTGGCGGGGGCGTTGGCGGAGATCAGCCGCAATTCAATGACGGGTGACTTCCAGAACATCGACCCCCGGGACGCGCGCGTCATCCTCATCGAAGGCATGGACCGGGTGCTCCCCACCTACCCCGAGAACCTGTCGGGGAATGCCCGCAGGGTGCTGGAGAAGCTCGGGGTGGAGATCCGCACGGGCACCCGGGTGACGAACATTGATGACACGGGCCTGGACATGGGGCCCGAGCATCTGGCGGCCCGCACCGTGCTCTGGGCCGCGGGCGTGGAGGCCTCGCCGGTGGCCCGTTCGCTCGGCGTGGAGCTGGACCGCGCGGGACGTGTTCCCGTGACCCCCGAGCTGACGGTGCCCGGCCATCCGGACATCTTCGTCGTGGGCGACCTGGCGCTGGTCAAGCAGGACGACGGCAGCGCCGTTCCAGGCGTGGCACCCGCGGCGATGCAGGAGGGCAAGCACGCGGTCCTCAATCTCCGCCGCCAGCTCGCCGGCCAGCCGATGCAGCCCTTCCACTACTGGGACCGGGGCACCTACGCCGTCATCGGGAGGGGGCACGCCGTGGGGGTGGCCTTCCGCCGCGTCCAGCAGTCCGGCTTCATCGCCTGGCTGGCCTGGCTCTTCATCCACATCACCTTCCTCATCGGCTTCCGAAGCAAGCTGGCCGTGCTGCTCAACTGGGCCTACGCGTACCTGACCTTCGGCAGGTCGGCGCGGATCATCACGGGGCCCGCACCCCGGCTCGAAGTCGCGGGCGGGGCGCGATTGCCCGGGGAGGGGCAGCGCCCGGCCGCAGCGGGCGTCGAGGATGCGCCTGCCGTCCGTGATGCCTCCACGCCCGCCATCGTGCCGTACTGACGTCCGCGGAGCCGCGGGTCAGGGCTTGCCAGCCGGGTCCGCTCTCCAGGGAGCGGTGGGGCGCGAAGCATCCGTCGCACCCTGGGTGTTGGCGTGGAGCCACCCCCGGCGGTCCAGCATCCGGCAGTCGACCGCGAGCTGCATGTCGACGGCCTCGATGCGCCCATGTCCTTCAAGGTCCGCGCGCGTCAGGGCCAGCTTGAGGATCCGGTCATGCGCGCGGGCGGACAGTCCATGGTGGCTGACCGCGAGCTCCAGCATCCGCTCCGCGCGAGGAGACATCACGCAGTAGCGGCGCAGCAGGTGCGAAGGCATCTGGGCATTGCAGTGCACGTCCGGCGCATCCTGGAACCGGACACGCTGTCGTTCGCGGGCGGCCTCCACACGCTGCCGGTAGTACTGGCTGGGAAGCTCCTGCGTCTTCGCCGCGAGCTGGTGGTACTCCACCGGCCGTGTCTGCACGGTGATGTCGATGCGGTCCAACAGCGGGCCGCTGACGCGTGCGTGGTAGTCGAAGACGCGGTGCTCCGCGCAGGTGCACTTGCGCCCCGGCACGTTGAAGTAGCCGCAGGGGCAGGGATTCATCGCCGCCACCAGCATCACCCGACAGGGGTAGGTGATGTGCTGGCTGGCTCGGGCCAGGTGGATGGCCCCTTCCTCCAGGGGCTGGCGCAGCACCTCCAGCACGTTCTTGCGGAACTCAGGGAGCTCATCGAGGAACAGCACGCCGTGGTGGGCCAGCGACAGCTCTCCTGGCCTGGCTGCGGGCCCGCCACCCACGAGCCCCGCGTCGGACAGGGTGTGATGCGGGGCCCGGAAGGGGCGCTCGCGCATCAGGGCCTGCTCCTCTCCCAGCAATCCCTGGATGGAGTAGACCTTCGTCACCTCCAGCGCCTCGTTGAAGGTCATCTCCGGAAGGATGCCCGGCAGCCGTCGCGCCAGCATGGTCTTGCCCGAACCGGGAGGGCCGGCCATCAAGAGGTTGTGTCCGCCCGCCGCCGCGAGCTCCAGGGCCAGCTTCAGCTCCGGTTGGCCACGAACATCGGACATGTCCGCGGTCGCCTTGCGAGGTCCGTTCCCTGGTGTCGCCTCACGTCTCAGGGGCGTCAGGGGGGCACTGCCGGTGAGGTGCCCCACGGCCTCGCGCAGGTGCGCGACGGGCAGCACCTGGAGGCCTTCCACGAGCGCTGCCTCCACCGCGTTGGCGGCTGGCACCATGACCCCACGGAACCCCCCATTCCGGGCCGCCACGGCCAGGGGGAGCACCCCCTTGATGGGCTTGATGGAGCCATCCAGCGACAGCTCTCCGCCAAAGAGGTAGTGCCCCAGCGGCTCCTCTTCCATCAGCCGCGCCGCGGCCAGGACCCCCAGCGCGATGGGCAGCTCGAAGGCCGCTCCTTCCTTCCGGATGTCCGCGGGCGCCAGGTTGACGGTGATCCGCTTCTGCGGAAGGTCGAAGCCGGTGTTCTTCAGCGCGGACACGACCCGCACCTTCGACTCTCGAGCAGCCCCCTCCGGCAGCCCCACGACGTTGAAGTAGGGAAGCCCGAGGGCCATGTCGACCTCGCACTCCACCACCACCGCGTCGATGCCCATCAACGCCCCCGACCTCACCCGAGCCAGCATCGTCTTCCCCTTCCCACCCTGCGCCGGGGAAGGGGAGAGCAATGCCCGTACCGACGGTCCTGCCCCGCGAGGACAGGGGAGGCCATCCACCTGCCCAGACGTCCCATCCCGTGCGGGGACCCGCGCCGGAAGAGCGAGAAGCCCGCTGGCTTGGGGAAGGATCCCCGCCAGCGAGCTTCTCGTTGAAACCTGCGATGGGTGAAGCGGCCTCAGCCCGGCCTGAGCGGGTGGCTCAGGGCGTCGGCGTCGGCGCGGGCGGAGCGCCCTCGGGCATCGTCTGCGTGCCCTGGATGACCGCGTTCGGGGGCAGCTCGGTGGCCATGCCCAGGATCTTCGCACCCGCGGCGCGGGCGCCGTCGAGCGCCACCACCAGCTTGCCGTAGTTGGCCGCGTCGTCCGCCATGAAGAAGACGACCTTCTCGTCCGCCTTCTTGGAGTTCAACATCCGCTTCAGGCGGGCAACGTAGTCGGCGGCGGGGATCTGCTCCGTGTTGATGGAGTAGGCGCCGTCCTTGTCCACCTGCACGACGATCTGCTGCGCGTCGGGCTCCGGCGGAGGCTGGTTCTCCTCGACCTCCGTCTCCGGGACGCGGACGAGGATGTCCTTTTCCAGGAGGGGGGTCACCACCATGAAGATGATGAGGAGCACCAGCACCACGTCCACCAGGGGCGTGACGTTGATCTCCGAGTTCGGCGCGGATGAGGCCTTGACCCACTGACGCTGCTTGTGTCCTCGAGACATTACTTCTTCTCCTCGACACCCAGGGCGATCTGCTTCGCCTTCGCCTTGCGGGCCGTGTCCAGCACCTTGCGCACGTCACCCACGCTCAGGGTGTTGTCACCTTTCAACAGGATCTTCTTGCCCGGATCCTTCACGAGCTCCTCGGCGATCTTCTCCTGAAGGCCCTGTTCGTTGACCTCGTCGTTCTCCACGAACACCTTCTTGTCCGTGGTGATGGAGAGGACCAGCGGGTCGGCATCCTTGCCGCCTTCTTTTTCAATCTCCGTGGCCTTGGGCAGCTCCACGGACTTTCCGCGCTGGAGCATGGGCGTCACGACCATGAAGATGATGAGGAGCACCAGCACCACGTCCACCAGCGGCGTGACGTTGATGTCGCTCTTGATGCCCCCTTTGGGGCCTGCTGACATTCCCATGCGTGCACCTGTGTCCGGGAAGGGAGTCCCACCCCGGGGCGGCTCGGCGGGTTGACGCCGTGCAGCCCTCGAGGGTGGGGATGTCCCAGGGGTGGGCTTGAGCTAAGCCACGTGCGAGGACTGGGCGCCGCCGCCCACGTGCCGCGCAACCACGTCCAGGAACTCGTTGGAGGACTCGGAGATGTCCACGGCGCGGGCATCCACCCAACCCTGCAGGAAGTTGTAGATCATCACCGCGGGGATCGCGACGAGCAGACCGAAGGCCGTGGTGATGAGCGCCTCGGCGATACCGGCCGAGATGGTGCCCAGACCGCCGGAGCCGGCCGCCGCCATCAGTTGGAAGGCGTTCACGATGCCCATCGTAGTGCCCAGCAGGCCCACGAACGGCGCCGTCGAACCCACCGTGGCCAGCACGGTCAGGCCGCGCTTGAGGCTCTGCACCTCACGCTGCGCCTGGCGTTCCAGCGCCCGGGCCACGGACTCCACCGCCAGGTCCTTGTTGCCGGGGTTGATGCGGTACGCCGTCAGACCGGAGTTGATGACGCGGCCCAGGTGACCCACGTCCTTGCCCAGGTTGGTATTCGCGGCGGTGGTCAGGTCGCCCTTCGCGAGGATGGCGCCCATCTTCGCGGCGAAGTTACGGCTGTCCGAGCGCGTCTTGCGGAAGACGATGACCCGCTCCGCCATGACGACCAGCGACGCCACCGACATGATGGCGAGGGTGAAGATGATCATGCGGGCGAAGAGGCCCGTGTGATTCCAGATTTCGGCAAGAGTGAATTGCATGGCTATGGAGCGCTCCTCCTCACGAGCGCGGGGTAGATTCGGCTGACTGTTCAGCGGGTGCGCTGGATCAGCGCGGCAGCTTCAGGTTGAAGTTGAAGGTGTACTGGACCTCGACAGGCCGGCCCTGGAACGTGACGGGCTTGTAGCGTGAGGCGGCCAGCACGTCCATCACGGCCTGCTCCATGTGGGGGAGCGGCTTGATGACGCGGCAGCGCTCGACCTTCCCCTCGGTCGTGATGACGCACTTCACGATCATCAGACCCTGCACGCGCGCCTCGATGGCCTCACGCGTGTACGACACCTCTGGACCACCGATCTTCTCCGGGCGCGTCATGCCCTGACCGAACGACAGCACGTCCGTGCCCGTTCCGCCCAGTTGCCCGCCCACCACGCCCCCGATCACACCCCCGACCACGCCTCCAACAACACCCCCCGCGACGCCACCCTCCACGCCGCCCTCGACCTCGGCCTCGCTCGCTTCTTCTTCCTCGGCCTCGGGCGGGGTCTCGGTCTCCTCCGGCTTCTGCTGGGGGATCTCCTTCGGCTGCACGATCACGTCCTTGGGCTTCTTGGGCGTGACCTTCTTCTCCGTCTTCGGCTTCGACGCGGGAGGAGGGGGAGGAGGCGGCGGCGGCGGCGGTGCCATGGTCGCCCTCAGCGTGACCTCGACCTCCTTCTCCTCGATGGGAGGAGGACGCGAGGAGAGGTAGGCCACAAGACCCAGCAGGCCGATGTGGAGCACCGTGGAGATGCCCGCACCGACGCCGAAGCGAGACCTGGGTCCTTGCCCACGGTCAAGGACTGAATCGAACATGCACGTAACTCCTCTTCACCAGTGGACTGCCTGTCCCGCCCTGCCCGGATTGAAGGGCCGCTACCATACAGAAAAGGGTTCCGGGTTCAAGCAACCGTGTCGGGCGCCGTCGACGTGATCGCGCCAATGCCCCACTGGTCACCAAAAAGCAACGGTCTATTGACAACTGCTTGACCTCGGATATTTTCCGAGGTCATTTTCGGTTGCAGCCCACCTTGGAGGGGTTTGGTATGCAAGTGAAACACGTACTTCGGGAAACCGGAGTTGTCCTTGCTGCGGGTCTTCTGTACGGATCAGCAGCTTTCGCGCAGTCCAGCGTCATTCTCGGCACTGTCATCAACACGGAGGACAAGAAGCCGGCGGCCGATGTCGTTGTCACGGCCACCTCACCCAACCTGCAGGGCGAGCAGATCGTGGTTACCGACGCTCAGGGTAACTACCGTATTCCCCAGCTGCCCCCGGGCACGTACACGCTGCGGTTCGAGAAGGAGACGTTCAAGCCTTACGCCCGCCCGGAAATCCAGCTGCTCCTCAATCGCACCATCCGTGTGAACGTGGAGCTTCTGCCGGACAGCTTCACGTCGACGGTGGACGTCATCGGCAGCCCGCCGACGATCGACGTTGGTTCCACGAACACTGGCGTGAACGTGGATCAGGAGTTCATCAAGCGCATCGCGGTGGCCCGTCCGGTGGGCAAGGGTGGCGCGACGCGCTCCTTTGAGTCCCTGGCCGAGCTCGCCCCGGGCGCCCAGTCCGACCAGTACGGCGTGTCCATCAACGGCACGACCTCGCCCGAGAACGGCTACGTGGTGGACGGTCTGTCCACGAACGACCCGGCCTTCGGCGTGAACGCCAGCCCGCTGAGCATCGAGTTCGTGCAGGACGTGAACATCATCACCGGCGGTTACATGCCGGAGTTCGGTCGCTCCACGGGCGGTGTCATCAACGCGGTGACCCGGTCGGGCTCCAACGAGTTCCACGGCTCTGTGTTCGCCAACTGGACCCCGGGCGCCACGGAAGGCAAGCGGAAGCTGGTCATCGAGGACGGCACCACGGTCACCGGCCTGAACGCCCTGAGCAACCTGGGCGACTTCGGCGCGACCCTCGGTGGTCCCATCCTGAAGGACAAGCTCTGGTTCTTCGCGGGCTTCACGCCTGCGTTCCAGCGCTATGAGCACACCCGTGCGCTCAACGCCTTCACCCTGAACGACGATGGCGACATCGCGACGGATGCGAACGGCTTCAGCGTGGTCCAGGAGATCCCTGGGTCGCAGCGGAAGTACTTCGCGGACTCGCGCACCATCCAGTACATGGGTAAGTTGACGTACCTCATCAACCAGGACCACAACGTGTCGTTCTCCTTGAACGGCACCCCGACCGTGTCGGGTGGTCTGGGCAAGCTGTCCATCAGCCCCCGTACGGGTGGTCTGCCGGGTGCGCAGACGACGCGTCCCGGGGACATCGGCCAGACCGAGAACCGCGCGAACTCCACGGGCCTCGGCCTGAAGTACGCCGGCGCCTTCCTGGACAAGAAGATCCTGATCGACGCGAACGCCGGTTGGTTCCACCAGACCGCTTCCACGCCTCCGGCGGACGGCAGCGCCATTGGTGACACGACGGGCCTGGCGGGTTATGCGCTGGCGCAGTACACGGGGCAGCGTTCGCTGACCACGTTCGAGAGCATCCCGAACGCGGCTGAGTTCTGCGGCACGACCGCGGCGGAGCAGGAAGTGCGCTGCCCGGCGACGAACTACCGGGTCGGCGGCCCCGGCTTCATGTCCGAAGCCACGCTGGACCGCTACCAGATCAACGCGAAGGGCACCTACCTGCTCAATGCGCTGGGCACGCACGTCTTCAAGGCGGGCGTGGACGCGGAGTTCCTGACCTACGACCAGAAGAAGGCGTACTCGGGCGGCGTGTTCTGGCAGGAATCGTCGGCGCGTACCCGCGAGGGCGTCATCGTCCCGATCTGGTCCGACAACCGCCGCTACGGTTACCAGACGGCGCCGGACTCGCCGGTCTTCGAGACCCTGCAGCAGTCGTCGACGAGCGGCACCACCATCGGTGGCTTCCTTCAGGACAGCTGGTCGATCGCCAACCGCGTCACCCTGAACCTGGGCGTCCGCTACGACGTGCAGTCGATGTACGGCGGTGACGGCAACCTGGCGCTGCAGCTCGGCAACCAGTGGTCGCCCCGTCTCGGCGCCGTGCTGGATCCGTTCGCCAACGGCCGTGCGAAGCTGTTCGTCAACTTCGCCCGGTACTACGAGCAGGTTCCGCTCAACATGATGGACCGCGCCTTCCCGGGCGAGCGTCGCTTCGGTGCGCGTCGCTTCCTGGCGGAGCCGGGTGGGGCGGGTGGTTGCGATCCGTCGACGCTGGAAGGTCAGCGTGGCGCCTGCGCGGACCCGAACCTCGTCGTTCCCCGCGCGGAAAACAGCCTGAACGCGAACGAGCTGTACAGCGGTGGTCTGGTGCAGAACCAGGCCGTCGACCCGGACATCTCGCCGCAGTCCTCCGATGAGTTCGTGGTCGGTGGCGAGTACGAGCTCCTGGCCAACACCCGTCTCGGTGCCACCTACACGCACCGCAACATGGGCAAGGTCATCGAGGACATGAGCCGCGACGACGGCAACACGTACTTCCTCGGCAACCCCGGCAGCGGCTTCGCCAAGGAGTTCCCGACGCCGGTTCGTGACTACGACGCGGTCACCGTCTACCTGAACCGCACGTTCACGGACGGCTGGCTGGCGCAGGCGAACTACACGTGGTCCCGCCTGTACGGCAACTACCCCGGTCTGTTCCGTCCGGAGAACAACCAGCTCGATCCGAACATCCTCGCGGACTTCGACCTGATTGAGCTTCTGAACAACCGCACGGGCCTGCTGCCCTTCGACCGTACGCACGCCATCAAGGTGTTCGGCGCCAAGGAGATCAACTTCTCCAACGCGCTGTCCGCCAGCATCGGTCTGTCCTACCGCGGCAACTCGGGCCAGCCGATCAACTACCTCGGCGCCTACCCGAACTACGGCCAGGACGAGACGTTCGTCCTGCCGCGCGGCACCGGTGGTCGCACCCCGTGGATCAACAGCGTCGACTCCAACGTGGGCGTCAACTACCGCATCAGCAAGGACAACGTCGTCACCTTCACCCTGGACGTGTTCAACCTCTTCAACTTCCAGGGCGTGGACAGCGTGGACGAGTCCTACACGTTCTCCGAGGTCCTCCCGGTGTTCGACGTGGCGACCCAGACCCCCGGTACGGCGGCTGACCTGCCCTCGGGTGACAACCCTGGCCGCGTTCCCATCGCGGGGGGCGCGCCGGGCGAGTTCCTGAGCGCCGAGGACGTGAACAAGAACTTCAAGAACCCCGACCGCTACCAGGCCCCGCGGCAGATCCGCTTCGGTGTCCGGTACACGTTCTAAACCAGTACCCACGTGAGGAAGATCAGCAACATGCGCAAGAGCATTCTTTCAACGCTGGTGATGCTGGGGACGGCAGGCAGCCTCACCGCCTGCGATTTCGAGCAGCCGAGTGCGGGCTGCATCGTCCAAGAGGGCGTGTGGTTCGTGAAGTACGAGGCCATCGAAGCCCCGACGGGTCAGAACTGCGCCGGGTCGGAGGCTCTCACGGGCGACGACCTGGGCGTCTTCAAGTTCGCGAATCCGGACCAGGGAACGTCTCAGTTGGTGATCCGTCCTAACGCCCTGGCGGCGCTGGGTCAGTTCGACCCGGGCAACACGTACGCCGGCCTCCAGACCATCGGAAGCCTGGAGACGACGACGGACGAGAACGACTTCTGCAAGGCCACGGAATTCAGCTCTGCTGGCGTCAACGCCACCACGGGTGAGGACTACACGGCCGCTCCGGAAGCGATCACGTACCAGTTCGCCAATGTCCAGGTGTACTCGAACCCGGGTGCGCCGGGCACGCAGATGGCCGGCGAGCTCACGTACACGAACAACGGCTGCGTCTCCCGCTACGCCTGGCGGGCGATGTGGCCGTCCACGCCCTGCGATCCTGATGCGGTTCCGGATGAGACGAACGGTCCGGACACGTGCGGCGAAGGCTCCGGCATCAACCCGGACTTCAAGGCGCAGTGCGACTCCGAGCTGGGCCATTGCGTCCTGACGGACAACGTCCCGTCGTTCAAGTAGTCGTCGGTCCTACTCGGCGACCCTGAAGGTCTTCCGCGGCCCCGGCAGCTCCTCCCCCACGAGGGAGTAGCGGTCCGGGGCCGTGGTGTTTATGCAACCTGCATTCCACTTTCTGGAGGACCATGGAGGGCCGATACGAACTCATCGAGCACGTCTGTTCGCTTCTGGCGGACGAGCAGGGGACGCTCCGCAAGGAGGCGCCCTACCGGGTCGCGCTCTGCTACCCGAGCCCCTACCACGTGGGCATGAGCTCGCTGGGGTACCAGGCCATCTACCGGGAGGTGCATGAGCACGCCGGCGCGACCGCCGAGCGTGTCTTCCTTCCCGATGATGTCGAGACATACAAGAGAACACGGACGCCATTGTTTACCTGGGAATCCCAGGCACCGGTGTCTGGTTTTGCAATGCTTGCCTTCTCTGTGGCGTATGAGTTGGAGCTCACAGGGTTGTTCACGATGTTGGAGTTGTCTGGTTTGCCGGTTCTTGCGGCGGAACGGACGGCAAGGCATCCGCTGGTGGTGGCGGGCGGTCCGCTGACGTTCTCCAACCCGGACCCGCTGGAGCCCTTCGTGGACGTGCTGGTCCAGGGCGAGGCGGAGGACCTCATCCACGTGCTGCTGGAGGCCGCGGCGTCCATGGAGCGCGAGGCGCTGCTGGAGCACCTGTCGCGGATCCCCGGCTTCCGGGTGCCCGGGCGGGGCGGGGCGCGCTACCACGTGGCGAAGGCGACGGACGCCCGGCTGCCGGCCCGGACGCAGATCATCACGCCGCACACGGAGCTTCGCTCGATGTTCCTCATCGAGCCGGAGCGGGGCTGCTCGCGCGGCTGCCACTACTGCGTGATGCGCCGGACGACGAATGGCGGCATGCGCACGGTGCCCCCGGAGCGCATCCTGTCGCTCATCCCCGCCCATGCGAAGCGCGTGGGGCTGGTGGGCGCGGCGGTGACGGATCACCCCCGCATCGTGGAGCTGCTGCGCACCCTGGTGGACGCGGGGCGGGAGGTGGGCGTGTCCTCGCTGCGCGCGGACCGGCTCACGCAGGAACTGGTGGACCAGCTGCGGCGGGGTGGGGCGACGAACCTCACGGTGGCCGCGGACGGGGCCTCGCAGAAGATGCGGGACCTGGTGGACCGCAAGCATTCCGAGGAGCAGATCGTCCGCGCGGCCCGCTTCGCCCGCACGGCGGGGATGAAGCAGCTCAAGGTCTACAACGTGGTGGGGCTGCCGCATGAGGACGACGCGGACATCGACGAGCTGATCCGCTTCACCACCGAGCTGTCCCGCATCCTGCCCGTGGCGCTGGGGGTCGCGCCCTTCGTGGCCAAGCGCAACACGCCGCTGGATGGGGCGCCCTTCGCGGGCCTGCGCGAGGTGGAGAACAAGCTGGAGCGGCTGCGCAAGGGCCTGCGCGGTCGGGCCGAGGTGCGGCCCACGTCCGCGCGCTGGGCCTGGGTGGAGTACATGCTGGCCCAGTGCGGCCCGGAGGCGGGGCTCGCGGCGATGGACGCCTGGCGCGCGGGAGGCTCCTTCGCCGCCTGGAAGCGGGCCTTCCAGGAGCGCGAGTGCGTCCCGTACCTGGCCCGCCGGGTGGAAGACGGGCGCAGGCAGCCCACGGTGTGGCCCATCGTGCCGGGACGCCCCCCTCCCCAGCCGTCCGCCGCCTGACGGGGGCCCGCAAGGCCGTACCCGACAAGCCCCGCTTTCCGCTACAAGACGCCCAGCGGGGCCGATGGCCGGCACTCGCATGGCCTTGGAGCGCATCTGGTGAGCACGCAGCGCGTGGAAAAGTCATGGCAGACGAAGGGCCTCAAGGACTACCCGACGGAGGCCCTGCTGGGCACGCTGGGGCACTACGGCGTCCCCGTGAGCGAGGCGGACTACCGCAAGCTGGCGGAGACGGCGTATCCGCTGGGCATCGCCCAGCAGTGGAAGGGCTCCTGGAAGGGCACCGGTCCGTTCAAGGACTACGTCGTGGCCGCGGCCGTGGAGCTGTGGCGCCGCTGGATGGGGGACCGCGTGTCCCCGCAGGAGTTCACGGAAGGACTGGCGGCGCTGATGAACGCGCTCGTCCAGCGCCTGAACGGCCAGCAGGACGCCCCGGTGCCCGCCGCCTTCGAGCGCCTGAAGTCGCTGCGCTCGCGCCTGACGCTGGATGACAAGGGCGCGCTGCCCGCGCCGTTCCTCCAGGAGGCGCTGGCGCCCTTCTCGGAGAAGGACGCGGAGCTGTTCGACAGCCTGGCCGAGTCCCTGGCCGCCCAGGGGCACCAGGAGGACGCGGCGGCCTTCGCCGAAATCGAGGAGTTCCTGCTGCCCGACCGGCGCGGCATCTCCCAGGCGGTGGTCCGCGCCGCCCGGGGCGAGCGCGAGCCCGCCATCCAGGACCTGAAGAACCTCATCCACGACACGACGCGCGCGCCCATCTCCCGCCTGCTGGCGGTGGACGGCCTCATCCACCTGCAGGCGTGGATTGACGCGTCCATCGAGGGCCGCACGCTGCTGGCGGAGGCGGAGAAGGCGAACGACATCCACCTGGCGCTCGACCTGGTGCCCCGCCTGGAGCACATCTTCAAGCAGCAGAACGACCGCGCCGCGCTGCTGGAGCTGATGGGCACGCAGGAGCGGCTGGAGGCCCAGCACGACAAGATGCACCCGGGCCACCGCCAGCACCGCCACCAGCACGCGCAGCCGCAGCGGCGGCGCTAGTCCGGCGGGCGGTCGCTCACCCCGTCCCCGTGCGCCGGGGGCTCCGTCGCGGCGGAGCCCCAGCGTCGGCCGGGACGGGGGGCGCGGCGGCTGGCGTGTCGTTGGATGCGCCGGTGTCGGGCGTCACGGCCTGGGCAGCGGGCGTGCCGGGCAGTTCAACGGGGGCGGCGCGCTTGAGCTTCACCGCGCTCACGCCGGGGACGCCTTCGGCCACGTCGCGCACGGGCACCACGGCGCCCACGGTGGTGTAGCGGATGGCGCCCGTCTGGGTGAAGGCGTGCTTGAGGGCATAGTCCTTCGCGCGGGGAATGAACCACTCGCGCACCCGGGGCAGCGGCAGCACGTGCAGCTCTCCCTGCGTGAGGAACACGTACACCATCAGGTCCGCGCCGCTGTACAGGAAGCAGCCGGGGGTGTCCTTCTCCAGGTTGGAGACCAGCTCGAAGAAGTAGCGGCGGCGGGTGGCGTTGCGGTCGCCCTTCACCTCGATGCCGCGCACCTCGCCCGAGGGCAGCTCCCAGAGCAGGTCCACGCCCCGGTGCTGGAAGCGCGGATCCAACTGCACGTCGTGCACGCGCGACCCGGGCTCCGTCTCCAGGAGCCACGCGCGGGCGTGCTGCACGGCCCGGTCGGCCGCGCCCTGCACGCCGCGCATGCTGAAGCTGCGGCCTCCCATGTTACGGGCGGCGCAGCTCGACGCCGGAGGCCACGAGCTGGACTTCGCGCGGCTTGCCGTCGGCGCCGCGCGGGACGATGGCGCCCTCGGCCTCGTAGTGCTTCGCGTGGGCGTCGCTCAGCTCCGCGACCTTCACCACGCCCTCCACGCGCGCCTGCGAGCCCGCGGAGTCCAGCGGGACGAAGAAGCCGTAGTCCTTGAACGTCACGCGCACGCCCGGGCTCTTGGCGTCCTGGGCCAGCTCCATCCAGCAGCCCTTTTTCTCACAGGCCTTGCGCACCTGGCCCTCCACGCGCACGGACTTGCCGTCGTGGGCCTGGGGCCTGGCGAGCAGCTCCGCGAGCTTCACGGTGGGCTCGCCCTTGAGGGCGTCGCCCCGGGTGAGCGTCCAGCCGGTGTTCGCGGCCTTGGCGGCCTCGGAGGCCTTCGCCTCGGCGGGGTGGTGGCAGTCGCTCTTCTCGGCGGCGGCCTTGGCGGGCGCGGGCGTCTTCTCCGCCGCGAGGGCCACGAGGGGAACGGCGACCAGCGTCAGCAGGGCGGAGCGGAGCATGTGCATGCCCGTTCGCTTAGCCCAGGTTTCCGGGCCCGGGCAAGGCGCCCCTTCCATCCTTCCGGCTTGTCCAGCACACTCGGCGCGAGGTGCGCATGAAGGTCACCATCCCCGCCCCCAACCGCCGGTTGGGTACATTCGAATGGATTGGGCTCGTCGGGCTCGGAGGGTTGCTCGTGGGACGGTACGTCCCCGTGGCGCGGCTCATCCCTTTCTGGGGCTGTGTGCTGCGCGAGCATACAGGCTGGCCCTGCCTGGGCTGTGGGCTGACCCGGGTGGCGGACCGCGTCGCGCACTTCAACATCCCGGGGGCCTGGGAGGCCAACCCGCTGGGCACGGTGTTCGCGCTGCTGTTCGCGGCGGCCGCGGTGCTGACGCTGCTGCACTTCCTCTTCGCGCTGCCCATCCCGGAGGTGGGGCTGGAGGAGCGCGAATGGCGGTGGGTGCGCATCGCGTTCCCGCTGGTGTTGCTCGTCAATTACGCCTACGTCGTCGTGCACACCCGCTTCCCGCACCTGCTGGCGTAGCGCCCGCGCCCCTTCCTCCGTGCTCTCCGCCTTCCTCCTGCTGGGCTACCTCTGCGGCTCCGTGCCCTTCGGCGTGCTGCTGACGCGGTGGCTGCTCGGCGTGGACGTGCGCGCCAGCGGAAGCGGCAACATCGGCGCGACCAATGTCACGCGCGTGGCCGGCAAGAAGCTGGGCGCGGTGGTGCTGCTCCTGGACGCGGTCAAGGGCGCGGTGCCGGTGGGCCTGGCCCTGTACTGGCTACCGGGCGACGCGCTGGCGCACGCGCTGGTGGGGCTGTCCGCGGTGCTGGGGCACGTGTACCCGGTGTGGCTCAAGCTCCAGGGCGGCAAGGGCGTGGCCACGGCCCTGGGCGTGCTGTGCGTGCTGGTGCCCACGGCGGCGCTCGCCGGGGCGGTCATCTACGGGCTGGTGGTGGCGAAGTGGCGCGTCAGTTCGGTGGGGTCGCTGTCCGCCGCCGTCGTCGCCATCGTCACCGCGTTCCTCACCGCGCGCTCCCGCGACTACGTGCTGCTCACCGCGGGCCTATTCGTCCTCATGCTCTGGACGCACCGGAGCAACCTGCAGCGGCTCGCCCGGCGCACCGAGCACCGGCTTTGAGAGGCCGGCCGGGGCGCGGTAGCCCAGCAGGGTGCAGGGGATGGGGCCGTTCCACACGTCGCGGCGGATCATGGGACGGGAGTGGAAGGCGCTCTCGAAGGCAGGGTTGCCGGACAGCACCCACACGCGCCAGCCCGGCAGCGCGCGCAGCGAGTCGCCCAGCTTGAAGTAGAAGGTCTTCATGCCCTTCTGTCCGCCGGAGCCCAGCCGGTCGCCGTAGGGCGGGTTGGTGAGGATGAGCCCGCCGCCCTCCGGGAGGGGCCCGAGCTTCGTCGCGTCACCCTCCGCGAGCTGGACCTCCTCCCCCAGCTTCGCCGCCTTCACGTTGCGGTCCGCGGCCTCCAGGGCCTCCTCGCTCTTGTCGAAGCCGAGGATGGGGACCTCCACCTTGCGCTCGTTGCGCCGCGCGTCCGCGCGCAGGTCCGCGAGCAGCTCGCGCGCCCGGGGGCCCATGTGCGGCCAGCGCTCCACCGCGAAGCTGCGGCCGATGCCCGGGGCGCGCCTGCGGGCGATGAGGCCGCCCTCGATGACGATGGTGCCCGAGCCGCACATCGGATCCACCAGGGCCTCCTGGCCGGTGTAGCCCGCAGCGCGCAGCAGGGCCGCGGCCAGGTTCTCCTTGAGGGGCGCGGGGGTGGGGCGCACGCGGTAGCCGCGCCGGTGCAGCGGGTCACCCACCAGGTCCAGGGACAGCGACAGCTTCTCCTTCACCAGGTGCGCCACCACGGACACGTCCGGGTTGCGCGTGTCCACGTCCGGCCGGGAGCCCAGCTTGTCGCGCAGCCGGTCCACGATGGCGTCCTTCACCTTCAGCGCCACGAAGCCCGAGTGCGCGTGCTCGGTGTCCTTCAGGTTGGCGTCCACCGCGAACGTGACGTTCGTGGTGAGGTGCTCCTCCCACGGCACGCTGGCCACGGCGTCGTAGAGGCCCTGCGCGCCCGGGGCCTCGAACTCGCCCAGCGGGTAGAGCACGCGCATGGCGATGCGGGACCAGAGGCAGACGTTGAGGGCCTCGTCGAGCGAGGCCATGAAGCGCACGCCGCCCCGGTCCTGGCGGATGCGTTTGGCGCCGAGTTCCTTCAGCTCCTCGGCCAGCAGGTCCTCGGTGCCGCGTGCGGCGGTGGCGAATAGGGCAAGACGTTCAGCCATGGTGCACCGCCCTTAGACGAGCGCGGGGCGAATGTCATGTGGCCACGACCTCGTACAGCGCGAAGGTGGCGTCCTCCTGGGATGCGCTGGCCCCTTTGGCCCGCTGGAAGTCCTCGGACTGGAAGTAGGCCTTCATCGCGTCGCGGTCCGTCCAGCGCGTCACCAGCAGGATTTCAGGCGAGCGCTCGAACGAGCGCAGCACCTCCAGGCCCAGGAAGCCCGCGTAGCCGTCCACCCTCCGCGAGCGCTCCTGGAGGCGCTGGACCCAGCCGTCCGCCTCTTCGGGCGGGGCGCGGAAGCGGGAGATGGCGACGATCATTCGGGGCGGCTCCGGGAACCCTGGGCGGAAAGAACCACGGGGGCGCCCGGAGCAGGTCCGGAGCGCCCCCGAGGGGAAACGTCCGGGGAACGGGTGTCCGTTCCCCGGCGGGGAGGCCGTGGGCGGGGGCTACATCGCCCCGGCGCCGGGCATGTCGCCCAGGCCGCGCAGCAGCACCTCGCGGGGCTTGGCGCCGTCCGCGGGGCCCACCACGCCGTCGCGCTCCATGCGCTCGATCATGCGCGCCGCGCGGTTGTAGCCGATGCGCATCTTGCGCTGGAGCATGGAGATGGAGACCGAGCGCATCTCGCTGACCGCCGCGAGCGCCTGGTCGTAGAGCTCGTCGGACAGTTCGTCCTCCTGCTCTCCGCCCTCCACGTCCTCGTCGCGCGGCTTGAGGATGGACTCGTCGAAGACGGGCTTGCCCTGGGCCTTGAGGTGGTCCACAGCCTTCTTGATCTCCTGCTCGGACACGTAGGCGCCGTGTACGCGCTGCAGGTGGGCGCTCGTGGGCGGCATGATGAGCATGTCGCCCATGCCCAGGAGGGCCTCCGCGCCCACCGTGCCGAGGATCGTCATCGAGTCCGGCTTCGAGCGCAGCATGAAGCTGATGCGCGTGGGGAAGTTGGCCTTGATGATGCCGGTGACGACGTCCGTGGACGGACGCTGCGTCGCGACCATCAGGTGGATGCCGGCCGCGCGCGCCATCTGCGCCAGCCGCGCGACGTACGTCTCCACCTCGCGGCTCGCGACCATCATCAGGTCGGCGAGCTCGTCGATGATGACCACGATGTAGGGCAGCTTCTTGAGCTCCTTCTTGGCCTCGCCAGCGGCCTCCACCTGCTCGGGCGCGTCGCCCTCCTCCTCGAACTCCGCGTCCACCTCGCCGTCGGCCTCCAGGTCGGGGGCCGGCTCGGAGACGATGGCCTCACGCAGCTCGTCGGAGTCGTCCTCGCGCGGGGCAGCCACGCCCATGCCGTCGCTCGCGGAGGCGGCGGGCACGGTGCTGCCCTCCACGTCCACGACGAAGAGCTTCTTGGGCTTCGTCTTCTTCTTCGCGGCGGGCGCGGGCGCGGCGGCCTTCACCTCCGACGCGCTGGTCTCCACCAGCTTGTTGTAGCCGGCGATGTTGCGCACGCCCGCCTCGGACAGCAGCTGGTAGCGGCGCTCCATCTCCTCCACGGCCCAGCGCAGCGCGAGCGCGGCCTTCTTCGGGTCGGTGACGACGGGGAGCAGCAGGTGCGGGATGCCCTCGTAGACGGAGAGCTCCAGCATCTTCGGGTCCACCATGATGAAGCGGACCTCCTCGGGCGTGGCCTTGAGGAGGATGCTCATGATCATCGCGTTCACCGCCACGGACTTGCCGGAGCCGGTGGTGCCCGCGATGAGCAGGTGGGGCGCCTTCACCAGATCGAAGACGTACGGCATGCCTTCGATGTCCTTGCCCACGCACATGGTGAGCTTGCTGGCGCTCTTCTGGAACGTGTCTTGTTCGGCGATCTCCTTGAGGAACACCGTCTCGCGGTCGCGGTTGGGGACTTCGATGCCGACCACGCCCTTGCCGGGGATGGGGGCGACGATGCGCACGCGCATGGCCTCCATCGCCATGGCCAGGTCGTCCTGGAGCGCGGCGATCTTGCTGACCTTGATGCCGGGGCCGGGCAGGAACTCGTACATGGTGACGACGGGGCCGGGGCGGATTTCCACCACCTCGCCCACGATGCCGAAGTCCGCGAGCTTCGCGCGCAGCTTCTCCGCCGTGACGAGGAACGCGTCCTTGTCCAGCGCGGTGCGCTCCTTCTTGTCCGCCTCCAGCACGTCCAGCGGTGGCAGGGAGAAGCTCTTGCGGTCACCGACGAACTCGAACTGGTCCTGCGGCCGCTTCACCGCGGTGGGCTTGGGCGGGGCCTTGGGCTCCACGATGAGGGGCATGCGCGCCAGCGCGGAGGGCGGCGCGGGGACGAGCGCGTTGCCGGGCGAGGCCGCGACGGGCTTCTCCGCCTTGTCCGCCACCAGGGGCTTCGCCGGGGCCTCCGCCACCGGGGCGGCGAGCGCCGCGGCGGGCACGGGGGGCGAGGACGGCGCGGAGGGCGGGGTGACGATCTGCGGCGTCTTGCGGGCGCGGCGCGGGGGCTCGGCGCCTTCGGTGGATGCGGGCAGCTGCGGCTGGGGGGCGAGGAAGGACGCGGCCCAGGCGGGATCCGCGCCCGGCGGGCGGCGCTCGGCGCGCTCCGGGGGCAGGGACGGCTGCTCGTCCTGCGCGTCGTCGTCCTCCGGCGCCTCTTCGCGAACGGGCTTGCGCTCCGGCTTCTCGCGCGACTCCTTGAGGGCCTTCTTCGCGTTGGCGGCCTGCTCCTTCTCCGCCTGCCGCGCGAGGCGCACGGCCTCCTCGGCCATGGCCTCCGCTTCGGCGGCCTCGGCCTCCTCGGCCAGACGCTCGGCCTCGGAGAGCTCCTCCTCCTCGGCCTCCAGCTCGGCGAGGAAGGCGGCCTCCTCCTCCTTCTCCTGCGCGAGCCGCTCCTGGCGGGCCTGGTAGGACACCTTCTGCGCCTCCCAGAAGACGTGCGCGGATTCGGAGATGCGGCGGCCCAGCACGGTGAGCCCGGCCCACACGTAGGAGCACAGCTTGAAGAACGTGTACTGCGTGCCCACGATGAGCGCCGCCGCGCTGATGGCGGTGACGAGGATGACGGTGCCGACCGTGGAGAACATGCCCTCCATCAGCCCGCCCAGGCCCGCGCCCAGGGCGCCACCCGGAGGGTGCGCCCAGCCCTTGTCCTTGGCGAACATGAGCTGCGAGAGCACCGCCACGCTGCACGTGAGCAGCGCCAGGGAGATGATCTGCGGCAGCCGGCGCCGCTCGCGGTTGCCCACGAACAGCACCACGGCGGTGTAGATGCCACCCACGGGGACGAAGTAGGCGCACACCCCCAGCGCGCCGCGCAGCGCCTCCGCGATGAGGTGGCCCATGGGCCCCACCGCGTTGTGGAAGCCGGGGCCCTTCCGGTCGTGCGCGTCGAACGTGGCGACCGCCAGCAAGGCGAGCAGCGAGGCGGCCAGGACGAAGACGCCCACGAGCGCCCTCCTGGCCGGGCTGGCTGCCCCTCCCGCCTTCATCTTCTTGTTCGCGAGCGCCTTGCGCTTGGTCGCGATTTCCTGTCGGGAGAGCACTGCCTTCTCCGCCCGACCACCCTTCTTGGCCGCTGTCATGGACCCCGGTTCCCTCTGCCCGATTCCAGCCGCGTAGCGAGCTGTAGCAATCCGCGCGGCGAGAATAGGGAGGGAGGGGGCCGGGTCAATTTTCCGGCAGTCATCCCAGGGGGCCGGACAGGGCCTACATTTCGGCTGCGGCCCCTCGGGGAGAGGGTATGGTGCCTGCCGCCAAGGAGAACCCGAGCCATGTCCGACCTGACCCCCGAAAAGCCCTCCCACAACGAAGACGACTACTTCGCGCGCGAGGAGATTGAAGCCAAGCGCAAGCTGGCCCTCCAGCAGTCCCAGGAGACGGCGGCCCAGCAGCGCGAGGAGCTGAAGAAGCTGCACTTCATGAAGTGCCCCAAGTGCGGCATGGACCTGCAGACGCTCAAGCAGGGCAACGTGGAGCTGGACAGCTGCTTCAACTGCCACGGCGTGTGGCTGGACGCGGGCGAGCTGGAGCAGATGCTGGGCCAGCACGGCCACGAGCAGAGCGGCAAGGTGATGGGCGCCATCCTCAACCTGTTCAAGCGCTCGTAGTCGTCGTCAGCGCATCGTCCAGAACCTCCAGGAGGCGGTCCCCATGGCCCTCACGCTCGAGCAGGTCCGGCACGTGGCCACGCTGGCGCGGCTGTCGCTGACGCCGCAAGAGGAGTCGCGCTACGCCACCCAGCTGTCGCAGGTGCTGGAGGCGGTGGCGGAGCTGGAGGCGCTGGACGTCGGTCAGGTGGAGCCCACCTCCCACGCGACGCTCGCGTCCTCGCTGTTGCGCGAGGACGTGATGCGGCCGTCGTTGCCCCCGGAAGCGGGGCTCGCCAACGCGCCCGCGAAGGTGGGCACCGCCTTCGCGGTCCCGAAGATCCTGGAGTAGCCCGCCATGTCGTCGACGCTCACCGACCTGTCGATGCTGGAGCTGGCCGCGAAGCTGGCCACGCGCGAGGTGTCCTCCGTGGAGGCCACCCGCGCGAGCCTCCAGCGCATCACCCAGGTGGACCCGAAGGTGCGCGCCTTCCTGCGCGTGGATGAGGCCGGGGCGCTGAGGGCCGCCGAGGCCAGCGACGCGCGCCGCCAGTCGGGCAGCCCCGCCAGCGCGCTCGACGGCGTGCCGGTGGGCCTGAAGGACATCTTCCTCACCCAGGGTGTGGAGACCACCTGCGGCTCGCGCATCCTGGAGGGCTTCGTCCCGCCGTACGACGCCACCGTGGTGCGCCTGCTGAAGGAGGCGGGGCTGCCGCTCCTGGGCAAGCTGAACATGGACGAGTTCGCCATGGGCTCGTCCAACGAGTCGAGCGCGTACTTCCCCACCCACAACCCGTGGGACCTGACGCGTACGCCGGGCGGCTCGTCGGGCGGTTCGGCGGCGGCGGTGGCGGCGCGCGAGGTGTTCGGCGCGTTGGGCACCGACACGGGCGGCTCCATCCGCCAGCCCGCGGCCTTCACCAACACGGTGGGGCTCAAGCCCACCTATGGCCGGGTGTCGCGCTACGGCGTCATCGCCTTCGCCTCGTCCCTGGACCAGCCGGGCCCCATGGCGCGCACGGTGGCGGACACGGCGGCGCTGCTCCAGCTCATCGCGCGGCATGATCCGCTCGACTCCACCTCCGCGGACGTGGCGACGCCGGACTGCCTCACGGGCCTGGAGGACGGGGTGCGCGGGCTCAAGCTGGGCGTGCCCCGGGAGTACTTCACCGCGGGCATGGACCCGGAGGTGGAGGGCACGCTGCGCGCCTCGCTGGAGGAGTTCGAGCGGATGGGCGCGACGCTGGTGGACGTGTCGCTGCCGCACACGAAGTACGCGCTCGCGACGTACTACCTGCTGGCGTCCTCGGAGGCCTCCAGCAACCTGGCGCGCTACGACGGCATCCGCTACGGGCAGCGGGCGAAGGACGCGCGCGGGCTCAAGGAGCTGTACACGCAGACGCGGGGGCAGGGCTTCGGCGCGGAGGTGAAGCGCCGCATCATGCTGGGCACCTACGCGCTGTCCGCCGGCTACTACGACGCCTACTACCTGCGCGCGCAGAAGGTCCGCACGCTCATCCGCGAGGACTTCACGCGGGCCTTCCAGCAGGTGGACGCGCTCGTGTCGCCCACGTCGCCCGTGCCGGCGTTCAAGCTGGGCGACAAGGTGGACGACCCGCTGTCCATGTACCTGATGGACGTCTACACGCTGCCCTGCAACCTGGCGGGCCTGCCCGGGCTGTCCGTGCCGTGCGGCTTCACGCAAGGCGGGCTGCCGGTGGGCCTGCAGATCCTGGGGCGCCCGTTCGACGAGGCCCGCCTGTTGCGCATCGCCCGCGCGTTCGAGCGCGAGCACGACTTCTTCCGCCGCGCCGTCCCCGTCTAGCGGGGAGCGGACGCCGGCAAGGGTGACACCGCCATGCCCCTGAGCGATTTCCAGACGGTCATCGGCCTTGAGGTCCACGCGCAGCTGCTCACGCAGTCGAAGATCTTCTGCGGCTGCTCCACCGCGTTCGGCGCCGAGCCCAACCACCACACCTGCCCCGTGTGCCTGGGCATGCCCGGGGTGCTGCCGGTGCTCAACCAGCGGGTGGTGGAGTACGCGGTGCGCACGGGGCTGGCGCTCGGGTGCACGGTAAAGCCCACGAGCGTGTGGAGCCGGAAGAACTACTTCTATCCGGACCTGCCCAAGGGCTATCAAATCACCCAGTACGACCAGCCCATCTGCGAGTGGGGCGAGCTGGTCATCGACACGCCGTCGGGTGAGAAGACGGTGCGCGTGCGACGCATCCACCTGGAGGAGGACGCGGGCAAGAGCGTGCACGACGCGTCCGCTTCCGGAGGCCAGAGCCTGGTGGACCTGAACCGCGCGGGCGTGCCGCTGATGGAGATCGTCAGCGAGCCGGACCTGCGCGACGCGGACGAGGCGGTGGAGTACCTCAAGGTGCTGCGCGACGTGCTGGTGTACCTGGGCGTCAACGACGGCAACCTGGAGGAGGGCAGCTTCCGCTGTGACGCCAACGTGTCGGTGATGCCCAAGGGGTCCACCACCTATGGGCAGCGCTGCGAGCTGAAGAACCTCAACTCGTTCCGCTTCCTGAAGCAGGCCATCGAGTACGAGGCCGCGCGGCAGGTGGACGTCATCGAGTCCGGCGGCAAGGTGGACCAGGAGACGCGCCTCTGGGACGTGAACAAGGGCATCACCCGGTCGATGCGCTCCAAGGAGGACGCGCACGACTACCGCTACTTCCCGGAGCCGGACCTCCAGCCGCTCCTCGTGTCGGACGCGCTGCGGGACGCGCAGGCGAAGTCGCTGCCGGAGCTGCCCCGCGCGAAGCGCACGCGCTTCATGGGCCAGTACGGGCTGCCCGCCTACGACGCGCGCATCCTCACCGCCGAGCGCCCGCTGGCGGACTTCTTCGAGGCCTGCGCCGCCCATGTGTCGGACGCGAAGAAGCTCTCCAACTGGTTCCTGGGTGAGCTGAGCCGCCTTCTCAAGGAGGAGGGCACGCCGCTGTCCGCGCTGCGCTTCACGCCGGCGCAGCTGGGCGAGCTGCTGGCCACGGTGGAGAAGGGCACGGTGTCCGCGAACGCGGCCAAGGACGTGCTCGGGGAGATGTTCCGCACCGGCCGCGCTCCGGCGGACATCATCGCGGAGAAGGGCCTCGCGCAGGTGAGCGACGTGGGGGCGGTGGAGGCGGTGGTGGACGACATCCTCGCGAAGAACGCGGGCGAGGTGGAGAAGTACAAGGCCGGCAAGAAGAGCGTGTACGGCTTCTTCGTGGGGCAGGTGATGAAGGCCATGAAGGGCAAGGGCAACCCCGGCCTCGTCAACGAATTGCTGAAGAAGAAGCTCGGGGACTAACCCGGCACGGTGACGTGGAGCACGTCCTCTCCGCGCGGATCCGCGGACTGGGCGAGCACGTGCACGTCGTCCGGTCCCCTGCGCTCCAGGATGAGCGAGGGGGCCTCGAAGGTGTTCTCGAAGAAGCCTCCGGTCAGTTGCGGGTTCACCGCGTAGCGCACGCGCTTCAGGGTGCGCAGCTGCGTGAAGAGGCCTTCGTTGAACCACTGCTCGCGGCGAAGCTGGGACTCGCCCGGCGCGTTGAAGGCCCAGGGCGCGTCCCAGGCCCAGGCGTTGGCGGAGGGCTGCGCGAGCACGTCCACGCCCAGCGCATCCAGGTACTGCGCGCACGGCACGAACCACGGCTCCCCGGAGGTGTGCGGCTCCCGGAAGCCGTCGTAGCAGATGAGCGTGCCCAGCCTTCCGAAGGGCGTGTCCACGACGGGCAGGTCCTCCGGGCGACCGGGGCTCAGGTTCAGCACGTCCTCCTGCGTGGGCACCAGGTTCACCTTGCGCGTGACGCTCACGCAGTGGCCGTCCGGCGCGAACGTGTAGCTGGTGTTGAAGGTGCGGGCCAACGCCGGCGCGTACTCCGGCGTGTCGATGCCCAGGCGGTTGGCGGGCAGCAGCGCGCTGCCCGCCACCACCCACAGACCATGATCGCGCGCGATTCCGGAGAAGGTCTCGAACAGGGCCCGGTGCACGCGGGGCGCCACCGTGGCGTAGAGGCACTCCTCCATCGAAGGAGGCTGGAAGGCGCGCCAGGTCCGGAACATCGCCAGCCACTCCGCGAGCGCCACGCGCGTCATCGCGCCGTTCGTCGTCTTGCAGCGGCGCACGCGCGGCAGGTGCCCCATCAGCCCGAGCGCCGCGCCCACCATCTCCGGCCACACGGCGAGCGCGGGATGCAGCGGCCGGCCCGAAGCGTCCCGGGCTCGCAGCGCGTCCACCCGCGCGGCGAGGGCCCGGTGGTGCGCGGCGAACGTCTCTGGCGAGGCGTAGTCGTCCAGCGTGATGCGTGGCTGGATGGCGAACAGTTCGACGGCGTCGGGCGGAGGCACGAGGGGCCCGGGCGGCTACTTGAGGAAGCCCAGCTCGCGCAGGCGCTGCTTGAGGAACGCGTCCGCGGTGATGGGCGGGTGGCGCGCGGGGTTGTCCGGCGTCTCCGTCTGCGGCAGCGGCTTGAGGATGCAGTCGGAGAACGGGTGCACGAAGAAGGGCATCGAGTAGCGCACGGTGTCCTGCTCCGTGCTGGGCGGGTTCACCACCCGGTGCGTGGTGGACGGGATGACGCCGTTCATCACGCGGCTGAGCATGTCGCCCGAGTCCACGACGATCTGCCCGCGCAGCGTGTCCACGGGAATCCACTCGCCGTCGCGCGTGAGCAGCTCCAGGCCGCCAGACGTGCCTTCGCACAAGAGCGTGATGAAGTTGATGTCCTCGTGTTCGGCCGCGCGCACCCCGCCCGGGATGAAGCGGTCCTTCAGGGGCGGGTAGTGGATGAGCCGCAGCACCGAGTTGCCATCCACCGTCATGTCGCTGAACGTGTTGCGCGCGATGCCCAGGTAGTCCGCGAGCGCCTGGAGCATCACCGTCGCCGCGTCGTCCAGCTCCTTGTAGAGCGTCAGGGTGTGCTCGCGGAAGGAGGGCACCTCCTCCGGCCACACGTTGCCGCCGTAGTCCTCCAGGTAGGGGTGGCCCGCAGGCAGCTCGCGGCCCACGTGCCAGAACTCCTTCATGTCCCCCACCTTGCGGTTCTTCGCGTGCTCCTGGCCGAACGCCATGAAGCCGCGCTGCCCCGGACGCTCCGGCACCGCGTAGCGCGTCTTGGTGGACTCCGGCAGTTGGAAGAAGCGCTCCACGTCCGCGTACGTGCGGCGGATGAGCGCGTCCTCGACGCCGTGGCCTTCCACGGTCACGAAGCCGAACTCCTTGAGCGCGTCGCCAAACACCTGGACGAAGCGGGCCCGCTCCTCGGGCGTGCCGGAGCGGTAGTGGGACAGGTTCACGGTGGGGATGCGTCGGGCCGAGCGGGACATGGGCGCATCCTACCCGCGTGACACCTTCCTGACACGCCGCAGTCCTGCGCCCAACCGTCACCCCGGCCCAGGGGAGGGGCCCTCCCTCACTTTGCGACAACCGCCCTCATTGACAGTGGATACGGGGCTTCCGGGATGTGCAGATTGGGCGGGGAATTGGCCGGGGGGGAGCGGTATGGCCGAAGTCGCGAGGAGTGAGCGCACGTGTGTGGCGTGCGGTCGGGGACATGGACCGGAGACGTCGTGCGACACGCTCGTCCGTGAGGCGGACGCCGTGGTGAGCGCGGGCGCGGTGGAGCCGGGGACGGGGCCGGCGCAGGAAGAGGTGGATCCGCTGGTGGGGACGCGGATGGGCAGCTTCCGGCTGGTGCGCCGGGTGGGCCGGGGTGGCATGGGGTCCGTGTACCTGGGCGAGCACGTCTCCATTGGCAGCCGGGTGGCGGTGAAGGTGCTGCACGAGCACCTGGCGCGCTACCCGGAGCTGGTGCAGCGCTTCCATGCCGAGGCCCGGGCGGTCAACCTCATCGGGCACGAGAACATCGTCAGCATCTTCGACCTCAACGCCGCGGCGCCGCGTCCGTACCTCATCATGGAGTACCTGGAAGGGGCGCCGCTGTCCGCCTGGGTGGGGACGCCGCTGTCGGCTGGCGCGGTGGTGCCCATGCTGGCCCAGGTGTGTGACGCGCTGCACGCGGCGCACGCGCGGGGCATCGTCCACCGCGACCTGAAGCCGGACAACATCTTCCTGGTGAAGCGCGGCCGGGGGATGCCGTTCGTGAAGGTGCTCGACTTCGGCATCGCGAAGCTGGTGGACGCGAGCATGCCGGAGACGATGGCGGGCATCATCGTGGGGACCCCGGAGTACATGGCCCCCGAACAGTCGCTGAGCCGGCGCCTGGATGGCCGCGCGGACCTGTACGCGGTGGGCGTCATCGCCTACCAGCTGCTCACCGGGCGGCTGCCCTTTCCGGACGAGGGGCTCACCGCCCAGCTGGTCGCGCACCAGACGCGGCAGCCTCCGCCGCCGCGCTCGCTCTGCCCCACGGTTCCGGCCGCGCTGGAAGCCGTCGTGCTGCGCACGCTGGCGAAGACCCCCGAGGAGCGCTTCCCGAACGCGCTGGCCCTGCGCGCCGCGCTGGAGCAGGCCCTGGTGGTCCGGACCCCTCCGCCGCGCGTGGCCATGCCGGGTCCCCGTCCCGCGTCCCCCCTGCCGCCGGGAGCGCCCCGGGGCACGCCTCCGGTGGCGGCGAATGGAGGAACCCTCTTGGCGCCGGTGCAGGTGCTGCTCCAGCCCGGCGCGCAGCCGCGGCCCTTCACGGGCTCGGACCTGTCGCGCGGCGGGGTGTTCCTGCACGCGACGGGGGAGCTGCCCCCGCTGTTCTCCCGGGTCCAGGTGGTGCTGCCCCTGCGCACGGGGCCGCTGACCGTCACGGGGGAGGTGGTGCGCCATGTCTCGCCCGAGCAGGCCCAGGCCTGGAGCATGCGCCCGGGCTTCGGCGTCCAGTTCGTCTCGCCGTCGCCCACGTTGAAGGCGCGCGTGGAGCAGCACCTGTCCGGCACCCCGGCCTCACCGCCGCCCGCGCCCCGGGAGCTTCCGGATGACGCGGAGGCGGAGCGCATCCTCGCGGCCCACGCTGAACGGCTGGGCGGGGAGGGGACCCACTACGTGGTGCTGGGCCTCTCTCCGGACGTGGAGCTGGAGGCCGCGCGCGAGCGGGCCCGCGAGCTGTGGACCGCGCTGTCGGCCGTGCGGCAGCGGCCCCTGTCGCGGGGACAGCAGGCGCGCCTGGAGGCGATGCTGGGCCGCGTGAGGGACGCGGGTGACACGCTGGGCCTGCCGCCGCGCCGGGCACGCTACGACGCCCGGCTGGGCAACCCCCGGGGCGTCGCCCGGTGCCTGGAGGCGGGCCTCACCGCGGGGCAGGCGGAGGTCCTGCGCCGTGAGTTCCTGGCCGAGCATCCCAGGGCGGTGGGCACCGCGCGGGTGCACTTCCTCACCGGCAGCGCCCTGGAGCGGGACGGCCAGCTCAAGCGGGCCCTGGAGGCCTACGAGCGCGGCCTGCTGTTGGATCCGTTGGAGCTGGAGTTCCAGCAGCGCCGCCGGGTGGTGGACCGGGCGCTGGGCACGCGAGGCACGGTCGCCCGCAATGAAAGAGCCCGATTCCCAGGGGAGGGAACCGGGCTCTAGGTGCCGTCAGGCCGAAGCCTGGCGACTCAGTCCGCGGAGCCGAAGGCGCACGCGGCGCTCACGCCGGTGAGCTTGGCACTGCACGCCTCGATGCGCGCGCCGTACGCCGCCTGCTCGGCGGTCGTCTTGTCGTCGCAGCCTTCCGCGTCCTTCAGGCAGGACAGGTACTCGTCCAGCTTGTCCTTGTCGGAGTCCGAGCACGCGTCCAGGGCCTCCTTACAGGCGTCGCGCTCCGCGTCCGTGGGCTCCGCGGGCTTCTGGAGCGTCAGGCCACAGGCCTCGGCCTTCTCGAACAGGTCGTTGGCCGCGTCCTCGGAGTCGTCGCACAGGTTGCCGCCGCACGCGGTAAGCGAGGCCATGGCCGCCAGGCTGATCAGGAGCTTCTTCATGGTGGTTCTCCCCCTCAGGGATGAGGTACAGGTTTGTTTTACAAGCCGATCGCATCCTCTGCGATCCCAGGCTTGCGTTCTAGTGGACTTTATTCCAGGAATTCTATTCAAAAGTGACGGGTGGGGGTTGCGGTCGTTCTGATCCGCCATGTGCCTTGACTCCCCCCTGGGTTTCCCGTAAGTCCCGCCGTCTTTTAGCGCGCCGGGCGGTCGCCGTCCGAAATGCGCGTTGGATTCCATAGCTGACAGGGGTTCGACGATGTACGCAGTCATTCGCACGGGCGGGAAGCAGTACCGCGTTGCCGAGGGCGACGTTCTCCGGATCGAGAAGATCACCGGTGACATCGGCGCCGAGGTTTCCTTCACCGAGGTCCTCCTGCTGGGCGGCTCGGACAGCCCGAAGGTGGGGCAGCCCACGGTGTCGGGCGCGAAGGTCGTGGGCAAGGTGCTGGCGCAGGACAAGCACCGCCGCGTCCTCCACTTCCGCAAGGAGAAGGAAGGCTGGACCCGCCGTCGTGGCCACCGTCAGCCGTACACCGAGGTGAAGGTCACCTCGATCTCCGGCTAGTCGGTCCCCTTCGCAGGTCTTCTTCACTCGAACTTCAAGGAGCAGGTGTCATGGCCCATAAAAAGGGACAGGGTTCTTCGCGCAACGGGCGTGATTCCAACCCGCAGTACCGTGGCGTGAAGGTGTATGGCGGCGAGACCATCTCCGCGGGCAGCATCCTCGTGCGGCAGGTCGGCACGGTCATCCACCCGGGCACGAACGTGAAGCTCGGCCGCGACTTCACCCTCTTCTCGACGGTGGACGGCGTGGTGAAGTACGAGCGTCTCGGCCGCGACAAGAAGAAGGTGTCGGTGTACCCGGCCGCCGCCGAGCAGGCGAGCGCCTAGTCGGTCGCTCCGGGGGCAACCCCGGGCACGGCATCCCCGAGCGGGTCGTTCCCGGTCCACCCCGTCCTCACCGACGGTTGGATGCGTGGACGGCCCGCTTTGTGTTTTTCCAGGAGGGCAGTCCCCCCATGAAGTTCGTCGACGAAGTACGCATCTACGTGAAGGCGGGGGACGGCGGGAATGGCGCCGTGTCCTTCCGGCGCGAGAAGTTCATTGAGCGGGGCGGCCCCAACGGTGGGGACGGTGGCAACGGCGGCTCGGTGTCGTTCGTGGCGAACCCGCAGCTGACCACGCTCCTCGACTACCGCTACCAGCAGCACCACCGCGCCAGGAACGGCGAGCACGGCATGGGCAGCGACTGCAACGGTCGCGCGGCCGACGACATGGTGCTCCAGGTGCCGGTGGGCACGCTGATCCGCAACGAGCAGACCGGCGAGCTGCTGGTGGACCTGAGCGAGCCGGGCCAGGTGTACGTCGCGGCCAAGGGCGGCCGTGGCGGCCTGGGCAACATGAACTTCGCCACCTCCACGCGCCAGACGCCGCGCTTCGCGCAGGACGGCACCCAGGGCGACGAGGTCACCCTGCGGCTGGAGCTGAAGCTGCTGGCGGACGTGGGCCTGCTGGGCTTCCCCAACGCGGGCAAGAGCACGTTCATCTCGCGCGTGAGCCGGGCGCGGCCCAAGGTGGCGGACTACCCGTTCACCACGCTGGTGCCGAACCTGGGCATGGTCCAGTACAAGGACCACCTGTCCTTCGTCATGGCGGACATCCCCGGCATCATCGAGGGTGCCAGCGAGGGCGTGGGCCTGGGCCACCAGTTCCTGCGCCACGTGGAGCGCTGCAAGGTGCTGGTGCACCTCATCGACATGGGCGCGATGGGGGAGGGCCGCAACCCGCTGGACGACTTCAACATCCTCAACAAGGAGCTGAAGAAGTACAGCGCGGAGCTGGCCGGCAAGCCGCAGGTGGTGGCCGCCAACAAGCTGGACCTCACGGAGGCGCGGGAGCGGCTGGCCCCCTTCACGGAGGCCCTGCGCCGTCGCGGCATCCGCGTGTACCCGGTGTCCTGCGCCACGGGCGAGGGCATGCAGGCGCTGATGGACTCGGTGGCGGAGGTGCTCTTCACCGGCCGCACCGACAAGATCCACACGGAGGTCCCGTCGAAGGGCGCGGGGAAGCGCTCCGCCGCTCCGGCGAAGAAGGCCGCGAAGAAGGCGTCGACCCGGGCCTCGGCGTCGCGCAAGCCCGCGGCGAAGAAGGCCGTGGTGAAGAAGGGCGCGGCGAAGAAGGCGGGCGCGGCTCGCAAGTCGACGGCGAAGAAGGCCGTGGCGAAGAAGCCCGTCGCCAAGAAGGCCGTGGCGAAGAAGCCCACCGCGAAGAAGACCTCGTCCCGGAGCTCGGGAGCGCGCAAGGCCGTGGCGAAGAAGTCCGCTAGCAAGCCCGTGCGCAAGGCCGCCGTGAAGAAGTCCGCCGTGAAGAAGTCCGCCGCGAAGAAGTCCGGCGGGAGGCGCTGAGTCGATGGCTGGTGGAGGCCCCCGCTACGAGAAGTTCGAGCGCGACGTCGTCGAGCCGGAGCAGTTCCTGCTCGACGTGCGCAAGGAGAAGATCGACCGGGTCGTGGCGCAGCGCACGCGCAACTTCACGGTGGTGCTCGACCGGCTGGAGGACAACTTCAACATGGCCGCGGTGCTGCGCACCTGCGAGTCCATGGGCGTGCAGGAGGTGCACGTCGTCATCAACCCGGACGCGCCCTTCGTCCCCAATTCACGGGTGGCCCAGGGCTGCGACAAGTGGTTGGACGTGCACCTCTACAAGACGTTCGCGGACTGCCGCGAGCACCTGAAGGGGCAGGGCTTCAGCCTCTACGCGTCCGCGCTGCGCGAGGGGGCCACCAGCCTCTACAGCCTGCGCTTCGACACGAAGTTCGCCATGGTGTTCGGCAACGAGCGCTTCGGCGTGAGCGACGACGTGCTGGCGGGCGTGGACGGCACCTTCTGGGTGCCCATGAAGGGCTTCAGCCAGAGCCTGAACATCTCCGCGGCGGCGTCGGCCAGCATCAGCCGGGCGATCGCCTGGCGGGACGAGCACCTGGGAGGCTCCGGGGACCTGACGCCGGAGCAGGCCCAGGAGCTGCGGGAGCGCTTCTACCTGCTGGGCGTGAAGCAGCGGAAGCGTCTGGTCAAAGCCACACAGCGGTGAATGCTGGCCCCCCGGGGGCCGTCCGGATGCGGTAGATGGACCCTGCGGGCGCCCCTGGGCGCCTGCTCCGGAGGCGCACGCCATGTTGCTGGAATCCCTGCTCTTCACGCTGCTCGCCGCGCCGCAGGCCCCCACCCCCGCCGCCCCCTCCGCTCCCGTGGCCCAGGCGGCGCCCGCGCCCAAGCCGGCCGCCGCGCCGAAGCCCGCTGCCACGACGGACGCGGGCACGGCCGCCGCCCCCTCGGCCACGAAGCCGCCCGACGCGGGCACGGCGGCCACGGCCACCAGCGCCACGAAGCCCGCGCCGAAGATGACGCCCGAGGTGAAGACGCTCGTGGACCGGATGCAGGCCTTCTACGAGAAGACGAACGACTTCAAGTCGGGCTTCAAGCAGGACTACAAGTACAAGACCTTCCGCCGCACGCAGTCGTCCACGGGCACGGTGACGTACAAGAAGCCGGGCCTGATGCGCTGGGAGTACACGAACCCGTCGCCGCGCACCTTCGTGCTCGCGGGCAGCAAGGTGTACGCGTACGACCCGGCCGCGCAGACGCTGTCGGTGGCCGCCGTGGACACCAACCAGCTCTCCGCGTCGGTGACGTTCCTCTTCGGCCAGGGGAAGCTCGCGGACGAGTTCGCCATCTCCAAGGGCGCCTGCAAGGACTGCAAGGGCACGCTGCTGGTGTTGGATCCGTTGAAGACGGAGCCGCGCTTCCGTCAGGTGCGCCTGGAGGTGGACCCCACGTCCGCCCAGGTGCTCAAGAGCACCGTGGTCGACCCGGACGGCAGTGAGAACACCATCGCCTTCCTGGACCTGAAGACGAACGTGGGCGTCGCGGCGGACAGCTTCAAGCTGAACCCGCCGGAGGGCACCCGCGTGGACGACTTCACCAAGGCGAAGGCGCCGTAGGGAAGGCCGCCCTCCATGCGCGGCGTGTTGCTGGTGGGGTGCGTGCTGCTGGGCGCGGGCTGTCAGTCCGCCGCGCCCCCGGGCCCCGTGCGTCCCACGAGCCTCGTGGGGCAG
Organism: Corallococcus sp. BB11-1; assembly: GCF_026626625.1. Taxonomy (NCBI): domain Bacteria; kingdom Pseudomonadati; phylum Myxococcota; class Myxococcia; order Myxococcales; family Myxococcaceae; genus Corallococcus; species Corallococcus sp. BB11-1. The sequence goes on along the minus strand of NZ_JAPNJY010000004.1, from coordinate 171,780 downwards.
ACGCTGCCCCTGCTGTCCTCCCCCGCGCTGCGGCTCACCGTCGCGGGGAGGCTCGCGGGCCGTGCCGTGCCGGTGGTGCTGGACGTCGCGCGGCCGCTGTCGCTGGTGTCCGCCGGCTGCTTCGACGGAGCCCCGCCCATCGCCGCCGGCACCGCGCGCGTGCCCGAGTCCTCCGGTGGCCACCGCTCCTGGCCCGAGGTGCAGGCCCCGCCGCTGACGGTGGGCCCGGTGGCGCCGCCCCTGCGCACGGTGCTGCTGTCCGGCGAGCAGGGTTGCTCGGTGACGCTGGGGCAGGACGTGCTGGCCCCGTATGCCCTCACGGTGGAGCCGCTGCGCCGCGAGGTGACCTTCAGCGCCACGCGCCCCCGGGGAGCCCATGAGGCGGAGCTGCGCGCCTCGGACGCGGTGCGCGAGTCGCACGTGGTGGAACTCAGCCGCGAGCCGGTGGGGGACTGGCCGCTGCTCGCCGTGCAGGTGACGCAGGGCGCGGCGAGCATCACCGGGCCTTTCGTCCTGGGCACGCGCGAGCCCTTCTCCCGGCTGGCGGTGGACCCCGCGCTGGCGCAGGGACTCCAGCCCCTGGAGACGGCCGCGGGGCTGCCGCCGCGCACCTTCGCCGTGGACGCGGTGGAGGTCGCGGAGGGGCTGGGCGTGCGTCCCCTGGTCATGGAGGCCGCCGGGCGCTGGCCATCCCAGAGCAACCTGGGCCGCCTGGGTCCGGACGTGTGGGGCCGCTTCACCGCCACCGTGGACGCGCAGGGAGGCGCGCTGGTGCTGCGCAGGCCGCGCGTGCGCATGCCCGAAGGCGGTGGCCGTCAGCAGTGCGCGGGCGAGGGCGGGACCTTCAGCGAGGAGGCCTGCTACGGCGTCTTCGTCCGCCTGGAACCGGACGGCGCCGTGGCGCTCTCCGGCGCGGTGTACCGGGACGTGCCGGAGGGCGTCCGCCTGTACGTGGAGCCTCGGGGCGCGGACGGTCAGCGCCTGGAGACGGGGTGTCAGGTGGGCCTGAGCTTCCCCACCACCCTGCGGGGCGCCAACACGCAGCACCGGCTGCCGTGGGTGTCGCTCGCGCAGAGCCTGCCCGCGTGTCACGCCGCGCTCCAGGGCGCGCGGAGCTACGCCGTGTCCCTGGTGGAGGAGGGCCGTCAGCCCGAGTGCCCCACGACCTGTGCCTTCGTCACGGAGACCGCGTCGCGGCGCACGGTGTGCGAGTGCCAGCCGACGCCGCTGGGCGAAGGGGTGGCGGTGCCCACCAGGGGTTCGGGCCCGCAGCCGCCTCCCGTCGAGGAGCGCGAGCTGGAGCCCGAGGATCCGAAGTAGCTCCGGGCCGCCCCGACAAATGCTTCGGGCTCGCAGCCCGCCTCCCGTCGAGGAGTGCGCGCTGGAGCCCGAGCAACCACCTGGACGCTGCCGGGAAGGAACTACTCCGGCCGCGGCTCCGCTGGGCGCTTCAGCGCCTTCATGGGCACGGGGGCGGGCAGGGCCTCGCGCGGGGTGTGCGTGCGCTGCTTCGGATCCGGACGCTCCACCACGCGGGCGATGAGGTCGTAGTCGTGCGCTTCCGTCACCTCCACGGTGACGAACTCGCCCGGGTACGCCAGGCCGTCGTTGATGTAGACCTGCCCGTCGATTTCGGGCGCCTGGCCCTCGTGGCGGCCCACCAGCAGGTGCTCGGACTCCTCGCTGGGGCCCTCCACCAGCACGGTGAGCTTCTGGCCCACGAGCTTCTTGTTCTGCTCGCGGTTGATGCGCTTCTGGATGGCCATCACCTCGCGCCAGCGACGCTCGATGGTCTTCGCCGGGACCTTGTTCGGCAGGTCGAACGCGGAGGTGCCCTCCTCGTCGGAGTACTGGAAGACGCCCAGGCGCTGGAAGCGCTGCTCCTTCACGAACTCCTTCAAGAGCTCGAAGTCCTCCTCCGTCTCACCCGGCAGGCCGACGATGAGCGAGGTGCGCATCACCAGGTTGGGCACGCGCTCGCGCAGCTTGGTGAGCAGCTCCTTGAGGAACTTGGAGTTGCGGCCGCGCTTCATGGACAGCAGCAGCTTGTCGCTGGCGTGCTGCACCGGCATGTCCAGGTACTTGGCGATCTTCGGCTCGGACGCGATGACGTCGATGAGCTCGTCCGGGAACACGCGCGGGTAGGCGTAGTGCAGGCGGATCCACTTCACGTCCACCTTCACCAGCTCCTTGAGCAGCTCGTGGAGCTTCGGCTTGCCGGGCAGGTCATGGCCGTACGCCGTCAGGTCCTGCGCGACGAGGTTCAGCTCCTGCACGCCGCTGTCGGCCAGGTTGCGCGCCTCGGCCATGATGTCTTCCACCGTGCGCGAGCGCTGGCCGCCGCGCAGCGTGGGGATGATGCAGAAGGCGCAGGCGTTGTCGCAGCCCTCCGAAATCTTCAGATACGCCGTGTACTTCGGCATCGAGTTGATGCGCGGCGTCTGGGCGTTGTGGATGTAGTCCGGATCCGGGATGACCTGACGCGGCGAGGCCTCGGCGGCCAGCAGGTCGCCAATCTGCGCGTAGGCGCTGGTGCCCAGGAAGTGGTCGACCTCCGGCATCTCCTGCGACAGGTCCTGCCCGTAGCGCTGGGACAGACAGCCCGTGACGACGAGCGTCTTGCACGCGCCCGTCTTCTTGAGCTCCGCCATCTCCAGGATGGAGTCCACCGACTCCTGCTTCGCCGGGCCAATGAAGGCGCACGTGTTGACGACGATGACCTGGGCCGCCGCGGGGTCCTGCACGAGCGAATAGCCGCGCGTGCGCAGCGTGCCCAGCATCACCTCGGAGTCCACCCGGTTCTTCGGGCAGCCGAGGGTCATCATGTACAGGCTCTTGGTTTCTTCCACTGCGTCTACCGCTTTCCGATTTCCGTCCGCTCGAAGTGGTCCGCACTCCAGGCGAAGTTGACGATGGCGCCGTTCGAGTAACCGATGGTCAGCGCTCCCTCTTCATCCAGCTCGATGGAACTGGCGCGACCCAGCGCACAGGTGGCGGCCGGCCACTCGAGCACCTGCTGCGCCGTCTTCCCCGACACCACGTAGAGCCCCATCCGAAGCTCGTCGTCGGAGTCGCATTGACCCTCGACGGCATAGGGATTCTTCCCGGTGAGCACCGTAACGACCGGTCGTCCGTCCGGCAGGCTCAACGCCTCCGGCACGTTGACGCCCATCTTCGACGCGTCCACCGCGTTGGGCGCCACCAGCGCGCGCAGGGACGCGGGCGTGAGCGCCGCCTCCCCCTGGGCCCACTCCGGGTAGGGCAGGATGCCCCAGCCGAGCCAGCCCGTGGGCGCCGCCTCCAGGGCGGTGACGGACGCGGGGGGCTTGAGCTTGAGGTTCTTGCGCGCCTCGTCCGGCAGGCGCAGCGCTTCGCCCACCATGGTGGTGCCGCCCGTGCAGTTGGACACCGGCACCGTCTTCGCGCCCACCTGGTCCTGGTCCTCGTAGGTGACGCACAGGTCCATGACGAGCGGCTCCACCGCGGGGAAGCGGGGCAGGGCGCGCACCGGCACCAGCGCCACCACGGAGAGCGTGTCGCCCTGGCGGTGCACGGCGGCGTTCACCAGCCCCTGCGCGAACCGCGGCGTGCCGCTCTCGGGCGCGGACGTGCGCTGGCCGTCGAAGGCGAAGCGGTAGGTGTAGCCGGAGGCGGTGGGGCCCGCGTCCGGGAAGGACAGGGTGAGGGTGATGAGGTCGCCGGCGAGCAGCTGGTTGTCCGTGGCCTCCACGCCGACGAAGAGCGTGTCCTTGCGCCAGCCCACCCGGGCGGAGAAGTTCGCCGTGGCGCCCTCGACGGTCAGCGGCTTGAGCACCAGCGGCGAGCCGAAGTCCTTGAGCCCCTTCTCCGGACGCGGCGCCTTCTTGAGCACGGGCACCGGACGGCTGGGACGCGCGGCTTCCTGCGCGAACGACGGGGTGGCGGTGGCCAGCAGCAGGAGCGTCAGCGGAGCCAGGGGGGCGGCGTGCATGGCGGGGGCACTCAGTCGCGGAAGTTGGTGAACTGCATGTCCAGGCTCAGCCGGTCCTGCTCCTGGCGGAACAGCGCCATGGCGGCCTGCAGGTCGTCGCGGTTCTTGCCCGTCACGCGGAGCTGGTCCGCCTGGATGGAGCCCTGCACCTTGATCTTCGAGTCCTTGAGCACCTTGATGAGCTCCTTGGACTTCTCCACCGGGATGCCCTGCTGCAGCTTGATGGGCTGCTTGACGTTCGCGAGGCCCGTCTTCTCGATGTCGCCGAACTCCAGCACCCGCAGGCTGATGCCGCGCTTGGCCAGCTTCACCAGCAGCACTTCCTTGGCGGCCTGGACCTTGTCCTCGCTGTTGGCCTTCACCGTGACGGAGGTGTGGTCCGGGGCGACGACGATGTCGGCGTTGACGCCCTGGAAGTCATAGCGCGTGCTGAGCTCCTTCTTGGTCTGATTGACCGCGTTGTCGAGCTCAGCCAGATCGATTTTCGAGACGACGTCGAAAGAGGGCATGGGGGGTGGGCCGCCCTTACCATACCTACACCCGGACGACCAAGGGCACCACCAGGGTGCGCCGGGAGGTGTGCTGCTTGAAGGCCCGCTTCACCGCCCGGACCAGCTCCTCGCGCGCCAGGGCGTCGTCGCCGCGGAGCTGTGGGTTCAGCTCCTCGAAGTAGGCCTTCGCCTCCACGGCCACCCGGGACAGCATCCCCTGCTCGTCGGGGGAGAGCCCCTGGCCGGACAGCTGGGGGCCCGCCACCAGGGCCTGGGTGTCGCGCCGGAGCACCACCACCGCGGCCACCAGCCCCGTCTCCGCCAGCCGGTTGCGCTCCGCCAGCGTCTCCGGCGTCAGCACCCCGCTGCCGGAGCGCTCCCGGAGGATGCGCCCGGACGGCACGCTGCCGGAGAAGCGGCCCCGCCCTTCCTCGAACGTCACCACGTCGCCGTCGTGCGCCAGGAGCAGCCCCTCGGGGGCCATGCCGGACTCGCGCGCGGTGGTCAGGTGTCGGTGCAGGTGCCGGATTTCCCCATGTACCGGGACGAAGTGGCGCGGCTTCACGATGTCCAGCACGCGGCGCTGCTGGGGGCGGCTGGCGTGTCCGGAGACGTGCACGCCGGGCTCCACCTGGGCGTAGACGATGCGGGCGCCGCGCCAGTGGAGCTGATCGAGCAGCGCGCCCACGGAGCGCTCGTTGCCCGGGATGGGCCGCGCGCTGACGATGACCAGGTCGCCGGGCTCCAGCCGCACGGGGCCGTCGCCGTGGGCCAACTGGGTGAGGCCCGCGCGGGGCTCGCCCTGGGCGCCGGTGGTGAGCACCGCCACGCGGTGGGGCGCGAGCTTCGGCACGGAGTCCAGGTGCACGAAGAGCGAGTCGGGGACCTGCAGGTAGCCCATCTCCCGCGCCAGCTCCACGTTGCGCACCATGCTGCGGCCCTGGAGCGCGACCAGCCGGCCGGTGCGCTCGCAGAGCTCCAGCAGGTGCCGCACGCGGTGGAGGTTGGAGGAGAACTGCGCGACGACGATGCGGCCCTTCGTCTCGTGGAAGAGGCGCTCGAAGGTGGTCTGCACCACGCGCTCGCTGCCCGTCTCGTCGGGGAGCTCCGAGTTGGTGGAGTCCGACAGCAGGCACAGCACGCCCTCTTCGCCAGCCTCACCCCAGCGCTCCAGGTCCGTCTTCAGCCCGTCGATGGGATCCGGATCCAGCTTGAAGTCGCCGGTGTGGATGATGGTGCCTTCGGGCGTGCGGACGATGTAGCCCACCGCGTCCGGCACGGTGTGCGTGACGCGCGTGGCCTCCACCGTGAAGGCGGTGCCGACCTTGAAGGGCGTGCGCGGTTCGATTTCGCGCAGGTCCGCCTCCACGCCCAGCTCCTCCAGCCGGTTGCGCGCGAGCGCCAGCGTGAAGCGCGTGCCGTAGACGGGGACCGGCAACTCGTCGAGCAGGTAGGGGAGCGCGCCAATGTGGTCTTCGTGCCCGTGCGTCAGCACCACGCCCTTGAACTGCGCGGCGTTGCGTTTCAGGTGGGTGAAGTCCGGGACGATGATGTCGACCCCCGGCATCCCTGCCGTGGGGAACATCAGTCCCGCATCGATGAGCAGCAGCTCCCCACGACAGGCGAGCACCATGGCGTTGAGGCCGATTTCGCCGAGGCCGCCCAGAGGTATGACGTGGAGCATGTGCCCGCAGTCTAAGGACTTGCCCCACCGGGCGCGTGGGAATCCGCACCCCCTGGCGTTTCCCCACCACCGGCCGCCTGCTTGACGGATTCAAACTAAAGGCTTAGTTGGTTTGGAACTAAGTCCTTAGTTCGTCTTGAGGAGAGGTCGCTGGCATGTCCAGGTCGCCGTCCGCCGAGGAACCCCGGCCGCTGACGCCGGTGGAGCTGGAGCTGATGCAGCTCGTGTGGAAGCTGGGGGAGGTGAGCGTGGCGGACGTGCTCGCGGCGCTACCGCCGGAGCGCAAGCTGGCCTACACGTCGGTGTCCACGGTGCTGCGCATCCTGGAGCAGAAGGGGGTGGTGCACAGCCGCAAGGAGGGGCGCGGGCACCTGTATTCGGCGCGGCTGTCGCGCGAGGCCTACGAGGCCCAGAGCGTGCGGCACCTGGTGGCGACGGTGTTCGACGGCACCCCTTCTTCGCTGGTGGCGCGGCTGGTGGAGGCGGTGCCGTTGTCGGCGGAGGAGGTGGAGCAGATCCGCAAGCTGCTGGGACGCAAGGGGGGCAGGTGATGGGGCCCTTCTCGCGGGAGTTGCTGGCCGCGTACCTCACGGCGGCGGCGCTGGTGGCGGTGGGCTTCGGGCTGCTGCGGGCCGCGCTGTGGCTGGGGATGGAGCGGAGGTTGAGCGCGCGGCAGACGCTGCGCGTGGGGCGGGTGACGTGGGGGCTGGCGGTGGTGTTGCCGCTCGCGGCGCTCGCCGTGCGGGACGTGCTGCCGGTGGCGCCGCTCTTCGCGTTCGAGCGCTCGCTGGCGCGCTCCGTCGCCCCGGTGGAGCCTCGGGTGGCCCGGGCCGCGCCGGGTGCCGTGTCGGAGCCGTCCGCGAAGGGGGGCGGCGTTCCGGTGGGGATGCTCGCGGTGATGGTGGGCGTGGGCGGCCTCGGGTTCCTGGCGTGGGAGCTGGGGCGATCGCTGCGCCTGCGTCGGCGGCTCAAGGCGCTGCCGCTGCTTCGCCGCGTGGGCCGGGTGCGTCTGGTGTTGGGGGAGGCGGACGGGGGCGCGTACTCGGTCTGGTTTCCGGGAGGTGGGGCCTGGGTGGTGGTGCCCTCCGTCCTCCTGGAGGACGCGGAGGCGCTCCGGCTCACGGTGCGGCACGAGCTGCAACACCACCGGCAGCGCGACACGGTGTTCGCGTACGCGCGGCTCGGCTTCGACAGCGCCTTCTTCTGGAATCCCTTCGCGCGGGCCTTCAGCCGGTGGCTGGCCGAATGTCAGGAGTTCGCCTGCGACGAAGCGCTCGTCACCGGGCCCCGGGTGCCCGCGGACGCCTATGCGCGGTGCCTGCTCCAGGCGTCATCGCGCGTCCCGGGCTCGCGCCCCCTTCCCGCCGGAGTCACCGGCATGTCGCACCCCACCGTCAGGAGAATCCGCATGGTGTTCGAACCCCGTCCTCGTCGCTCCGGGCATGCCCTGGGCCTGGTGTTGTCCCTGGCGTTGGTGATGGCGCCCCTGGCGTTGTGGGCACAGGGCGCGGCGAAGGGGCGCGCGGTGTCGCTCGCGGAGGCCCAGGCGCTCGCGACGGCGGGGCAGAAGGAGGGGGACCTGCCGGTGGTGGTGGACGCGGCGGTGGTGGAGCAGCTCAACCGGTTCATCACCACGCCGAAGGGGCGCGACTTCATGCGCAAGGCCCTGGCGAACCTCGCCGTGCACCGCGAGGCGCTGGCGGGCACGCTGCGCTCGCGTTCGCTTCCGGAAGGGTTGCTGGCGGTGGCGATGGTGGAGTCGGCGGTGAGCAACCTGCCGGAGACGTCCGGGGAGCCGTCGCTTGCGCCGGGGCCGAGGGGCGCGGGCGTGTGGATGTTCATCCCCTCCACGGCGCGCCGCTACGGGCTCAAGGTGGAGGCCGGGCTCGACGAGCGGCTGGACGTGGCCCGTGAGACGGAGGCCGCCGCGGCCCTCTTCCAGGCGCTGCATGCTCGGTACGGCGACTGGCGGCTCGCGCTCGCGGCCTACAACCAGGGCGAGGGCGTGGTGGACCGGGTCCTCGTGGAGACGGGCGTGCGCGACGTGAGCGAGCTGACGCGCACGGGCAGGCTCAACGGCTACACCAGCACCGTGCAGGCCGGGGTGTTGCTCCTGCGCAATCCGCACCTGCTCGACTGACGTCCCTGCTCGGGTGCCCGGGGAATCTCCCCGGGCGTCCGTGCTCGGGTGCGCGCCGGCGGCTTTCGCGCGAGGATGCCTCGCACTGCCAGGCAGGCCAGCGCAGGGGTTGGGGAGAGCCATGAAGATCGTCGCGCTCGTTCGTCCGGCGGGAGAAGTCCCCGAAGCAGCCCAGGTGCTCGCGGCGGCGGCGGGCATGGCGCCCGCGGAGGCCCGCATGCGGCTGGCGCCGGAGCCGCCGGCCCTGCTCGCGCGGCTCGCGCCCGAGGCCGCGGACGCCCTGGTGAAGACGCTCCAGGACGCGGGGCTCGCGGCGCTCGCCATCGATGAGGCGGAGACGGTGGAGCGGGTGACGGCCCGGACCGTGACGTTCGGCGCGTCGGAGGTGACGTTCACGCCCCGCTCCGGTGCGCCGCTCACGCTGGCCTGGGAGGACGTGACGGTCATCCTCCGGGGGGCCAGCTCCATGCGCACGCAGAGCGAGCACACCGAGAAGAAGACGCAGGTGGCGCTGGGCGCGGCCCTCATCACGGGCGGCCTGAAGATGACGAAGACGACGGAGACGAGCGTGCGCGGCGCGCAGGAGGAGACGTCGCAGGTCGTCTTCGTCTTCGACCGCGAAGGACGCGGCGCGATGCTGCCGGAGGTGGGGCTGGACTTCTCGTGCCTGGGGCCCGCGATGCAGCCGTCGCGCACCGCGAACATGGTCGCCCTGCCGCGCCTGTTGCGCGAGCGCGCCCCGGCGGCCTTCTACGACGAGCGCCTCTTGCGGCTGGGGCGCCGGCCGCTGCCTTTCGTGTTGGGCGGCGCGGTGCAGATCGTCAGCGGCACCACGTCCCATTCGCGCATCAACACCGCGCACGGGCTGGACGTGCTCGCGGAGGCGATGCGCCAGGGTGTGGCTCGGGGATACCTGCCCTGAGACTGCGGTCGCGGCGCGGGGCTCCTCGGGGAACGTGGACACTTCACGCGAGCGGCGGAGTCGACTCCGGCGGAGGCCGTGAAATCCACGCGGCGATGAAGACGTCCAGCTCGCCGCGCATCACGTCCTTCACGCGAGGGGTGCCGGCGCCGGTGCGCGGATCCTCCACGCGGGCGCCCCGGCCCAGGAAGTAGCGGCGGGCCTCATCGGTGCTGGCGCCCTGTCCCGCGACGACGCGCGCGGCGATGCCCTTGAGCTCCTCCATCTCCCCGGCCCCGATGAGCGTCAGCATGCGCCCCGTCGCCTCATCCTTCGCGGTGACCTCGTTGCGCACGCGCTGGAGGTATTCGCCTTCGCGGCTCTTCACCGGACGGCCCTCCAGCACCAGCAACGCCCGCTCCACTTCCTCCATGGGCCCGCCCCGGTGCACGCGCACGTACGCGCGCTGGCGCTTCTCCTCCTCCAGGCGGCGGTGCAGCCCCGTCTCGCCCGCGAGGAAGCCGTACGCGCCCGGCCCGGCGATGCGCACCACCACGCGCGCGGGCGTCTCCGCCTCCGCCACGGCGGTGGCTTCGTAGCCCCGCCGCTGCGCCCAGCCCAGGTACATGGTGGCCAGCTCCTGCACCCATGCGTCCTGCTGCTCGGAAGCGTCGCTGGCGCAGATGTCCACCAGCGCTTCGTTGTCCAGCGGCGTGGCCCCCGAGGCCCGCAGCGCTTCCGCCATCTGGACCTCGCGCGCCACGTCCTCCACCTGCCGGGCCGCGGAGGCCAGCTGCACCTCGTTCTTCGCCTCGCGCACCAGCCGCCGCCCGAAGAGGCACGCGGCCTCCAGGCGCTCCAGCTCGCCAATCTGCGCCTCCACCGTGCGGAAGGCGCGGATGACGTCCGCCGCGCGCAGCGGGTCGTCCCACAGGTTCGGCGCCTGCGTCTCCGCGAGCAGCGCGGCGCGGCGCTCCTCCAGCTCCGGCCGTCCGGCGGACGTGGCCAGCGCGCGGGCACGGCCCACCAGCCGGTCCATTTCAATGAGCAGCGACTTGCGGTCCAGCCGGCGCTTCACCGCCGCGGCCTTGGCGGAGGGCAGCAGCAGCTGCGCCGTCACCTCCCGTGGCGGCGGGACGGGCTCGGCCACCGCCACCACGCGGCCTCCGGGACGGGCCTCCACGCGCACGGGCGTCCCCGGCGGCAGGGGCCTGCGGGCAATCTCCACCGCCAGCGCCGCGGTGAGCGTCTTCTCGATTTCGCGCTGGAGGTAGCGCGCGCCGAACTGCGGTGAGTAGCCGCGCTCCACCAGCCGGTCCACCACCTCCGGTGTCACTTCGACGTCCAGGGCGCGGGCGCGGATGCCCTCGCGCTCCAGCACTCGGCCCACCTCGCGCTGGGCGATCTTGCGGATGTCCACGCGCGACAGCGGCCGGAAGTGGCAGATGGCGTCGAAGCGGTTGAGGAACTCCGGACGGAAGGCCTCCGCGATGCGGCGGTCCACCTCCGACACCTGCTCTTCCGCGCGCTTGTGCGCGGCGAAGCCCAGGCCCGCCTCGCGGTACACCTCCGAGCCCACGTTGGACGTGGCCACGATGAGCGTGTTGTTGCACGACACCGCTTCGCCCGCGCCGTTGACGAAGGTGCCCTCGTCGAAGAGCTGGAGGAAGCGGTCGTGCACGCTGCGCGCCGCCTTCTCGAACTCGTCCAGCAGCAGCACGGTGAACACCTTGCCGTCGAGCAGCGCGGACAGCTCTCCCCGCCGCGTCTCCAGCGCGGGCGCCCACGACGCGCCGAAGGGCACGCTCTCGTCGCCGTCGTTGGGGTAGTCCGCCATGTTCAGGCGCACCAGCCTGTCGGAGGAGCCGAAGAGGTATTCGGCCAGCAGCTTCGCCAGCTGCGTCTTGCCCACGCCCGTGGGCCCGGCGAAGAGGAACACGCCCAGCGGGCGGCGCGGGTCGTTGAGGCCCGCCTTGAGCAGCGCCACCGACCGCAGCACCGCGCCCACCGCGTCCGTCTGGCCGAGCAGCCGCTCCCCGAAGAAGCGCTCCGTCTCCTCCAGGTCCAGCGGCATCGCGTCGTCCACGACGAAGCGGGGCAGGCGCGTGGCGGCGCAGAAGCGGGTGAGCACGTCCTCCGGCCCCACGTGGTCGCGCGCCACGCCCGCGGCCTCCGCCGCCGTCTCCTTCAGCAGCTCGATGGCCTTGCGCGGCATGTGCTGCGCCAGCAGGAACTTCGCGGACAGGCGCAGGGCCAGGTCGCACGCGGCCGGGTCGATGGGCAGCCGCAGCTCGCGCTCCAGCTCCTCCGCCACGCGGCCGACGATCCACCGGGCCTTCTCCAGGGGTGGCTCCTGGAGCGGCAGCAGGTGGAGCCGTTCGGCCAGGGCCTCGTCCGCGCGCAGCAGCTCCTGCACGCGCTTGGGCTCGGTTTCGAAGATGAAGCGCAGCCCCCCGGTGCGCAGCGCGCGCACGGCCACCGGGGCCAGGGGGCCGCCCAGGGCCACCGGCAGGTCGCGGATGTAGACGATGGGGCAGGGGTGCCGGCCCAGGTGCGTGAGCAGCTCCTCGAAGCTCTCCGCGGCCTGGCGCTGGGTGCTGCGCGCCAGGATGTTGGCGACGGACACCTCCACCAGTCGCGCCTGCGCCAGGTCCCCGTCCACGCGGCCCTCCGCGATGCGGCGGGCCACCTCCTGCACGAGCGCGCTCTTGCCCACGCCGGGCTCGCCCGCCAGCAGTGGGTGCTTGCCTCCTCGCGTCAGGAGGCCGAGCACCTCCGTCACGGCGACGTCCACGCCGTACGCGGCCGGCAGCTTCCCCTCGCGCGCCATCGCGGTGAGGTCGCGGTCGATGAGCCGCTCCTGGTCTTCGTTCTTCCTCGTCGCCATGGTGGTTCGGAACGCCCCCTCGACGTGCGGCACTCTAACCGTTGCCGCACGGAAGCGAAGTCCCGGCACCCGACGGGACTCAGGTTTCCAGCTCCGTGTGCCAGTAGGCGACGTCCCTCAGGAACTTGCGCCAGGACAGGGGCACGCCCTGCTCCACGAGGAACGACAGGTGCACGGCGTTGGGCATCTTCTTCGGCTTCACGGGCACGGCGAGCAGCGTCAGGCGCGCCTGGGCCGGGGTCCGGTTGCCCTTGCGCTGATTGCAGGGCACGCACGCGATGACGATGTTCTCCCAGCTCGTGCGGCCCCCTTGCGCGCGCGGCACCACGTGGTCGTACGTGGCCTCCGGGCGCGTCACCTTGCGGCCGCAGTACTGGCAGCGGCAGTGGTCGCGTTGGTAGACGTTCTCACGGCTGAAGCGGATGCCGCGCGGGCCCCTCCACAGGGCGCGCACGAAGCGGATGACGGACGGCATGCGCAGCTCCACCGTGACCGAGCGCACCACGCGGTCCTCGTACTCCTCCACCACCTCCACCTTGCCCTGGAAGAGCAGGTGGATGGCGCGTTGCCAGGGGATGCGTGCGACGGGCTCATAGGACTGGCTCAACACCAGCGTTTCCATGACACGGGGGCCTTTCGGGCAGGACAGGCCGCCAGGGAGTCGAACCCTGCTCGCCCGGATTTGGAATCCAGGCTGCACCCCGTGCGCGGCCTATGGGTGTGAAGTGGGGCGAAGGTGATGCGGGACGCCCGGACGCAAGACGAGGCCGGGTTCCCTGGTGGGGAGCCCGGCCTCGGGAGGGGGTCCGTGCCGCGTCGGGGACGGGCGTGGAAGCCTTCAGGAGCCGGGCGAGGCGAGGCGATAGGACGCGAAGTCGCGCCAGCGGCACGTGAAGGGAGCGGTGCCCGGGCTGGGATGCGAGGACGCTTCGATGCCGTGACCGGAAGGGTTCAAGTTCTGGAGGTTCATCGGGGCCTGCTTCGTCGCCGTGCGCATGGGGACCGCTCCTTTCGTTCCCGAAGGACGGCGGCGGGAATTCATTCCTGACAGCCCGTGGCTTCCGGGGCGTCGGAGCAAGGGCTCGCGACCGGCGGCGGTCCGGCGCGAGGCTCGCCTCACGCCGTGATGTGGGCCTGTGCGTGCAGGTCCTTCGCGACCGCGTCTCTCAGGGCGTGGGCGTGGCCGCTGTCGCGGGCTTGAGGTAGCGGTCGAAGAACTCCAGGGCGCGCTCATTCACCAGCACCTCGTTCTTCTTCTTCTTGAAGCCGTGGCCCTCGTCGGGGAGCAGGAGGTATTCGACGGGGACGCCGTTCTTCTTCACGGCGGCGACGATCTCATCCGACTCCGCCTGGGGGACGCGCGGATCATTGGCACCCTGGATGACGAGCAGCGGCTTCTTGATGCGCTCGGCGTGGAAGAGGGGGGAGATCTCCTTGAGCATCGCCTCCTGCTTCTCCGGATCGCCCACCTCCTGGAACATGGCCTGACGGAAGGCGCCCCACTCGGGCGGCATGCCCTTCAGCGTGCGCAGCCAGTTGGAGATGCCGAAGGCATCCACGCCCGCCTCGAAGGAGTCCGGGTGGAAGGTGAGCGCGGCCAGCACCATGTAGCCCCCGTAGCTGCCGCCGATGATGCCCACGCGCGAGCCGTCCACGTACGGCAGGCTCGCCAGGTACTTCCGGGCCTCCACGACGTCGAGCAGCGGCTCCTTGCCGTGCTTCTGGTCGTCCGCCTTGTGGAACGCCTTGCCGTAGCCCGTGCTGCCCCGGTTGTTGATGCCCAGCACCACGTAGCCCCGGTTCACCAGGTACTGGATGAAGTTGACGTAGCCCTTGCGCGTCTGGCTCCCGGGGCCGCCGTGCACCCAGACGAGCGCGGGTGCCTTCTTCCCAGCCGTCGCCTGGTGCGGCTTGAAGAGCAGGTTGGGGATCTCCAGCCCGTCGAAGGACTTGAAGCGCACCACCTGCGACTCCACCAGGTCCTCCGAATCCAGCGCCTTGCCCATCGTGTTCGTCAGGCGCGTGGCCTTCTTCGTGGTCAGGTCATAGACGTACAGATTGGGCGAGGAGCGGTCGCCCTCGTGCAGGAAGGCCAGCCGCTTCTCTCCGCGCGCGAAGACGAGGTCGGACACCACGCCTTCGGGCAGCTGGGGCAGGGCGACCTGGGTGCCCGCCTTCACGTCGTGCAGGCGCACCTCGGTGCCGCCGTCCACGTTCAGCGCCGTGACGCGCCAGGCTCCCGTGCGGGAGAAGGTGGTGGCGAAGATGTCCCAGTCCGCCTTCTCCACCTCCTCCAGCTTCCCGGTCTCCTTCGACTGGCGCACCACCCGGGTGAACTCCGAGCCGTCGTCGGTGAGCAGGTACAGCTCCCCGGACACCGGGTCGATGTCCGCCACCCTGTAGCTGGCGGCCCCCTGGTGGGGCGTGAGGTTCTTCAGGGTCTTCGTCGCGACGTCGTAGCGCCACACGTTGCCGTCGGACGTGGTGAGGGACTCGTTCATCACCACCCACGTCTCGTCGGGCGCGACGCCGGCCACGGCGAAGCCCTTGTCGTTCTGGAACAGCAGCGTGCGCGCGTAGGTCTTCGCGTCATGGCGGTACACGTCCATGGCGCCCTCGTCGCGCTCGTTGGTGACGACGTAGAAGGCGGACTCGTCCTGGCTGAACCCGATGAAGTGCGCGACCCCCTTCTTCAGGGGCGTGAGGTCCTGCTCCTTGCCGTCCGGCGTGCGCACGAACACGTGCGTCTGTTCGTTGCCGCCCTGGTCACGCTCGAAGAGGAAGCGGTTGTCGCGCGGGAACGCGCCCACCAGCCGGACGCTGTCCGTCTTGGAGTGCGTCAGCGCGGTGGGCTTGCCCCCCGCCACCGGGACGCTGGCGACGTTGTAGATGCCGGTGGCGTTCGAGGAGAAGAGGACCCGCTTCTCATCGGAGGCGAACACCGGGTCCGTCACCTCCGTCGTCCCCATGAACTGCTCCATCGTGTACTGGCGCGACGGTCGCTGCACGGGCTTGCGCGCGGCGGCCGGGGCCGGCTTCGACGCCGGGGCGGGCGGAGCAGCCACCGCCAGCAGGGGGAGGAACAGCGTCACGGCGAGGATGCGGCGCAGCGGTTTCCAGGCGGTCAAGGTGCCTCCGGGGATGCGGCGAACCCCGCGAATCTGCCCCAACCCCACGGGGAAGGTCAGGGGGCCTCCAGGACCCCCCCATCAGGGGGGGGCGGACAAACCTGACATAAGGCTGTCACTGGCAGGGGAGATAAGGGTCGGGTTCCTTCAACGCGGCACCGGAGACTTCGCCATGACCCAGACCCAGAACGACTCCCAGCAGAACCCTGCCAAGGCCGGCGTGCGGACCTACACGGGGGGCTGCCACTGTGGCGCCGTGCGTTACGAGGCCACCGTGAACCTGGCCGACGTGAGCCGCTGCAACTGCACGTTCTGCACGAAGTACGGCGACGGCGGCAGCACCAGCATGAAGCCTGAGGCCTTCCGGCTCCTCAAGGGCCAGGAGGACGTGACCCGGTACGCGCGCGAGGGGAGCCCGAACTCCCGCAGCTTCTGCAAGCACTGCGGCGTCATGTGCTTCGGCGCGGGCGACGTCCCGGAGCTCGGTGGGGCGTTCCGCTCCATCCACATCGGCACGCTGGATGACGTGGACCCGTCGCTGCTCACCTTCCAGTACTGGGACGGCCGGCACGACAACTGGATGGCCGGGTCGCGCTCCAGCCCGTGGCCCTTCCAGGCCACGGTGTCCTGAGCGCGGACCGCGAGAGGGCAGGGTGTCTCAAGGCCCCTGCCCGCTGAACGGGAGCTACACGCGGCTGGCGGCGTCGCGGCCCGCGGCGCGGCCGGAGAAGATGCAGCCGCCGAGGAACGTCCCCTCCAGCGCGCGGTAGCCGTGGACGCCACCGCCTCCGAAGCCGGCCACCTCGCCCGCCGCGTAGAGCCCGGGAATCGTCTCCCCCTGGGCGTTGAAGACGCGGCCCGCGAGGTCGGTCTCGAAGCCGCCCAGCGTCTTGCGCGTGAGGATGTTCAGCTTCACGCCGATGAGCGGCCCGGACTTGGGGTCGAGGATGGGGTGCAGCTTCGCGGTGCGCACCAGCTGGTCGCCCCGGTAGTTGCGCGCCTGGCGGATGGCGGCGATCTGCAGGTCCTTGCCGAAGGGGTTGGCCAGCTGGCCGTCGCGGGCCAGCACCTCGCGCTCCACGGTGGCGAAGTCCAGCAGCGGCTTCTCCGTCTTCGCGTTCATGCCCGCGACCAGCTCGCGCAGGTTCCCGGCGATGACGAAGTCCTCGCCCTTCTCCTTGAAGGCCTCCACCGGGCCCATGGCCTTCTTGCCCACGGCGCGGTTGAGCACGCCCAGCCAGTCCTTGCCCGTGAGGTCCGGGTTCTGCTCCGACCCGGACAGCGCGAACTCCTTCTTGATGATCTGCTGATTCAGCAGGAACCAGGTGTGCTCATGGCCCGTCTTCAGGATGTATTCCAGCGTGCCCAGCGTGTCGAAGCCGGGGAACAGCGGCGGCGGCAGGCGCTTGCCGGTGGCGTCCAGCCACAGCGAGCTGGGGCCGGGCAGGATGCGGATGCCGTGGCGGGGCCAGATGGGGTTCCAGTTCCGCAGGCCCTCGGTGTAGTGCCACATGCGGTCGCGGTTGATGAGGCGCGCGCCCGCTGCCTCCGTGATGGCGATCATCCGCCCGTCCACGTGGTCGGGGACGCCCTGCACCATGAACTTCGGCGCGGGGCCCATCCGCTGCGGCCAGCTCTTGCGGACCAGCTCGTGGTTGCCGCCGATGCCGCCGGACGTGACGATGACCGCCTGCGCGCGCAGCTCGAAGTCGCCTTCCGTCTTGCGGGAGCTGCTGACGCCGCGGGGGACGTCGGTGGCCTCCAGCTTCATGCCGCGAACACCGACGACGGCGCCCGCGGTGACGAGCAGCTCGTCCACGCGGTGGCGGAACAGGAACGTGAGCTTGCCCGCGTCCCGCGCCGCCTGCGCCCGGCGGATGAAGGGCGCGAGCACCCCGGGGCCCGTGCCCCAGGTGACGTGGAAGCGGGGCACGGAGTTGCCGTGGCCCACGCCGCCGTAGCCGCCGCGCTCGGCCCAGCCCACGACGGGGAACCAGGTCATGCCCTGCTGGTGCAGCCAGGAGCGCATCTCACCCGCGGCGAAGCCGACGAAGGCCTCCGCCCACTTGCGCGGCCAGTGGTCCTCCTCGCGGTCGAAGCCCGCGGTGCCCATCCAGTCCTCCAGCGCGAGCGTGTGCGAGTCCTTGATGCCCATGCGCCGCTGCTCGGGCGAGTCCACCAGGAACAGGCCGCCGAAGGACCAGAACGCCTGCCCGCCCAGGTTCTGCTCACCCTCCTGGTCCACGACGGCGACGCGCTTGCCGGCATCCGCCAGTTCGGTCGCGGCGACGAGGCCCGCCAACCCTCCGCCCACGACGATGACGTCCACTTCCTGTCCCATGCGGTTGCCTCCTGGTGACGTTGCGCGCGCGGATGATAGGCGAAGCTCCCGCTCCCGGGGGTTGAGAGTCTTTTGGGCGGGTGGCGTGGCCATGTCACGCGATTGGATGGCCTGTTGGGAGAGCCCCGGCGGGTCCGCTTCACGGAGCTCCGACTCTGTGCGAGCGTCTGCGGATGGACTCGAATGCGACGCGCAAGGGCGACACGGGGCCCCTGGGCCACGACGCCGCCGCCTACGCCCAACGCGAGGAGGGCCTGTCCCCGGAGACGCTCCGGGACGCGGCCTGGAGCGTGGCGGGGCGGCGGGCCTCGGGTGTGGTGCTCGACGTGGGGTCGGGGCGCGGGGGGTGGATCCGCCGGCTGCAGGGCAACCCCGCCATCGAGCGCATCCTCAGCACGGACATCCATGACGCGGGCGCGAGCCGCCTGCCCGGCGTGGAGTTCCACGCGCGCGACGTGTCGCGGGACGCGCTGCCCTGGGCGGACGCGTCGGTGGACTGGGTGTTCGCCATCGAGGTGCTGGAGCACCTGGCCAACCCGCGCCACTTCGTGAAGGAGGCCTTCCGGGTGCTGCGCCCGGGAGGACACCTCTTCATCACCACGCCCAACAACGACAGCCTGACCGCGCGCCTGTCCTTCCTGGTCCGGGGGTACTTCCCCGCGTTCTGCGACCAGGACTACCGCGACTCCGGGCACATCACCCCCATCACCGAACTGGACGCCCGGCGCATGGCCGCCGAAGCGGGCTTCCAGTCCATCGACTTCGACTACCCCCTGCCCGGGCGCATCCCCCGCAGCAGCATCCACTGGCAACGGCTCCTGCCCGGACTGCGCGGCAGGTGGTGGAGCGATGGGTTGTTCGCGCTGCTGACCCGGCCCGCCTGACGCAAGAACAGGACTGGTCGCCCGTTCAGGCGCCGTGGTAGCCCTGCCGTGCGCCCGCGGGCGCGTGACCTTGGGGAGTGCGGATGCCACACCGTTGCGCCTGGGCTGAGGGTGACCCGCTGTATCAGGCCTACCATGACGAGGAATGGGGCGTGCCGGAGCGCGACAGCCGCGCGCTCTGGGAGCTGCTGATGCTGGAGGGGTTCCAGGCCGGGCTCGCGTGGATCACCATCCTGCGCAAGCGCGAGGCCTTCCGGAGGGCCTTCAAGGGCTTCGAGCCGAAGGTCGTGGCGCGGTTCACCGACAAGGACGTCACGCGGCTGATGGGCGACGCCGGCATCGTGCGGGCCCGCGCGAAGATTGAGGCGACCATCGGCAACGCCCGCGCGTACCTGGACATGGCGGACGCCGGCGAGGACTTCTCCACGTGCGTCTGGACCCTGGCGGGCGGCAAGCCCCTGCGCAATACCTGGACGGGCAGGGGTGACGTGCCGGCGAAGACCGCGCTGTCGGAAGCGTTCTCCAAGGCCTTCAAGCAGCGCGGCTTCAAGTTCGTGGGGCCGGTCATCGTCTACGCCTGGATGCAGGCGACGGGCATCGTTGACGATCATGTCGTGGACTGCTTCCGTCATGGCCTCCGACACCGCTGAGACTTGAAACCCCGCAGCACCCCTTGGGAGACACGCAATGCGCATCACCATGACCAGCGTGATGGTCGACGACCAGGCGAAGGCCCTGAAGTTCTACACGGAGGTCCTGGGCTTCGTGCTGAAGGTGGACGTCCCCGTGGGGGACACGTACCGCTGGCTGACCGTCGTCTCGCCCGACGCGCAGACAGGCACGGAGCTGTTGCTGGAGCCCATGGGCTTCGCGCCCGCCCGCGTCTACCAGAAGGCGCTGTACGACGCGGGCATCCCCCTGACGGCGTTCGGCGTGGATGACTGCCAGGCCGAATATGAGCGCCTGCTGAAGCTGGGCGTGGTGTTCCGCAGCAAGCCCACGCCCATGGGGCCCGTCACCATCGCCGTATTCGAGGACACCTGCGGCAACCTCATCCAGATGGTCCAGGTCTGAGAGGCCGCGCTCGCGCGGGTGCGCGCCGGGCCGCTACGTGGACGCGAAGGGCCGCGTCACCGCGGTTCCTCCGTGACGGCCCGCGTGGGGCGCGGGATGATCGCCTGAACCCGCGCCGGATGGAGGTCTTCCTCCCGGCGCGCTTCGGTGGAGGAGCTCCGCGTGGGTCGCGTCCCGACCATGGATGAATGGAAGGCCCGCCTCTCCGCGCGTGACGGCGTCGCGCGCGAGGAGGCCCAGGAGGCCCTGGGCGACCTGCTCTGCTCCGGGGACGAGTCGTCGCGGGAGGAGACCGCCCGGGCGCTGCTCCAGGAGCTGGGGCGCCCCGGGACGAAGGTCGCCGGGTCGGTGCTGTTCCTGTTGCAGCGCAGCTGGTGGCCCCCGCAGGCCTCCCTCGTCGCGGACGCGCTCCAGGCGGTGATGGCGGTGTTGCCGGGGCTGGAGGCCGACGCGCCGGAGGTGGAGCACGCGGCGCTGGTGCTGACCAACGTGTGCCGCGTGGAGCCTTCCCGGCTCTCCTTCCTGGAGGGCGCGTTCACGCACCCGCGGGCTTCGGTCCGGAGCGCCGCGGCGCGCGTGGTGGGGCGGGTGGGGCCGGCCGCGCTGCCGTGGATGGCCCGGCTGCTCGCGCTGCTGGACGACGAGGAGTCGGTGGCCATCGCGGCGCTGGAGTCGCTGGGGTCGCTGGCCCCTCTGGCGCCGGAGCTGACCGCGCCCCGGCTGCTGGAGCAGGTGCGCAAGACGGACGGGGCCCGCCTCTACCTGGTCCTGGTGTCCCTGCGCAGCCTGGTGGAGGAGCGGCGCCTGTCTGGACAGGCGCCGCTCGCGCTGGCGGACCTGGAGCCCGCGTTGCTGAGCACGCTGGAGGAGCCGGAGCCCCCCATCCGCATGGAGGCGGTGTGCCTGCTGGGGCTGACGGGGCCCCGGTCGCCGGACGCGCTCGCGGCCCTGCGGGAGCAACTGAAGGATGAGAGTCCCTCCGTGGCGGCCTGTGCCGCCGTGGCGCTGCTGCGGCTGGGAGCGCCGCCGGCGGAGGCCCTCTTCCTGCTGAAGGGGCAGCTCGGCCCGGCGGCGGCGCCCGACGTCCAGGGCGCCGCCCTTTCCGCGTTGGAGGAGGTCGACGCCCCCACGCTCATCCGCGCGAAGGGGATGCTGGAGTCGGTGGTCCGAGACACGACGGGACCGACCCGTGAGGCCCTGCGCGAGCTGCTGGCCCAACTGGACTGAGCCTGGCGTCAGTTGCCGGCGTAGGCGGACATGTCGCTGCCCGGGTAGCCCCCGGTCCCGGTCCAGGTGGAGGGCAGGGTCGTCGTCAGGCCCGGCTGGACCTTGTAGCTCCCGGTGCCGCTGGTGTGGCGCCAGTAGACGTTGCCTCCGCCGGAGGGGCCCAGGACGGCCAGCCAGTACGTCGTGCCCGTCGTCACCGCCTGCGACGTGATGTCGCAGACGTTCCACGCATTGGCCGTGACCGTCGCGACGGTGCAGCTCTTCAGCAGCGCGCCGGGCGTCCCGCTCCCATTCGCATACAGGCCGAGCTGGAGCGTGGTGGCCGTGCTCTGCCCGTCCACGTAGAGGCGCAGGCGCGTGACGGTGCCGGTGGCGCTCGCCACGTAGCTGAAGGCCGCCGCGACGCCCGCGTTCTCGAAGTCGGACGCCGTCAGCACGGTGCTGTTGCCGACCAGGGCCGTGGGCGCGGCCAGGGTCGTCGCGCTGGCGGCGGCCGTGAAGGCGGAGGCGCCCGCGCCATTGGTGGCCCGGACCCGGTACCAGTAGCGGGTGCTCGCGGCGCGGCCCGGGTCACTGAAGGACGTCACGTTGGCGGCCGGCGTCCCCACCTGCGCGAAGGTGCCCGGAGCCCCGGAGACGTCCGGCGCGCGCTCCACCAGGAAGCCGCTCTCGTTGTTGGACGCATCGGTCCAGGTCAGGTCGATCTGCCCCGACGACACCGCCGTGGCCGTCAGGCCGGTGGGGGCCGAGGGCACGGTGGCGGCGCTGCTCACGGTGAGGGAGACCGGGCTGGACTGGGTGCTGGCGGCGGGGCTGGCGCTGTCCACGGCCACGGCCCGCACCGTGTGGCTTCCCTGCGCGACGTTGCTCCAGGTGCAGCCGTAGGGGCTGGTGGTGCTGGAGCAGACCAGGGTCGCGCCATCCGCGTAGAAGTCCACCCGCGCGATGCTCCGGCCATGACCGGCGGTGGCGGACGCGGCCAGCGGCACGGAGGCGGGGGCCGTGTACGTCGCATTGGCCACGGGGGAGGTGACGCTCACCGTGGGCGGGTTGGACAGGGAGAGGGCCACGGCCGCGGACGTGGCCGTCTGGAGCAGGTCGTCGGTGGCCTTCGCGGTCACGCTGTGCGCGCCATCCAGGAGCGAGCTGACCCCGCAGCTCACGGAGGCCGAGCCCGGCGCGTTCACCGTGCACAGCAGCGTGGTGCCGTGGTCGAAGAACTCCACCTTCGTGAGGGTGCGGCCCGGCCCCGCCGTCGCGGTGGCCTGGAGGTTCAGGTTGGCGGGCGCGGTGAAGTTGGCGTTGGCGGCAGGGGAGGTGAGGGACACCGTCGGCGCGGAGGTGCTGCCCGTGGAGAGGCCATGCAGGGACGCATTGGACGCGCCCGCATAGACGGTGGAGCCGCCGAAGGTGGGACCCGGCAGCGCGTAGAGGCCCGTCGGGGAGTAGCGCATGGAGCCGGTGGGCTGATCCATGTAGCGGAACACGCCGCCGCCGTTCGCGCCCAGCAGGGCCAGCCAGTAGACGGTGCCCGACGTGAGCGTCACCTGCGGCGCGGCGGTGCAGCCGTACCACTGGCCCGTCACCAGCGGCAGGGAATCCACCACCGCCGTGGTGCAGGAGGAGAGCAGGGTGCCCGGCGCGCCGGTGACATCGCTGTAGACGCCGATGGACAGCGAGGCATTGGCGTTGCCCGGCGCCGCGAAGACCTTGAGCGTGCCCAGCGTCCCGGTCGCGACGGCGGTGTACTGGAACGCGTTCACCGAGCCGCCGTTGTCGTAGTCGTTCTGCGTCCCCACGGTGTCCACGCCCACCAGCCGCACGCCACCCGCCGAAGCGCTCACCGTGAAGCCGATGGGCGCGGAGTTCGTGACGAGCGCCGGGCTGCCACTGTCGGTGGCCCGGGCGAAGACGTTGGAATACGTGCCGGCCGTCGCGTTCCACGAGCAGGCCGTGCCCGTCGTCGTGAAGCAGAGCGACGTGGTGCCCTGGAAGAACTCCACGCGCGTGAGGGTCCGCCCCGCGCCCGCGATGGCGTTCGTGCTCAAGGTCGTGCTCCCCGTGGGCAACGTCGCGCCGGAAGCGGGGCTGATGATGGCGACCGTCGGCGGGCCCGCCACGGTGATGGCCACCGATGCGGAGCCGCTCTCACCCAGGCTGTCCACCGCCTCCGCGCTCACGGTGTGACTGCCATTGCCCAGGCTGCCCGTGGCCGTGCACGCGACGGGGTTGGAGACCGGAGCGCTCACCGTGCAGAGCACGGTGGTGCCCGCGCGGAACGTCACGCTGGCGATGCTGCGTCCCGTGCTGGGCGTGGCCGTGGCTCCCAGGGTGAGCGTGGCGGGCGCGGTGAAGTTCTGTGCGGAGGAGGGCGCGGTGACGGCGACGGCGGGGGCCGTGGGAGGCGCCCCGGAGACGACGATGCTTCCGCTGTTCGAGTGGCGGATGCGCAGCGCGTTGTTGCCGGGGTCGAAGGTCCAACCGTCCGCGGCCAGGTCCGCGCGCTGCGAGAGCGCGGTGCCCCCCGCCGTCACCGACGAGGGCACGAAGGCGAGGCGCAGCACCTCCGTCGCGCTGGCGTCATAGGTGGTGTACCGGACCTCGTTGCCGGGCCCGTAGGTGACGCTCTTCACCACGGAGGTGGTGCGCAGCAGGTGGTTCTGTCCGGCGGGCGCCCAGTCCGGCTGCGCCCCCATGCCGATGACGAAGTGACGGATGAAGTCGCCCCAGCCGTCGGTGAACCAGACGTTGTTGGGGTAGGGCCCATCAATGGTGAGCCCGCTGCTGCGCACCATGTACGTGGCCCAGTTGAACGCGCGGAAGGCCTTGTCCTTCGCCGCCGCGTCCCCCGTGAGCTCCGCGTAGCGGGCGTTCACGGCGGCGTAGCGCGCGGTGTGGCTGCCCATCTTGTAGTGGAAGGCGTACTGCTCCTTGATGGGCCGCGCGCCGAACTCGAGCGCGTCCCCGAAGTTCGTCTCGATGAAGGCGATGATGTCCTGCGCGTGGGCCTGCCAGTTGGGGTCCAGGCCTGGGTTGTCCATCAGGAACTTGGCCGTCTCCCCGGGGACGAGCTGGTTCAGGTTGTTCGTCGCGTCCGAGCCCACGTCCTCGAAGTACTGGGTCCAGTTCTGGGTCGCGATGGGGCCGGAGGGACCGAGCAGCCACGTCAGCACCGTGGCCTGCGTGGACTGCCATTGGGACAGCCGGGTCGCGCTGTAGCCGGGCGCCCCGTCGAGCGTGCCGGCCTGCCCCAGCCGGATGAGCTCCTGGAAGAGCTTGAGCGGCTCCACCACGTTGGAGGCGTAGTTGTCGACGATGTTCGCGCCGGTGCGCACGGCGTTGTCGGACGCGCGCACGCGGTAGGGCCACGGCGACACGGTGGCGCTGGGGGTGCGCAGGTGGCTGGTGAGCTGGTTGGCCGCGTTGATGGCCATGTCCCGGTAGGCCGTGTCGCCGTTGAACTTGAAGGCCTGCACGGCGGCCCAGGCGAGCGCGCCCACCTTCTCCGGCTGGAGGTAACCCACGCCATCCCCCACGCCCACCGACCCGCCCGCCGTCGCGCCCGCGTACGTCAGCGAGCCGCTGGCGCCGCTCGCGTAGGGCACCCGCGACCAGTGGTCGCCCACCCCGGTCATGCCGTGCGCCAGGTGCCAGTCCAGGAGCGCCAGCGCGGTGGTCCTCAGGCGCGGATCATTCTTGTAGGGCGAATACGTGAGGCCGGACTCCACGAGCATCGCGTACAGGCCGGCGGGGTTGTGCGGCCAGCCCACGGGCGCGCCCGCGGGAGCGCACCCGGGGGACGTGCCGCTGCACACGTAGGAGAACGCGTAGTACGCGGGCTTCGCCACGGAAGGGTTCGTGAGGCCACTGACGTCGGGCATCGCCAGGAGGTAGTTCTGGTTCAGCTCCAGCACGTGGTCATACGCGGCGGAGGAGCCAGGGTTCGTCGGGGGCGCCCACGACAGGAGCTTCCCCGCGCCGTCGCACTGCGCTGCGTGCTGGTCGATGCTGCCTCCGCCGCTGCAGGCCAGGGCCTGGCGCACCGTGGCGGTGCCGGGCGGAGGGGCTTCGGTGGGCTCCGGGGAGCCGGAGGGCGCGACGCAGCCGGTGAGGAGGACGCAGGTGAGCGCGCCGAGCAGGCCCGCGCGGGACACGGGGAGGGAGCGGGCGGGCCGCTCCGGAGGGGGGGAGTGCATGGGTGGGGGTGTCCCTCATGGCCGGGAGCGGGAAGCTCCACGGGAGGGCTCGCACCAAAGGCAACGGCCCCGGAGAGTGCTCTCCAGGGCCGCCGGGGACTGCCTCATGTCTTCAGCGGCTCAGACGGGGATGAACACCCGCTGCGTCCCGTGCGTGGCGATGCGCCCGACGTGGTCGCTGGCTTCCATGCCGTTGCCCAGCGAGACGGCGATGTGGCCGTGGGGGTTGCCCGGGCTGTTGTAGGCGTCGGTCACGACGATGGCGCCGGGGGGCAGCTGCTTGATCTGCTCGTCGGTGAGGCTCACCTCGCGGAAGCGCGAGTCCTTGGCCAGCACGTTCCCGTACATGTACGCGGAGGGCAGCGGGTTGACGTTCAGGCCCGCCGCCGCCAGGGAGCGGTTGACGCCCTTGGCGCACCAGCCGGTGGTGTTCATCGACGACGCCATGGAGCGGGCCGCCGAGGCCAGCCGGCTGGCGTTCCCGCCGAACGAGCTGGGAATTTCACCCATGGGCGCGGCGCCGGACGCACCGAACGTCCCACCCGAGGACGAGGCACCCGAGGACGCGCGGCCACCGCCGGTCGCGCCCCCCGACTGGAAGCTGTCGGCCTGCCCCGGAACCTTCAGGGAGTTGCCGGTGATGATGAGGTCGGGGTTCGAGATGCCGTTGGCCTTGGCCAGCGCGGACACCGAGGTGCCGAAACGGCCCGCCAGCGCCGACAGCGTGTCGCCCCTCTGGATGCGGTAGCTCATGATGTTGGTTCTCGTTCTTGGAAATCGGGAGTCGTGGCGGGATTATCGTCCGAAGGCGTCACGGGTTGCTTCCTTCCCGAAAAACCCTCCCCAGGAGCACCGCATGAACAGCAGCCGGCCCGTCGACGAATGGGTATCCCGACTCTCCCTCCCTGACGTGGAAGCCAGGGCGGAGGCCCTGGAGGCGGTCGGGGAGGCCCTCGGCTCCGAGGACGTGGTGATGCGGGAGCGGACCGCCCAGTTCCTGATCAAGGACCTGACGCGGCCGGCCTCCACGGCCCCGGGGCTCATCCTGTCGCTGTTGCAGGCGGACTGGTGGCCTCCCCCCGCACGGCTGGCCGCCAGCGCCGTCCAGGCCATCACGGAGGCCCTGACGCGGATGGAGGCCGCGGATCCGGCGGTGGGGGATGCGGCGCTGGTGCTGGGCAACCTGTGCCGGGTGGACCCGTCCCAGCTTCCGGCCCTGGCTGCCGCCCTGGACCACGAACATCCCGCGGTCCGGCATGCCATGGCCCGCGCGGCGAGCCGGGTGTCCGACGAGAAGGGCCTGCTGCTGCCGAAGCTCATCGCCCACCTGGATGATCCGGACGAACGGGTGTCCTTCGCGGCGCTGGAGGCGGTGGGCGCGCTGGCTCCCGTGGCGCCGGACGTCACCTCCGCCGCGCTGCTCGCGCAGGCGCGGAAGACGGAAGGGATGCGCCGCTACGTGGCGCTGTCCTCGCTGCGCGCGCTGTTGGACCAGTGCCGCCAGAAGGACCTGCCCCTGCCCGCGCTGGGGGGGCTGGAGCCGCTGCTGCTCGGCATGCTGACGGACCCGAACTCCGCCGCCCGGGTGGAAGGCGTGTCCCTGCTGGGCCTGACGGGGCCGGTGTCGCCGGCCGGCCTCACCGCCCTGGGAGGCCTCCTCAAGGACGTGAACCCCTCCGTGGCCGCCAGCGCGGCCGTGGCCCTCCTGCGCCTGGGCGCCCCGCCCCAGGAGGCCCTCGCGCTGCTGGAGCGGCTGCTGCGCTCGGAGGACACCCCGGAGGTGCAGGGCGCCGCGCTGTCCGCGCTGGAGGCGGTGGAGCCCGCCCTCATCGTCAAGGCGAAGGAGATGCTGAAGACGGTCGCCCACGACGCGAAGGGGCCGGTGAAGGCCGCCCTGGGCGAGCTGCTGTCGGAGCTGGGCTGAGGGCCGCGGCCCGGACGCCGGAGCGGAGGGAGAGGTCCCCACCCGCCCCGGCGCGAGGGGCTCAGCAGCCCAGGTTGTTGCCGGGGCTCACGCCGAGCATGCCGCAGAAGCGCACGTAGGTGTCGATGCGGCTCTGCACCTGGCCGGGGTTGCCGCCGTTGCACTCCCTGGACCCGTTGATGGTGCGGATGGTCTCACCGAAGCCCGCGCCGTTCACGATGGCGTTGTGCGCCGTCATGGAGCCCGCGCCGGTCTGCGTGGTCCAGAACCAGAAGCCCGCGCGCCACGCCGCGTTCGCGTCCTGCGCGAGCAGGTCCGGGTTCGCCTGGAGCGGCAGGCCCAGCGCGATGCCCGCCGCGCAGTAGTTGCCGTTCCAGGACAACTGCATGGGACCGCGCCCGAAGTAGCGCTTGCCCGCCGCGCAGAAGCAGCCCGGAGGCCCCCACGACGTGTCGCAGTAGTCGCCCTTGTTGATCTCCTCGATGTGCACGAGGCCGCCCGTCTCATGCGAGGCGTTGGCCAGGAAGGCGGCCACCTCGCGCTTGCGGGTGTCGGCGTCGCCCGTGGTCGCGAGCCCGGAGAAGCTGGCCGCGGCGGAGACCAGGGCGTCGTAGGTGTAGAAGCCATGGCGGTTGGGGAACATGGCGTTGAACGTCTCGCGGGTGAGGATGCCCCCGAAGCCCGTCCCGCCACCGCCGCCACCACCGGAGACCCGGTCGAAGCTCCAGTGCTGGTTGGCGGTGCCTCCGTAGGGGTACTGGAGCAGCGGCGTCCCGTTGTCGGCGGAGCCCCAGGACAGGTCCACCGCCATGTCCGTGTGCCGCAGGTGCATGCTGAACTGCGTGCCGCCCCGGTTCACGAACCGGAACTGCTGGTTGGCGCCGCCGACGTAGCTCCACTGGTGGATGATGGCGTTCTGCGCGGTGCTGACGCCCTGGACGTCCAGCCCCTTGCCGCTGTTCACGTTGATGATCTTGAAGTACCCGTTCGTCGTCGGCGCGACGTGGAACTTCTGCGCGTTGGTGCCGTTGCAGTCCCACTGCTGCACCTTGGCGCCGTCCGCCGTGCTGGACGAGGCCACGTCGATGCACTTGTTCGTCATCACCGAACGGATGACGTAGTCGCCCTCCGTGATGGTCGACACGATGGCGGGGCGCTCCACCTGCCCGGTCGCCTCCGGGGACTCCCCCGGGGCCTCCGGCCCGGAACAGCCTCCCAGCGCGCCCACGATGCCCAGCAAGGACAGACAGCGAAACCCTGAGGTGTTGGCCATGACGACTCCTGTGTGACGGGGTCCGGCCAACATAGTTCGGATGGCGAAGAAAGCACGAATTAATGGTTAAGCGGTGGCTGGGAGCCATTCGAAGACGGGGCGGTGCAATCCGTGTCAATGAGGGGAACCCGAAGTGTCGGATTTGAACAGGGCCCTGGAGCCTGTTCATGCGGGCACTGGAGGAAATAGGCTTTGGCCCCCTTCAGTCTCCTTCCCCCGGGAGGTTTCGAATGCCTCGCAAGATTGGTGGCGGTAGCTCCTTCAAGGCGCCGTCGTTGTCTCCGCCCCCTGCTGCGTCCAGCTCCAAGCCCAGGAACACCGTCACGACCGCGCCCCCGGCGGCCTCGACGTCGGGCCAGAAGCGCCCGGCGGACGCGGTGGATGGCGCGGCCTCCGCCTCCGGCCCGAACAAGAAGCCGAAGGTGGACGGCGGGACGTCCCAGGAGGCGGACACGACGGAGAACCGGGCGAAGCGGCAGTTCCTCCGGGGGCAGCGCCGTCAGGAGTCCACCAGCGCGGTGGCGGCCTCCGGTGGGCGCAGCGAGTTCGTCAACCTCCAGCGGCTGGACCCGAAGGCCGCGGGCAAGCAGCGGGTGGAGACGGGCTTTGGCCCGACGAACGCGAGCCGGTTCCCCACGAAGGACCCGGGCTTCAAGATCACCACCGAGGCCAAGGACTACGGCAAGCAGAAGGTGGGGCACACGTACACGGAGCTGGTCGCGGCGATGAAGGAGGGCGGCGCCAGCGACAAGGCCATCGCCAAGGACCTGCTCAAGAAGCTGGAGGACCCGGACAGCACGCCCGCGGTGCTCACGGGGGACAAGGCGAAGAACGCCGCCGCCAAGCTCACGACCATCATGCACGTGTCCGAGCCCCAGCGCGTCCCCGGCTCCGACAAGACGGGGCGCGCGGTGCTGCGCATGGTGGAGAAGGGCGACCTCACCCTGGAGCAGGCCTTCACCGGCTCGAACCCCACGTTCCCCATGGCGAAGAACCCGAAGACCATGCGCCGCGTGGTGAACTACGACGACACGAACTTCCGCAAGCCGCCGGAGAAGCCGCTCAAGTTCGACGAGATCGCCGCGAACATGTCCGACAGCAGCGACGACGAAATCTAGGCGTCCCTACAGGCGCGTGAGGAAGCGCTGGGCGAAGAGGTAGGCGTCGCCCGGCCAGCGGGCGGACACGTAGCGTCCGTCCTCCACCACGAAGGCGGGCGCGTGGTCCGCCGCGGTGCCGCGCTTCGTGCCCGCGCGGGGCCCGCGCTCGAAGTGGCCGGGCTCCGCCAGGGCGGCCACCACCTCCTCCTCCACGTAGGCGGGGTAGGTGCGGTAGTAGCGCCCCAGCTTCCACGCGGTCAGCAGGTACGCGGAGCGCTCCATGTACTTGGGCAGGCACGTCGTGCGCGTGCCGTGCAGCAGGCTTAGGCCCGTGGCGGGGTCCTTGGCGCGCGCGAGCACGAGCACGCCGTGGCAGATGGCCGCGACGGGCCGCTGGAGCGCCCAGAACGCGGCCACCTTCGCCTGGAGGGCTTCACTGCCCAGGTACTGCCGCATGCCCGGCGCATGGCCGCCGGGCAGGAGCACGGCGTCGAAGTCCTCCGGCACCACCGCGTCCCACGTCAGCGGCTTCTGGAAGCCCTCCGTGAGGGTGAGGTCGCCATAGAAGCGCCGGGGCTCTGGATCCGCGCCCAGCTTCCCGAAGATGACGCCCGTGAGCAGCAGCGGATCCGCCGCGGGCATGTGGCCCTTCTCCGTGGCGAACACCACCTGGTGGCCCGCGTCGGTGAGCAGGCGCCAGGGCACCGCGACCTCCGTGACGTCGAAGTCGCGGTCGGGCAGCGGGACGAGGACGCGGCGGGCGGGGGACATGCTTCCAGTCTTCCCGTCCCCCCACCGCCTGACAAGCCCGCGCATCACCCGGGCCGGACGACGATGCTTCCCATGTGGCGGCCTGAAAGCCCGCGCTTCATGCGGTGAAGGCCTCTCGACTCCATTAAAAAGGCGCCCATGACGACGGCACTCGACGACCTGTTCCCCACCGACGCGCAGATTCCTCCGGGTGTGCGGCTCCCCGCCTCCCTGGAGCAGCGCGAGTACCTGGTGGGAGGCGAGCTGCGCACCTGGGCGGGTGAGCTCAACCCCGTGCTGAGCCCGGTGTTCCTCCGGACGCCGGAGGGGCTCCAGCAGAAGGTGATTGGCGCGACGCCGCTGCTCACCTCGCGCGAGTCCCTGGACGCGCTCGCGGCGGCGGTGAAGGCCTATGACCTGGGCCGCGGCGTGTGGCCCCGGCTCAAGGTGGCCCAGCGCATCGAACACGTGGAGCGCTTCCTCGTCGCGATGCGCGCCCAGCGCACGGCGGTCGTGAACCTGCTGATGTGGGAGATTGGCAAGACGCAGCCGGACTCGGAGAAGGAGTTCGACCGCACCGTCGACCTCATCGTCGAGACCATCCGCGCGCTGAAGGAGCTGGACCACACCTCGTCCCGCTTCGTGCAGGAGCAGGGCATCATGGCGCAGATCCGCCGGGGTCCGGTGGGCGTGGCGCTGTGCATGGGGCCGTACAACTACCCCCTCAACGAGACCTTCAGCACGCTGTTCCCCGCGCTCCTGATGGGCAACACGGTGGTGTTCAAGCCGGCGAAGTTCGGCGTGCTGCTGGTGCGCCCGCTGCTGGAGGCGTTCCGCGACTGCTTCCCGGCCGGCGTCATCAACGTCATCTACGGCCGGGGCCGGGAGACGGTGGGCGCGCTCATGGAGAGCGGACAGGTGGACCTGTTCGCCTTCATCGGCACCCACAAGGGCGCCAGCGAGCTGAAGCGCATGCACCCCCGCCCCCACCGGCTGAAGGCGGTGCTGGGCCTGGACGCGAAGAACCCGGCCATCATCCTGGAGGACGCGGACCTGGATAACGCCGTGAAGGAGTGCCTCACCGGCACGCTGTCCTTCAACGGCCAGCGGTGCACGGCGCTCAAACTGCTGGTGGTGCACCGGAGCATCGTGGACGCGTTCCTCGCGAAGTTCACGGCCGCGGTGGACACGCTCAAGCCCGGCATGCCCTGGGACCCGGGCGTCGCCGTCACGCCGCTGCCGGAGCCAGGCAAGGCGGCCTTCCTCCAGGGGCTGGTGGACGACGCCGTGTCCAAGGGCGCCCGCGTGGTGAACGCGACGGGCGGCCGGTCCTCGCGGTCGTTCTACGCCCCCACGGTGGTGTACCCGGTGACGGGAGGGATGCGGCTGGCCAGCGAGGAGCAGTTCGGTCCGGTGGTCCCGGTGATGGTGTTCGACGACGACGCGGAGGCGGTCCGCCTGGTGGTGGAGTCGCACTTCGGCCAGCAGCTCAGCCTGTTCGGGAAGGACTCGGCGCGCATCGGGCGGTTCATCGACGCGTTCTCCAACCAGGTGGGCCGCATCAACCTCAACTGCCAGTGCCAGCGCGGGCCGGACACCTTCCCCTTCAACGGCCGCAAGGACTCCGCGGAGGGCACGCTGTCGGTCGCGGACGCCCTGCGGGTGTTCTCCATCCGCACCCTGGTGGCCACGAAGACGACGCCGGCCAACACCACCCTGGTCCAATCCATCCTGACCCGGCGTGAGTCGGACTTCCTGACCACCGACTTCCTCTTCTAGCCCTCCCGTGAACGGAGGGCAGGGGAGCGGGTGGCGGCGGGTGAACGGAGCCGGCCGGAGTGGTTCCGCTCCCTCCGCCCTTGGTGCTAAGCCCTCCGCCATCCCCATGGCGCGCACAACGACCATCGAGCTGCACAAAGAAGAGATGAAGTTCTCCGCGGGGCACTTCACCATCTTCTCCGCCACGCACCGCGAGAACCTGCACGGCCACAACTTCTCCGTCTATGTCGCGTTGACGGGCGAGGTGTCCGAGGACGGCCTGCTCGCGGACTACGGCCCGCTGAAGCAGGCCGTCATCGCGCGGTGCAAGGCGTGGAACGAGACCTTCTTCCTGCCCGACCGCTCACGGCACCTGCGCCTGGAGAGGGACGCGCAGGGCGACTACAAGGCGCACTTCAACGGCGAGGAGCTGCACTTCCTCGCGCGCGACGTGACGGTGCTGCCCGCGGCCAACGTGACGCTGGAGGAGCTGGCGCGCGTCTTCGGCGAGGGGCTGGTGGGGGACGGCGCCGCGATGGCGCGCGACCGCATCACGCACCTGTTGGTGAAATGCGCTTCAGGCCCCGGACAGTGGGCCACCTGGGAGTGGGGACAGCATGGCTGACTGGGCCCTCATCACCGGCGCCAGCCGGGGCATCGGACGGGCGACGGCGGAGCGCTTCCACCGGGAGGGCTGGCGCGTGATGAACGTGTCGCGCAACCCGTGCACGGTGCCGGACGTCGTGAACGTGGAGGTGGACCTCTCTGTCCCGGGGTGGGAGGCGGAGCTGGCCCCCGCGCTGCGTGACGGCCCCGGCGCGGGGCAGGGCCGCCTGTGCGTCGTGCACAACGCCGCCGCCTATGAACACGACGACGCGTTGACGATGGACGCGGACCACCTGCGGCGCGTGCTGGAGATCAACATCGTCGCCCCCCTGGTGCTCAACCGGGTGGTCCGGCCCCTGCTCACGGAGGGCTCCTCACTGCTCTACGTGGGGTCCACGCTGGCGGAGAAGGCCGTGAAGGGCGTGGCGTCCTACGTGACGACGAAGCATGCGCTCGTGGGCATGATGCGCGCCACCTGCCAGGACCTGGCCGGGACGCGGATCCACACCGCCTGCGTCTGTCCCGGGTTCACGGACACGGAGATGCTCCGGGATCACCTGGGGTCGGACGCCGCGGCGCGCGCGATGGTGGAGGGGAAGACGACGTTCGGGCGGCTCATCGCACCCGAGGAGATCGCGGACGTCCTCTTCACCTGTGCCATCACCCCCGTCCTGAATGGCGCGCTCCTCCACGCCAACCTGGGACAGGTGGAGATCTGACGCGTCAGTCCTCCTTGGGGAAGACCGTGCACGAGGACGTGCAGGTCTCCGCGACGCGGACGCGAGCGATGCGCGTGCCTGCGGGGACCTGGAGCTGCTCGAAGACCCACGCGGCCAGCAGCTCGCTCGTGGGGTTCTCCAGCCCGGGCACGTCGTTGAGCAGCCGGTGGTCCAACTGGGCGTGGAGCGGCTGCCAGGCGGCGTTCATCTCCGCGAAGTCGACGATCCACCCGAGCTGCGGGTGCAGCGGGCCCTGGAGGGTGATTTCAATGCGGTAGCTGTGGCCGTGCACGCGGGAGCACTTGTGCCCCTGGGGGACGTGGGGCAGGCGGTGCGCGGCCTCGAAGGTGTATTCCTTCGAGATTTCGGTGATGAGCTGGGTCTTCTTCAAGGTACGGCCTCCATGCGGCGGCCTTGTACCTTCGATGCCCCCCCCCGTCCATCCGCCGCGACAGGAGGGCCCGGACGCCTGGCGGGTTCCTCCCGGAGGCCTGAAGCCTCGCGGAGACTACCCGGAATCAGATGATTGGGGGCTCATCGCCCTTCCCTTGGAAGGGGGCCCGGTCGAGGCTGCCGCCCCCCTTTTCCAAGAGGCGCTCCGATGCGCAGTCCCCTTCTTCCGTGCACCCTCCTGCTCGCCACGCTGCTGGCGTGCGGGCCGGTGCCTGATGCCACCGCCGATGCCGCCGTGAGCCGTGAGCAGGGCCTCACCTCCGCCAATGGCCTGGTCACCCTGGAGGCCGTGGGCACCGGCCGGCCCTACACGTTCGCCACCGCGCAGGTGGGCACCCCGCTCTACATCGACCGGACGTACACGCTCACCGGCCTGTCCCCGCGGCTCCAGGGCGGGGTGCTGCTCCAGGCGGCCAACGACGACAAGCTCTACGCGGGGGCGTCGCAGGTCCGGCTGGGATTGAACTCCGCCGCCACCGTCTACGTGGCCATGGACCGGCGCAACACGGTGCTGCCCGCGTGGCTCGCGGATGGCACCTGGGCGCTCACGGACGAGGTGCTGGCCACCAATGATCCGTCCTCGACCACGTCCGCCTCCTCCACGCCGATGAAGGTGTACGTGAAGTCCCTGCCCGCCGGGACGCTGACCCTGGGCGGCGGCATGGCTTCCCCGGCGCAGGGCACCAACGCGCAGTACGTCGTCATCCTGAAGTTCATCAGCAGCGAGCCGGGCGTGGCGGCGCGCTTCTTCCCCAACATCCGGATGCAGGGCGTGCCGGTGCTGCGCCACCTGTCCACCGTGTCCCTGGACGCCGGGACGGGCGCGCCTGTCCCCGGCATCCCGGCGGACTTCTTCGGCGTGCGCGTCGAAGGCTTCGTCACGCCCGCGTTCACGCAGACGTACACCTTCCGCACCGCCGCCAGCGGGGGCGTGCGCCTGTGGGTGAACGGCCGGCTGCTGGTGGATGACTGGTTCGAGAACGCCGCCGTCGTGCAGCGCTCCGGCGCCATCCCGCTCGCGGCGGACATCCCCGCCAGCGTGGTGCTGGAGTTCTTCGACGCGGAGGCCCTGGCCTCCGTGCTGCTCCAGTGGCAGAGCGCCAGCCAGCCGTGGCAGACCGTCCCCGTGTCGCGCCTGGAGACTTCAGCGCTGCCCCTGCCCCGGCCGCTGGGCGCCCACTGCACGGCGAGCGCGCAGTGCCGCTCCGGGACGTGCAGCGTGTTCCCGGTGGGCAACGTCACCATCTGGAATGAAGGCGACGCGGTCTGCACGCCGGAGGTTCCGGAAGGCGAGCCCGGCGTGAAGGCCGAGTACTTCACCTCCGAGTTCCTCTACAACCGCGCCGTCGTGCGGCGGGAGAACTTCGTGGCGACGTACTGGGGGGCCACGGCGCCCGCGTCAGGGGTGCCCGCGGATCGCTGGTCCGCGCGCTGGTCCGCCACGCTGACGGCGCCGACCACCGGCACGTACACGCTGCGCACCTCCACGGAGGACGGTGTGCGCCTGTGGCTGGACGGCGCGCTGCTCGTGGACAACTGGATGGAGGCGGAGGGCGGACAGACGCACGACGTCGCCGTGTCCCTGAGCGCCAACAGCGCGCATGACCTGGTGATGGAGTTCTTCGAAGGCTACGGCAACGCCCACGCGCAGCTGTCGTGGACCGGCCCGGGCATCCCCTGGCAGACCGTCACCACGGCGCTGACCACGCCGCCGCACTTCACCTGCCGCCCCCTGGGCTCGCAGTGCCGCTCCAACGAGGACTGCTGCGGTGCCTTCTGCTCCGTGTCCGCGGTGGGCAACGTGACCATCTGGAACGAAGGCGCCACGGTGTGCAGCCCCCGGTGAGCTGAGCTTCCGGCCACCGCGGCCCGTGCCAGGGCTCCCAACAGGGGCGGCCCTGGCGCGGGCGCCGCTTCAGTCACGATCCGGCGCTCCCAGGGGGAAGTTCGGCCGGAACCACCGCGCCTCCTCCACCGCGCGCGCGAAGGACGGGCGGGCGAGCAGCCGCGCGCGGTAGGCGCGCACCCTGGGGAAGGCCTCGGCGATCCGGTGCGTCCAGTCCGCGTAGAACAGCGAGGGCGCGGCCGCGCAGTCCGCCAGCGTGAACTCCGCGCCCGCGGCCCAGGTCCTGTCCGAGAGGTGCCCTTCAAGCCAGTTGTAGGCGAGCTCCAGCTTTTCGGTGGCGAAGGCCAGTCCGTCCTGGCGCTTCGCCGGATCCCCCGTCAGCGCACCGCTTACCGCGTGCTGCACCGGGCTCATGACGTGCAGGTCGAAGAAGCGGTCCAGGAAGCGCACGTCCAGCGCGGCCATCGGCTCCGGGGGCAGCAGGCGCACCGGCCCGGGATGCATGAGCTGCAGGTACTCGATGATGATGCTGGTCTCGACGACGTTGCGCTCCCCGTCCACCAGGAGCGGGAACTTGCGCAGCGGCCAGCGCCGCAGCCATTCGGCTGAATGCTGCGGCGTCTCCGGCCCGATGCCGCGGAACTCGAAGGGCGTGCCGTTCTCGTACAGCGCGATGAGCACCTTCTGCGTGTACGAGGAGAAGGAATGGCCGTAGAGCGCGAGCGACACCGTGGGACCTCTCGATTCAATCATCAGTTGTAGGTTGAGGGTGATGGATGCGGCGTCGTCGCTCAGCCGAGGAGCGCGCGGCTGAGCTCCGTGCGCCACGTCTTCGGGTCCGGACTCGACTCCGGGCCCGCGACGTAGACCTCCCAGAGGTCCTGGGCAGGCTGGAGCCCCTGCTGCTGGATCCACGCGTCGAACTCGGCCCAGGCCGGGCCCATGCCCTCGTAGGGGCCCTGGTAGACGGTGCGCACGAGCTTCATCGCGGGCCACTCACCGGGCCTGACGCGGCCCGCGGCCTTGACCGGGGTGGTGACGGGGATGCAGATCTCGAAGTCGAAGACGTCGGGGGTGATGCGCAGGTGGTGCGTGAACCACGGCCCCGCGGGCTTGATGCCCTGGCCGGCCACCGTGGCCATCAGCTCGGAGATGCCCGGGCCCATGACCTGCTGGATCTCCGCGCGGGGGATGGTCACGGGGATGACCGCGGTGAGCTGCGCCTGCGTCTGGAGGATTCGCGGTGTGTCAATCATTGCCACTTCCTTGCCGTGGGGAGTCCAGTTGGGCTGACAGCAGTTGTTCGAGCATGTCGTAGCCGAAGGCCACGCCGCCCTCCATCGGCGAGCGCAGCACCTCGTCGCGGGCCGCCTTCGACTCGAACCGCATCGTGCTCGTGAGCGTCGTCTTCCCGCCCTCCTCGGTGAGCAGCAGCGTGTTCAGTGCTTCGCCCGTGTACCAGGCGTCGTCGAACCGCTCGGTGTTCACCAGCCGCTCGGGCGGCGTGATTTCGCGGAAGATCCCGCTCACGCCCATGTCCTTGCGGTCGGGGCCCCGCCACACGTAGCGATAGGCGCCGCCCACGCGCAGGTCTATCTCGCAGACCGCCATCGACCAGCCGCGGTGCACCCCGAGCCAGCGCTTGAGCAACTCCGGCTTCGTGTGCGCGTCGAAGACCAGGCGGCGGGGCGCGTTGAAGATCCGGGTCATCGTGAGCTCAAGGTCACTCGGCGTGGAGACCTTCAGGTTTCCAGTGCTCTTCATGGCTGCTTCCTCCTCTTGCGCGGAGTGGGGGGCCGCGACCCTTGCGCCTTCAAGTCCTCGAGCACGGCGTCCAGCGCCTGGAAGTTCTCCTCCCAGAACTGGCGGTAGTTCTCCAGCCACCCGGTGGCCTCCGCGAGCGGCGCTGCTTCGAGCCGGCGGGGCCGTCGCTGCGCATCCCGGCCGCGTGAAATCAGCCCGGCGCGCTCCAGCACCTTGAGGTGCTTCGAGATGGCGGGCTGGCTCATCGCGAACGGCTCGGCGAGCTCGCTCACCGAGGCCTCACCCGACGCGAGCCGGGCCAGGATGGCCCTGCGCGTCGGGTCCGCGAGCGCGGCGAAGGTGGCGTCGAGGCGCCCGGCGGAGGGCATTCCATAACCGGTAGGTTCCATGACTTGTTGGTTATGTACGGCCTCTCCGTGCCTGCGTCAAGACCCGGGGCATCCTCACGCAGCCGGAACCGGCCCTCCGTGTGGCCGGTTCCCTATACTCCCCACGATGACCCGACCGCGCACCGCGAGCCTGAGACTCGACGCGTTCCTCCCATACCGCCTGTCGGTCGCCGCGAACGTCGTCAGCCAGCGGGTCGCGCGCGTCTACGTGGAGCAGCACGGCCTGAGCACGCAGGAGTGGCGCCTCATCGCCGTGCTGGGGGAGGACGGCGACCGCACGCAGCAGGACCTGGTCAAGCGCACGCGGATGGACAAGGTGCCGGTGAGCCGCGCCGCGCGAGCGCTCGAAGCGCGGGGACTGGTGCGGCGCGCCACCAGTGAGCGGGATGCCCGGTCGCGGAGGCTGTCGCTGACCGCCGCCGGCCGGCGCATCTACGAACGGGTGGCCCCCGCCGCGCTGGCGGCCGAGGCGGAGGTGCTCGCGGGGCTGGATGCCAATGAGCGCACGCTCCTGCGCTCGCTGCTCGAACGCGTCGAGCGCGCCGCGAGCGCGGCCCTGGCCCGCGACCCCTGAAGGTTGTCAAACTGGTTTCATTTGTTACCATCCCGGGCATGGAACCGCTCCAATACCTCACGGGCTTTGGGAACGAGCACGCAACGGAGGCCGTCTCCGGAGTGTTGCCGGTTGGCCAGAACACGCCGCAGCAGGTCGCGTTCGGCCTCTATGCTGAACAGATTTCAGGCACGGCGTTCACCGCGCCGCGTTCGGAGAACCGGCGGACGTGGATGTACCGCCTGCGCCCCAGCGCGGCCCATCCGCCCTACCGGAAGACCGAAGCGCGCCGCCTGCGCAGCGGCCCCTTCGACGAGGTTCCGCCTCCGCCCAACCGGCTGCGCTGGGATCCGCTCCCGCTGCCCACGGACCCGACGACGTTCCTGGAGGGGCTGTTCACGCTGGGGGGCAACGGCTCCGCGGCGGCGGGCGACGGCGCGGCGGTGCACCTGTACGTCGCCAACACGTCCATGGTGGACACCGCGTTCTTCAACGCCGACGGCGAGCTGCTCATCGTCCCGCAGCAGGGCGCGCTCCGCATCGTGACGGAGCTGGGCGTGCTCGCCGTTCCACCGGGCCACGTCGCGCTCATCCCGCGCGGCGTGCGCATGCGCGTGGAGCTGCCTGAAGGGCCCGTGCGCGGCTACATCTGTGAGAACCACGGTGCGCCGTTCCGGCTCCCGGAGCTGGGGCCCATCGGCTCCAACGGCCTGGCGAACCCGCGGGACTTCCGCGCGCCGGTGGCGGCCTTCGAGGACGTGGAGCGGCCCACGCGCGTGGTGCAGAAGTTCCAGGGGCACCTGTGGGAGACGACGCTGGACCACTCACCGTTCGACGTCGTCGCGTGGCACGGCTCCCACACGCCGTACGTCTATGACCTGGCGCGGTTCAACACCATCAACACGGTCAGCTTCGACCATCCGGATCCCTCCATCTTCACGGTGCTGACCTCGCCCAGCGAGACGCCGGGCACCGCGAACTGCGACTTCGTCATCTTCCCGCCCCGGTGGATGGTGGCGGAGCACACGTTCCGGCCGCCGTGGTTCCACCGCAACGTGATGAGCGAGATGATGGGCCTCATCCACGGCGTCTATGACGCGAAGGCGGATCAGTTCGTGCCCGGAGGCGCGTCGCTCCACAACTGCATGAGCGCGCACGGGCCGGACCGGAAGACGTACGAGGCCGCGGTCGCCGCGCCGCTGGGTCCCAAGAAGATCGACAACACGCTCGCCTTCATGTTCGAGACGCGCCACGTGATCGCGCCCACGCGCGCCGCGCTGGAGAGCCCGACGTTGCAGTCGGACTACGACGCCTGCTGGGGTGACCTGCGCAAGGCCCAGCTTCCTCCTCGCTGAGCGGAAGGTCCGCCCGGGGGCGTCGAACCTGCCGGAGCCCGGGTGGGGCACCAGCGCCCCGTGGACAGGCGCAGGTGCTGGTGGCGCGGGGATTGCTAAAAGCCGCCGCGAAGCCCGGGAATGCCTCCCGGGTGTGGCGCCCCAGCCGCGATGACCTCCAATCCTTCCCTTCCTCCCGAGCCAGCAGGACCACGGCGTGGCCTGCTGGCCGCGGCCTTCCTCGCGCTCCTGTGCGTGCCGCTGTCCCCGCCCGACGCGGCCCCGCCGCCCCGGCTGGTCCTCTGGGCCTGGGAGCGGCCGGAAGACCTCCGCTTCCTCGCCGGACGGCCCGTGGACGTCGCCTTCCTGCTGACGACGCTCAACCTCACGGACAGGGACGTGCACGCGCACCCCCGCCGCCAGCCGCTGCGGCTCCCGCCGGGCATCACGCTGAAGGCCACCGTGCGCCTCCAGATGCTCCCGGGGGCCTCGTTCGCGCGCTTCAGCCCCGAGCGCCTGCGCGCGCTGTCCGAGCGCCTGGCGGCCCTGGTGCGGCGTCCGGACGTCACGGCGCTTCAGCTCGACTTCGACGTGCGCGAGTCGGAACATGACGCCTACGTCTCGTTGCTCCAGGACCTGCGCGAGCGCCTGCCGCCGGGGATGCCCCTGTCCATCACCGGGCTGGCGTCGTGGTGCGCGCCAGGAAGCTGGCTCACCCGCGCGCCGGTGGATGAAGTGGTCCCCCAGCTCTTCCGCATGGGCGCGGAGGCCCCCGTGTGGCGGGCCCGGTTCGCGCGCGGGCTGCCCCGACCGTGCGCGGGGAGCATGGGCCTGGCCGTCGACGAGTGGCAGGCCGTGCCTCCCGGTGTTTCGACGCTCTACCTCTTCAACCCCCACCCGTGGACGCAGTCCGCGTTCGCGCGCGCCGTGGCGGAGACGCAATCATGATGTCCTCACTCAGGGGCCTCGTCGGCCTCGCGGTCCTCCTCCCCTCCGCTGTCGCCGTGGCGTGTGGCACTGACGCCTCCTCCTACGACGAAACGGCGCACCCCGACGTCCCCTTCGAGTCCTTCGCCGCCGGGCGCCTGGGCCTGCTGCGGGGGAGCCTCCGCCTGAGATACCTTGTCTATTCCTGGCGCTCGATGATGGGCATCCCCACCACCGCGGATGAACAGAAGCACGTGGTGGAAGGATGGAAGCAGGTCATCGACGGATTCTCCCTTCCTGTCGCGGAGTGGGGAAGTCAGCAGTGGACCGCCGCCCGGAACGAGGTCGCTCCCGGGGCCGAGCCCGCCCCCCTGGCGTTCGCCATTCGGGAGAACTTCGTGGACATCTCCCGCATCCACGCGGACGCCTTCCTCCAGGCCGCGAGCACCGCGCGCGTGCTCGCGAAGGAGTGGAAGCAGCGTCCCGCGCTGCTGGCGGAGTGGGTCGCCCACCAGGACGTCGTCTTCGGCCCCTGCCGCTCCCTGGCGGAGGCGGCGCCGGACATCGAGGAGGGACTGACGCCCCGTGAGAAGGCGCGACGTCGCTCCGAGCGCGCCTACCAGGAGGCGGCCTCACTCTTCTACTGCCACCAGTTCGACGCGGCGGCGAAGGCCTTCCAGGCAATCGCGGAGTCGGCCGACTCGCCCTACCGCACCCTGGCTTCATACCTGGTGGCGCGCACCGCCGTTCGCAGGGCGCTGTTCGAGCAGTCCTCGGACCTGGCCTACGAACGGAGGATGGACGAGGCGACCCGCGAGCGCTTCGTCCTGGCCGATCAGGCCATCGGGAAGGTGCTCGCGGATCCGAAGCTGCGCGAGGTCCATGGACCCGCCCGTCGCCTCCAGAGCCTCGTGCGCGGCCGCCTGGATGCGAAGGCCTGGAGTTGCGAGCTGCTGACGCGGGTGCTCGAGCCGGGCACGGGGTCCGGGCTGAGCGCGGAGCTGGGGGACCTCCATGAACCGGACGGCTCCTGGGGCGTCTGCACCGCGCTGCCCCCCGCCGCGGCCGAGCTCGCGGAGTGGCTCAAGACCCTCACCGCCGCGTCCCCCGACATGGAGGCGCACGTCCGGGCGCCACTCCAGGCCTCCGCCACGGCCCGCTGGAGGAAGTCCGCCCATGTGCCCTGGCTCGTCGCCGCGCTGAACGTGTCCCGCGCGGACTCGCCGGGCCTGCCGACGCTGCTCGCGGACGCGGCGAAGGTCCCCCTGACGTCACCCGCGGGGCCGACCCTCGCGTACCACTCCATTCGCTTGCTGCGCGAGCAGGGGGAGCTGCCGGCGGCACGTGCCCGGCTGGATGCGATTCCGCCGGAGTTCGTGCGGGAGATGCCCGCCCTGGGGACGCTCCTGCGCCAGGAGCGCTTCGCCCTGGCCCGGACCTGGGACGAGGTGCTGGAGAGCACGGTCATCGAGTCTCCTCCACCGCCGGCCGGTACCGGGGACGTGAGCCTGTTCCCGGAAAATGCGATGCGCCTTGAGTCCCGGCTCACGGCGCGCAAGCTGCGGGCCTGGACCGCGAAGGTCCCAAAGGGCTCCGCGCTGCGCCGGCGGCTGGCGTGGACCACCTTCGCGCTGGCCGCGGTGGTGGAGGATGACGAAACCCTCAAGGCGATGGCGACCCAGCTCGCAGAAACCGAGCCCCCGGCCCGCGCGGAGCTGCTGGCCATCGTCGGACGGCCCACGCCGGAGGAGCGGATCTTCGACGCACGCCTCCTCCTCATGGGCCTGCCTGCCGTGTCGCCGCGACTGTCGTCGGCTCGGTACCTCACCATGCCCCTCGCCTCCGACCTGACCGCGGACATCCGGCATGACACCAACGGGTGGTGCCCGATGGCGAAGGCTCAGCCGGCCACGCCGCCGTTCTCCTTCGAGAGCCCCGAGGAGCGTGAGGCCGCCGCCGAGCAGTGGAAGGCCCTCTCCGAAGCGGGCAGCTCGGTGGTCTTCCACGCGCGCGTGGCGCTCGCCTGGGCGCAGGCGAACCCCAAGGACCCCCGGTCCCCCATCGCGCTCTTCCGCGCGGTGCGGGCGAGCAAGTACGGCTGCGGAGGCCAGAACACCCCCGAGGCCCGGAAGGCCTTCAGCTATCTCCACAAGCACTACGGCAAGACGGAGTGGGCGAAGAAGGTCCGCTACGTCTATTGATCCCCGCTCGGAGCGGGGGGAAGTCGGCGCGCCCCTTCTTCCCGTTGAGTTGGGAGCGACGGGACCCACCCTGTCGTCAGGCCGCCGCGGAGGCTCCGCGCCCCGTGTCCATGTCCCGGCCCTCCCTGTCTCATTGCTCGAATCCCCCGGACCAGGGCGGGTCCGCGCGAGTGACTCAGCCCCAGGCCTTCAGGGGGCTCCCGCCGGAGGGCGTGCCGCCGTCCGCTCTACCTGCTTGAGCAGATCCAGGAGCGCCCGCAGGTGGGGCTCCTGGACGGGCTCCACCAGTTGGACGGAGTGACGGCGTCCTCCGTCCTCGATGGTGACGGTGTAGCGGGTCTGATCCGCTCCCTTGGTGAGGGTGCCCACGCGGCCGGGCTGTTCGAAGAAGGAGGCCGCGTGCACGCTCCGCGCGATGGCGTCTGCTTGCGCGGGAGGCAGCGCCGCGAGGTCCAGCAGCCTTGGCTTGTTGAGGCCGGGAATGAAGGCCAGCCCACCCTCCCGCTTGATTTCAATGCGCATCACACGCTCCCCGGGGGCCCGTCA
This sequence comes from Corallococcus sp. BB11-1, assembly GCF_026626625.1. NCBI lineage: Bacteria > Pseudomonadati > Myxococcota > Myxococcia > Myxococcales > Myxococcaceae > Corallococcus > Corallococcus sp. BB11-1. The sequence continues at coordinate 128,714 of NZ_JAPNJY010000004.1, read as the reverse complement.
CGGCCCCCCTCTGGTTTCAGGCCTGGGGCGTACGCGAGGGCTTTCCCGTCTGGACGCCCTGTGGCGGGACCCAGGCGACGGAGACCTTCTCGCGGGAGACCGGGATGCCCACCTGGCTCCAGGCGTCGCGGACCGCGGCGTCCTCGGCCCCGCCCTCGCCGTAGAGCCGGGAGGCGGCCATCAGCGTGATGCGGGCGAACCGGGCGAAGCCGCAGTCGGGACGCAGCTTCGTGTCGCGCAGCGCCTCGTACCAGATGTGGCCTGCCTTCTCCCAGGCGTAGCCTCCGAGCTGGGTGGCCACCAGGTAGAACGCCCGGTTGGGAATGCCGGAGTTGATGTGTACGCCGCCGTTGTCCTCCCACGTCCTGATGAAGTCGCGCATGTGGCCGGGCTGCGGGTCCTTGCCCAGCACCGGGTCGTCGAAGGCGGTCCCCGGGGCCTTCATGGAGCGCAGCGCCTGGCCCTGGACCGCGGAGGTGAGGAGCCCTTCGCCAATGAGCCAGTCCGCCTTGTCCGCCGTCTGGTTGAGGAATCGCTGCTTCACGAGCGAGCCGAAGACGTCGGACATCGACTCGTTGAGGGCTCCCGCCTGGCGGAAGTAGACCAGCGGGCCCTCGTCCTCCGTCATGCCGTGTGCCAGCTCGTGGCCAATGACATCAATGGCGATGGTGAAGCGGTTGAAGAGTTCTCCGTCGCCGTCCCCGAACACCATGCGCTGGCCGTCCCAGAAGGCGTTGACGTAGTTCGTGCCGTAGTGGACGTGGGCATCCAGGCGCATGCCGCTGTCATCGATGGAGTTGCGTCCGAATACCTCCCAGAGCAGGTCGTACGTGGCGCCCAGCCCGTCGTAGGCCTCGTCGACCGCGGCGTCGCCGCAGGCCTCCTGTCCTTCGCTGCGGACCAACCTGCCAGGAAAGGTCTCCTGTCCGTCCAGGTGGTAGATGGAGCGGTAGCGCTGCGACTCGGCCATCATTCCCGAAGTGCCCCGGATGATTGGCCGCTGGGTCGGGAGCGTCGTGGCGAGTCGCAGGTTCCGGAACGTGTTGTCCACGGAGGCGGTTTGCAACGCCGCGGCGCGCTGGGTGCTGGTGCCGTTCTGCGCGATGGACCGGAGCAGGTACGGCGGAAGGATGCAGTGGATGGAATGCCGATGCCATCTTGGATGAAACGTCCTCATGGTGTCCCCCAGGGATGTGTCTCCTTGAAGCTAGGGACGCCTCTCCTGGCACAAGCGGCGGGTGGCCAGCGCAAGGCCGCGCCGTTCCCAGGGCCGCCGCGTGGGCACACCAGCCGCCGGACCCTGGCCTGGGTTTCCCCCGCGGGGGCCGTCTCAGCCGCCGTGCGAGCGGGGCGCGGGGGCTGGCGCCGGGACTTCAAGAACATCACCAGCAAGCCGCCCCAGCCCAGCAGGTCTTCCGTGCGTGGGTGGGCAGGGCTGGGGCCGCCAACCCTGCTCGACTCAGCGAGCGGACCCTCCGTCGCGGCCGGAGGCGCCAAGCTGCCCGCGCGCCGCGTCGATGGTTTCAAGCACGGCGATGCTGCGCTCGAGCGGATGCAGCGGTGACTCCGTGTGTCCCTCGGCGATGTGCCGTGCGACCGCGGCGGCCTGGTAGGCAAGGCCCTCGCTGCCATGGATGCCCGACGTATCGGTCCAGCGCAGCCGCTGGTCCGACCGCGCGGCCTTCAGCGTGAAGCCACTGGGCGCGAAGAAGCGTGAGTCGAGCTGGAGGCGCGCGTGCGTGCCCGCGATGACGGCCTCCTGGGGCGTCTCGGCGAGGACGGTGGTGTGCAGCAGCGCCTGGGCGCCCGTGGCGTAGCTGAGGACGAGGGCCGCCTGCGCGTCCACGCCTGTCTGGGTGAGCGAGCCCGTGGCGTGCACCCGCGGGGGCGCGCCGAGCGCGAAGTGCGCGAACCAGATGGGATAGATGCCGATGTCGAGCAGGGCGCCGCCGCCGAGCGCGGGGTTGAAGACGCGGCCTTCGGGATCGAAGTCGAAGCGGCCACCGAAGTCCGCCATGACGAGCTGGACGTCTCCGAGCACGCCTTCGCGCAGCAGCTGTTCAATGAGCAGCGTCTGGGGGAGGAAGCGCGACCACAAGGCCTCCATGGCGAAGACGCCCGCGGCGTGAGCGGCCCGGGCGATGTCCCGGGCCTCGGAGGCGCTGAGCGCGAGCGGCTTCTCCACGAGGACGTGCTTGCCGGCGGCGATGGCGAGCAGGGCCTGGCGCTTGTGTTCGCTGTGGGGGGACGCCACGTAGACGATGTCGACCTGGGGGTCCGCGACGAGCTGCTCGTAGGACTCGTGGACGCGCGGGATGCCGTAGGCCGCGGCGAAGCGCGAGGCGCGCTCGGGGGCACGCGAGGCGACCGCGTGGACGCGCTGGTCGGTGTGCTGATGCAGCGCCCAGACGAAGCCTCCCGCGATCCGTCCGGGCGCGAGCACGCCCCAGCGCAGCACGGGGCCTCCGCGCAAGGGGATGGCTTCGGCGGGGGGGAGGGTGGTCGGGAAGAGGCTCACGGACCCGAATCTAGCCGCCCCCGGCGCCGCGCACCGCCTCGCTGCTCCGTGTCTCAGCCGCCCTTGGGCATGTTCAAGGCCATCGCCACCAGCGACAGGGTCAGGTCCTCGGGCTGGTAGGGCTTGAACGGGTTCAGCGTCGTCCCGGTCGAATCGAGGTGATCCAACCCGTGCAGGGTCACGGACTTGGAGCCGGGGATGAACGCGTCCTGCGGGAGCACCAGGCCGTCCGACTTCACGCCGTAGCGCTGCTGCATGTACTCCTCGGCGACGAACAGCGGCGAGGTCGGGTTGGCGGTGGTGGAGGCCATGCACACGGCGGGGATGCCCGCGGGCATCGGGTGCTCGGCCAGGAACTTCTTGCGCGAGTCGTACGTCAGGTCCTCACCGGCCTGGATGCTGCCGCCAATGGCCTCGATGGCGCCGCCCACGCCGTAGCGCACCAGGGGGTTGTCCAGCAGGTCCTGCGCCATGGGCGAGCCGCCGTACGGCGACTGGAGGGTGACCAGGGCGCGCACGTGGTCCTTGAGCTCCGGGTACAGCGCCAGGGCCGCCGCGGAGTCCAGGCCGCCCTTGCTGTGGCCGATCAGCACCACCTGCTTGCCGTTCTTGGAGGCGTCGAGCACCGCCTGCCGGACGATGGCCGCGTTGTGCTCCACGCCCATGTCCGTGTCCACGGGCACCCGGCCCACCTGCAGCCCCTGGGCTTCGAGCGCGTCCAGGTTCTTGTCGAGGTAGATCTCCTTGGGCGCCGCCTCCGACAGCAGCCCGCCCACCGCCAGGAACACGCAGTCCTTGGCTTCGGCGGGCAGCACGTTCTGCCCCGTGCGCACCGCCTGGTTGAGCTTCTGGAACTCCGCCGTGGCGTCCTTGGCCGGTGGATACGCCTTCTGGATCCAGCCGATCTTGTCCGCCTCGCCTTTGCCCGGCCAGGGGATGGGCAGGCGCAGGCTGTTCACCTGCGAGAGCGCGTTGCCCCGCGGCGCACCCGCCGAGAAGCTGTCGCTCACCGCCAGGGCGTTGGATCCCTTCGATGCTCTGGCCAGGGTGGAGGCATCCGGAGCGCCTCGCGTCTGCGAGGGCGGCGTGAGGCTGGAAGGACGCTTGACCTGGACCATGAAGGGACCTCGGGGGGGACCGAGTGGGGCGGGGGACTTGCCTGCATTGTCGGAGGAGGGCGTCGTTTGTTGCGTGCCCGTTCCAAGCGCGTGAGAAGCCGAGAACCCCGGGCGGATGCCGCGATGCGGCGGGTGCTCACGGGCTGCCAGCATGTCAGCTAATGTGATTCAATGTGCCTATTCGCAAAAATGATTTATTGATTGCGACTCCAGGTCTTCCTCGTCATCCTCGACGTCAAAGACATTCACGTCTTGGGAGGAACTCATCATGCGCCGAACCACTCTTCGTGCTGTCCTTGCCGTCGCCACCGTCGCGGGCCTGGCCGTCTCATCGGGCGCCGCGTTCGCCTCCTCCGCGATCGACTGGGAGGTGGGCCTGACGTTCTACGGTGACAACTTCACCACCCCCCTGGCGAACTACCCGGCCCCTGACGACGGGTGCCATCCGTTCCCGGCCACGGCCGACGCTCTCGTGGGGTGGAGCAACTTCGAAAACGTGGTCGCCTACACGACCGATGACTGCAGCGGGCTGCCGACCGCGCTCGGCACGCTGAGGACGTTCCGGCCGGGCAAGTACGCGAGCTTCACCGCCTACTGAGGTGCCGCGACGGAGGGGTGTCTCTTGTGAGACGCCCCTCTGGGGACGCGCCCTTGCTCAGGCCTTCGTCGCCTCGATGATGCTGGTCCCGCTCCGGGTGGGGATGATGCGCTCCACCTTCCATGACGTCGCATCAAGCAGGGCCTGGAACTCGTCCCTGGTGCGCTCGCGCCCGTCGGCGACCACCAGCATGTTGAGGTCCATCAGGTGGGATGCGTCGGGAGTCCGGTTGTCCGGAATCACGAACTCCACCACGAAGAGCCGGGCGCCGGAGGGGGCCGCGGCGTGGAGCTGGCGCAGGAGGGTGATGGAGGCGTCATCATCCCAGTCATGGAGGATGTGTTTGAGCAGATAGGCGTCGGCGGCGGGCATGCCGGGCTCGAAGAAGCTCCCGGCCACCACGTCCACCCGGCTGGCGAGGCCTCGGGACTCCAGCGCCGTCTTCGCGCCTTCGGCGACCCGGGGCAGGTCGAAGAGGATGCCCCGGCAGGAGGGATGGGCGCGCAGCACCTGCGCAAGCAGATCGCCTTGGCTTCCTCCAATGTCCGCCACACGGGCGAAGGGCGCGAAGTCGATGTGGTGCGTCAGTTCGCTGGCCACCAGGCCGGACAGATTGCCCATGGCCTGGGCGAAGTGCTCCGCCTCATCGGGGTGCCGGGCGAAGTGCCCCCAGATGTCGGAGCCGAGGGCGGCTTGCGTCGTGGACCTTCCGGTGCGCACCGCCTCGGAGAGCAGGCCCCAGGGCAACCAGTGCGACTTGTCGGTCTGGATGATGGCCAGCTCCCGCAGCGAGCCAGGGACGTTCGAGCGCAGCCCTTCGCCCACCGGCGTCAGGGCGAAGGTCCGCTCGGAGACGGCCTCGAGGATGCCGGCGGTGACGCCGCCTCGCATCAGCCGGAACAAGGCGCCCGGGTGGACGCCGAGTTCGGCCGCCAGCGAATCACTGTCGCGCGCTCCTCCCGCGAGCAGGTCCGCGATCCCCAGGCGGGCCACGGTGCCAATGACCTGGGTAATCCAGAAGCTCATGATGGATGCATGAAGCTGCTGGGTGGGAGACGTATCCTTGTCGTGGATGATCTTCATGTCTGGAGTCTAACCGCGCGCCATGCGGCTGCGCACCGCCGACGACCCGCTCCACCGCGGCTCCCGTGGGTCGATGCCTGGGATTGCCCCGCGCCGCGGCGGCCACCCTATCGGCGGTGGATGTTTCGCCACGGCCCGCCTCGACTGCTCGAAGCGGGCCGTGGTGTGGGTCAGAAGGTCTTGTCGAGCAGCGCCTCACACGTCGGTGAGAGGGCCCCGTCCTTCACATGGAGCGCCACCGGGCCGGAGGCCGCGCCGGGCTCCCACTGCGTGCGCACGAAGCACTTGTCCCCGACGTTGAGGACGTGGAGCCGCGAGGCCACCGCGCCCTCCGGCAGCGCGTCGAACACCAGCACCCCGTCTTGCTGGGTCTTCAGCGCCTGCCGCAGCCCGGCCGGCGTGTCGCTCCGCCCGTAGAACCGGCCCGGCTGCACGCCCTCTGGCAGCGCCCCCAGCGACTCGCGCACCGCCGAGGAAGGCGAGACCCGCACCGTCGCGGCGTAGCGCCGCACCTCGTCGAGGATGGCGGAGGGCGTGCCGCCGCGCAGCACCTCGTGCTGGACCGAGGAGCCCGTCAGGTCGATGCGCCCGTTCTCCCCCCGCAGGAGGACGAAGGCCCCTGGGACGAGCGGCGAGCGCCGCAGGAAGAACAGGTGCGTGCCACCGCCCGGGGCCGCGATGTGGGCGCGCCCCATGGAGAGGTCCGTTCCCGCCGCCGGCACGGAGACGATCCGACGCGTGCTCCGCTCGCCGGGCGCGCGCTCCGTGTTCCGGTAGAGCTCCTCGTCCACCACGAGTTCGAGCTGGTGGGAGTACCGCGGGCTCTTGCTCCCCCGCGGATGCGTTTGTGCGTCGAGGACCCGGGTGATGCGGCCCGTGACGATGACGTCCGACTGGGCCACGTACCCCTCGGGACCCAGGGCATACTCGCCATGGTCATCGTGGATCTGCCCCTGTGTCGCCGTGGGTCCCAGCCGGGCCTGGGCCTGCTCGGGGAAGAACCCTGTCGCCACGCCGGTGGCGCCCACACCCAGGACCGCTCCAAGGACGAGCGTCATTCCCTGCTTCTTGAAAGGCATCATGATGGGCTTGCTCCGAAAGTCATTCACAGCGAGGTGTCGTGACAGGTCTGCGCGAGCGTCGCTCATGGAGCCGCCGTCACCAGCTTCGTGCTTGAGATGCCTCCGCCGACGTAGGTCCGCTGATCCAGGGGGTACGTGGTGTCCGTGCACCCGCTGCTGCAATCACGAACATACATATACGCGGTGCGGTTGTTGTCCGTGGCCCCGTGGATGATCTCCAGCCGGTTCCCGTTGATGATCTGGATGTCCGGCGCGACGTTGAGGGTCCAGCCCCCGGTCACGTAGGTCCCCACGTGCACGTAGTCGCCGAAGGCATTGATGTAGCCCTCCGCGATGCGCAGGATGTGATTGCCGTCCGCGGAAGGGAAGGCCATGAAGCAGCGGTTCGCGCCGGCCGGCGCCCAGTAGCCGCAGTCGATGCCGACGGGCGCGTCGGTCCACTCCGTGTTCAGGGACGTGGGCGTCGTCCACGCCCCGGAGCTGTCGGAGGTGGAGATTCGCAGCTGGCCGGTTTCCCGGTCGATGAAGGTCATCACGAGCCGGCTGGTGCCCGCGTCGTACGCGAGGCTGGGGCGGCGCCGGGACGACATCGTCGTCAGGGTGCGCGTCCCCGTGATGCAGCCCAGGAGGGCGGGGTGGATGCTCCGGTAGACGAGGATCAGCCCTCCATCGTTGGCGGCGAGGAACGCCTTCGCGAAGCCGCCCGAGGTGTCCTCGGAGACGGCCACGCCGTCGGACGTCCACTCATTCCAGTTGATGCACTCGGGGCTGACGCCGCCGGTGGCGGAGATGGCCAGGTGGGCCACGTTGCTGGTGGTGTCCCGGGTGGGGTCCGTCTCATAGGCCACCAGGGACCAGCCATCCGCGCGGGTCGCCACGCCGACGCTGCCGGAGGTCTTCGCCACCTGGGTCCAGGCGCCGCCGGTGCGATCCCGCACCCGGATGGGGTAGTCCGCGATGTACTGCGCGTGCTGCCCTCCCGTCTTGTCGTCCACGCGCGGGAAGCGCTTCGCATAGGTGGCGTGGCTGTACTGCCCCTGCTTCATGATGGCCTCCTCCGGGTTGGAGGGGTGGCCCAGCCCGAGGCAGTGCCCGAACTCATGGGAGAGGATGGACTGGATGTCCCAGGTGGCGGTGCGGTCGTCCGAGTAGAGATGGGACCTGCTGGTGTTCTTGTAGATGTCGAGGGCGCAGTTGTCCGACAGAGGGACGTTGGTCGCGCGCCCGAGGCACCCCGAGGTGCAGTCGCCATCGCAGCACGTCTTCGCCTCGATCTCGATGTCCGACGCGCTGGGCGTCGTGTTGTAGAACGCGAGGTTGGTGGAGAAGCCCACGCCCACGTTCAGCCAGGCCTGGAGGCCCGAGCGCGCCATGTGCATGGTGCGCGTGGCGTCCAGCCCGAAGTGGGTCTGGAACGGGCCGGCGATGACATCAATGACATAGGGATTGTCGCTCCACCGGCCCCCCGTGTTGAACACATAGGCGCTCACCGTCGCGGCGGGCAGGAATCCCATCAGGAAGACTGCGGTCAAGCCAGGTCGTTTCATCATTTCCCCCATGCGGTCTTCGTTGCTCCCGAGCCCCAGGTGCGAGGCGAGGACGGGATGGAAGAAATACGCAGGGGCCGCCCATTCCTGGTCGCGAATAAAGGAAAAGGGGCCTGCGCCGCACTGGATTGTCGAGGCACCAGCGGGGGTGTAACCCGGCCGTTTGCTTCTGCATCGGCGCTCGCCGGGCCTGACTCGCTTCGCGGCGGCGCGCCCCCTCCGCTCCCCGAGGTTTGATGCTCTCGGGGTGCGGGGAGCGCGCCGTGGCCTACGGATGCTTCATCGCGGCGTGACCTTGAGCACCTTGCCGTTGGTGGCATCGGTGAGCAGGTAGAGGGCGCCCTCGGGGCCCTGCACCACCTCGCGGATGCGCGAGTCCATGTCCTTGAGGAGGTGCTCCTCGCCCACCACGCGGTCGTTCCGCACCATGAGCCGCACCAGCGCCTTGGAGGACAGGCCGCCGATGAACATGTCGTTCCGCCACTCGGGGAACAGGGTCCCGGAGTAGATGGTCATCCCCGAGGGGGCAATCACCGGGTCCCAGTAGTACACGGGCTGCTCCATGCCCGGAGCCTGGGGACTGTCGTGGAGGGACGCACCGGAGTAGTCCTCTCCATACCCGATGGTGGGCCAACCGTAGTCCTTGCCTGCCTCGGGGCGGTTGACCTCGTCACCTCCGCGCGGCCCCATCTCCACCGTCCACAGCCGGTTCTGGCCGTCGAGCGCCGCGGACAGGACGTTGCGGTGACCCACCGACCAGATCTCCGGCTTCGCCTCCGGGGTCTTCAGGTAGGGGTTGTCCTGGGGCACGGAGCCGTCGGGGTTGATGCGGACCACCTTGCCGAAGTGGCTCTTCACGTCCTGGGCCTGGACACGGCCCGCGAGGATGGAGCGCTCCCCGAGCGTGACGAACAGCTTGCCGTCCGGGGTGAACACCATCCGTCCCCCGGAGTGCAGCGTCGACTCGAGCGTGGGCATCATGCGGAAGATGACCTGGACGTTCTCCACGCGAGGCTGCGCTCCATCCACGAGCCGCGCGCGCGCCACCGCCAGCCCGTTGCCGCCCTGGCGTGGCTCGGAATAGGTCCAGTAGATGAGCTGGCTCTGGGCGTAGTCCGGGCCCACCTCCACGTCGAGCAAGCCGCCCTGACCGCGTCCGTCCACGGCGGGCAGGCCGCTGACGGCGGGGGACTTCGCGCCCTGCTGCGTGACGATGTAGAGCGAGCCGGTGGGCTTCTCCGTCACCAGCATGCGCTGGTCAGGCAGGAAGGCGAGAGCCCAGGGGTTCCTGAAGCCCGACGCAATCTCAGTGACCTGGATGGGCGTCTTCGTCTGGATGGCGGGGACGCGCGTCTGCCCGGGGAAGGCCGGCTTGAACTCGGGCACGTTGGGCGGGCCCTGCGGAACCGGGGGACCGCTGGGGAGCGGGTCTTCCGGAACGCCCGCGTCATCTTCAATGATGCCCGCGTCATCTTCAGGAACGCCAGAGTCCTGCTGCGGGGCGCCAGCATCCTGCTGCGGGACGCCCGAGTCCGGTGGCGTGGGTTCTGGATCCTCTTGGCAACCGACCAGCAGGGTGGCGACGATGAGGGACAATGACAGGATGCGCATGTGACTCACTCCAGGGGGAAGGGGAGTGAACATCGCGCTCTTCGAATCGACAGGGAAGGACGCGTTACAGCCGGTGGCGGTGCTGGACATCGGATCGAGCACCCCCCTGCTTCCGCGACCCTCCCCAACCCCGCGGTCAACAGCCGCGTGCTCTGCCATTGAGCCAACCTGGAACGTGTTGCGTGACGACGTTGCCGGGAGCGGGCTTCGAGTTCTAGCGCAGCGCCGCGAGGGCCGCGCCGACCTTCGCCACCGTCACCGACACGGGCGTCGTCACCTCCGGAGCGAAGATGGCCACGCGGAGCTCCTCGAAGGCCCACCGCAGCTCCTGCGCCGCCTCCTGGTCACGCACGGAGGCGCACCTGGCGAGGAAGGCCTCCCACAGGGGGGTGAAGGGCACGGCCTTCCCTGCGTCCTTGCCGGGGTTCGCCACCGCACGCGACAGTCGTGCCCGGGCCGCGCGGAGATAGCGCGGGTAGTTCAGCAGGCGCATGAAGGGGATCCACTCGATGAGCTTCGCGGGGAACAGCTGCCCGAGCTGGGAGCGGATGTCCCGCACGGCCGCCGCGCCGCTCGGCCCCTTGGATGCTGTCTTGAGCGCGGCGAGCGTCTCCGCGAGCTCCATGGAGGTGGCGACGACGGCGTTCGCCCAGTCCCGGGCCGCCTGCTCGATGCGGGGTGAGCCCTCCTGGACCAGCGCCTCGAAGGCCGCCTTCGTGCGGGGCAACGGCGCGCCCGGTGCGAGCTTGAACGCATCGTCGACGCTGCGTGCGAGGACGAGCGCCCGGAAGGTGTCGGCCTGGCCCCGCGCGGGCGGCGCGCCGTCCAGGGACGGGAAGGGCAGCGGCATGCGCGCGGCGCTGACGGCCACGTGTCCGCGCGCGGCGAGCATCAGGAGCCGGCGGAGCCCCGTGCGCGTGGCCGCGTCGGCCGCGGAGGGGGTTTCGAGCAGCACCAGATCCACGGCCGCGCCCCGGTCAACGAGCGCGGGATGGCTGCGGACCTCAAGCCCGCCGACCCGCCGGGTGACCACCGAGGGCAGCTCACCGAAGGTCCAGGCGGTCAGACCCTTGCGCTCCCAGTCCGAAGTCGGCGCCACGCTGCGCAGCGCCGCCCGTGCACGTCCCCCGTGCTGTTCGAGCAGCGCGTCGGCGTCGCGGCTCCGCGCGAGCTCCTTTCCCCGCTCGTCGAGCACCCGGAGCGTGATGCGCAGGTACGGCACCACGGCATCCGCCCGGAAGGACTCCTCGGGCACGTCCACGCCGCACAGCCGGGACACCGCACGCGCGAGCGCTGGAATCATCGGCCCCCGGAAGGGCACCAGCTCCTTCTCGAGGCGGTCGACCAGCTCTGGCACCGGCCCCAGCTGCTTGCGCTGGGCGCGGGGGACCTGCTCGAGCAGGGCGGTGAGCTTCTCCCGCTGCCACCCGGGGATGGTCCAGTCGAGCTCACCCGGGACCAGCTGGGCGAGCAGCAGCAGCGGCACGCTCACGGTGATGCCATCGTCCTCTGCCGAGGGGTCGAAGGTGTACGTCACCGGCACGGACGCGCCGTGCAGGGTGATGGCATCCGGGTAGCGCGCCGGGGACAGGCCCGGGTCGTGTGAGAGGGCATCCTCCATCGTGAGGATGAGCACGTCGGGGTCGGCCGCCTCGGCCTTGCGGCGCCAGGCCTCGAAGCCCGCTCCGTCCGTCACGTCCGCCGGGACGCGCTGGTCGAAGAACGTCAGCAGCGCCTCGGTGTCGAGCAGCTCGCTGCGCCGGGCCTTGTCCCGCAGGCGCGCCACGCGCTCGAGCACCTCTTGGTTCTCCTCCTGGAACGCCCCCCGGGTGCGGTACTCGCCGCGCACCAGGGCATGCTCGAGGAACATCAGCCGTGCCCGGGCGGGGTCCATGCTGGCCAGGGCCACGGGGCGCTCCTTGAAGACCTGAAGCCCGAAGAGGGTCGCGCTCTCCTTCACGACGGCGCGCGCGGACTTCTCCGACCAGTGCGGTTCGGAGAAGCTGCGCTTGAGCAGGTGGGGGGCCGCCGCCGCGAGCCACTCCGGGTCGAGCTTCGCCGCGGTGCGCGCGAACAACTGGGACGTCTCCACGAGCTCGAACGCCATCACCCAGGCAGGGGGCTTCTTCGCGAGCGCCGACGAGGGGTGGACCATGAAGCGCGTCTGCTTCGCGCCCGTGTAGTAACGCTGCTCCGGATTCCACTGGCCGATGCGGGACAGGAGCCCGGTGAGGAGCGCCTGGTGCAGGACGTCCCCGCGCGCCGGGGCGCCCTGGCCCTTGCGCGACAGGCGCAGCTCGCGGACGGTCTCCTCCAGTTGGCGCTGCACGTCCCGCCACTCACGCACCCGCAGGAAGGACAGGAAGTTGTCCCGGCACACGCGCCGCAGATGGGACGTCCCCCGGCCCTCGGCCTCGCGCACGAACGCCCACAGCTTGAGCAGCCCCGCGAAGTCCGAGTTCTCGTCACGGAAGCGCGCGTGCGACGCGTCCGCCTTCTGCGCGAGCTCCCGTGGCCGCTCGCGCGGGTCCTGCAGGTTGAGCGCCGCGGCGATGATGAGCACCTCGTCCAGGCACCCATACTCGGCGCCGGCGAGGATCATCCGCGCGACGCGCGGGTCCACCGGGAAGCGCGCGAGCTGGTGGCCGAGCGGCGTCAAGGCGCGCTCCTTGCCCTCGATGGCCCCGAGCTCCTCGAGCACCCGCCAGCCCTCGGCGATGGCCTTCGGCTGGGGCGGGTCGAGGAAGGGGAAGTCCTCGACGTCACCCAGGCCGAGGGACTTCATCCGCAGGATGACCCCCGCGAGCCCGGTGCGTTTGATCTCCGGATCGGTGAAGGCGGGCCGCGTGGTGAAGCTCGCCTCGTCGTAGAGGCGCACGCAGATGCCTTCGCGCACGCGCCCGCAGCGCCCCTTGCGCTGGTCGGCGCTGGCCTGGGAGACCGGCTCGATGTGCAGGCGCGTGGTGCCCGAACGTGGGTCGTAGCGCGACAGGCGCGCCACCCCCGTGTCCACGACGTACACGATGCCCGGGATGGTGACGGACGTCTCCGCGACGTTGGTGGCGAGGATGACCCGGCGCTCGGGGATGGTGGCGAAGACGCGCGACTGCTCGGCGGCCGACAGGCGCCCATACAGGGGCTGCACCACCGCGCCGCGCAGCTCGCGCGCGTTCAGGGCGTTCTCGGCCTCGCGGATCTCCCGCTCCCCGGGGAGGAACACGAGGACGTCTCCGTTCGGGTCGAGCGAGAGCACGTTCGCCACCGAATCGGCGACGGCGTCGGCGAGCTCATCGTCCTCGGGGGGCGGCTCGTAGAGCACGTCCACCGGGAAGGTCCGGCCCTCCACCTGGATGACCGGAGCGCCCCCGAAGAACTGCGAGAAGCGCTCGGTCTCGATGGTGGCCGAGCTGACCACCACCTTGAGGTCGGGGCGCCTGGGGAGGATGCGCTTGAGCCACCCGAGCAGGAAGTCGATGGTGAGGCTGCGCTCGTGGGCCTCGTCGAGCACGATGGTGTCGTAGCGTTTCAGGAGCGGGTCGCTGTGGATCTGCGCGAGCAGCACGCCGTCGGTCATGAACTTCACGGCCGTCCGCCGGGTCGAGCGGTCCTCGAAGCGAATCTGGTAGCCGACGTCCGTGCCCAGCTCCGTGCCCAGCTCGCGGGCCACGCGCGCCGCCACGCTCGTCGCGGCGATGCGGCGGGGCTGGGTGACGCCAATCTGGCGCGGGCGACCGCGCCCCATGGCGAGCAGGACCTTCGGCAGCTGCGTCGTCTTCCCCGAACCGGTGGCCCCCGCGACGATGACCACCTGATGGGCGGAGATGGCCGCGGTGATGTCCTCCACCCGGCTCGAGATGGGGAGCTCGGGGGGGAAGTGCAGGGTGGGGAAGTCGCCGGAGGTGGGGTCGGGTGGGGCGCCGGACATGGCAGCATGGACTAGCACCGAAGCGCGCGCCGCGCCCCTGACGAATCGTGTGGGCGCCTGCTCTCCCGGCGTTCCTGGAGGGATGCTCCCTGCACGCCCATACGCACCTGCACGCCAATGATCGGCAGGGGCTGGAGCGGCTGTGCCGCCATGGAGCGCGCGGCGCGTTGGCGCTGGAGCGTTTGTCACGACGCCCGCGAAACCCCGGCCATTTCTGTCCCTCAATCGGTGGCAGAGGCGAAGCCGGAAGAGGCAAGCGAGCTGCCTTTAGCAGCGACGAGACAGGAGCCGACCCCGGAGCGCACGCCGCGGCGGGATGGGGCCGGGTTGCTCAAGCAGGAGTTTCGCGCTGGACGTGTTCGCCTGCGGCAGGTGTGGAGGCAGGCGCCGGGTGCTGGCGTCTCTGACGGCTCCCAGTGGGGCGCCAGCGCCGTGGAACGCTCACGCGATGAGATCCCCGGCAGGTTGACGCGACGGGCGCATCCCCTGCGGAACAGGCGCTGCGTCAGGGGGCGCAGATGATGACCGAATCGACTTCCAGGTCATCCGGGTCGTAGGTCACCGCGGTGTCCGGCCCGACGTGCCAGGTGTCGTCCGGCTGCACGGCGAAGTCGATGTAGGGACGCCATCCGTCGGCGAGCGCCGTGCGGAACGCCGCGTCGGTCACCTTCCCGTTGAAGCCGGCGGTCTGGAAGTTCACGGCCCGCACGAGGATGCGCGAGGCGCCCAGGCTGTCCCGGTAGTAGTACCTGGCGACCGCCGGAACCGCGGTGGCGTCCCACTCGACTTCCCAGACGTGGAATGCGGTCACCAGATTGGCGAAGGGGCCCACATCGTTGCCCGAGGTGTGGATCATCGGGCTTGAGCCAAGGTGCGTGGTGACCGAGAACTTGTTGGGATTGTTGGCCGTGCCCTTGGGGATGTCCCACCAGGTCTCGACGAGATCGAGCTCGCCATAGCGCGCATCGCCGAAGCTGTTGCGGGCCCAGAGGGCAGGGAACGTGCCCGGCATGGGCGCCGGCATCTTGGCGTGGAAGGCCATCACGCCCTTGCCCGGAGCGAAGGTGTCATTTCCCTTCAGCCACGCGCCCGAGTAGTAGTTCGTCCCCGCGCACTGGGCAGGGTGCTCCGGCGTGATGTTGGGATACGGGTCCGCGCAGTGACGCTTGGAGGAGACCTTCAACCTGCCGCCCTCCACCTTCACGTTGGCGCGGAGCATCTTGGTGAGCTTCGTGAACGTGCCGTTGCTGGGGCTGTTGTTGCCTTGGACGATGTTCCACTTCGAGTCGTCGAGCGCATTGCCGTCGAAGTCATCCCGGAAGAGCTCGCGGGTGAAGCCCGTGGGACACGTCAGCACCGTGACAGGAGGCGGTGTGCTCACGGGCCCCGGGAAGAGGTTCTCCTTGGAGATGACGCCCTTCGGCTTCGAGGGCGATGACCACGAGAGCTTGATCTCGGAGTTGCCCGTGTTCTCGTAGTACTCGAGCACGAGGTCGTAGGACTCGCCGGCCTGGAGGGCGAGGGTCCCGGAGTTCTCGACTGCGCCGTGGTGGGTCCAGTTGTCGATGATGCGCGTGCCGTTCACGGTCAGGCGAACGCCATCGTCGCTGGTCGTATAGAAGGTATGGGTTTCCGTGTGGTCGGCGCTGACCTTGCCCGTCCAGCGCGCGCTGAAGCCATCGGCGCCGACGCCGGAGAGGGGCGCAGCCGCTCCCCAATTGAAGTCAACGGTGGGGTCGACGCGGTTCACCGGGACGCCGGTGAGGTCCATGCTGTTGAAGTACTGCCCCTGGAGCCCGGTGCCGCGGCGACTGGTGATGTCCAGCCAGATGATGGACGACACCAGCGAGCCGGCTGCCGCGCTGTTCTCGAAGACGAGCTCGGTGCGGAGCAGCCGGGCGTCCACGACGTCCAGGTGGGTGAAGGTATCGCTGAAGTTCGCGGGGGTGTTGGTGAGCGCGTGGGCAGGACTGGTGGCGAGCAAGGTCGCGCCGTCGTAGAGCTTCACGAGGAGCGAGCCGGCACCGCCATTGATTGCCCACCCGTCGTAGTTCACGACGACCGTCGAGGCGCCGCCCGACTTCGCGGTGTCATAACCCAACGTCAGGGTCGATGACGCCCGCGCGGGGGCGCTGCGCGCGAACGAACCGCCACGATCGCTCGCCGCGAAGGAGACCCCGTCATCCATCAGGCCGTGGATTGGCGCGCTTCCGCCACCCGCCCAGATGCCACTCATGGCGACGTCGCTGCTGGGAGACACGCTCGACGAGACGAGCTCCGATGCAGCCGCCCTGCCCGCTTCGAGGTGGTCGCCCTCCTCGGAGGAGGGGCCCTGGCAGGCCGCGAGGAGGGAGAGGGAGACGACGGAGAGGGCCCGGAGGGGGAACATCGCTCTGCTCATGAAAAGCACCTTGATTAGTGACGGATTCAAGAACTCCTAGTATAAGTAAACTTACAATTAAAAGCTGTAATTAAAGGCTGGCGCTGTATCAAGGCTTCCAGGATCTTCCGGGGCCGGCGCTCCCGAGCCCCCGGCTCCCGAGCAGCCCTCCACCCAGGTCCAGTCCCGGGCCGTCCCCGTGCCCGCGCTCACTGGGGCTGGTGGTCATCGGCAGCGGAGCCCCCTGAGCGTCTCCAGGCCTGCCTGCCGCGCTCTGCTATGGCATCGCAGGCACCTGTCTTGGCCGCGGGGAGCTTGCTTTCACGAGATGGGGCGGCAACCGTGCGGTGACCGAGCCACGCGCCCCCAGGGCGGGCAGTTCCCCTCGCTCCAGTTTCCGGCTCAGTCCCTCATCGAGCAGGAGTACGTCACCCTCTCCGGTGTGGAGGAGGCCCACCGCAAGAAGCGCCCGGTGGCGACGCACACCACCACCGGCGAGAGCATCCGCTCCCAGTGGGGTGCGTGCCCTCCTGGAGCACCTGGGACGGCCCACGCTGCCTGGGAGAATGTCCCCAGCACGGGGACCACCCCAGAGCGCGGGGTGTTGAGCGCCAGGCCGCGGTGGCCCCCATGCCCAAACCCCCTGCCGCGCCCCTGAGGGGAGCGCGGCCTGAGCGGGCGTGTGCCCCATGAGGGCTGCACGGCTTCTGCACCGGCCAGGCGCACAGCTCGGCGGCACCCGTCAGCGTCTCTCTTCGGCACCTCTGCTCCAGCCCTCGCCCTCAACAGGCCTTCTCTTCGCCCGATGCGTGGGATGGGCGCGGATGCTCCAGCGCGTGTCTTGCGCGGTGAGAGACGCGGGGGGAGCAGGCCCGGAGCTCACGGAGCCAGGTGTCGGGTGCAAACCCCCTCTCATCGCGGTGCCGTGAGGCATTGACCCGACCCGCATTGACAAACACTCCCCTCATGCCTACCTCGCGCACTGCCGGTGTGTCGCATCCGCACGGTGCGACGTTGATGCAGCCCCTGATGGTCCAGGCAGTGGCGGACTCCCCCTCCGCTTGGCGTGTCCCACATGTGCGCAAGGCACCGGAGCGATCACGGATGAAGACCGAGTGGATGATGGCAGGACAGGGACTCAAGGGGTTCGCCTGGGTGCTGACGACCCTGGCGATGGTGCTGACCGGCACGGGCTGCGGTGAAGGAGACGTCGCTGATGCCAGCGGCCGGGACCCGCGCACCGCATGCGTCGATGGACAGTGCGGGCTGACGGCCGCCTTCGCGTCCGACGCGGGCACGGCCTTCGATGCCGGCACCGCGACGGACGCGGGCACGACCTCCGACGCCGGCACGGGCATCGACGCGGGCTGGGGCCATGACGCAGGGGATTGTCTGCCCGCCCCGCACGACCCGAAGCTGGGCACGCTCCAGCTCCAGCCAGGCTTCGTGGCCGCTGAGTCCGCGCCCCTGCCCGAGGGGACGGGCCCGTTGGGCGTCACTCCTGGCCCCACGTACTCGCTCTACACGTTGGTGTCGGAGAACTACAGCGGCCCGCATGCGCTGTACTCGCTGGGCATGTGGCCTCAACTGTCATTGGGTGTGGCGCCGCTGCTGAACCTGCCCACTGCCGACAGCTTCAATCACAAAAACGATTTCGTGGAGACGGATGGGCAGCGCATCATCGCCGGTGTGAACTATCCGGGAATCTTGGCGGTGTATGACATTGACACGCCCGCTGCTTCCACCTTCATCCCTTTGACGAACCTCACTGCCGCAGGGGTCATCCCGGGCGCGTTCCTGCTCACCACGAGGCCCTTGGGAAATGACCCGTGGGAATACCCGTGGGAGGGGGAGGCCGGAGAAAGGGAGACCCTCGTCGCGCTGAGGACGGACACCGCGCCGCTCACCCAGACGACGGTGGCGACGTTCCCGTCAGAGAACCGGCGCAGTTTCTCCATCTCCGTGTCCACTCACGGCGTGGTGCTGGTGAGCTACTACGACCCCTCCTTCAACCTCGTCACCCGCGTGGTGGCCCCGGCGGCCATCACCCAGGCAATGACTTCCGGCATCCCGTTCTCCCTGGCGGATGCGCCCGTGTTGGACGCGGGGGCGCCCGTCGCCCGCCTGGCGAGGCACGGCGAGGGCGTGTCGGTGCTTCGCATCGGCCCCCCCGGGCCCAACTCCCCCTATGCATTTGATTATAGCGACGTCTCACGCTTCGCCATCAGCGTGACGAACGCTGGCGCGACCGTGACCGCTGGCGCCCGGCACCCCATTGTCGTCTTCCCGGACCGGTGCACCCAGGTGTTCGATATGACCGCCATCGGGTCGGATCTGCTCCTCGGCGTGCGGGACAAGAACGGCTCGCGCCTGATCCGCATCCAGCAGGCTCCGTGAGCCGTGGCCACACGGGCCGCGCCTTGACGGGCCTGGGGTGACCTCCTGGACGGGCCGGGCAGGAAACGCCTGCGCCCAAGGCCCGCGAGACGCCCCTTCCCGAGTTCATCCTCCCCACCGTGGAGGTCCTCGGGAAGGGCGTCCCCGACGCCCTCGTCGACTCCGCCTGGCGCCGCGACCCCACCGGCGCCATCACCGTCATCAATGCCCGTGAGCGCGCGGGCGAGGCGCGTGACACGGCGGAACTGCTCGGCGGATCCGCGAGCCTCGTGGTGCAGGACTCCGGTGGCTACGGCCAGAGCAAGAGCCTGGTGGTTCGCCCATGAGGGCTGCACGGCTTCTGCACCGGCCAGGCGCACAGCTCGGCGGCACCCGTCAGCGTCCCTCCTCGGCACCCCTGCTCCAGCCCCCACCCTCAACAGGCCTCCTCTTCGCCCGATGCGTCAGCCCATCCGCCGTCAGTTGCCGCGGTAGGTGGTGTTGAGGATGCCGATGCCCGCGCCTTCCACGTACAGGCTGACGGACGTGCCCTGGGTGGCGGCCTGGGTGGCGCGCTCGAACAGGCCCAGGCGCTCGGCCTCGCTGTACTGGTAGCCCGCGGACGAGGCGCCCGAGCCCAGGTAGTAGTAGTTGCCGACGAAGCTCCCTGTGCAGTTCGCCCCGGTGTTCACCTGCACGACCACGTAGCCCTGGCCGTAGGTGACGTTGGCTTGCCGGGTATACGTCGCCGCGCAGACGTAGCCATTCACGGTGATGGGGGCCGCCAGGGCCGTGCTGGCAAACCCGACCGACATCATCACCGCCGAAACAACGATGGACGCTCGCTTCATTGTGTTGTCCCCTTATGCTGTTGGTTGAGGCCTCCGCGCCCAGGATGGGCGGGGGCTCCGGAAAGCGTTTCTGCATTTCCGCTCGAAGTAACGTGCGGGGCGGTATTTCCTCCTCACCTCCTTTTCGCGTTCGAGGGGTGTACCGCACCGGATTGTGGAGACACCGGGTGGGTCGTCATCAGGCCGCCAGCTTCGACATTTGAGCGCCTCGTCCACACGAAGTGCGGGAGAGCCGCCGCTTTCGTGGACAGGACCTGGCCCTCGCCGCCTGGCTTTCTCCACCACCTCGGTCTCCCGGACCCGAGCCTCTTCCACCACCGGATTCATCGTTCCTGCTTGGCTCGCCCTACACACCAAACTGCTGGGTGCGGACGGTCTCACTCACGTTGGCAGAGAGTCACTCCTCGCCCGACCCCGTCGTGACGGGAGGAGGATGACATGCGCAGGTGAGCGCTCGATTCGTTGCAGGAGGAGCGCGTGGGCATGGAGTCGAAGGAGCTGGCAGCGAAGCTGAAGCAGGAGGTGGAGGCTCAGCGGGCCGGGGGACGCGGTGGAGATTCGGCGAGGACTTCCGCACGCGGGCGGTGGCGTATTTGAGAGCGCGGCAGGTGGAGGGTGGGACGCAAGAGGAAGCGGCGCGGGAGATGGGGCTGAACATCATCCAGGGCGCGGTGACTGCGGGGGCGGAGCGCATCATCGTGGTGGACGTGCACCCGAAGAAGCTGGAGCTGGCGAAGGTCTTCGGCGCGACGGACGTGAAGGTCAGGGACCCGGTGGCCGCCATCCGCGAGCTGACGCACGGCCGGGGCGCGGACTCCGACGACGAGGCCGTGGGCCGCAAGGAAACCCTCGAGCACATGCAAGAGCTGTCCACGGACGCGCCCCAGGACAGCGCAAAGCGCTGGGACAAGGCCACGGGCGGCTCGGGGTCCTCGGGCGTCCTGGCCCCGGATGAGGACAGCGTCGTGGACCCGGACCGCGTCGATGAGGGCGTGGGTGGCTCCGACTTCACCGAGCAGGGGAGCAACAGCCTCAGCGATCACTCGGCCTCCGCGAAGCCGAGCACCCCGAACGCCGGCACCCCGGGCAACAAGGGGGCGAAGATGGAAGTGAAGCCACTGGCCTGGGACGAGAACAAGGAGATTGGCAGCCCCGTCAAGCCCCTCCACGCGCCCCCCGCCGGTGGAAGGCAGCGCGGGCAACTGACGCGAAAGCGCCTGGAACCGCCCGGCCGCGTCGTGACGGCCGGGCGATCCATGGCCTAGGTTCGCGGCCTATGCGCCAACGCTGGGTTCTGGTCCTCGCGGGAGGATTCCTTCCGCTCGTCTTCATCCTGGTACTGGTGAGCCGGTCCGGCGTGGCGGAGACCAGGCCCCGGGCCTACGTCCCCGTGCGCGACGTCGCCCGTGAACTCCCAGCCGAAGCCAAGGACTGGCGCGACCAACACTGCCAGGGAATCACGAGGGCGTCATGGCACCGCGTGGAGCGCTCAGACGACATGGTCCAAGAAGAGAGCATCGACCCCAAGGCGCTCGCGACCTGTGAGCTGTACGTAGTCCGGGTGTTAGAGGTGCATGACCAGGGGGCGACCTTCAAGCGCCCTCCACGCGTGGCCTTGACCGTGGAGCAGGTCATCCTCGGGGAGCCGCAGACCCAGCCCCTCCCAGCCGTCTTCAGCGCGTCGCTCGGGGACCACTTCTGCGGCAATGGCGCCATGGAGGAAGCTCAGCAACGGGCTCAGGAGCCAGCTCCAGGCCCCGCGCTCGGGGAACGGTTCATCGTCGCCGGAGGATGGAACCAGGCACGAACCTGGTTCGAGGTGACCTCCAGTAACCGCTGGCCCGTCACCGACACGAGGCTGGCGGACCTCACGACGGCCCTGAAGACGGCACGCGAGAAGGAGCCCGACTTTGACGCGCGCATCGAGAAGCGGCGGAAGGAAGACGTCGCCGCCCAGACCGACCCGGACCTCCTGCGGGCGGTGGATCAAGGGGACAGGGCCCGTGTCCAGGCAATGCTCGAAGGAGGCGCACGCCCGAACACGAGCGCCGACGGAGATTTCTCCGCGCTGCAAAAGGCCGTGAAGCGCAAGGACGCGCCCATGGTCGCGCTCCTCATGCGCCACATGCCTCGGGACACCCAGGATCCCGAGGCATTGCGGCTGGCGTTGACGGACCTCGAACTCGTGCGCACGCTGCTAGAGGGGGGCCTCTCCTGGAGGGGACGCGAGCGAAGCAACGGTCCGATGAACGATGCGGCCAGCATGGGGGCCTGTGAGGCTTTGACGCTCCTGCTCAAGGCGGGCGGCGACCCCAACACGGTGGGCCAGGACAGACAGACGGTGCTGCATGCCGCGACCCGGTCGACCCGGGGACTGCGGTGCGTTCCGCTCCTGCTGGAGGCGGGAGCCACGGCGGAGGTCTCCAGTGGCGGCTGGACGCCGTTGATCTACGCCGCCTACGAGAAATACTCGCCCGAGGCGGAACTCGCCATCAGGGCCCTGGTGGCGCACGGTGCGAGGGTGGATCGCAAGACGCCCGAGGGGGAGGGCCTGCTTGAGGCCGCCCGGAAAAGCCCGGAGATGGTAACGCTGCTGCAAAGCCTGGGGGCCCGCTGAGCCGTCCCGGCTTCAACAGACATCTCAAGGGCAGACGTTGCCGGCCTCCAGGGCCCAAAGACAGTCCATACCCCTTGTGGGGGACAGACCTCCGGGCTTTCCAGACTGTAAGTCCTTGCATGGACCGTTTGGAAGGGGGCCCTTGGGATGAACCTTACCGCGCACGAACAGGTGCTCGTGCTCGAGCTGACCCGGGCACTCTCCAGCTCATTGGATTTGACCGAGGTCCTGGCCCGCGCCCAGGGAATCCTCACGCAGCTCCTCCCCTGCGACTACGCGGCGCTCTGCGTGTCGAGGCCGGAGCGGCCGGGGGACTACGCGTGGATGAGGCTGGGGGGCCCCGGGCATCCTCTTCGCGCACTACCCGGAGCTGGCCACGGTGGACTTCGTGCGCGCCACGAACCCGCTGGCGAGCAAGGAGTTGAAGCGCAATCTCCTGTACCTGCGCTGCCGGGAGATGGGACTTCCCCTGTAGCAAGTCCTGGCTGCAGTACGGTGACGTGCTCGGCTCGGACGGACAGCCCTGGATGACTTCAGGGCCGTCGGAGCCCGGTGCGCCATGGTCGCCGATGGGCTCGGCGGCCACGGCAGCGCGGAAGCGGGGCGCCTGGCACGGCACGGGCGAGAGCAAAAAGGCAGGGGAATGAGCCTGCCTTGAAGCAACACGGGCTGAATTCCCGAAGGGCCTGAGCGACATCCCGCGCTATCCGAGCGCCGCCTTCCCATCCGGCTTGCGCTGGAACCTGTAGAGCACGAAGCCCACCGCGAGCGCGACGGCCCCGGCGACGAGGTTCGCGCGCTCCGCACTCAGCGCGAAGACGACGCACAGTGCGGCGGCGGCGAGGGGAATCACGGGTCCCCCCGGGATGCGGAACGCGTTCGCGGGCGCCTGGAGCTTGCGGCGCAGCACGGGCACCGCCAGGGCCGTGCCGAAGTACGTGGCGAGCCGGGCCACCACGGAGAGCGTGGCGAGCACCTCGAACGAGCCGGAGAACGCCAGGGGCAGCGCGATGGCCGTCTGCGTGAGGATGGCGACCGTCGGCGTGCGGTAGCGCGGATGCAGCGTGGCGAGCGCAGCGGGGCCAAAGCCGTCCTGGGCCAGCGCGTACAGGTAGCGCGGCCCGGCGAGCACGGTGTTGCTGTTGGTTCCCAGGATGGACAGCACCCCTCCCACCGTCATGAGGAGCCCGCCCCACCCCCCGAGGAACCGCGCGGCGGCGTTGGCGAGCGGCGTCTGCGCGTCCGCGACCCCGGGCAACGTGCCCAGCGCCACCCACTGCACCGCCGTGTAGATGAGTGTGACAACGCCTATCTGCACGATGAGCGCGAAGGGCACGTCGCGGCGTGGGTTCTTGAACTCACCCGCTGGAGCCGCCGTGTTCTCGAAGCCGGCATAGGCGAACAGCAGCAGCAGCACCGCGGACCCCAGGTTGCCTCCCTCCCTGGGAGCCACCGACGTCGCCAGCGGCACGGACACGGAGAAGAGGCCCACGGCGATGAACACCAGCAGTGGCACCGTCTTGGTGACGGCGAGGAACACCGCGGTGCGCGCGCCGCCCTTCACGCCCACGACGTTGATGGCCGTGAGCGCGAGCAGGGGCACGGCGATGGCCAATCCCTGGCCCAGGCCCGAGTTCGCCGCTGGCCACAGGAAGCCCAGCGCGCGGGAGAAGCCAACGGATAACGAGGCCACGGACGAGACGCGCGCAAGCCACGTCATCCAGCCGACCTGGAACCCCACCCGTTCTCCAAAGGCTTCACGCGTGTAGAGATAGGCGCTGCCGGGCTTGTCGAAGTAGCTGGCCGCCTCCGCGAAGCAGAGCACGAGCAGCAGCACCGCCAGCCCCGCGAGCATGACGGCGCCTGTGCTGGCCGACCCCAGGTTCGCGGCGGCCGCCGCGGGCAGCAGGTAGACACCGCTGCCGATGACGTCGTTGATGGAGAACCCGACGATTTCCCAGCGCGATACCGCGCGCCGCATGCCCGGCTCATGAGGAGGCGAATGGGTTTCGGTGGTCATGGACGGAAGGGGAAGGGAACCCACTGGAACACAGATGCGGTGAATCCGCGAATTCGCCTCCACTCGGCGACTGACGCCCCGCGTTCACGAGCTGCGGCAGGAACCGATGGCGGAGTGTCGGTGCGCTACCTTCCTGACACAGGGGCTTCAAGCACGACTTGCGGCAGCTTCTTGAGTTGAAAGGCCCGCCCACGTTGCCAGCGGAGTGGAAGAAGCGTTTCTCAGAACGGGTGTGACAGAAGTGCGTAGTCGAGCCGCCAACCTGTCCGAACTTGACGGGCTAACTCCACACCGCTTCCGGTCAAGCTTCCTCGTCGGGAAGGAGCGTCTGGAGCAGTTCGTCGTCAGGACCGAGTGGACGCCAGCCAGCAGGGGGCGGATTGGCGAGGAGCGACGTCCTGCATTGGCGTGCGCGCTCCTTATGAGTGTCTGGGGTATAGGCAATCCAGGGACCAACTGCCTTGGCTACCTTGAAGCGGTTGTCGTCATCCAACACGGCCGGCCAACCATCAGGGATGCTCCCCCACAGCTCGCGTACAAGTTGTCCACGTACCAAACGGGCCACTTGCTTGCTTCGCACCGCTTCAGCCACCAGCCCATCGTACACCTGGATTCCCGCAACGTCGTCCGGACCAAGCTCCTCGGCCAGTGCCACCAACGATGCGGTGGGTCGGGCCTCGGCAAAAGCCGTGAGTGAGTCGTAGCCCCGCTCCCGGGCGCGCTCATATAAGCGGGCCTTCCAGTTCTCCTGCCATGAACGTCCGTCGCTCATCGGCTCCGCCCTTTCGTGAACGTGATTGGGACTCTGTAGACCTTCATACGCTCCACGACGATGTCCAGGACCTGATTCCGCGTCAACCTCCGACCTGCCGTGATCTCAGCTTCGTGCAGAGCCTCCATGATCATCCGGTTCCACTCACCGGGCCACATGCGCCCCAATCTCCAGTTCCCTCCACCGTGAATTGCCTCGTGGTGGGCCTGCTCCAACCGGATGCAGAACTGGTCAATGTCCATGTCGCCCTTGAAGCCGCGCTGCTCGAACCACTTGCGGTGCTCTTGCGGTAGCACGTGGTGCTTCGGGGCGTCCGACATGCCTGCCCCAGCCCTGCTCGTTACCTGCATGCCGCGCACTTCAGGGCTGTCCCCCAGCGCGTCCCGCACGCCCTTGGGCAAGTCCTGGTGGGCCTGGGCCATTGTGACCTGTCCGCCCTGAATGAGGACGGCCGCGCCGACGGCGGGAACGGAGATGACGCCCGCCTGCACGAGCCTTCGCATCATTTCCACCCACTCTGCGGAAACCACGATCCGCGAGCCCACCGTGATCCCACCCGAACTCATCACGAGGCCCACGCTCAGCGTCACAGGGGCCGAGGGCGGCACGCGCGGCAAGGCCATCTTCATCGTGGAGATCATCGTGACCATCTCCACCGCCTGCATCGCCGCGATGACCTGCCCACCCAACTTCATGGTCTCTCGGGTTTCCCGTTGGAGCGTGTCGAATTCGCGCGTCAGCTTCCCCATCAGCTCGGGCATCGCGGTCGTCGCCGCCTCCACCCGCTCTGGCTCCAGTGTGGCGAGGTCCGTCAGCGTGGGCTCCATCAACCCCTGCACGCGATACAGGTCCGCGAAGAGCTTCTCGACGCTGCACATGGGGCAGTTGCGAAGCACAGCGTCCGCGAGGTGCAGGAAGTCCACCCAGGTGGCCAGCAGGAGGGTTCCGAACCAGGCCGCCTGAAGCTTCGGTCCCGTCATGCGCAGGAGGCCTGGCCCCATGTCCGTGTCGCCGACTTCCGAGGCCACCTTCGTCAACGCGGTGGCACTCCCAAGCGCGCCCTGAAGCCACGTCACCTGCTTGGAGCCCTGGTCGAGGTAGCGCGTGAAGACGCCGGTGAGGCTCCAGCCCCAAAGGTCTGGAGGACGGGCCGCCAGTTGGGTGAACGCGGCCTCGACGCTGCGCAGGGAGCCCTTGACCTCGTCCGTGGCGTCGAGGACTGCCTGCCGAGTCAATGCAGCGCTCCGGGCCCCGCCCCCGACGGCGCCGTCTCCCACGGCTGCCACGTCGTCACGCGACTGCTGGCGGCGCAGGAGCCGTTGCTCGGGCTCAGCAAATGCGTGCGGGAGGAGGTTCCGGGCGTGCGAAGGCTCGTCGCTGGGGGTTTCCACCCAGGCGGCCGAGGAGGTGCCACGCGGCGTGTAACCCAGGCTTCGGCCGCGTCCAGGCGCTTGCGACACGGAGGCGCATCCCGTGGCCATCAGCATCAGGGCCAGCAAGAGGGCGTCAGCGCGCATCGTCCACCCCCAGGCCCACCGAGGCGAACGCCCCCGGCCGCAGCGTCCCTTCCGACGTGGGGAACAGCATCGTGCCGCCAGCCCCCATCGCGTAGAGCTTCCCGCCCAGCAATCGCCAGCGGACCTCCGCGGACCCCAGGTATTGCGCTCCCGGCTGGCCCATGCCCACCCCAAGTCCCTTCAACGCCACTTCAAGGCAGCGCGCGAAGAGCTGCACCGACACGCGCCCATCCACGTCGAAGCGGCCCCACGAGAAGGCTTCCGCTCCCAGCGACACCTTCAGGTGCTTGGAGAGGCCGCCATGGCGGACCGCGTCCCAGCCCACTTCCGCCTCACCATAGGCCGAGTACCCATCCGGGAAGGGGACCTCCGCCAGCGGCACTCCCTCTGGCCCCGCCGCCTTGAAGCGAGCCAGCTCGTAGTCCGGGCCGAAGAAGCCTTGTCGAAAGCCGCCATGCTGCCTGCGCATTTCCAACCGCAGCCGCAGGTCCAGCGTGGGCGTCAACGCATCCGCGCCTGCTCCCACCAGCGCACCCCATGCGCCGCCCTTACCGGGCCGTCCGCCCCAACCGGCAAGCAGGTGGGCCTCGAAGCCCGGCCGCACCACCACCACGGCGGTGCCGTCCAGATGCGCCAGCGTCACCGCAGGAGCGCGCCCGCCGCCCCTCCCCCAGTCTGCACGGCGGAAAGTGCCAGCGTGTAGCGGCCCGGTTCGCGGGACTGGCCGAAGAAGACGTGCCCCAGGTCCAGCGCGACTTCCGCCCCCATGAGGCGCGCGCCCAGCACGTCCGATGCGAACGCCTGCGTGTAGAGGGGCCCCAGCGTGCCAGTGACGAAGCCTCCCGCCGAGTGGTAGTCGGGATTGATCCGGTTGGAATAGCGCCGCACGAGGTGCGCGGACAGCAGGCTGTAGGACTCCAGCGCGCCGAACCAGACGCCTACGGGCGCGTCGTTCGAGCCCAGCTTGAGGCCTCGCACCATCTGCCCGAAGTCCGAGAGGCTGTCCCAGTCCTTGCGCCGCACGAGGCCCGTGCCACCGCTGCGGCTGTTGGGGGGCGGCAGCGCGGTAGGGTGCCTGGGTCTTTGAGAATCCAGTCGCGTCTGTCAAAGAGTGGGAGTTGGAGCTGGGATGGATGCGCTGTGAGTTGATTCCAGCTCGTATCTGGAATCGAGTTGCCATGCATTCCTTCCTCTCAATACTTGGAGTCCGCCTTGATGCCTTGCTGGTTCGTGCTGCCGGTGTCCGTAGGCTTGCTGCTCACTGCGTGCGGTGGGCCGCCTTCTGACGAGGACGTGCCTTCGCCAAATGATGTCGATGTGCAGGTAGCACCCAATCGCGCCACGCTCTCCGTCCCCGTCGTGTCGATTGCCTGCGCTCAGGCCCAGTACGAGGTGAATTGCTCAAGCTCGGTGACGGGCGGCGTGCCTCCATACACTTATTATTGGGGCGAGCGGGTCTACCTCTACCTCACGAATAGGACGTACAGCTTTCCATTCCATACAGGAGGCGCGGAGAGCCTCTTCCCCTGCACGTATCCAGGGGGGGGAACCGCGGGGCAGGACATCGATCCCCGCGTCTATGTGATTGACTCTACGGGAGTGCGGTCCGCCACGACTTCGGCGGGCTGGTACTCCTGCATGTAGACGCCTTTCAGGCGGGCGGAGTCCTCCGGGGCTCCTGCCCGTACCTCCGGTACTCAGGCGCTGCGCAGCGTGAGCAGCGTCACCTCGGGTGGCACACCGATGCGGAACGGCAGCCAGTGGCCCGTGCCGCCGGAGACGTAGATGCGGCTGTCTCGGAAGCGATAGCGGCCCAGCATGTGCTTGAAGGCGAAGCTGAACAGTGGAGCCTCCAGGAAGGCCATCTGGCCGCCGCGGGTGTGGCCCGCGAGCGTGAGGCGCGCGACGCGCTCCGCCGCGTAGGAGAAGAAGTTGAGCCTCCCCGGGTTTTGTGGACACCCGAGATGAGGTGACCGAAGGATGTCCACGACGATGCCGAGACGAGAGCGAAGGAAGTACACGCCGGAGTTCAAGGCCCGGGTGGTGAAGCAGGTGCTGGAGGAGGGCAAGTCCCGGGCGCAGGTGGCCAAGGACCTGGACCTGACGCGCAGCGCCCTGGAAACCTGGGTGAGGCAGGCACGAACCGATGCAGGCCAGGGGCCGTCCGGGGCGCTGACGACGGGTGAGAAGGAAGAACTCGCCCAGCTGCGCCGCGAGGTACGCCAGCTGCGGATGGAGCGTGAAATCCTAAAAAACGCGGCGGCCTTCTTCGCCAGGGAGAGCACGTGAGGTTCGCGGCCATCCAGGAGAAGAAGGCGAGCTACCCGGTAGCCCTGCTGTGTCGTGTGCTGGAGGTGTCGCGAGCGGGCTACTACGCCTGGGAGGGGCGGGAGGCGTCCGCCCGCCAGAAGGCCAATGCGGCGCTGGCGGAGCGAATCCAGCAGGTGCACCAGGACAGCCGCCGCACCTACGGCAGCCCGCGTGTGCGCGCCGAGCTGAAGGCGCAGGGGCAGCACGTAGGCCGGCATCGCGTGGCCCGGCTGATGCGCGAGGCCGGGCTGCGGGCCCGTCGGCGCCGGCGCTTCGTGCACACCACGGACTCCAAGCACGGCCTGCCGGTGGCACCCAACGTGCTCGCTCGCGACTTCAATCCATCCAAGCCCGACCGGGCTTGGGTGACGGACATCACCTACGTGCCCACGCGAGAGGGCTGGTTGTACCTGGCCGTCGTGCTGGACCTCTTCAGTCGGCGCGTCATCGGCTGGGCCATGGACCGATGCATCGACCGGCACCTGGTGCTCTCGGCCCTCGACATGGCGCTCAAGGGCCGCCGTCCCCCCAAGGGGCTGTTGCACCACTCGGATCGCGGCAGCCAATACGCCAGTGAAGACTACCAGCGAGCCCTCGCCGCCCGCGGCATCCAGTGCAGCATGAGTCGCAAAGGCAACTGCTGGGACAACGCCGTGGCGGAGAGCTTCTTCTCCACCCTGAAGACGGAGTTGGTGCACGAGGTAGACTTCCTGACGCGCGAGTCCGCGAAGTCCGCCTTGTTCGAGTTCATCGAGGTGTTCTACAACCGCAAGCGGCGGCACTCCTCGCTCGGCTACGTCAGCCCCGTCGAGTTCGAGAAGGCCGCCTCACAGGTGCCGTTGGCTGCGTAACCCACCTGTCCACGAAAACCGGGCAAGCTCAAGTGCGCCAGGTGGCCTGCGCCAGCGTCGGCAGGCTTCCAAGCCGGGGAGTGTCAGGCGGGGACGTAGGTCAGCCGGATCCCCTGCGCACCGATCCGTTCGCTGTCCACGAGGCGAAGCGCCCCCAAGCAGGTGAGGAGGCGAGAATGTATGCGCACCTGTCGCCCAAGGCGCGAGAGAGCGCGGTGCAGGAACTGGAGCGGCCCAGCCCCCCAGCCGCGCGCCGCTTTGGGCTGGAGACGCCTGATGGGCACACTGAGGTCACATGAAGAAAATGAGGACAAAGAAAAATCCAGCAATCCGTTGAGATTGCTGGGCCCGAAGATGTGCCGAAGGCGGGATTCGAACCCGCAGGCAGGGCGATGGGAAACCTCAAGCAGGACGCGCAGTTACCCGCCATCGCCCTGACTTCTCTCGGACTCAACATCCCGTATCGTCCCAGGTTGTTCCCTGGTGTGCCCCTTCAATCCACGCTGGAGGGGCACATTGAGGGCACATACCGCATAATCGCGGCACGATGCTGGTAGCTAGATTCTTGCTGGCATCCGTAGGCTCTTGTGATCTCGTTTATAGAAATCTCCCACGACCAAGTCTGGGGTATTGAACTCAGGAGCTATCATCGAAGTGGTGAAAATAATTTGATGGTCGATGTCGAGGGCCCGGCTCGATTCGATGATAATCTTCTGGAAGTTTTTGCTGCGAGCTTCTTCCATGCCTTTGTCTTCGATA
The DNA here is from genome assembly GCF_026626625.1 of Corallococcus sp. BB11-1. Classification (NCBI taxonomy): domain Bacteria; kingdom Pseudomonadati; phylum Myxococcota; class Myxococcia; order Myxococcales; family Myxococcaceae; genus Corallococcus; species Corallococcus sp. BB11-1. The sequence goes on along the minus strand of NZ_JAPNJY010000004.1, from coordinate 98,779 downwards.
TTGTCGAACAACGCGAAGCGCGGGTATCTGAAGAAGGCGTTTTTTGTGGATGCCAAAAGTAAGGCTAGGTGAAACGAGTTTTTGATTATTACCATTGAGCTGGCAGAGTAGTTGGCTCGGCCATTCACTTCCACGCGATTTCCAGTAAAGTCAAAGCGGACGGACTCAACTTCCTGGAAATGTTGCTCGCGCTTCAGATCTTGCTTGAGCAGAATGCCAGTGAATCTCCCAATCTCCGCCTTCGCATGCGTCTCTCTGGTTTCCCTTTGGGCGTAACGCTTTTTAAGTTCGTCCTCAAGCTTAGAAATGACGAAGGACAGCTCTGCTTTTCGATCCTCGAGCTGGCGAATAGTGCCAGCTAGCTGGATACGCTTTTGTAGGTCCTCAAGTTCTCGATCGAGATAGCCGATGCGCCTATAGGTTTCATCGAGCGCCGAGTCTCGCTGGAGAGAGGCGGTATCAGTTAGATCCCCAAGTTTGGACTGGAACTCCTGATGCTTAGCTCGCAGTTGAGGCAGTTGCTTAGCTAACGCAGAGCGCATCGCGGTACGCTCATCCTGAAGCATCTGAGATTCTTTTAGTTGAAGGGAAAGTTCTTGCTGTAGGCGGAGTAACTGAGAGTGTTCGCGCCCTGGTGTTAGCTCCGCCTTGCAGAGGGAGCAAGCGTTTGGCTCTTTGGGGGGCGCAACTGGATTGTGGCAGGAGGGGCAGTGATCGAAGGATAGCTCGCCAAAAGAATTGCGTGTGATCAGGGAATCCCTTAGAGACTCCGCCTTGTCTCGAAGTGTTTGAATAAACTGACTGGAATCTTCAAGCTCAAGGTCAAGGTCTGCCAGTTGGCGCTCAAGGGCGTTGATTCGAGCTGTTGTGTCTCGGAGATTCTTGCTTGTCTCTGCCGTAATTCTTTCTGCGTCTGAAGTGAGCTGTGCTGGAGACACTTGCTTGGTGCGCATTGTCTTGAGCTGCTCATATAGAGTGTTGCGCTCTTTCTGTCGCTCCTGTATTTCAACGGAAAACAGTTCAAGCCCTGCGGTATCCCCTCCAAGAATTTGATAGAGCTGGCTCAGTTGTCCTTGAATGTGGTCGAGTTCTGCCTTTGTATCTCTGAGTCCAAACTCTGCGTCATATAGCTTTTCATCATAATATCCGCATAGAAGCGCACCAACAGCATCGCGGACTAGCTTTTTGTCGAAATCGTCGTGTCTGAATATTTCTTCGACAACTGTCCGCTGATCTGCGTAGGCGAGGCGTAGCAACTGGTGCATCGTAACTTGTGAGGCAAGTTCGCCTCGGACTTCTGGAATACCCAGAGCCCGAAACAGCACCTGAGAGAAGCTTTGCTTGGCGCCCCTTTGGGCGTAAGGATATTGCTCCCACCCCACTTCAGCGGAACCAGATGCCTCTTGGTAGTTTCCCCAGAATATGCGCATTGGTCGCTCTTTCTGGGAGGAGATGCTGCGGCTTAGTGTGACGGGTCGGCCATTTAGCTGTACTTCAGCAACTACTGTGTCACATGAGGCTGCTTCTTCTTTCCAAAGGATGTTTTCTCCGCCTAGTGCGAAGAAGATCATGTCAGCAAGCGTGCTTTTGCCACTGCTATTTTCACCGCGAATGATGTTTACGCCGGAATGGAAACGCTCGTCGTATACGGCGTGTCCGCCTTTGAAGACCAGTAGCCGGGAGAGTTTTAGGCTTGGGTCAAGTCGGGTCATAGCGAGACTCCATTAAATTTGTCCTGGCTTTCAATCCATCGCTGCCGAGCAGGGGGATTGTCGCGATATCTCGGGCTAGGGTCTGGATGACTCCTGCCTCCTGACGATTTCGCTCATCGACAGCATTCTTTAGGCTCGGAGGACTGTTGGCGACTGTCTTGCTGATTAAAAGATGATTTGGATCCTCGATTTTTAGCAGGCCCGCCGTTGCTAGGATTCTGATCGCTTGGTGCTGAAGTGTAGCAATCCTTGCAAATACAACTCGGGGGCTGCTTGTGAGACTGTAGGCGTTGGGTTTGATCGGCAGCTTGCGTACCTGGGCCTTGGTTTTTTGTGGCAATCGCATTTCAAGGAGCAGGTGAGGGAAGAGAAGGAGAAAATCCAGTATCCGAATCTTGTCTGTTTCTAATTGCCCCGACTCTATTGTTGAAAGAATACGCAAGATGCGAAAGGCGGAATGGTAAGGATCTAGTGCTGGATGGTAGGTTAGCACGATTCAGTCCATCTTATGTGGCAATTGCCAGTCAAAAAATAGAGCATTCCTGAGAGTTCATCGTGCTTTATTAGGAGAACGTTGTCTTCAAGTTCGGTGAAGACTGGCTGCAACACTCGTTCGTGCACAATTCGGTCTATAGCGAATCGCTCGACCTGAGCATACAGCAGCGGTCTGACTTCGATGTTGAAGAGCTGAAATAGGCGGCCCAGGATGTAGGCATAGATATGCTGAGCCGTCTCGGAAAAATAGTGCCGTTCGAGTTTTTTGAAAAAGATTTCTTTCAGCCGAGCAGCTCGCCTCACATCGTCTTGGCGGCCCGCTGTCTTTAGTTTGACTTCGAGACCGACAACTTTGACTCCGTCCTCGTCTGCGCTGGTTAGGTAGTGCTGAAGCTCTTCTATGATTTGACGGAAGTCGGGATTGTTCTCGACTTCCGACTTGTATCGAGCAATCAGGGTTCGCATTAGCGAGCCCTGCTGTGGTTGCTGATAAATCGTCGTCGAGACGTTGACGTCGCGGCCAGCCTGATGGCCGGTTACTTGGTTTCCCTCTTGCCGGACTTCTGTCGGGCTATTCATCTCCCGTTTTTGTCTGTGGCTTGAACGTTAATGTCGCGCCCCGCTTGGTGGCCGCCAACGGTGTTGTTCGTTTGGGTTGTGGATGTGGCTTCGGAGGAGTTTTTACGGCGGTTGTCTACTGCGATTTTGATGCCATAGCCAGATGCGATTCCGGCTACGAATGTGGCTGCGAATGTAATGAGCTGAGAGAGAGAGTCCATGGTGGTCACTGATGACTTTGGCGCCGGGATGGCTGGACTGGAATAGGGTATGGGGTGAGGAGGTGGCTGAACAAGCTGGATGGAATTCTAGACTAGAGTGTGGAGGGGATGGCTACTGGGTCAAGTCTGACCCGCGCGTGACGTTCTAGACCTGGGCCCGCTGCGCATGCACGCGCTTCAGGAGGTTCGTGTTTGCGCTCAGCAAGCAAGAGGGCTGCTGGCAACTGTGGTTGCTTTGTCCGCGACGCTCTTTGAAAGCCTTCTTTGATAGCATGAGCCATTCAAATAGAGACAGATCGAAGCATTGGTTATGCAGAGGAGTCTATGGCCACAGCGCCGCCTATCCGCGATTGCGCCTCCCGACTGCACACCAGTGCGGTGTGCAGAACGCGGTATAGCCGCTGAGTTCGACAGTTGTTCGAGCCGGACGATGGTGCATGCCCCCGAGAGCATGGCGGGAGGCGAAAGTCGGGGCGTCAGCGCGTGGGTAGGCGACTCCCAACCCGGCGGGCACCAGGGCCTGGCACAGTCGTCACGTCGTCCGCGTGGCGCGTCGCCGGGGCCCGCTTTCGTGAGCCTCCGCGACTCGCGGGTTCGGTCGGAACCTTGTCCGTCGGGTGGGGCGTGTCGAGGAGGGGTATGGCAATCCCGCCCTCATCGTCCGGCACTTCGATGTCCCAGAGCTGGTTCTCCGCTTCCACGAGGGCTTGCTGGACCTCCCTCACCGCGTCCTCCCCCGAGTAGGGCGGCAACTGCGCCAGCCGCGCGCGCAAGAGGCCCTCCAACTCCGATGCCGTGGCGAAGCGCTCCGAGGGCTCGGGCCTCAGCAGCGTGTGGAGGATGTCGCGCAGGGGCACGGACAGTCCCTCCGCCGCGCGTTCCACGTCCACGGAGCGGTAGGACATGGCGCACCGGATGATGTCCTCCGCGAGTTCCGTACTGCTAACTCTCAACCCTGAGCTGTTCGATTGGACGGGGGCAACTCCACACCGCTTCCTCGGTTGCTGCGACGCGCGGGCATCACGCGTGAGCAGGGCTGCATTGGTTGGCATGATCTCCGCCACACCTACGGCAGCCATCTCGCTATGCGCGGCGTACCGCTCAAGGTCATCCAGGAGCTGATGGGCCACGCGGAGATCGCGATGACCCTGCGGTATGCCCACCTCGCTCCAGAAGCCCGGGAGAGCGCGGTTCAGCAACTCGACAGGCCCGTGCCTCGGTTCCATCCGGCGCCGGAGGGGCACATTGGGGGCACATGACGCTGACAGAATGAAAAACGGCCCAGCAACCCGTTGAGATTGCTGGGCCTGACGGTGTGCCGAAGGCGGGATTCGAACCCGCAACCTCCGCGTTCTGAGCGCGGCGCCTCTACCAAGATTGGGCTACCCCGGCGTGATGCTGAGAAGAGTCGGGACGGCTGGATTCGAACCAGCGACCTCGCGCGCCCGAGGCGCGCGCTCTGACCAGACTGAGCTACGTCCCGATGTGTTGTGAGCCATCGAGGGAGGACCCGGACATGACTGAGGCCGGGTCCCCCCTCGGGAGCCCGGCCTCTGGCCCTGCGTCTCCCGGGTTTCCGGGAGGCGGGGTCAGGTGCCGGGTGGACTGCCGTGGAAGGAGGCGATCGCCAACTCCAGGCTGTCTGGGGCGGGGTCCATGTCGATGGGTAGGTTCGGGGTCTGCTCGTCGCGCATCGTCATGGTCACCGCTCCTTTCGGGGATGACTGACGCCGCGCGAATCCGTTCCTGACAAGTCCCCTGGATGCGGAGCCGCGCAGCGCGAGTGCTGCTTGAAGAAGTCCCACATGAAGGTGGAGCCGTCGGGCCCCTCGGGGTCCGCGAACGGGTAGGCGGCGTTACCGCCCGGCCACGCGTGGCCCATACCCTCAATCTCATACTGCTGGACCAGGAGCACGCCGCCGGAGACGTAGTTCCTCACCGTGTACTTGCGGCCTCCCGGCGAGGTGGCGGGACGAGCACCGGCACCTTCCCGCGCGGCAGGGCCCGAATCCATCAGCGCTTGGAGCCGGGCCTTCGCGAGCAGATCCACGTAGGCCTGCTTCTGGGCCTGGGGCCCTGGGGGAGCGGTCGTCGAGCGAGGCAGGGCGCGGGGGGGCTCCGTGCCGCACCTGGGGGTGACGGTCGCGGAGATTCCGGGCAACATCGCGCGAGACACCCCGCACGCGAAACACCACGATGCATCCATGACGGCGCCGGCAACGCGAAGCAGGGCAGGGCTCCTCACCGCCGTCGGGCTGGTGGCGATGCTCGCCTTCGTCTACAGCCCGGTGCTGCGCGGACAGGTGCTCGCGAGCCGGGACGTGTTCCGCATCTTCTTCCCGGACTCGGCCTTCCTGCTGGAGTCGCTGGGCTCCGGCGAGCTGCCGCTGTGGAACCCATACATCCGCCTGGGCCAGCCCTTCGCGGCCACGCTCTACTCGCAGGTGTACTACCCGCCGCGCTGGGCGGCGGTGCTGCTGGCCGGCCCCATCGTGTCCATGACGGTGCTGCAAGTGGCCCACGCGGTGCTCGCTGCGACGGGCGTGTTCCTCCTGTGCCGCCGGCTGCGGGCGTCCTGGCCCGCGTCACTGGTGGCGGGCGCGATGTTCGGCCTGTCTCCCATGATGACGGGGCTGGGCCCCCAGCAGAACGTCGTCGACGCCGCCGCGTGGAGCGGCTTCATCCTGTGCGCCGCGTATGACGTCGCGCACCGCCCGGGGCGCGGCCCCTTCCTCCGGCTCGCGGCGTACTCCGCGCTGTCACTCTTCACCGGCTCGCCCGAAACGACGCTGTGGCAGGGGCTGGTCGCGGTGCTGGTGGCGGGGGCTGGCGCGCGCAAGGTGCCGCGTGAGCGCGCCGGGGCCGTGGTGCGCGTGGCGGGAGGGTTCGCGCTGTCGGCGGTGCTCGCGGCGGTGGCGCTGCTGCCGACCGCGGAGCTGGCCCGGAGCTCGTCGCGCCTGCACAGCGACTGGGCCGGCCAACTCACCTGGTCCATGTCCTGGCCCCAGGTGCTGTCCGCGCTGTGGCCGCTCGCGGACTGGCCCCGGGGCGCGTACTGGGGCGAGGATCAGTGGTTCATCCTCACCCTGTTCCTGGGCACCGTGTCCTGCGCGCTCGCGGTGCTCGGGGCCGTCCGCGGGCCCCGGCGCGGCAGGGCCTTCGCGCTGGGCGCGCTCGTGCTGGTGTTGCTGAGCCTGGGCCGGAACTTCGCGCCCGCGGCCTGGGTGCTCCAGGGCGTGCCCCCGTTCTCCTTCTTCCGCTATCCGGCGAAGTACTTCGTGGGGGCGGCGTTCTGTCTCGCCGTGCTGTCCGCCTTCGGCCTGGACGCGGCGGCGAGGCTCGCGCGCCGCGTTCGTCCCTCGCGCCTTCACGCGGCCGTGGCCTTCGTCGCCATGGTGGGCGCCATCGCCGCCATCGGGCCTGTGGCGCGCCTCCTTCCCATGCGGGCCTCGGCCGAGGCGGGGGCGCCGTGGGTGCCCTTCTGTCTGGGATTGGCGGTGCTCGTGGTGTTCGTGCCGCTCGGGGCCTTCGCGCGGCCCCGGCGGGTCCGGTACGGGCTGGCGGCGCTCGCGGTGCTGGAGCTGGCGGCGGCGCACGCGCTGCTGGGCGTCCCGACGTACACGCCCCTGGAGCCCCTGCTCAAGCCCCTGACGATGCGGCCCCTGCTTCCCCAGCCCTTCCAGGGGCGCATCAGCACGGACGTCAACGGGCCCGCCGACCCGACGCTGGGCGTGGCGTCGAACACGATTGAGCGCAGCCTGGATCGGCTGATGCCCAACCGCTTCGTGGAGGCACGTCTGCCCGCGCTGGAGGGCAACGGCGCGCCGGAGCCGCTGTACTCGGAGGAGTTCCACCTGGCGGGGAAGCGGAGCATCTACGACCTCGTGGGCATCACGCACTACGTGCGCTGGGGACCGCCTCCCTTCGACGACCTGGAGTTGCTCTCCCAGGTGGAGGACGGCACCACGCTGTCCCGCACGGGCACCGCACTGCCCCAGGCCTTCCTGGTGCAACGTGCCCGGGTGGTGACGGATGAACAGGCACTCGAAGCGGTGAGCGACCCGGCCCAGCCCTTCCGTGACACCGCCTTCCTGGCGTCCGGCGAGGCGCTGGAGCGGCCCCGGTGCGGGGGCTCCGTGAGCCTGGAGCGCCACGGCGCGCAGCGCCTGGAGTTGAAGGTGGACGCCTGTGACGACAGCTACCTCATCGTCACCGACAGCCACTATCCGGGCTGGGTCGCGACGGTGGATGGGGAGGAGGTCCCGGTGCATCGCGCGAACCTCGCCGTGCGGGCCGTGAGGGTTTCGCGCGGCGCCCACGTCGTCCGCTTCGACTACCGGCCCTGGAGCTTCCGCGTGGGGCTGGCCCTGTCTGTGCTGGGGGGATTGGGGCTCGTGGGGGTGGCGTTCTGGCGTCCACGCAGAAGGCCTGCCGCGGCGGTGTGATGGGCGGAAGGCTCAGCCTGGAGGTGGGAACCGGCTGTGCCAGTCGCGCTACTCCGCCGCGACCGGTGTCACGGCGGAGAGGCTCACGAAGGCATCCCGCTTCACCCCATGCTTCCTGAAGTCCTGCACCGCCCGGGCGAGCGTGGCCGCCAGCAGGCCCAGGAAGGGCAGGTGCTCGCCGCCTTCACAGGTGGCCTGCCCCTGGGTGTCCTCGGCGTCCGGGACGAAGCGCTCGTCCCAGCGCACCAGTCCGAACGTCCCGTCCGCGGACACCGCGCCGTGCACCAGCGGCGTGCCCGCCTTCCGGGCGTGGTCGCTGAGCAGCTGGCGGCTGTCCTGGTTGTCGAAGGCGTCCACCAGCAGGTCCGCGCCCTTGCACAGCGCCTCCACGTTGTCGCGCGTGAGGCGCACGCCGAAGGACTCCGCCTTCACGCCGTGCAGGTTGTGGAGCTGGAGCTTCAGCGCCTCCGCCTTGTTCTTGCCGACGGACGGCTTCACGTAGGCCTGCGACAACAGGTTCTTCGACTCCACGCGGTCGAAGTCGATGAACACCAGCGTCGCATCCAGGTTGCGACACAGCAGGGCCGCCGTGGAGCCGATGGCCCCCACTCCGCAGAAGACGATGCGCATGGTGGCCCTCAACGCGCCCCGAAGGGCACCTTCGGACGCAGGTAGATGCGCTCCTCACCGTGGTCGCCCCGGAAGCGGTCCACGACGTAGTGCTGGAAGGCGTCCTCGCCCAGGTGGATGCGGTGCAGGCCGGGCACGCCGCCGGAGCGCACCAGCTCCACCGCGATGCGCCGCACGTCCGCGTCGCTGATGTAGCGCTCCATCTCCATCGGCACGTCCGCCGACAAGCCGTCATAGGTGATGTTGAGCGTGGCCATGGTGGGCGTCCTCCGGGAAGAAGCGCGGTCCGGCAGGGACCGCGTGGGCCCGGGACGTCACGGCCAGGGGCTTCCTGACGGGCCTGGACCGTGCCAGCAGCCAGGCGGCCCGTGCGAAGGGGCCGCGAAGGCGTCCGGTCCGAGTTCATTCCCGACGTGCCCGGTGGACCTCCGTCCCTCGCCTTGCCGCCGGGCCGTGCACAGTGTTGGGCTCCAGGAGGAGCACAACCCATGGAGTCACCCCCGGCACAGCATCCCTGGAACGTGACACCCACGGAGGCCGTGGCGCTGCAGAAGCGCCTGCGTGAACAGCTCATCCTCCAGCCACCTCCGGGCCTGAAGGTCACGCGGCTGGCGGGCGCGGACATCTCCACGGAGAAGGGCAACGACACGGGCTATGGCGGCATGGTGGTGCTGGACGCGACGACGCTGCTGCCCCTCGCGCGGGCGGTGGCCGCGGTGCCGCTGTCCTTCCCCTACGTCCCGGGGCTGCTGTCGTTCCGCGAGCTGCCCGTGCTGGCGGCCGTCTGGGAGCGGCTGACGGTCCGTCCCGACGTGCTCGTCTTCGACGGCCAGGGGACCGCGCACCCGCGCCGGCTGGGCATCGCCTGTCATGGAGGGCTTCTCTTCGACGTGCCCTCCATCGGCTGCGCCAAGTCCCTCCTGGTGGGCACGCCCGGCCGGCTCGCGGAGCGCCGGGGGGCCACCTCCCCCATCACCCACAAGGGGGAGGTGGTGGGCATGGCGGTCCGCACGCGCCAGGGCGTCAGCCCCGTCTTCGTCTCCCCTGGCCACCGGATGGACCTGGAGACCGCCGTGGAGTGGGTGCTGAAGGCCAGTCCCCGCTACCGTGAGCCGGAGACGACGCGCCACGCGCACCGGCTGGTCAACGCCTTCCGCCGGGCCGGCGGCGAGGCGGCGGAGCTGGGGGAGGGGAGCCCCGGATGAAGTCCCTGGGATTGACGCTGGTGGTGGCGGGCCTGGGGCTCGTGGTCGTGGGGGTGCTCGTCTGGGCCGGGGCCTTCTCCTGGTTCGGCCGGCTGCCAGGGGACATCCGCGTGGAGAGCGGGCACACGCGCTTCTTCGCCCCGCTCACGTCCATGCTGCTCGTGTCCGTGCTGCTCAGCCTGGGCGCCTGGGTGCTGCGCCGGTTCTTCTAGGCGCTCCTCCTTCGGCGGCCGTGGGCGGTTTTCAGCTCAAGGATGGACGGGCTCGCCGTCTGTCCGGCGGGACCTGCCTCCATGGGTTGCCTGCCTGCTGCCCGGGCGGACAGGAGGGGGCTCGTCCTGGTGCCGCCAGGGTGGGCGCCAGCCGGACGGGGAGTGGATCCGCGCCGGTGAACCGCGCAGCATGCGGCCCCTGTCTTCCCGGCCCCGCCCGGGAATGGACGCGGCATTTGAAAATGAGGCGGCGGACAGGCCGTCAGGAGCGAGCATGCGCAGGTTGTCATCCCCGTTGAGCGAGCTGGCGTCGCACTACCCCGTGGTCGTCGTGGGGTCCGGGTATGGCGGTGGCATCTCCGCCAGTCGCCTGGCTCGCGCGGGCCAGCAGGTCTGCGTGCTGGAGCGCGGTCGTGAGCTGCACCCCGGCGAGATGCCGCGCACACCCAAGCAGGCGCTGGACGAGTTCCAGCTCCACTGCGCGCCGGGCCAGGGCGACCTGGACGTTGGCAGCCCCACCGGCCTCATCGAGGTGCACCGCAACGGGGACGTGTCCGTCATCAACGGGTGCGGCCTGGGCGGCACGTCGCTCATCAACGCCAACGTGACGATGCGGCCGGATCCGCGCGTGTTCGAGGACCCGCGCTGGCCCGAGGCCCTGCGCGCCGACGTGCACGGCCTGCTGGAGGATGGCTTCGCGCACGCGGAGCTGATGCTGCGGCCCCTGCCGTACCCGGAGGACCACCCGCCGCTGCAGAAGCTCAAGACGCTGGGCATCTCCGCGCAGAAGCTGGGCGGCCGGCTGATGCGGCCGCCCCTGGCCGTGACGTTCGAGGCGGGCGTCAACGCCGCGGGCGTGCGGCAGCCGGGGTGCTCGCTGTGCGGCGACTGCTCCACCGGCTGCAACACCGGCGCGAAGAACACCGTGCTGATGAACTACCTGCCGGACGCGCACGCGCACGGGGCCCGCATCTTCACGGAGGTGTCGGTGCGCGCGGTGGTGCCGGACGGCGCGAAGTGGCGCGTCTACTACCGTCCCCACCACACCGGCCGCGAGCGCTTCGACGCGCCCGACGCGTGGCTCACCGCCGACCGGGTCATCCTGGCGGCCGGCACCATGGGGACCGCGGAGATCCTCCTGCGCTCGCGCGAGCAGGGCCTGTCCGTGTCCTCGAAGCTGGGCCACCGCTTCAGCAGCAACGGCGACGTGCTGGCCTTCGGCTACAACCTGGACATGCCCGTCCACGGCGTGGGCCACGGGGAGCAGGACCACGAGACGCGAGACCCGGTGGGCCCCTGCATCACGGGCGCCATCGACCAGCGCGACACGGCGCGGCTGGACGAGGGGATGATCATCGAGGAGGGCGCCATCCCTGGCGCGCTGGCCTCGCTGATGCCCGCGGCGCTCGCGGGCGCGTCCGCGATGGTGGGCGAGGACACCGACGAGGGCATCCTGGACTGGGTGCAGGAGCGGATCCGTCAGGCGGACAGCCTGGTGCGCGGGCCGGAGCATGGCGCGGTGGAGCACACGCAGACGCTGATGGTGATGTCCCACGACGAGGCGAAGGGCGAGCTGCGGCTGGAGCACGACCGCGTGCGCCTGCACTGGCCGGACGCGGGCCGCGACCCCCAGCTGGTCCGGGTGGAGGAGCGCCTGCGCCGGGCCACCGCCGCGCTGGGCGGCACCTACGTGCGCTACCCGCTCTGGACGGAGGCCTTCGGCAAGGAGGTGCTCTGCACGCACCCGCTGGGCGGCTGCGTGATGGCCGAGCGCGCCGAGGACGGCGTGGTGGACCACGAGGGGCGCGTCTTCTCCGGGGCCTCCGGCCGCGCGGTGCACGAAGGGCTGTACGTGTCCGACGGCTCGGTGGTGCCGCGCTCGCTGGGCATCAACCCCCTGCTCACCATCTCCGCGGTCGCCGAGCGGGCCTGCGCGCTGATGGCCCGCCGCCACGGCTGGACCATCGACTACGCGCCGCTGCCGGAGGCCGACACCCGTCAGGCCCCCGGGCCCGTGGGCGTGCGCTTCACGGAGACGATGCACGGCTTCATCTCCGGCGCGGTGGCGGCCCCGTTCCTGGAGGCCGGGGACCCGAAGCGCGACGACGCCACGCCCCTGCGCTTCATCCTCACCGTGACGGCGGAGGACCTGGAGGCGACGCTGCGCGACGAGCACCACCCCCTGAAGCTGATGGGCACGGTGACGGCGCCCGTGCTCTCCCCGCGCCCGCTGGTGGTGACGAAGGGAGAGCTGCGCCTGATGACGCGCGAGCACGCCCGGCCGGGCGGCCAGCGGATGGAGTACCTGATGAACCTGCTCAGCGAGGCAGGCGAGCGGTACTACCTGGAGGGCTACAAGGACCTCTACGACGATCCGGGCCCGGACCTGTGGAAGGACACCACCACGCTGCTCGTCTCCCTGCACCGGGGAGACGGGCCCTCGGCGCCGTGCATCCACCGGGGCTTCCTGCGCCTGTCGGCGGCGGAGTTCACCCGGCAGCTCACCACCCTGCGGGTGCTCAACGCCCACGACGGCATGCAGCGGGCGGAGGCGCTGGGCCGCTTCGGGAGCTTCTTCTTCGGCGCCCTCTGGGAGACCTACGGCCTGCGAGTGGCTGCCTAGCAGCCGGGCAGACGGCTCTCCGTTCCGCAGGCCGCGATGGCGTGCCCTCCGGGGTGGGCATGGGCACCCTGTTTCCCACCGGGACCGACAGGGAGGACCCCATGGCTGAAGACCGTGACCCGCAGCGCCGCTCGGGCGCACCCCAGGGCGAGGAGCGTGCGGAGGAGCAACGCGAGCCGTCCATCGAAGAGCGGCGTGCGCGGCGCAGTGCGATGCGAGCAAGTCAGACCTATGCCCGCTTCATCGACCATCTGTGCGAACGGGGAGGCATGTCGCCCGCCGTCGCCCAACAGGCGGCCGTCTCCGTCCTCTGTGGACTGGAGCAGCGGCTGTACGCGGAGGAGGCGCACGACCTGGAGGCCCAGCTCCCCCGCAAGCTGACGGAGCTGCTGCACCGGTGCGAACGCCACGACGCCGAATCCCGCCCGGAGAAGTTCGGGCGCGATGAGCTGCTCAAGCAGGTGGGGGAGGACCTCGCCCTGCACCCGGACTCCGTGGAGCCGGTGGTGCGCGCGGTGATGGACTCCGTCCGCCATCAAATCAGCGAAGGCGAGGCGGAGGACGTGAGCGCGCAGCTGCCGCAGGACATCCGCCACCTCTGGCTGCCGACGATGTGAGGCGGGGCCTGCCCGACGGTGTGTCGGGTGGGCTCCATCCTTTCGCACGCGGGCGGTACGTGGCGCGTGTCAGGGGGGAGCAGGTGCCTTAAGGTCTCCGGCGCACCCCGCCGGAGATTCCATGGCCCTCGATGATGACTTCAGCGCCGCCCAGACCCGGGTGAAGACGCTGCCCAAGGCTCCCTCCAACGACACGTTGCTGGAGCTGTACTCGCTCTACAAGCAGGGCACCGAAGGGGACGTGCAGGGCAAGCGCCCCGGCATGCTCGATATCAAGGGCCGCGCGAAGTACGACGCCTGGGACAAGCGCAAGGGGCTGGCGAAGGACGCCGCGAAGCAGCAGTACGTGGCGCTGGTGGACCGGCTGCTGCGCGGTTAGTCGCTCCTCCCCATGCCCCGCTGGCTCAGCCTCGCGTTGTTCCTCGTGCCGGTCATCTCGCTGCTCGCGGTGGCCCACGTCTACCTGTACCGCCGCCTCGTGCGGGACGTGACCGCGCGCCGGGGACTGCGCCGCGCCGGGATCGCGCTGTTCGCCGGGGGCTTCGTGGGCTCCGTGGGGGCCCGCATGCTCGGCGCGATGTTCTCCTCCGAGGTGGCCCGGACGGTGGGCATCGTGCTGCTGCTGTGGATGGGGCTGGTGCTCTACCTGCTCATGTTCACGCTGCTGCTGGACGTGGGCGGCCGGCTCCTCGCCCGCGTGCGCAAGGCGCCGGAGCCCGCGTCACCGCGGCGCCGTGCCTTCCTCACGACGGGCGTGGCGGCGGGCGCCGCGGTGGCTGGCGCGACGGTGAGCACCTACGGCGCCTGGCGCGCCTTCCATCCTCCGGACGTGCGGGACATCCCGGTGCGGCTGCCCCGGCTCCCCAAGGCGCTGGAGGGCTTCACGCTGGTGCAGCTCACGGACATCCACATCGGCGGGGTGTTGCAGCGCCGCTTCGTGGACGAGCTGGTGGCGCGCACCAACGCGCTCAAGCCGGACCTCATCGCGGTGACGGGGGACCTGGTGGACGGCACGGTGACGGAGCTGGGGCGCTACGTGGGAGGCTTTGGCGCGCTCAAGGCCCGGCACGGCGCGTACTTCATCACCGGCAACCACGACTACTACTCGGGCGCGGATGCGTGGGTGGCGTTCATGCAGGGCCTGGGCATCAACGTGCTGCGCAACCGCTCCGTGTCCATTGGCGACGCGGGCGCTTCCTTCGACCTGCTGGGCGTGGACGACTGGAGCGCCCGGAGGCTGGGCGAGCCCGGGTATGACCTGGACGCGGCGATGCGCGGGCTGCGGCCGGAGCGCGCGTCGGTGTTGCTGGCGCACCAGCCCTCCAACTTCGAGGAGGTCGCCCGCCGAGGCGTGGGCCTCCAGGTCTCGGGACACACGCATGGCGGCCAGATGTTCCCCGGCAACGTGCTGGGGCACCTCATCTGGGGCGAGCAGAACGCGGGCCTGAGCCGGCTGGGTGACTCGCAGCTCTACGTCAGCCGGGGCTGTGGCTTCGTGGGCCCGCCCATGCGCGTGGGCGCGCCGCCGGAGATTGCCCGCATCATCCTGCTTCCGGGCTGAGCCGCCGGGGCCGCCCGTAGAGGAGCCCCGACGCGAGCCGCAGCGGCGCGGCCCACGGCGGCTCCTGCCGCACGAGCACGTCCTCGCCACGGACCCGGGCCACCATGCCGTCGGGCGCCACCACCGAGAAGCGCAGCGGCCGGCCCAGCGCGGCCTGGAGCGCGGCCATCGTCGTCTCGTCCTCCGACGAGAAGCCGAGCGGCCCCTCGGGGTGGCTGTGGGTCACCTCCACCAGCGTATCCCGCAGGCTCCAGATGGCCTCCCACCGTGCCCGGGAGTCCGGCAGCGCCAGGGGGTCGTCGAACGAGTCGCCCCACAGCACCGCGTCCCCGGGCCCGATGAGCAGGCACACCTCACGCGTCGACATGAATCCCTCCCCGTCCCGGGGGCCGTGTGTCCTCAGACATGCCGGGTGATGACCAGCGAGCCCGTGTCGATGGCTTCCTTCAACACGGACGGCAGGCTCTCCAGCGTCACCCGCGCGTCCGCGCCCGCCAGGCACACGCCCGCGTCGCGCACCCGCAGCGTCGCCATCTCCACCACCGTGATGAAGCGCTCGCCCATGAAGCCGTAGACCACCTCCATCAGGCCTCCACCCAACCGGCGGTGGTCGAGCATCCGCGCGCCGGCCTTGTTCAACGCGCGCTCCGCCCACTCACCGGATGCGGACTCCGCGCGCCGCTGCTGGCCGGGCGTGAGGGCCGTCCCGCTCCAGGTTTCGTGCGACCGACGCGCCTCCGCGTTCCAGCGGAGGTCCTGGAGGGTCCGCTCCCGCTCCGACAATGCGCGCTCCAACGACAGGGCCTCCATGTCCCGGTGGGCCTGCTGCCGCGCCTGCGCACGCAGGAAGTGGGCGCGCGCGTCCGCGAGCCGCCGCAGACACGCCTCCGCCCCCTCGCGCCCGCCCTGGGCGACTTCAAGCACGCGCGCGCGGGCCTCCGCTGGCGCGAAGGGGATGCCCGTCCCGCGCGAAGCGACCTCCAGCAGGGCGAAGCCGAACGCCGCGCGCAGGGAGGCGCCCACGCCGCGCGCCTCCCCCAACGGACGGTCCTCCTCCAGCGCACGCCGCGCCTGCTCCTCGGCCTCGCTCTCGAACTCCACGCCCTCGAAGACGAGCGTGCCGTCATGCCAGCGGCGCGCCGTCACCGGGGACAGGCGCGGCGGCTGCTCCTCCGGCATCAACGCCAGGGGCTCCGCCACCGCGCCCTCGCGCACCAGCCGCGTGCCCCACAGGTGGCCCCGCACGCGCGGCCGGGCCTCCAGGCCCTCCGCGGAAGCCGGCTCGCGCGCGGTGGCCTGACGGCCCTTCAGCTCGAAGCGCCACCAGCCCGGTTCGACGGGCGTGGTGACGTGCAGGCGGCGTGAAGGCGCGTCCACGGTCCCGCCGCCGAAATACGGCAGCACCGCCGACTCCACCTTCCCGAGCAGCTTCCGGTAGTCCACGCCCCTGCCTCCTTCACGCCACCTTCAAGAGGGGCGTGCTCATCACCCGGTCCACCCAGCCGGACTGGCGGGCTCCCGCCATGCGCGGCGCGTCCATCAACGTCTGGAGCACGCGCGGCACCTGGTAGGGGTCCGCGAACTGCCCCACGCTCACCTCGCTGAAGGGCACGCCCAGCTGCGACGCTCCCGTGCGCACGGTGTTGCCGCGCGCCCCCGCCACGCTCACCAGCAGCGCCATCGCCGCCACGGTGTAGCCGCACCCGTGGAAGGCCTTGGCGAACTGGTCGCCCGCCTCGCCCGCCTCGTCGCCCACCACCATCACCACCAGCTTCGCCTCCGCCGGGATGCGCACGCCCGCGCGATGCAGCGCGTGCACCGCCGCCCCGTGCGTCGTGCCGCCCGAAGCCTTCAGGTCGGCCAGCATGTGCTGCACCGCCGTGCGGTTGGCCGCCTTGGGCTTGAGCACCGTGCCCATGGTGTCGAACGCCGCGATGTGGAGCTTGTCCATCGGGAAGCCCGCGAGGATGCGCGACAGCGCCTCCTTCGACTGCTCGATGGCGCCCTCCATGGACCCCGACTTGTCGATGAGGAACATCACCCGCACGTCCAGCTCCGCCGTGGCCTGGGCCACCGCCTGTCGCGCGGCGTTGTCGCTCGCCTCCTCCAGCTTCTTGCGCAGGTCCTCGCCCCGGACGTTCTTCGCGATGTTCAGCGACCGCTGATCCGTGGCGCGCGACACCGCCCGCTCCCAGCGCGCCTTCACGCTCGGCTCCTCCAGCAGGCCCAGCTCCTCCAGCGTGGGCGTCATCAGCCGCAGGTCCCGGTCCGACAGCGACGGCAGCAGCGTCGCCAGGATGGCGGGCGTGAGCCCCACGTCCTTCGGCAGGCGGCCCACGACCTCCTTGTAGGAGAGGCGCTCCAGTTCAATCCACTCGCAGATCTCCGCTTCGCTGAGCCCGTCGAAGCGCTCGCGCTTCACCAGCGTGAGCCCCTGGAGGCCCACGTCACGGTGCCCCGCGTCCGCCTGCTTCTG
Organism: Corallococcus sp. BB11-1; assembly: GCF_026626625.1. Lineage (NCBI taxonomy): Bacteria > Pseudomonadati > Myxococcota > Myxococcia > Myxococcales > Myxococcaceae > Corallococcus > Corallococcus sp. BB11-1. The sequence goes on along the minus strand of NZ_JAPNJY010000004.1, from coordinate 82,024 downwards.
CTTCCAGCCGAGCACTTCGAAGAAGCCCTGCGACATGGGCTTGTAGCCGGCCTTGCGCGCCAGCTTCTTCAGCGTCTCCTTGTAGCCGGCCTTCACCAGGCCCTGGAGCATGGGCAGGTTCGCCTCGCGCGCGGCCAGCCACTTCTGCGCCACGCGCTTCCAGCGACCCAGGGGCGGCTTGTGCGACGCGGGGTCTCCGAAGCCCGCCTCGCGGTTGAGGCGCGCGATCTCAGGCACCTCCAGCAGCTCCGCCACGCGCAGCACCGCCTTGGGCGTGAGCATGCGCGTGGAGCGGCGCACGTAGTGCAGCACCATGGCCTCGCCAATGGCGCGGTAGTCGTCGTCGTGGAAGGCCACCTGGCCCTGGCCGTCGCGCACGGGCAGGCCCGCGTGCTGCTGCACCAGCATCAGCGCGCAGGTGGCGACCTTCAGGTCGCGCCAGTCCGTCTGCGTCAGCGCGTACGACGCGAAGTGCGCCATCAGGGTGGGGTTCAGGCGGTACAGCTCCAGCAACTGGCCGTACAGCTTCACCGCCGCGGGCACGAACAGGCCCGGCGCCACCTTGGGCCAGCGCGCGCGGGCCTGGGCGGACGCGTGCGCCGCGGCCTCCCAGGTGCCGGACACGTTCAGGCCGGGGCGGTGGTGCCACAGGTGGGCGGAGCCACCGAGCACCACGTCGAGCAGTCGCTCGGCCGGTCCCCGCTGCGTCTCCGGAAGGGTCGTCTGGGTGCGCGTCGTCATGGCGGTCCCCTTTCGGGACGTCGGGACAAAGGACGGAGGCATGCCCGGGAAGGGCAGCCAGGGGTGGAAGGGAAGGGTGAGCGCCCGAGTGAGGAAGCCGGAAGGCTGAATTAACGGTTCAGTGTCGGACCGCCGACGGGCTCCCCGCCCTTTCGAGCGGGGAGATGGAGTCGAACCATGGCTTGTAGGGCCTCTTCGGCCGGGCGCTCGAAAGCGATGCGCCCCTGGACGCCTCCCCGGCCGGATTCCTGACGGGGGATTTCCCCAGGTCTTTCCGTGGGTTTTCGCGCCTCCTTGTAGGGCGCCGGCCACCCCGAACTTTTTCGCGGAGGGGGCGTCAGGAACGCGTGGGGGGCCGCGTCGAGGCATTCCAGGTGCTCCCGACTGTCCGGTGGTTCCGGTCCGCGGGCGCCCACGACTTCATGGGAGGCTGTCCGCGGATGCCAACGTGGTACCTTGCCGCGCCACATCCCCGTAACCCAACCTCCCGGGATGACGCCTGTCCCGGGGCAGCCTCCAGGGCCTTCCGGTGTACGAGCAGCTCACGGATGAGGAATTGTTCGCGGAGGTGTCCCGCCGCCGCACCACGGGCGAGCCCGTGGGCAACCCCTTGGGGGCCCTCTGCGCGCGATGGGCGCGCCCGGCCCGCTACGTCATCAGCAGGATTCAAGGCAGCTACGGGCGCGGTTCGCCGGCGGACGCCGACGAGCTGTTCCAGGACGCGGTGGGGAAGTTCCTCGACCGGGGCCTGGATCAGTTCCGCGGCGTGTCCGAACAGATGCCGGGCAGGAGCGCGTCTCCCAAGACGTTCTTCCTGCGCATCGTCAAGCACGTCGCCATCGACTTCTACCGGCGACACCGGGAGGAGCTGGCGCCCGCGTCGGCCTCGCCCGACGACGTCATGGAAGAGACCCCGTCCGAGGTGGCCCGGGCGGTGGAGGGCGCACGGCGTCGCGAGGAGCGCGCCGAGGCGCAGGAGCTGTATTGGGCCGCCTACGCCAGGCTCCAGCAGGAGCACCCCAAGGAGGCTTCAGCATGGGAGCTGTATCACCACGAGGACGTGGAGGATCACGAGGAATGCGCACGGCGTTTGGACATCAGCGTGGTGAATTCGTACAAGCGCGTCAGCCGCGCCCAGGCCTACCTGCGCCTGTACCTGCTGGAGTTGCAGCGGGACGGTCAGCCGGAAGAGCCGTCGTGAACGCCCCCGGAGGGATGCCGTCCTCCGCCCCGCACGGGATGTCGCGATGAAGGGCGACGCGCTGTCCCGCTATCAGGCCCGTCACGCGCGCCTGGTCGCGGGTCCCGCTCCGGTGGGTGAGCTGTTGGAGGCGGTGGGGGACGTGCTACGGCGCTCGGACAGGCTTGGCACCGACGGGGTGGAAGAGGCCCTGAAGGCCCTGGGCCGCGCGGAGCTGGAAGCCTGGGTGCACGCGCAGAAACCGCAGGCGCTCCAGCCGCTCCTGCTGCGCGCCGCCGAGGAGTCGATGGAGGCCGCGCTGGGCGACGAGGGGGACGAAGCCGACGTGTGGCGCGCCTCCGCGCTGGAAGGACTCGCCGCCCGCGACCGGGCCGCCTCCGCCGCCCGCGCGCTGGCCACCTGGGAGATGCTGAAGGGCCCGCTGGAAGGGGACGCTGGCGCCGCCCGCGAGCGCTTCCTCGGGGCGCTGGGCCACCTGGACACCGCGCTGCGCCCCCGGGCGCGCTGGTTCATCCCCCTCAACACCGAGCGCCGCGCCGAGCGCGACCTGCTGGACCCGGTGGAGCGCCCCGGCGCCTGGTGGTTCTCCGCGCGGGCGGGCTGTGACGACCTGCTGGCGTCCTGGACGGGCAAGCCCCTGAAGGACCCCGAGCACCTGAAGGACTGCGCCGGCTGCCGCGCGGACCGGGCGGAGACCGCGGTGGTGGACACGCCCCCCCGACGGCACCTCACCGAGGACGAGCTGTGGCGCCTGGATGCGGGGCAGATGGGCCGCGAGGAGAAGGCGCGCGTGGAGGCCCACACCGCGTGGTGCGGCGAGTGCGCGCAGGCCGTGCTGGCGCTGGAGGAGGGCGACGCCGCCATCGACGAGGCGCTGGAGCTGGAGGAGGAGGGGCTGTCCGTGCCGCGCGCGGCCCGCGACTCCCGCGCGGACGCTTCCCGTCGCCCGGGGGCGGCCCGCCTGCCGGAACACCGCGAGGTGCTGGAGGAGCGCCGCGACTTCCGCGTGGTGCTGGTGCGCGAGCGTCAACGGGTGAGGCTGCTCGTGCAGCCCCTGGGCACGCGCGCCGTGACGGCCGCCGTCTTCCTGTCGCCGGGGCGTCCGTCGCTCAAGCCGACGCAGGGGCCGGAGGGGTTGTCCTTCGACCTGTCCACGGCGCTGGCCACGGGCGCGCACGCGGCGCACCTCACGGTGCAGGCCGGACAGGAGACGCTGGAGCGCGACTTCGCGTTCTAGCCGTCGTCGGAAGGCACGGGCCGGGGGAGGATTCCCACCGGCCCTTCGTGTTCCCGGGCCTGCTACTGGCGCCGGGAGGGCGGGATGTAGCCCTTGCTGTCGTCATAGGCCTGCGGGGAGCGCACCGGCGGCTTGACGTCGATGTTGAGCGGTTGATCCGAGCGCCCCCGGAAGCCGACGGACAGGAAGGCCGCCACCAGCTGCGTCAGGGGTGGCCGGGTGGCGAGCGCCACGCCGCACACGTCGACCCGGTCCTCCACGCGCCCTCCGTGGCCCTGGACGTAGGCGTTGCAGCCCTTCTCCGTGGACAGGGCGGGATCACGGCGCAGGGTGCGCTGGCTGGGCCCCCAGCGCATGACGAGCGCGTCCGCGCTGAGCCGCACGTAGACCGGCGAACCCCCCCAGGAGCCCTCGATGAGGGTCGCGGCGCCGCCGGCGCGCACCTTCACCTCCAGCTCGCGCACCTCATAGGTGCCGTTCACCTCGATGCCGTGCTCGAAGAGCTCGTCGCCGAAGGAGCCCTTCCACGTCGAGCCCTTGCCACGCACGAGCGGCGTGTTCGTCTCCACACGCTCGCTGTCGAACCAGAAGTGGCCCACCCGGCCCAGGGGCATGTTCTTGCGGCCCCAGATGGGCGGGCCCTCGTCGTCCAGGCCCTGCGGTCCGGAGGGCAGCGCCTGCGGGGCGCTCAGCAGGTCCGTCGTCTTCACCGACGCGTCCACCGCTTCGAAGCGCACGCCGTCCAACCACGCCTGGCCGGTGCCGCTCATGATGAGGCCCGCCATGATGGTGGTGGCCTCCTTCGACACGTCCAGCACCACGTCGTAGCGCTTGCAGCCGTGGGTGCCCACCAGGGCGCGCGACTGCATGTTGTCGAAGGCGAGCGGCTGCTTGGGGTCGGGTCCCTCCACGCGCATCCACAGCCCGGCCCAGCCCTTCACGTCCTGGTGGCGCACGGCGGCGGTGAAGCGCAGGCGCTTGCCCTGGAAGTCCTTCGCGCTGAAGGCCTGCATGAAGGTGCCGAAGCTGTCCGTGGCCTGCGTGCGTGAGCGCAGGAACGCGCTGCGACTGCCCTCGCACGGGGAGCTCGCGTCCACGCCGGCCTCGTAGTGCTGGGGCGCGCTCTCCGTGACGTACCAGCCCCGCGGCAGCTTCGCCTGCGTGGCGCTGGGTGTGGTGGAGGGCAGGCCCTGCGAGGTGGCCGGAGGCGTCGCGGACGGTGTCGTCGTCGCGGCGGACTGTGTCGTCGTCGCAGCGGGCGGTGTCGTCGTCGCGGCGTGTGGAGGTGTCGCGGCGGGCGCGGGCGCCGCCGTGGCCGGTGGGGCCGTGGGCGACTGGGCGTTCGCGAGTGACGCCCACCCCGACAGGAGCAGGCCGAGGATGCGGGTTCGCGGATTCATCGCGGAGCTCCTCACAGGGCCGCCGGACGCGAGCTCAGGGCGACCTCGGGCCGCAGGGTGGAGGCGTCGTAGCGGGGGACCTCGCCCAGGCCACCCGGGTGGTAGACGAGCAGCCCGCGCGCGCTGGCGGAGCGCAGGCAGTGCTCCTGCGTGGCCAGGTCCGGGCACGCCACCACGATGTCCCGGGGCTCCGCGTCGTCCTCCGGCGGGGCCTCGCGCACCGCGGCGATGGGGAGGACGGGGGCGGGCCGGGGGGCTTCGGTGGGGCGCAGCATCAGGAACACGGAGGCGGCCACCGCCATCAGGGCGGCCGCGGCGGCGACGGGGCGGTGCCAGCGCGCGGGGCGTAGCACGACGGCCTCTCGCGACGCGGCGGCGGCGACCTCGTACAGCTGCTCGTCCAGGAGGGCCTCTTCCTGGAGCAGGCGCGCGCACGCGTCGCAGGTGAGGGTGTGGGCCTCCAGCTCCGCCGCGGCCTCCGGCGGCAACGCGCCCAGCAGGTACTGCTCCGTGCGGTCGCGGGTGAGGTGGGGCGTGGGCCTAGACATGGGTGTCCTCTTCGAGCGCGGTGCGCAGCTTCTTGCGGACCTCGCACAAAATCTGTCGCACGCGCTGGACCGACAATCCCACGCGGGTGGCGACCTCGGAATGGGGGAGCCCCTGGCCGTCACAGGCCAGGAGGAACACATTGCGCGCGCCCGGCGACACCTGGGCGAGCGCTTCGCGGGCCCGGGCAACCTGCTCCTCGGAGAGCAGGCGCCGCTCCGCGGACTGCGTGGGGTCCACCGGCTGCTGGCGCTCCGGCAGGTCCTCCACCGTGCCGTCCACCGATTCACGCCGCGTGCGCCTCGCGTCATCCGAGGCGAGGAAGGACGCCTGGGCGAGCGCGAGGTAGGGCAGGCGCAGCTCCGTGAGCAGGCCCCGCTGCTGCTGCTGGATGAGGCGGGCCCACGTCTCCTGGGACAGCTCCTGGGCCCGGTCCACCCGCAGGCCCCGGGCGAGCAGCGACACCACCACCCGGCGCTGGTGGCGCGCGATGAGCAGGTCCCAGGCGGCCCGCTCTCCGGCCAGCGCGCGTCGAGACAGGCTCTCCTCATCCGGAGCGGCCCCGGGCCTGACGGCCTCGTCTGTCTCCTGACGCGACTGGAGCGTCGTCATCCCAAGACCCTGTACGGCTGCATCCATGCCGTCTTCCCGTTGCGCACGTCGGTCCGCCGGGGGCGCAGTGTGCCCCGGTGCCTCCCGGAAACGTGCGTCCTGGCCCGGCATATCGACGGAAGGGGGCAAGGGTGGCGCGGGGTAGGGGAATGTCAGTTGGTGGCGGGGCTGTCGCCGGCGGCCCAGGGCTTGGAGGAGACACGCACGACGCCCTGGCAGCGGGCGCACACGCGGCCCTCGCTGTCGAGGAGGCGGGCGGACGCGAAGACGGTGGTGGGCCCGCCGTGGTCGATGACGGCCTCCACGTGGAGGCTGTCCCCGGTGGCGGGGCGCTCGAAGCTCATGGACAGTTGCATGGTGGCGCAGCGGCGGGTGGGGTCCCGGAGCGCCGGGGTGCACCCGATGGCCAGGTCGAACAGGGCCGCGAGCATGCCGCCGTTGACGGCGGAGGTGCCCAGGCCGCCCCGGTGTTCGGGCTTCACCTCCGGGAGGGTGACCACGACCTTGAGGCCCTCCGGGAAGGACATCCGGGCGCCGAAGTGGCGCAGGGTGAGACTCTGGTTGAAGCCTTCCGCGAAGCGGTCGAGCTGGGCCTGGGAGGGGGGGGACGCAGGGGTGTCGGACATGGGGGCTGCCCGCTTTATACCCCACGCTCCCTGCCCGTCCCGGGAGCGGACGGCCCGGCGGGCGAGGGGCGCGGCGGAAGACCCCACAATGCCGGGCGAAAGGCGTTAGAAGACGGGGTTCTTCCCTGTGTGGAAAGCCCCGTGAACCCCCACGAATCCGCCCTCCTCGAAGACCTCAACCCGCCCCAGGCGGAAGCCGTGCTCCATGGCGACGGCCCGCTGCTCGTGCTGTCGGGCGCCGGCAGCGGCAAGACGCGCGTCATCACCCGCCGGGTCGCCCACCTGGTGAAGGTGCGCCGCGTCTTCCCCTGGCGCATCCTGGCCGTGACGTTCACCAACAAGGCCGCGCGCGAGATGCGCGAGCGGCTCTTCGCGCTGCTGGGCGCCCAGGCGAACGACCTGGTGGTGAGCACGTTCCACTCGTCGGCGGCGATGATCCTCCGCCGCGAGTCGGAGCACGTGGGCCTCACGCGCTCGTTCGTCATCTACGACGACGGCGACCAGATGAACGTCGTCAAGCGCGCCATGCGCGACGCGGGCGTGGATCCGGTGATGCAGCCTCGGGAGATTTTGCACCGCATCGACCAGGAGAAGAACGCCGCGCGCCTGCCGGACGACATGCGCGTGGCGCAGGACGACCTGCGCGGCAACATCGTGCAGAAGGTGTACCGGGCCTACCAGCGGCTCTTGCGCGCGGCGAACGCGGTGGACTTCGGGGACCTGCTGCTGCTGCTCGTGAAGCTCTTCAGCGACCAGCCCGCGGTGCTGGAGCGCTACCGCACGCGCTTCACCCACGTCCTGGTGGACGAGTTCCAGGACACCAACCCCGTGCAGTACGCGCTGCTGCGGCAGCTGGCCCCGCCCCCGTCCGCGAACCTGGTGGTGGTGGGGGACGACGACCAGTCCATCTACCGCTGGCGCGGCGCGGACGTGGACAACATCCTGAACTTCCCGAAGCAGTACCCGGGCGCCAGGGTGGTGCGGCTGGAGCAGAACTACCGCTCCGACCAGAACATCCTCACGGCGGCGCACGAGGTCATCTCCAAGAACCCGCGCCGCATGGCGAAGAAGCTCTGGAGCGAGCGGCCCAAGGGGGAGAACCTGGAGCTGATGCTCCACCGCGACGAGCGGGCGGAGGCGCAGGAGGTCGCGCGTCGCATCCTCGCCGTCCAGCGCGAGGGCTTCATCAAGTTCTCCAGCATGGCGGTGTTCTACCGGACCAACGCGCAGAGCCGCGTGCTGGAAGAGGCGCTGCGCCTGGGGCGCGTGCCGTACACGCTGGTGAGCGGGCGCAGCTTCTATGACCGGGCGGAGGTGCGCGACGCCTCCGCGTACCTGCGGCTGATGGTGAACCCGCGCTCGGATGCGGACCTGGTGCGCGTGCTCAACGTGCCGGCGCGCGGCATTGGCGACACCACCGAGGAGCGGCTGACGGACTTCGCGAACCAGGAGGGCCTGAGCCTCTACGAGGCCCTGGCCGAGCGCCACCGCATCCCCTCCCTCAACGCCACGGCGCAGAAGCGGCTGGGCGGCTTCCACCAGCTGCTCGTGTCGCTCAACGCCTTCGCCCAGACGGCGAAGGACGCGGCGGGCGCGGTGGATCAGATGCTCAAGGAGACGAAGCTCGTGGAGACGCTCGTCGCCGACGGCAGCGACGAGGCCCTCACCCGGGCGGAGAACCTCCGCGAACTGCTGGGCGCCGCGCAGGAGTTCGACCTGAAGCGCGCGTCCGACGCGGTGGCCTCCGCCATGGCCGCCGAGGCGCGCGAGGAGGAGGCCCCGGAGGGCGTGGACTCCGCGCCCCTCACCGCCGACGTGCCTCCGCTGCAGGCCTTCCTGGAGCAGATCAGCCTGGTGGGCGAAGCGGACGCGGATGTGGGGGATGGCCGCGTGGCGCTGATGACGCTGCACGCGGCCAAGGGCCTGGAGTTCGACGCCGTGTTCCTCACCGGCATGGAGGACGGCGTCTTCCCGCACTCGCGCGCGCTCAAGAGCGAGGAGCCCGGCGGCGGCGAGGAGATGGCCGAGGAGCGCCGGCTCTGCTACGTGGGCTTCACCCGCGCGCGCAAGCGGCTCTTCGTGAGCCTGGCGCAGTGCCGCTCCCTCTTCGGCGAGCTCAAGTACAACCCGCCCAGCCGCTTCCTGGCGGACGTGCCGCAGGCGCTCTTCGGCTTCAAGGAGAACGACCTGCCCGCGCCCCCGCGCCCCGCCGCCATGGCCCCGCGCCGCCGCGCCTGGGACGAGGACGAAGCCGGCCCGCGCGTCGACCGCAGCTATTCACAGGCCTCCTCCGACATGGAGGCCGTGAGCGGGGACGTGCGCGGCATGCGCGTGCGCCATGAGCAGTTCGGCTCCGGGCGCATCGTCGCCACGGATGGCAGCGGCCCCAACGCCAAGGTGACGGTGGAGTTCGGCGGGGACGTGGGCCTCAAGCGCGTCATCGCGCGCTTCCTCATCCCCGGATAGGCGCCCCGCATGCGGTGTCGACATTTGTTTTCAATGGCGGCGTGACGGGACTGTCCGGTTTGTCCGGTGTACGGATTGACTTTCCAACGTCTCCTCATTGGGATGAGCACCAATGAACGGAGGCGCACGCTTGATGGCGCGACGACGACGATGGTGGAGCCCGGCGCTGCTCGCCGTCTCCGTGGGCCTGCTGGGGGCCTGTGAAGGCCAGATATTGGATGCCGCGAAGCCGGGCGCGAAGCCGGGCCCGGGCGGCGGCGGCCCGAACAATCCGCCCGTGGGGGTGGAGCAGCCGGCGCGCTCGGTGCGCGTCGCGCGGCTGACGCACCCGCAGTGGTTGAGCAGCGTGAAGGAGCTGCTGAAGCTGGACGCGGCGCCCACGGCGCTGGCGCAGGGCTTCCGCGCGGATCCATCCCAGAGCGGCTTCCTCTTCGACAACGACGCCCGCGCCCTGTCGGTGGACGAGGCGCTGTGGGGCGCGTACCAGCGCGCGGCGGCGGACCTGGCCGGGCAGGTGGCCACGGACGCGACGAAGCTGGGCAAGCTCCTGCCCCCCGGCACCACCACGGACGAGGCGCGCGCCAAGGCGTTCGTGGAGTCCTTCGGCCTGCGGGCGCACCGCCGGCCGCTGACGGCCGACGAGGTGGAGTCCTACCTGGTCCTGTACCGCAAGGGCCCCACGGCCTACGCGACCATGGCCCCGTTCCAGGCGGGCCTGCGGCTGGTGCTGGAGGGGTTCCTCCAGTCGCCCCTGTTCCTCTACCGCGTGGAGCGGAGCACCCAGGCCGCGGACGGCAAGGTGCCGCTGGACGCCTATGAGGTGGCGTCGCGGCTGAGCTACGCGCTCTGGGACTCCATGCCGGACGAGGCGCTGTTCACCGCCGCCCGCGAGGGCGCGCTGGGCAAGCGCGAGGGCGTGGCGGAGCAGGCGCGGCGGATGATGAAGGACGCGCGGGCGCGCGGCGTGGTGGGGGCCTACCACCAGGTCGTCTTCGACGTGCCCCGCTACGCGAGCATCCGGCCCAACACCACGCGCTTCCCCAACGTCACCGCGAAGCTGGCCGAGTCCGCCGCGAAGGAGAACGCCCTCTTCGTGGAGGACGTCGTCTTCAAGCGGGAGGGCCGCTTCGGCGACCTGCTCACGTCGCGCGACACCTTCGTCAACGACGAGCTGGCGCGCGTCTACGGCCTCGCCGGGACGTTCACCGCGGACTTCGTGCCGGCGACGCTGGACGCCACGCAGCGCCGGGGAGTGCTCACGCAGGTGGGCTTCCTCGCGTCGCACGCGACGTCCATGGACCCGGACCCCATCCACCGGGGCGTGTACCTGTCGGAGCACCTGCTGTGCCAGAAGATTGGCGCGCCGCCGGCCAACATCCCCGCGCTGCCCGCGCCCAATGGCCGCACCAACCGCGAGGTCGTCACCTCCCACACGGAGGCGCCCGGCACGCAGTGCGCGTCCTGTCACACGAACCTCATCAACCCGCTGGGCTTCCCCTTCGAGAACTTCGACGCCGTGGGCGGCTTCCGCACGACGGACAACGGGCACCCGGTGGACGCCACGTCATCGCCGTTCATCGGCGGGGAGAAGGTCGCGGTGCGCGACGCCGTGCAGCTGTCGGACGTGCTCGCCAGCTCGCAGGCGGTGCACGAGTGCTACGCGCGCCACTGGGTGGAGTTCCTGAGCGGACGCCCGGCGGCCGACGAGGACTCGGCGCTGGTGTCGCGGCTGGGGAAGCTGTCGCAGGCGGGCCAGCTGTCCGTCGTGGACCTGGTCGTCGAAGTCGTCACGGGCGTGGGCTTCGTGAACCGCCACCCGGAGGAGCTGCCGTGAAACTGAGCCGTCGACGCATGTTGCAGGGCCTGGGTGGGGCCATGTTGGGGCTGCCGGTGCTGGAGGGGCTGTTGCCCCGCAGGGCGCAGGCCGCGGAGCCCGGGGCGCTGCCCTTCGCCATCTTCCTGCGCCAGGCGGATGGCGTGGCCGCCGCGCAGAGCACGTCGGAGCTGGGCAGCGAGCCGGAGCGCTTCTGGCCGGAGCCGCTGGGCAACCTCACCACGGCGACGCTCGCGGGCAAGTCGCTGGTGGAGCTGGCCGACCACCGCGCCCGCCTGCTGGTGGTGCGCAACGTCAACATGAAGGACTACAACTACGGGGATGGCCACGCGCGCGGCGCGTTCCAGGCCCTCACCGCGCGCGGCCCCGCCGTGGAGGGCGTGGGCGGCGACTCCGAGGCGTCCGGCGAGTCGCTGGACCACCGCATCGGCCGGGAGCTGAACCCGCAGAAGCGCGACTCGCTCTACCTCTACGCGGGGCAGTCCGGCGGCTGGCTGGGCGGCCCGTGCATCTCCCACCGAGGCAGCGCGTCGCGCCGGGCCGCGCTGCACGACCCGTGGGTGGCCTACCAGACGATGGTGGGCGGCCCCGGGGGCCTCACGCCGGAGGCGCGCGAGGCGCTGCTCGTGCGCCAGAAGAGCATCAACGACCTGGTGTCCGGCCAGCTCAAGGCGCTCCAGTCGCGGCCGGAGCTGAGCCGCACGGACCACGAGCGCCTGGACCTGCACCTGTCCAACGTGCGCGACCTGGAGGTGGCGTTGACCTGCCGCGCCCGCGCGGACGAGGAGCTGCGGCTCCAGCAGCAGGCGCCCGGCTACAACAGCACGGACGGCAGCGAGGTGCTGGCCACGGTGCGCCTGCACATGGACATCGCGGTGCTCGCGGTGGCGTGCGGCACCACGCGCTCGGTGGCCATCCAGGTGGGCAACGGCAACGACAGCGCCACGCGCTACCGGGACCCCGCGACGGGGCAGTTGATGGAGAACTTCCACTACATCTCCCACCGCCGGACGTCGCACGACGCGTCGGGCGGCATCATCGCCGGCTCGGACGTGCTGCACTCGCGGGTGGATGCGCAGTTCGCGCAGACGTTCAACTACCTGCTGGACCGGCTGGCGGCCTATGCCCTGCCGGATGGGAAGAAGCTGGTCGACCAGGGCGTGTCCGTCTGGTTCAACGACCTGGGCAACGGGCCCGCGCACTCGGCGCGCAACGTCCCCTTCATCCTGGCGGGCAGCTGCAATGGCTACCTCAAGCAGGGCGTGGCGGTGACGGCCTCCGGCGGCGGCAACCCCAACCTCAACAAGCTGCTCAACACCATTGGCAGCGCGGTGGGCCTGCGCAACGCGGCGGGTGGCCCGCTGGATGACTTCGGCGACCCGACGATGCCCAAGGGCCTGCTGACGGAGCTGCTGGCCTGACGGCAGGCGGGCGCGGAGGAGACGTCCTGGTCTTTTCCGCGCCCGGGTTTGACCCGAAATGATTCCACCCCGCCTCCCTCTGGATTGAACAGAAGGAGGTCGGGATGTTCCCAGGAATCCAGAAGGCCCTCGCAGCGTCGCTCGCCGCCGTCTCCCTGCTGTCCGCCAGTCTGGCGGCGGCGCACGGCTCCATGGAAGTGCCCATCAGCCGCGTGTACGGCTGTTTCAAGGAAGGGCCGGAGAGTCCCAGGTCGGCGGCCTGCAAGGCCGCGGTCCAGGCCGGAGGTACGCAGGCGCTGTATGACTGGAACGGCGTCCGGCAGGGCGCCGCCAACGGCCGGCACCGCGAAATCCTCCCCGACGGCAAGCTGTGCAGCGCCGCCAATGAGAGTCACAAGGGGTTGGACCTGGCGCGCACGGACTGGCCGTCCACGCTCATCACCCCGGACGCCAACGGGAAGTTCGAGTTCGTCTTCCACGCCACCGCGGTGCACGCCACGGGCTACTTCCAGCTCTTCGCGACGAAGGCCGGCTACAACCCGGCGCTGCCCCTGAAGTGGTCGGACCTGGACGCCACGCCCTTCTGCAACGTCACGAACGTCTCCGCGACGAACAACCGCTACCGGCTCAACTGCCCCTTCCCGTCCGGCAGGTCCGGCTCCCACGTCATCTTCGCCATCTGGCAGCGCGCGGACAGCCCGGAGGCCTTCTACGCCTGCACCGACGTGAAGTTCAGCGACACGCCGCCCCCGCCGGTGTCCTGGAAGGAGCTGGGCCAGGTGCAGGCCCGTGAGGACCTGGCCAAGGGCAGCAAGGTGACGCTCCGCCTCTTCGACGGCGCGGGCCGCGACGCGGAGTCCTGGCCGCTGCTGCTGGATGCGGCCACCCCCGCTGCCACCTGGGTCTACCGGCTGGCGCAGCAGGTGAACGCCGGCTCCAGCCGCGTGCAGGTGGGCGTGCTCCAGACGACGGGCAGCATCAACCCCGCCCAGGATGCGCTCGCCAACCGCGTGTATGCGAAGGAGACGGGCTACACGTTCCAGGTGGACATCGAGAAGCCCTCCACGGGCGGCGGCACCGACGGCGGCACCGGGCAGACGGCCCAGTACAAGTACCCGGCCGGCCTCTCCAGCTACACGGCCGGCACGCTGGTGGAGGGCACGGACTCCCGCCTCTACCGCTGCAAGCCCTTCCCGTACTCCGGCTGGTGCAAGGGCGTGGCGTCCTACTACGCGCCGGGCACGGGCATCGCCTGGGCGGATGCGTGGGAGCTCGTCCCGTAGCAGGGGCTGACGCTTGAGCCGTCCCGGGCCGTCCTTCCCCTGGGAAGGGCGGCCCGTGTCGCATCGGATGTAAAACACTGTCAAGGCTGGAAAGAGCAGTGATTCAGGGCTTGGCCGAAACATCCTGATGCCTCGGGAAGATAAAGGGCAGGCGGTCCCCGTCTGTCTTTTTCGCCCCTCCCCCCGAGGCTCCATGTCTTCGTTGCTGTCGTCACCCTCCGTTCGCGTGGGATGTCTATCGCTGTGGGTTGCCCTGGTCGGAGGCTGCGGTCCGGCTGAGCCTTCCGAGCCCGTCCCGTCAGAGGCACGGGTGTCCGAGGCGTCGCAGGCCGCGGTGGGGACCTCCACCACGCTGGTGGCCGCGGGCAGCGTGTGGAAGTACCGGGACACCGGCGTGGATCCGGGCGCGCAGTGGAAGACGGTGGCGTACGCCGACGCGGCGTGGGCGCAGGGAGCCGCGCAGCTGGGCTACGGCGACGGGGACGAGGCGACCGTGGTGTCCTACGGCCCCAATGCCTCCGCCCGCCACGTGACGACGTGGTTCCGCAAGACGTTCACCGTGGCGGATGCGTCGCGGGTGAGCGCGGGCGTGCTGCGGCTGCTGCGGGACGACGGCGCCATCGTGTACCTGAACGGCACGGAGGTCTTCCGCACCAACCTGCCCTCGGGCACGGTGACGCCCACGACGCTGGCGCCCCTGACCATCGCGGGGGTGGATGAGACGGCGTGGTTGACCGCCTCCATTGCACTGGGCTCGCTCGTGTCGGGCACCAACGTGCTGGCGGTGGAGGTGCACCAGTCCACGCTCAACTCGTCCGACCTGGGCTTCGACCTGGAGCTGAAGGCGACCGTGGCGTCCCTGCCCACGCCGTGCTTCGCGCTGGACATGCCTTCGCTGGCGTCGCTGCGCGCGTCACCGAAGAAGGTCTTCGCGCACTACTTCTCGCCCTATCCGCTGTCGCTCGACAACAAGGACCCGGCGGTCGACTACTACGCGCGCAACTACCTGCAGCCCACGGGGGAGAACTCCAAGTTCGCCTACTGCGGGGGGCTGCTCAAGCAGCGTCCGCTGCCGCAGCCTCCCCGCGGGGCGGGCGTGGATTACGAGCGCGCGAACTTCGAGGTGGAGGTGCGGCGCGCATCGGCGCTGGGCCTGGATGGCTTCACCTACGACATCCTCAACCACCAGGGCACGCACTGGACGCGGCTGCTCAAGCTGCTGGATGCCGCGAGCGCCGTGGACCCGGGCTTCCGCATCGTGCTGATGCCGGACATGACGGCCACGTACCAGGGCACGGACGCGGAGGCCCAGGCGGCCTTCGTGAACTCCATCGCGTCGGTGGCGGCGCACCCGGCGACGTACCACCTGGACGACGGGCGGCTCCTGCTGTCGCCGTTCGCCGCGGACCGGCGCACGCCGCAGTGGTGGGCCTCCGCGCTCCAGGCCCTGGCCGCGCGCGGCATCCCTTCCGCGCTGTGGCCGGTGTACGTGTCGCCGTGGGCGGCGGCGACGACGAGCCTGAAGGCGCAGGTGCCCCTGTACGGCACGTCCACCTGGGGCTCGCGCACGCTGTCGGGGGCGGCGGGGCAGAAGACGAACCCGGGCACCGCGCACGGCATGGGCTTGAAGTGGATGGCGCCCCTGGCGGTGCAGGACTCGCGGCCCAAGGACCTCGTCTACACGGAGGCGAACAACTCCCAGGCGCTGCTGGCGCTGTGGGACGCGGCCATCCAGGGCGGCGCGGACTGGGTGCAGCTCATCACCTGGAATGACTACTCGGAGGCCACGGAGTTCTCACCGTCCAACGGCACGCAGTGGGCGCCGTTCGACCTGACGGCCTACTACACGGCGTGGTTCAAGACGGGCGTGCAGCCGGCCATCGCCCGGGACGCGGTGTATTACTTCCACCGGAACCAGGCGACCACCGCGTCTCCGGACCTGACGAAGCAGCGCGCCGTCTACCAGGTGCGCAACGGGGCCACGCCCGCGAACGAGATTGAGTTGCTGGCGTTCCTCACCGCGCCCGCGACGCTCGAAATCGAGGTGGCGGGCACGGTGCAGCGCAAGGACGTGGGCGCGGGCATCCAGTCCTTCCGCATCCCGCTGCGGGAGGGCACGCCGCGCTTCCGGGCCGTGCGCGGCGGCGTCACCGTGGCCACGGTGACGAGCGCGTCCCCCATCAGCAACACCATCGTCTACCAGGACCTGCTCTACCGCGCGGGCGGCAGCCTGACGTGTGACCGGAGCGCGTTCTTCCCCTGAGCCAGGGCGCCCGTCGGGCCGCTTGCCTCAGGGCCCGAGGGGACGCCACACCACGCGCACGTCCCGGGAGTGCTCACCCGCGGTGGGGGCCTCCAGCTCCTCGCGGTGGAGTTGGTTGCCTTCCCTGTCCACGGCGAAGAGGGTGTAGCGGCCCCCTGGGAGGTGCTCGAACGTCGCGACCCTGGGCGGGCCGTCCCTCCACTGCATGGGATGGGATTTCGGGTGCAGCCAGGCCGCGGCCTGGAGGGACTCCGGGAAGGGCACCGGGCCTGGAATCAGCAGGGCGAAGTCGATGTCGCCCGCCATGCCCAGGTGGAGGGTGCTGCCTTCCTTCAAGGCCTCGAGCGTGACCGCCACCGGACCGCTCGCGGGGACCGGAGGACTCCGTGGCCTCGGCGGGGCAGGGCAGCTCCGACAGCGTCTCTCCCGGCTCGGTGCGCGACGCGGACACGCGCACGCCGGCCGCGGGACCGTGTTCGTTCGTCACGGTGCCGGTGATGCGCGGACTTCGGCGAGCACGCGCACCGCCTGCTTCGTGGCGCGGGGCCCGGCGGACGACTTCCCGGCGGAGGGGGACGCGGGGGAGGCCGGGTTCGCGGACTCGCGCGAGCCGTACAGCAGCGCGAGCAGCAGCAGCACCCCGATGACGCCCCCGATGCCAGGCAGCCACCACCTGTGGTTCGCCTCGCGCATCAACGCCCTCCCGTTGTGCTGTCCCATCCCGAGGATACCCGCGAGCGGCAGACGCTGTCTCAACGGGACCGGACGCAGTGTTTCCGTTAGGGCTGCGCCACGCTGGCCTCGGCGGTGAGGTCCACCTCTCCCCGTTCGGGGATCCGCACCGACCGGACTGGGAAGGTGCTCCCGCCGCGTCCGCCGGTCTTGCGCGTCTTCAGCAGGTAGTCTCCCGCCTCCACCCCCCGCAGGACGGCGTTCCCCGAGGGCGACGTGGCTTCGTAGGACCGGTGGCGCCGGTCCTGGGGCGCCAGGAAGAAGTGCGCGGGCACGGGCTGTCCGCTCGCGTCCCGTGCCCACAGCCGCACCCTCGCCGCGGGATCCAGGGACACCGTGCGCGGCTCCTGGGAGCGCACCTCGATGCTGACGGGCAGGAAGCCTTCGATGGACAGGTCCAGGGTGAACGGCGGCGGCGGCAGGGTGGGCAGCTCATGGACCCCTTCGCAGAGGACGGACTGCGCGGGCATGCGCATGGGCCGGGTGGTTCCGCCCGTGACGGGCTCCCGGATCAGCGCGTAGAGGCCCTTCGTCTGGGTGACGGGGGCTCCGGTCTCCTCGTCCCGCAGGTGGAGCCTCAACGCCCAGGGTCGGGGGAGGGTCAGCGTGCCCAGGTCCACGTCCCGGCCTTCCTCCCAGGTCGCGGTCTGATGCAGGGGGGGGAAGCCGGGCGCGTTCAGCGTGAGGGCATGGGTGCCAGAGCCGGTGACGGGGATGGCGAAGGTGCCATCGTCGTGGGTCTCCGGCTCCATGGCCCGGAAGTTCAAGTCCCCTATCACCCTGAAGGCGGTGACGGCCTTGCCGTCCGGATCCACGAGCCTGCCCCTCAGGTGGCCGTGGCGCGCCAGCACCAGCCGCACCTGCTGTGATTGGGCCTCCGCCCAGAATCGCTGCTCCTCCTTATCGAAGGTGCCTCCCTGGGAGCGATCCGCGCGAAAGGCGTGGTCCGGCAGGCTCGCGTCCAGCGCGTAACGAGGGGCCGTCAGGTGGCGCAGGGTGAAGCGGCCGTCCGGCCCCGAGCGGATGCCGGCGAGCCCCGGGACGCTCCCGATACCCTCGTCGAACTGGTTCCAGGCGTCGTCGTCCTCGGGCGCCGTCGCGGAGATAAAGACGTTCGCGAGCGGCTGGCCCGAGCCATCCACCGCCACCCCGGAGAGGGTGCGGCCCTCTTCCAGGCGAAGGGTCACGTCCAACCGCTCGCGCTCCTGGAGTTCGATGCGCTGGGAGACCCGCTCGTTCATCCACTCCCGGGAGACGGTCGCCTCCAGCACGTAGCGCCCGGGCAGGAGGCCCTGCAGGAGGAAGGTGCCCGAGCCGTCCGTCACGCCATGGCGTGTCTCCGCACCCTCCGCGTCGTCGCCTTCTTCTTCCCGCACCAGTCGGACGGAGGCCTGACGCACCGGCAGCCCCTGCGCATCCGTGACGTGCCCCGACACCGAAGCACCCCGGTTCATCACCAGTCTCAGCGACGTGGCAGGAACCTGGACCTCGAGCGCACTGGCGATGAAGGGGTCGCCCTCGGCGATGATCCGTCCGGAGCCTGCTTTCGGTGCGTCCAGGATGAAGTGTCCGTCCGCGTCCGTCCGCGTGACGTCCTCGGGCGAGCAGCCCCGGCCCCTGTCGCCGCAGGAGTGGAGCTCCACGGAGATGCCCGCGATCGGTTGGCCCTCCGCATCGACGACGGTGCCCTCGGCGGAGGCCGCGCGAAACAGCGTGAAGTCCAGCGGCCCCGGTCCCCAGCCCAGGGACTGGTTCGCGACCTCCAGGTCCAGGTGGTGGGCCACCTCGATCTTGAACGCATGCGGCCCGGCGCGCACGGGCCCCAGCCGGTAGCGCCCCGATGCGCTCGTCACGGTGGTGGCCTCCGCGGACGCCGGACCTCCGTCCTCCCGGAAGGTGCTCACCTTGGCCCCCGCGATGGGGCGGCCGGTGTCGTCGCTCACGGTCCCGTCGACGTACACGCCGGACTGGAGCTGGAGCATCACGTCCTGCGCGGGCGGTGACACGGTGAGCGTGGCGTACGCACCCAGTTGGACCGTGCCGACGTTGAGCTGATGCGGCAGCTCCGGCACGTCGTCGAAGGAGAACCGGCCGGCCCCGTCGGTCGTGGTGAGCTGCTCCGTCGCCAGCTCGCTGTCGCCATCGAGCAGGACCCGGAGCCCCGCCGCGGGACTTCCATCCACGGCCACCACGCGGCCCGCGAGCCGGGACGCGCGGGCGAGCGTCACGGGTTCGAGCGGGCCCTCCTGGTCCAGGTCCTGGATGAAGCGCGGAGCCCAGCCCTCCGCGGAGATGAAGACCGAGTAGCGGCCCAGGGGCAGGGGGCCCAAATGGAAGGTGCCCCGGGCATCCGCGACGGTGTCGAAGAAGCGCGTGTGCTCGCGGTCGATGACCGTCACCCGGGCGTCGGCAATGGGCGTCGTCCCGTCGCGGGCCGTGACGTTGCCTTTCACGAAGCGCCCCTCCTCCAGCTCCATCACCACGTCGTCCCGGCCAACGGGAACGTGGGGCAGCACCCCCGCGCCTGTCTCCGCCAGGGCCCAGAGCGTGACGCTGCCCTCGGGCAGGCCCTCCAGCACGAAGCGGCCCTCCGCGTCCGTCGTCACCTCCGCGAACACGGGGGCTTCGCCCAGCCGCGCCCCTACCAGCTCCAGCAGCATGCGCCGGTATTCGAGGCCGCAGTCGCGCAGCCCCACGGGAAGCTCCTCCTGGCCCTCCACGGTGACGGGGCAGGGCAGCTCCGACAGGGTCCGCCAGGGCTCCGGCTGTGACGCGGAGACGCGCGCGCCCGCGACCTGGCCCCGGGCATCGCGCACGCGGCCGGTGATGCGCGAGCTTCCGGCGGGCTGGGGCGCGGTGGTGATGACCGGCCTGTGCGGCGCCGGCATCCGGGATGCGGAGGACACCGCGGACGAAGGCGGCGCAGGCTCGGAATGGGAGGCCCCGCTGCCCCAGAAGAGGACGGCGAGGAGCACGACGACGGCCAGCACACCTGTTGACGCCCAGAGCCCCGCGGTGCGCTTCCCCATGCGCGACAGGATAGCCGCCGCCCTGTCACGCCGTCAGTCGCTTCGGGCAGGACGCCCGCGGCGCTCAGGGGGCCAGAGGTCTCCACACCGGGCGCACGTCATGGGACGGCGCGCCTTCGGCGGGTACGTCCAGCTCCTCGCGGTGGATCCGGTCCTTCGCTCGGTTCAGGCCGAGGAGCGTGTAGTGGCCCGCGGGGACGCGGCGGTAGAGCACCGACAGCCCCTCCCATTGCTTGAAGGGATGTTGGAGGATCTCCAGGCGCTCGGCGGCCTTCGCGCTGGTGGGCAGGGGGACCCGACCTGGAAGCAGGAGGACGGTGTCGATGTCCCCCGCCGTCCGCAGCGCGAGCGTGACGCTGGCTCCCGCCGCGTCGAACATGAGGGTGACCTCTCCGGCCGGTGGAATGTTCACGGTCTGGTTGGGGAAGAAGGTCGGGTCGGAGTCTTCGACGGGATAGGCGCTCGCCGTGTAGAGGCCTGGGGCCACGGAGTCGAAGCTGAAGTCACCCGGAGGGGGATGGCGCTCGTCCCGGGTCCCATCGGGGCGCGTGAAGACGATCATCGCGTGGGCGGGGCGGCCCTGCGCGTCGCGGACGTGGCCCGACACCCGCGCGCCCCGGCTCAGCGAGGCCGTGAAGGTCTCCTCCTGCGCGCCCACGGACCCGCGCAGGGGCAGGAACGTGGGCACGTCCAGCTCGACCGTGAACGCCGTGGCGGGCAGGTGCTTCAGCACCAGGGTTCCGTCCTGCTCCGGCCCGACCCTGCGCTTGCCCGGGTAGGGTGGGCCTTCGAGCGCGCCTTCCACGCGGACCCGGTACGTGACGGGCAAGGTGAACTGCGCCCCCGAGTCGCCGCGCACGCGCCCGTTGAACGGCGCGCCCGTCTCCGCGTCGCGCAGCAGCACGCGCACCGTCCTGCCCCGCGTCAACGTGAGGAGGCCCAGGTCCACGTCGGTGTCGTCCAGGTGGAGGGTGCGCTCCAGCGGCGCGAAGTCCTGGGCCTCCACCCGCAGCCTCCAGGCCCCCGGCTCCTTGACCGCCAGCTCGAACCTTCCGTCGGGCAGCCGGGAGTGCACGCCATTCACCGCGAAGGTGGGGAGCGCCACGTCGCCCTCCGCGACCACGCGGCCCCGGACGCGCGGCGTGCGGCGCAGCACCAGCCGGACCTCGTCCACGTCGCTCCCCACCCGGAGCGTGTCCTTCCGGGGCGAGGTGACGCCCTGGCAGCGCGAGGGTTCGACGCGGTGGTCCTCCAGGTCCACCCACAGCTCATGGCGGGGCCCGCTCAGGTGCCGCAGCGTGAAGCGGCCTTCATCGTCGGTGAGGACGCCCTTGGCCTCATTCGTCCCCAAGCCATCCACGTCGTAGTCGTCGTCGGTATGGGCGCGGTAGTGGGGCGTGTCCCCATCCGGGACACGGGCGCGGACGGCCGCTCTGGCGAGCGGCTGGCCCCGGGTGTCCACGACGGTGCCCCGCAGTGTGCGCCCTTCCTCCATCCGCAGCGCCACCTCCAGGTTCACTCCCTCCTCGATGTCCAACGGCCGCGAGGCGCGCTGATCCACGTCGCGCGTCGGGTTCACGGCCTCCACCACATAGGGGCCGGGCTTCAGGCCCCGGAGCGTGGCCCGACCCTGCTCATCCGTCCTTCCCGTGCGTGCGCTCCGATTGCGCGCGTCGCGCTTCCACAGCGTCACCTCCAGGCTTTCCAGCGGGGCTCCCGCGGCGTTGCTCACGGTGACGGACACGCTGGCGCCCCGGCGCATCACCATCCGCACCTCCTGGGAGGGGATGGTGACCGCGAGCCGCTCGGGCAGGAAGTCCGAGTCGTAGACGTCGAGCCATCCGGGCCCTCCCGTCTCCGCATCCAGGGTGAAGCGTCCGCCCTCGTCCGTGCGGGCCACGGCCAGCACGGTCCCCGCTTGAGGGTCCGTCATCGGACCCTGGCAAAGCCGGATCTCCTTGTGGGCGAGCGGCTGGCCTTCTTCATCGACGAGGAGGCCTTCCACGGAGACCGCGCGGGGGAGTGTGAAGTCGAGCGGCTCCGTGTCCCCGCTGACCACGTCGAGGGTGGTCGACTCCTTGAGATGTCGGTCGGCCCGGGCCATCACGTGGGTTCGCACGGCGAGCAGGGGGCCCAACTGGTAGTGCCCGCTTGCGTCGGTGACGGTCTGCGTGGTTTCGGAGAGGCCTTCTTCATCCATCATGCGGGTCGCGCTGAGCCGCGCTCCCTCGATGGGCCTCCCCGCGTCGTCGCGCACGGTGCCCTGGAGGAGCACCCCGGGTTCGAGCGTCAGCACCAGGTCCTCCCGGGGGCGGGTGTCGACGATGGCGAAGGCGTCCTGCGCCGCCGTCTGCGCGAAGAGCTTGCTCTCGTGGCTCCCCGCTACCCTGAAGTCGAAGCGCCCCTGCGCGTCCGTGGTGGTGCGGTAGGTGGCCAGGTCGTTCCAGGGCGACAGCAACCGGACGTGGATCCCGGGCGCGGGGGTGCCCTGCGCGGACACCACCTGGCCCGCGTAGCGCGAAGGGCGCTGCAGGAGGAGCACCTGGGATTCGAGCGGGTTGGCTTCCTGGAACATGCGCGGGCCCCTGCCGTCGGCCGTGGCGAGGAGCGCGTAGCGGGCCGACGGAAGCGGCCCGATGTGGAAGCGGCCCCGGGCGTCGCTGGTCGCATGGAAGAAGCGCGTGTGCTCGTGGGAGAAGACGGTCACCCGGGCTCCCGCGAGGGGCTCCCGGCTGCGCACGTCCTGCACGACGATGCCCTCGAAGACGCGCCCGTCCTCCAGGGCCAGCACCACGTCCTGCCTTCCCGCCGCCACGTCGGGGAGCTTCGCCGCGCCCTCGGGTCCCAGGGCCCAGAGGGTGACGGTGCCCTCCGGCAGTCCGTCGAGCACGAAGCGACCGTCCTCCTCCGTGGTGGCCGCCGCGAGGATGCGCGCCTCTCCCTCCCGGGCGCTCACCTGATCCAGCAGCTCCTCGTGGGCGTCGGTCCAGCAATCCGTCAGTCGGGCCCGGGCCTTTGGGGACTCGTAGGTCGGAGGACAGGAGCGCTCCGACAGCGTCTCCTCCGGCTCCACGCGCGACGCGGACACGCTCACCCCCGCGACCGGGCCCCGGGCATCGCGCACGAGCCCCATGATGCGCAGGCTCGCACCGGGCACGGGTGTGACGCGCGGCCCGGTGATGAAGCCGCCCGAAGACGCCCCGGCGGTGGCGCTACGGGCCTCCCGGTTCGAGGCGGCTCCGTGTCCGCGCAGGACGTACGTCACGAGCAACAGTCCGACGATGCCCGCGATGATGAGTGCCCACCGGCGATTCCCCTGGCGCATGCGGCGGCCAGGATAGCCGTGAACGCGAAGCGCGTGCTCAACGCGGACGGGCGGGCAGCGTCACCGTGACGACCTCCTGGGAGGCATCCAGGGCCACGTCCTGACTGCGCTGGTCCCGTTGCAATTGGACGGTGAGGACGATGGGCGTGAAGGGCAGACCGTCCAGGTCGACCGCGCCCTCCGCGTCGAGGCTGCCGAAGAAGGGGCGCGGAACGGGGCTGTTGAAGGGTTGGGGGTTGCCGTCGTAGCTCAGGCTCACGGAGACAGGGGCTCCCGCGAGGGAACCCGGGTTCGCTTCGTCGCGAACGATGAAGCGCGCCTTGCGGCTCCGGGTCATCACCAGGGTGCCCAGGTCCACGTCTTCACCCGGCTTCACCGCCACGTCCCTCTCAAGGTCGAAGAAGCCCTCCGCGCTCACCACGACAGACGTGGTGGCGTCCCGCAACGCGAAGTCGAAGACGCCGTCGGAGGCGTTCTCGCGCCCGTCGAGGTGCACCCAGATGGAAGACGGCAGGGGCCTGCCGTCGGCGCTCACGACGCGTGCCTTGAGACGCGAACGTCGCTCCAGAACGAGCCGGACCTCTGCCCCGCCTGGAACCACGTGCAGCGAGGACGCGTCGGCCGTTCCACCCCGTGAACGCGCGGGGGCGAAGGCCTGGTCCTCCTTCCAGGCGACGAGCTGGTATGTCGGAGCCACCAGGTGCTTGAGGACGAAGCGGCCGTCCGGGCCGGAGCGCACCCCGCCCCCGCTCCGCGGGTCGCACGTTTCAACGGCGAGCTGCCACGGGGGAATGTCGTCCAAAGGCAGGCAGGCCCGGACCAGGACGCCCGGGACCGGTTGCCCGAAGGTGTCCACCGTCATTCCTTCGAGCGTGCGACCTTCCTCGAAGCGCAGCGTCACCACGGCCTGGGTGTGCTCCTCCAGCTCGATGGGCCGCGACGTGGACCGCGCCATGCCAGGAGTCCTGCGCCAGGCCTCGAGCACATGGTGCCCGGCCTTCAGGCCTCGCAGCGAGAAGCCGCCCTGCCCGTCCACGGTGCTGGTGCGTGCGTCCCCGCTGGCCGGCGTGGTGTCCCAGAGCTTGAGGGTCACGTCCGTCATGGGTTGCCCCTTCGCATCCACGACGGTGCCGGACACGGAGGCTCCTTGCTGAAGCACCACGCGGACTTCCGTTGAGGGCACCTTCACGTCGAGCTCCGTCGAGATGAAGTCCGTGGCCCTGGCGAAGAGCCGGCCCGGGCCTTCCTGCTCGGTGTCCAACAGGAAGCGGCCTGCCTCGTCCGACACGGTGTGCTCATCCAGTTGGGAGGCCCCGTCCCGGTGTCGGCTGGAGGTGACGCTGGTCGGTGAAAGCCTCAACTCGACCCCCGCGAGGGGCCTGCCTTCGGTATCGACCACGCTGCCTTCGACCGACAGGGCGCGGGCCAGGGTGAAGTCCCACGTCCTTGCGACGCCGTCCCTCCGGGGGATGGACTCCACCTTGTTAATGAAATGGGCGCGGGTGAGAAAGAGGTCCAGGGCGGACGCCAGCAGTGGCCCCAGCCGGTAGTGGCCTGCTTCGTCGGTGAGGGCTTCCTGATTCGGGGCGTCGCCCAGGGTCTGCCCGTTCACCCTCAACCGCACGCCCTCCAGCGGGCGGCCCTGTTCATCCCGCACGGTGCCCTCCAGGAATGAAACGGATTCCATCCGGATGACGGTCCCCTGCGAGGTCTTCTTGTCCGTCGTGGCCTCGCCGAAGGCGGTCCGCTCCGGGTTCCAGACCCAGAAGTGGTGCTCGACCGCCGGGACCTCCTCGAAGGTGAAGCGTCCCCGGGCATCGGTCCTGGCGGTCCGGATGTCCACCCCCTCGAAAAGGGGCCACAGGTTCACGGTGAGCCCTGGCGCTGGCAGTCCCTGGGGCGTGAGCACCACGCCCTCCAACTGGCGCATCGGGTGAAGCTCGAGGGCCACCTCCACATCGGCGTCGAGCCAGACCTCATGACCGAAGACGCCTGCCCGCCAGCCCTGGGCGCTCGCGACCTCCAGGTAGTTTCCCGGGGGAAGGGGACCCACGCGGAAGCGTCCCTGTTCGTCCGCGAGCACGTCGAAGAAGCGGGTGTGGGCTTCGTGCACCACCGTCACCCGCGCTCCGGAAATGGGCTGGGAGCCAATCGGCTCCGTCACGCTCCCGAAGATGTGGACGCCTTCCTCCAACCCCAGCGCCACGGCTTCGCTGCCCGCCGGGACTTCCGGATGCAGCACCGCGCCGTGCTCACCCAGGGCCCAGAGGGTGAAGGCTCCGGCGGGCAGTCCCTCCAGGGCGAAGGTTCCGTCCTGCGCGGAGACCGTCTCCGCGAACACAGGCGCTTCGCCTTCGCGTGCCTCCACGAGTCGCGTGACCTCCAGCTCCCTTCCCGTGCATTCGGAAGCGGTCAGCCGGAGTGCGCCGGAGGCGCGGCTCTCGCGAAGCGCCTCGGGGCAGGGCCGCTCCGACAGCGTCTCGGAGTCCACCCGGGTGGCGGTGACGCGCACGCCCGGGACGGGCCCCTGTGCATCGCGCACCACGCCGGTGATGCGCAGGCTCCCGGTGGGGGCGGGCACGGAGTGCTTCGCCGCGGTCCACGCGTTCAACGTGCCCGCCCGCGAGGAGGGCGCTCGCGGTGCCGGCTCCCCAGGCGCTTCGTCCACTCGCGGGAAGAGCGCCATGAGCAGCAGTCCGAGCACGACGACCGCGCCCGCCAGCCACCTGGGTCCCATCCGCTTTCGCATGTGGGGCCAGGATAGCAGCGCGGTCGCCGCGCACGGCTCAGGGCGTCGCGAAACCCACGGCGCGCGCTTCCATGCCGCCGGGCGGCGGCTCCTCGCGGAAGCCCACCCAGCCCTCCCGCTGGGAATGACGGGGCACGTACGCCAGCACGAACTCCGCCTCCTCTGCGCCCTCGCCGCGCAGGGACACGCGCACGAGGACCTCCTCGGCCGTGATGTCGCCGTGGTTCGCCACGGTGACGGGCACCCGCCACCCGTTGGCGCCGCGCACCGGCGTGCCCACGGTGACGGTCAGGTCCGGGGGGCTGTCTCCCCGGGCCCAGGTGTCCACCGCGAGGTAGCCCAGCACCAGCGCCACGAGCACGCAGCTGGACGTGAAGACGACGCCCTCCAGCCAGTTCCAGGGGGGCTTCATGATTGGATGAGCAGCCTTCCCGCGGACGCGCCGAGCGTCGACGCCAGCCCCAGCACCACCACCTGCGCCATGCAGACGCCCAGGCCGTTGCCGGCGAACCGGCCGAAGAACCAGAGCACCAGCACGCCCGCGGACACGACGAGCCCCATGCCCAGCTCCTCCAGCGAGTCCGTGAAGACGTCGAACCAGCTCACGTCCCGGCGAAAGCCCCCGTAGCGGTTGTAGCCGAGCAGCAGCACGTACGTGCCCACGAGGTAGCCCAGCACGCTCAAGGGATGGGAGGTGAAGCCCGCCCACCACACCTCCATCGTGTAGAGCAGCGGCAGGCTGAAGAGCAGCCCGCCCGCGATGCCCCGGCCGTACTCGCGCAGGGACTCCCGCACCGGGCGGCGGTGGGGGTGCGCGTGGGCGGGAGGAGCGCTGGCCATGGCAGCCCGGAGTCTAGGTTCGCTTCGTCGGGGGGGAAGTCCCGGGGAAGGGAATCGCGCGCGGGGGGACCTGCATGCCCTCCAGTCAACGCGGCGGGGCCGCGGGCCAGGGGGGGGCGTGCGCGAACGTCAGGCACGCCACGCTGCCCTCCCGTTCCAGAGGAGGCCCTGGCGCCAGCGGGGCGGATGGCCGCTAGAGTCGGCGCCGTCCATGACCGAGCGCCCCTCCGAGTACATCCTCACGCTGTCGTGTCCGGATCAGCGTGGCATCGTCCACGCCGTCTCCGGATGGCTGACCGAGCACGGCTGCAACATCCTCGACAGCGCGCAGTACGGAGATCCGCGGACGCGGCTGTTCTTCATGCGCGTGCACTTCGTGGACGAGGCTTCGAAGACGGACCCCGCGTCCCTGCGCGAGGCGTTCGCTCAGCTCGCGCCGCGCTTCACCATGGACTGGCACCTGCACGACGCGGCGGTGAAGCCCCGGGTGCTGCTGCTCGTCTCGAAGATTGGCCACTGCCTGAACGACCTGCTGTATCGCTACCGCAGCGGCATCCTGCCGGTGGAGATCCCCGCCATCGTCTCCAACCACCGGGACTTCTACCAACTGGCCGCGTCCCACGACATCCCGTTCCACCACCTGCCGGTGACGCCGGAGAACAAGGAGCAGCAGGAAGCGCGGCTGCTGGAGCTGGTTCGCGAGCAGCGCGTGGACCTGGTGGTGCTCGCCCGGTACATGCAGATCCTCTCCGCGCGGACGTGTGATGCGCTGCGCGGGCGGCTCATCAACATCCACCACTCGTTCCTGCCCAGCTTCAAGGGCGCGAGGCCCTACCAGCAGGCGTATGACCGGGGCGTGAAGCTGATTGGCGCGACGGCCCACTTCGTCACCGGGGACCTGGACGAAGGACCCATCATCGAACAGGACGTGGAGCGCGTGGACCACACCCTGTCGCCCGAGGCGCTGACCGCGATGGGCCGGGACGTGGAGAGCGTGGTGCTGGGCCGCGCGGTGACGTGGTTCGTGCAGCACCGCATCCTGCTCAACGGCGACAAGACGGTCGTCTTCCGCTGACGAGCGCGCGCTATCCGGCGGGGCAGGCGGCGCCCGCGTCCAGCACGTCCGCGTCGTGGTGCACCTGCACCGCGCCGGAGGCTTCCAGGTGGCGCACGAACAGCGAGCCGAACACCTCCGCGTTTCCGCTCAGGTTGAGCGCGGCCTGGGGCGCGTAGAGGTTGCCGGCCAGCGTGCTGCCGGCGGAGACGTCCAGGGCCTGGGTGCCGGCCACGTAGACGCGCACGCGCGAGGGCAGGGCCGCGGAGCCCAGCGTGAGCTGCCCGGACACGACGAAGCCGCCCGCCAGGAACAGGTCCAGCTCTCCCGGGGGCTGGACGTCCACGGTGAAGGCTTCGACCAGGTTCACGCCACCGGGGATGAACAGCGCGGTGCGACCCCGGATGCGCAGCGTCGCGTGGCCCGTGCCCGCCACGCGCGTGAGCAGGAAGCGGCCGCAGGGCAGCTCCAGCACGCGCTCGCCGCTGACGTCCTCCAGCACCGCCGGGTCCAGGCCGATGGCCGCGTTGTCGTTGTCCCGCGTGTGGTGGGCGATGAGCGCGCCCGGGTCGAAGCGGGTCGCGGCATCGCAGTCGCAGGGGACGACGGGGGCCACGGGCTCACGGAGCAGCCCGGCCGCCTGGGCCGGGCCCGGGGTGAACTCCGGGGGCACCGTGAGCACGCCGCCCACGGTGAGGGAGGCGAGCGCCACGTCGCCGTTCACCCGCGCATCCCCGGCCACGGTGGCGGACGCGCCCGGCCCGGAGAGGGGGCCGTTGCTGACAAGGCTTCTGCCCACGGTGAGCGGGCGGTTGAGCTGGAGGCCGGAGGCGCCGCCCACCTGGAGCGTGCCGCCCACCTGGACGCGGTCGTTCGCGGACAGCCCGCCATTCACGCCCACGTCGCCGCCCGTGCCCCCGGGCGCGTACGGGCCCGCGCTGCTCCGGAAGGCATTCGCGACGAAGGGGGCGCTGAACGTCAGGCCCTCGCACGAGCACGCCGCGCGGACGAACAAGGACTGCGCCAGCTCGCCACTGCACCGCGGG
Source organism: Corallococcus sp. BB11-1 (assembly GCF_026626625.1). Lineage (NCBI taxonomy): Bacteria > Pseudomonadati > Myxococcota > Myxococcia > Myxococcales > Myxococcaceae > Corallococcus > Corallococcus sp. BB11-1. The sequence goes on along the minus strand of NZ_JAPNJY010000004.1, from coordinate 53,619 downwards.
GGACCGGAAGCAGGGTCTCCGAGCAGGAGCGGAGGTCCGCTGCCAGCGCAGTGGTCGGCCCACGCATCCGGCACGTCGGTGCCGGCGTCGGGCCCGTGCAGGATGGCCACCGGATCATTCACGGTGCACGCGGTGCCTGGCAGCGCGGTGCCCAGCAGGAAGGCCACGAACCGGGGCTTCATGCGTCCGTGCTCATGGCGCGGCCAGCTCGCGCGACGCCGCGCTCAGCGGAGAGTCGGGGTGCCGGGATGACGTCCCCCACCTCAGGCTTCATGGCGCGGACAGCTCTCGCAGGCGGTTGCGCGACGCCGCGCTCAGCGGAGAGTCGGGATGCCGGGCGATGAACGCCGTCAGCGCCCGGGCCTCCGACGCCGTGTCGCCCAGCGCGCGGTGCGCCTCCGCCTCGCCGTGCAGGGCCTCCGGATCCAACATGCCTCCGGGCTGCAAGCGCTGCGCGTCCTGGAACTGGCGCAGCGCTCCGCGCGCGTCGCCCAGGTGCTCCAGTCGGAGCGACCCGGAGGCCACGCGCGCCACGTAGGCCGCCAGGGAGGATGGCTGCGCGCGGATGACGCGCAGGTAGAGCGCCTCCGCGTCCTTCCATCTGCCCTCCGAACGCAAGCCATTGGCCTGCCGCAGCAGGTCCTCCGGACGGGCGGGCTCGCGCGGGCCCACTGCGGCCGGACGGGCAGGGCGGGGATGCTCGATGACGAAGGGCTCGGACGGCGCGGGCTGGGGGAGGGGCACCGGCTCCAGCGTGGCGAGCTGGGTCGGCTCGGGCACATGGGGCGTCAGCACCTGCGACTTCGCGGACGCCGGATGCGACAGGCGCCACACGGCGGCCGCCGCGGCCCCGGTGAAGACGAGCGCCGCGCCCGCCATCAACCACACAGGAGGCCGCCTGCGACGCGACTTCGGCGCGGGCGCGCCAGGCTGGAGGGCCGCGTCCAGCGCCGCCGCGACGAGCGCGCTCGAGCGCTGACGGGACAGCCGCCGCGCCGGCCCCGGCTCCTCGTCCAGCGGGCGCAGGAGGTCGTCCAACGGCCCGGGCCCCCCGTCCCCATCTCCCGGCGGAAGCGCGCCCATCACGCTCCCCCTTCCGGCCCGTCGCCATCCGCCGCCAGCGCGCGCAGGGCGGTGCGCCCCAGCCGCAGCCGGCTGCGCACGGTCTCGAAGGGGACGCCCAGCTCCGTGGAGATCTCCTGCACGCTCAATTCCAGGACGTGATGCAACACCAGCGCATGCCGCTGCTCCGTTGAAAGTCGGTCCAGCAGCGTCACCATGTGACGACGATGCACGTATTCATCCGCCGGTGCTTCATCGGATGGCACCGCCAGCAACTCCACCGGATCCCCACTGTAGCGGGCCTCGCGCCCGCGTGAGCGCTTGAGCCACGCGAAGGTCGTGCGCACCACCACCCGGTCCACCCAGCCGTGGAAACGCCCGTCTCCGCGATAGGTGGGCAGGCCCCGCACCAGCGCGATGAGGGACTCCTGCGCGATGTCCTCCACGTCCGAGTCCCCCCGCACCAGGTAGCGCACCAGGTTGCGCACCCGGGGCAGCAGCTCCAGGAGCAGGGACTCCGTCGCGTCGCGCTGGCCCCGCATGGCCGCCGCCAGCCGGGCGTCCTCTGGAGCGCGGGGGGCGACGGTGGCATGTGAGCCCGAGCTCCTCATGTCCGATACGGAGGCGACACGCGGCGGAATCGGGTCATCGGGGCTCACGGAAAAATCACCATTCCCACTCCCAGTCGCGGTCGCACGGACCAGCCGTCCTCCCGGAGCACGAAGTCACCGTCCCGCGCGTAGCCCAGCCGGGGCCGTCCCAGGAGCAGCTCCCCGGACAGCGCCACCTCCAGCGCGAGCGCCGACCCCACCCGCCACCACGCCCGCACCGCCGGCCCCACCACGAAGGCCGCCAGCAGGCGCGACGGCGAGGCCTCCACGTCGGTGCCCAGGGCCTCCGTGCGCCGCCAGAAGCCGGCGACGCCCGCGCCCAGGCCCACCGAACCCTCCAGCGCCCCCACCTGCCCGAAGGGCACGTCCGCCCACACCAGCGCGGCCCCCTGGGCCAACCGCACGTCGGTGTACGCATCGCGCAGGTGGACAGGCAGCGCCGCCAGCACCTGCGCATGAAGCCGCAACGCGCGCCCCGCCCACCCCGCGCCCAGGGACAGCCCCTGCTGTCCTCCGGGGTGGTAGCCGTCCAGCGCCGCGTGGAGCCCTCCCTGGACGAAGACCCCCAAGGAGGGACGCTCCTCCGCCACGGGCGCCGGAGGAGGCGGGGGCTCCGGAGGCGCCGCCACGACAGGAGGCGGAGGCGGAGGCGCGACGACCTCTCCCAGGGGCTCTCCCGCATCCACCGCGCGCAGCGCCGAGCGCACCGCCAGCGCCAGCGCCTCCGCCCCCACGGACCACGTCAGCGTCTCCGGCGTGCCCTCCACCCGAGCGCTCCGCACGAAGAGATGCCCCGAGCGGGGCGCCGCCACGCAGACGCGCAGGGCCGGCCCCTCGCGCACGAACCAGAGCACCGCGCGAGCGTCCTGCCGCGCCGCCACCCGCTCCGCCTCACGCCACGCCCCGTCGGGGCTCGCCTCCAGGGCAGGGCCGTCCTCCCCGGTCAACACCACCGGCAGGTCGCTGCTCTGTCCCCGCACCCGCTCCAGGAGTGCGCGGTCCTCGGGGGACGCCACCCGCGCGACGGCCCGCCACGCTTCGGCCGCCCACGCCGGGCTCCCCAGGGCCAGCACCATGGCCAGCCCCACCACGCGCTGCCACACCCGGACCTCCCACTGGGACATGCAGTAAAACCTACCTTCCAGGGAATCCGTACGGAAGCACCGCATCGTGCGGATCGCCCTGCACCCCCTGACGGGGAGGCCAGGAAGGCGAAGGCCAGCCGCTGCCTGCCCCCGGGAGCCGGAGGCGGTGGATGTCTGTGATTCATGGGGCAAAAGCCATTGCCCCGGGCCCGGCGAACCCCCCTAATCCCGCGCCATGACACGGCTGCGGGATTTGCGCTCGGTCCTGAACCTCACCGTCCTGGTGGCGGGGCTCGGGTACTTCGTCGACCTCTTCGACATCACGTTGTTCGGCGTGGTGCGCGTCGCCTCGCTGAAGGACCTGGGCATCACCGACCCGGCGGACATCCTCGAGAAGGGGCTCTTCATCTACAACGCGCAGATGGCGGGGATGATGGTGGGCGGGCTCTTCTGGGGAATGCTCGGGGACAGGAGGGGCCGGCTGTCGGTGATGTTCGGCTCCATCCTCCTGTACTCGGTGGCGAACCTGGCCAACGCGTTCGTCTGGGACGTGTCGAGCTACGCCGTCTGCCGCTTCCTGGGCGGGCTGGGGCTCGCGGGCGAACTGGGCGCGGCCATCACCCTGGTCGCCGAGTCCCTGCCGAAGGAGAAGCGCGGCCTGGGCACCACCGTGGTCGCGACGCTGGGCATGCTGGGCGTCGTCGTGGCGGCGCTCGTCGCCCAGCACCTGCACTGGAAGACGGCCTACGTGTTGGGCGGCGTGCTGGGCCTGGCGCTGCTCTTCACCCGCTTCAAGGTGTCCGAGTCCGCCCTCTTCACCCACAAGGCCGGCCCCGCGAAGGCGAACCCGCTGCTGTTGCTGCAAGGGGGCCGCTTCCTCAAGTACCTCTGCTGCATCGGGGTGGGCGTGCCCATCTACTTCACCACCGGCATCCTCTTCGTCTTCGCGCCGGAGCTGACCGCGGGCCTGAACGTCCAGGGCACCGTGACGGCGGGCAACGCCATCCTCTTCGGCAGCGTGGGCCTGACGCTGGGCGACCTGCTGTCTGGCCTGCTGAGCCAGTGGCTCCAGAGCCGCAAGCGCGCGGTGGCGCTGGGGCTGTGCGCGTGGTTCGCGCTGGTGATGGTGTACGGGCTGGTGCCCGGGCTCACCCCCACGCTCATCTACGCGCTGAGCCTCCTCATCGGCCTGTGCGTGGGCTACTGGGCGGTGCTGGTGACCATGGCCGCGGAGCAGTTCGGCACCAACATCCGCGCCACCGTGGCGACGACGGTGCCCAACTTCGTGCGCGGCTCCGCGGTGCTCGCGGCCAGCGGCTTCGGCGTGCTCAAGGGCCACCTCACCGTCGCGCACGCGGCGCTCACCGTGGGCGCCGTCTGCTTCGCGCTGGCGCTGCTGGCCCTGTCGCGGCTGACGGAGACGTTCCACCGCGACCTGGACTTCGTGGAGTCCCCCGAAGGCGCCCGCGCGGGCGCGGACTCCCAGCCGGGAGCCGTGGGCTAGGGAGGAGGGGAGGGGGCTTCAGCGCGGAGGGGGCACGCGCAGCCGCCACGCGAGCACCCGGCCATCCAGCCCCAGCACGAACACCGACGGCCCGCGCACCACCGGCCGGGTGCGCAGCGGCGTGTCCGCGCGCACCGTGAACGCGGGCGTCCAGCCCGGGGCCCGGAGCGCCACGAGCTGGCCCTCGCGTCCGGACGTGGGCACCAGCAGCAAATCCTCCAGCCCCACCTGCACCCGGCCCAGCAGCGGCGACGGCAGCGCCACCCGCGCCACCTCCCGCCCCTCGGACGTGGACAGCCCCACCAGCGACGACGGCCCCGCGCCCACCCACAGCGCGCCCAGCGCCCGCGCCGGAGGCCCCGTCACCCCGTCCGCCAGCGACTGCTCCCAGCGCGTGCTGCCGTCCTTCACCGACAGGGCCAGCACCCGCCCGGGGCGCGTGGCGACGAAGACGGTGCCCCGCTCCGAGTCCAGGCCCACCACGTCCGTCACCGGCAGGGACCACCGCGTCGCCCCGGTCTCCGGGTCCACCGCCCACAGCCCGGAGCCCCCCAGCGCCACCACCAGCACGCCCTCCACCATCACCGGCGCGGGCGGCGGCCGGGCGTCCGGCGCGGTCGCGGGCGCCGGCACGGCGGGGGCGGGCGAGGGGGCCTTCGGGGCCGGCCGCTTCCAGCGCACCTGCCCGGAGTCCGTCGCCAGGGCGCGCACCGCCCCGTCGGGCGCCACCAGGAACACCGTGCGCTGGGCGTCGTCCACCACCGGCGGCGTCAGCACGGGGGGCTCGCCGCCCAGGCGCCAGCGCTCCTTGCCGTCCTCCAACGTCAGGCAGACGACGTCGCCCACCACGGTCCCGGCGATGACCCCGCCCGCGGCCTCCACGGGCGCCACCGCCACCTCGCGGCCCAGGGAGACGCGCCACACGGGCCGGCCCTCGCGGTCCAGGCGCAGCACCGTGCCTGCCTCGTTGCCCAGCAGCACCCCGTCCGCCACGGCGGTGAGCCCCGTCCGGGAGGAGGCGTCGCTGGAGAACTGGAACGCCGGGTCCACCGGCGCGCGCTGGCAGGCCATGACGGCCAGCGTCAACGTCAGGCAGGGCAACCAGGGCAGGCGTGGACAGGCGCGGGACGACATGGTTTGGGGGAGGATGACGCAAGCAAGGAACTTCGACCATGCCCTCGATTCGTGAAGACGAAACCCCCAATGCCACCGGCATCCCGTCGTCCGCCCGGCGCTCGGACATCATCCCGCCCCCGACGCTCGCGGTGACGGAGGAGCTGCTCCACGCGCTCCCCAAGACGGACCTGCACTGCCACCTGGACGGGTCCATGCGGCTCAAGACCATCCTGGAGCTGGCCGAACAGCAGAAGGTGAAGCTGCTCGCGGACACCGAGGACGGCCTGGCCAAGGCCATCCACATGGGCCAGGTGTGCAAGAGCCTGGAGGAGTACCTGGTCGCGTTCGACGTGACGCTCTCCGTCCTCCAGACGGCCGAGTCCCTCTACCGCGCCGCCTATGAGCTGGCCGTGGACGCCGCCGCGGAGAACGTGCGCTGGCTGGAGGTGCGCTACTCGCCCGCGCTCCACCTGCAGAAGGGCCTGAAGATGACCACGGTCATCGACTCCGTGCTGGAGGGCCTGCGGGCCGCCAAGAGGGAGACGGGCATCAAGTGCGCCGTCATCGTCTGCGGCATCCGCCACATCAACCCCCAGACGTCCATGCGGCTCGCGGAGCTCTCCGTCGCGTACAAGAACCGCGGCGTCGTCGGCTTCGACCTGGCGGGCGCGGAGGCCAGCTTCCCGGCCAAGGACCACCTGGACGCCTTCCGCCTCATCCTCAAGAACAACGTCAACTGCACCGCCCACGCGGGCGAGGCCTACGGCCCCGAGTCCGTGTCCCAGGCCATCCACTCCCTGGGCGCGCACCGCATCGGCCACGGCACCCGGCTGCGCGAGGACGGCGACCTGCTCAACTACGTCAACGACCACCGCATCCCCATGGAGGTCTGCCCGTCCTCCAACGTCCAGACGGGCGCGGTGCCGTCGCTGGAGTCCCACCCGCTCAAGTTCTATTTCGACTACGGCCTGCGGGTGACCATCAACACCGACAACCGCCTCATCACCGACACCACGGTGACCAAGGAGCTGTGGCTCGCCCACCGCGAGCTGGGCCTGTCGCTGGAGGACCTCACCACCATCATCGTCTCCGGCTTCAAGAGCGCCTTCCTGCCCTTCCGGGAGAAGCAGGACATGCTCCGGCAGGTGAACCAGGAGATCGCCACCACGCTGGCCGCCTTCGAGAAGCGCCCCGCCGCGGCGCTGCGCAAGCCCGCCTGAGCGCGGCCCCCCACGCGCCGCCCGGTGTGAAGGCACCGGGCGGCGGGTGGTCGTTTGTCCTGGCGCGCGGTGCCCGGAGCCGGGTGGAATGCCCCCCGCATGGCGCGGGCACTTCCGCCGACGCGCGTGCCACGCCTCGCGTGGAGGGATGATGGACGACACCTACGGCACACCCCCGACGTCGGACCCCGGCCCTTCGCGCGCGAAGGCGGCCCAGGACCTGTCGGTCCCCTCCATCCTGATGCTGGTGATGGCCGGCCTCACGCTCCTGTACTCGCTGGTGAGCATGGCGAGCCCCGCCAACACGGAGCAGCTGGCGCCCTTCCTGGAGAACCCGGACATCCCGCAGCAGTGGAAGGACGCGATGACGTGGATGCTGTCCCCCATGGGGCGCGTCCTGCTCACGGTGCCCGGGCTGGTGCTCAACGGCGTGGTGGCCTTCGGCGCCTGGAAGATGAAGAACCTGCAGAGCTACGGCTGGTCCCTGGCCGCCGCCATCATCTGCTGCATCCCGTGCTGCGGCCCGTGCTCCTGCCTGTCGCTCATCCCGGGCATCTGGTCGCTCATCGTGCTCAACCGCCCGGACGTGAAGGCCGCCTTCTCCTCGGCCCCTGGCGTCTGAGGTCCCCCTGAAGCACGTCGGGCGCCCCGGGAGGATGCTCCTGGGACGCCCGTCGTGTTCCGGAGCCTGGGAGGCGGCTGCCGCTCAGGTGACCTTCATCCCCTTGGGGATGACGACGACGCCACCGGAGGTGACGTGGAAGCGGCGCTTGTCCTCGGCCGCGTCGTAGCCAATGGTCATCCCGGGCGGAATCTCCACGTTCTTGTCGATGATGGCCCGCTTGATGCGGCACCGCCGGCCGATGGTGACGTTCTCGAAGAGGATGGAGTCCTCCACCTCCGAATACGAGTTCACCCGCACCTTGGGCGACAGCACGGAGCGGTGCACGCTGCCGCCGGAGATGATGCAGCCCTCCGCGACCAGGGAGTCCGTCGCCTTGCCCACGCGCTTGTTGTCCGCGTCCGCGAAGACGAACTTCGCCGGCGGATAGTTGTTGGGCTGCGTGTGGATGGGCCAGCGGTCGTTGTAGAGGTTGAAGATGGGGTCCACCTCCACCAGGTCCATGTTGGACTGGTAGTACACGTCGATGTTCCCCACGTCGCGCCAGTAGCCGCGCTCCTTGTCCTCCTGGCCGGACAGCGTGTTCTGGGCGAAGTCGTACACGTACACGGGCTCGTGCTTGTACAGCTCGCTGATGATGGACTTGCCGAAGTCGTGCGCGCTCTTCTCGTCCGCGGCGTCCCGCACCACCTCCTTCACCAGCGTGTCCGTGCTGAAGAGGTAGTTGCCCATGGACGCCAGGCACATCTTCGGGTTGCCCGGCATGGGCGGCGGGTCCTTGGGCTTCTCCAGGAACTGGAGCATCCGCCCGTCCGGCCCCACGTCGATGATGCCGAACTCGCGCCCCTGTTCGATGGGCACGGGGATGGCCGCCACGGTGCACGCGGCCCTCCGCTCGATGTGGAAGTCCAGCATCTTGCGGACGTCCATCCGGTACACGTGGTCCGCGCCGAACACGAAGATGTGGTCCGGCTCCTCGTCCGTGATGATGTTGAGGTTCTGGTAGATGGCGTCCGCGCTGCCCTTGTACCAGTCCAGGCCGGTGCGCATCTGCGCGGGCACCGCCTCCACGTAGTGGCCCAGGAACGCCGTCATGCGCCACGCGCGTGACAGGTGGTTGTTGAGCGAGTCGCTCTTGTACTGCGTCAACACCTTCATCCGGTACACGCCGGAGTTGGCGAAGTTGGAGAGCACGAAGTCGATGATGCGGTAGCGCCCGCCGAACGGGACCGCGGGCTTCGCCCGCTCACGCGTCAGCGGCTCCAGGCGCGTGCCCGCGCCTCCCGCCAGAATCATGGCCAGCAGCTTTGACATAGGTGCCAGCCACGTTAGCCCCCGCCCGGCGTCCCACAATGCCCGCGCGGGCCCCGTTTCACGTTCCGTTGAGTCCCCAACCGCGCGGCCGTGTAGCGCTGGACCCAGGTCCCATTCTCCTCCTGGTTTCAGAGGATGTAGGAGGAGGGGCGCAACCCTGGACGTTGCCCCTGCTTGCGTGGCTTCCCTGGACCTGGCGTGCTAGCGTGGACCCCGCGATGTCTGGCGACCAAACCCGAGTCACCAAGATCTCCAGCCTCACCCCAGGACCCGAGCGCGGCACGGAGTGCTGCCTCGTGCAGATCCACGGACCGGAGCTGGGCAAGAAGTACGTGCTGGAAGAGACCGAATTCACCATCGGTCGCGACCAGCACAACCACATCGTGGTGGACCTGGACAACGTGTCCCGCCGCCACGCTCGCATCTGGGGTCGCCAGGGGAAGATGTTCGTGGAGGACCTCCAGTCCACCAACGGCACCTACCTGAACGACAAGGAGGTGCTCCAGGCCCAGCCGCTGCGCAGCGGGGACCTGGTGAAGGTGGGCGGCTCCATCTTCAAGTTCCTCGATGGCGACAACATCGAGACCCAGTACCACGAGACCATCTACACGCTGACCATCGCGGACGGTCTCACGGGCATCAACAACAAGCGCTACTTCCTGGAGTACCTGGAGCGGGAGATGGGCCGCTCCCACCGGTACCAGCGCACGCTGTCGATGTTCATGTTCGACATCGACCACTTCAAGCAGATCAACGACGTGCACGGCCACCTGGCCGGGGACTACGTCCTGCGGGAGCTGGCCCAGTCCATCAAGCGGCTGGTGCGCCGCGAGCAGTGCTTCGCCCGCTACGGCGGCGAGGAGTTCGCCGTCGTCATGCCGGAGGACGGGCCGGACAAGGCGCGCCTGTTCGCGGAGAAGATCCGCAAGCTGGTGGAGGACAAGGTCTTCACCTTCGAGGACAAGGTCATCCCCGTCACCATCTCCCTGGGTGTCGCGGAAGTGGCCCCGGAGATGTCGGAGCCCACCCAGTTCATCAAGGTGGCGGACATGAACCTCTACAAGGCCAAGAAGACGGGCCGCAACCGCGTGGTGGGCTGAAGCCCATGGCGTCCGAAGCGGGTGGGCCGTCCTTCCTGGCGCGGCTGCTCTTCGTGCTGGTGGGCATCGCCTTCTTCGGCGCGGCCTGGGTCTGGTACCGCAAGGACAGCGACCCGCGCGCCGCCCGGTGGGTGGAGCGGGTGAGCGGAAAGCAGCACGGCGCGGCGTCCGCCCCGTAGGGGGAGACACCGCGCCGCTTCACCTCCGAACTCCGGAACCCCGGGACAGCTCAGGTGCCTTCGCGGGTGCCGGCCAGCCGGCCGCGCGTGCCGGGCAGGTTGTCCGGCGGCATCTTCCCGTAGAGGTACTGCACGGTGTCGAGCAGCGTCTCGTGCACGTCGCGGGCCTTGAAGCCCAGCTCGCGCTCCGCCTTGGCGGGCTCCAGGTAGAACCAGTGCTCGCCAATCTCGACCTCCTGCGGGTCGAGCTTCGACACGGTGCCGCGCACCTTGGCCCACTGCTCCAGCAGCTTGCCGCCCAGGATGTTGAGCTCGCGGGGCAGCTTCATGCGCGGGGCGGGCACGCCGGTGAGGCGCTGGAGCCTGTCGAAGAAGTCCGCCAGGGACATGTTCACGCCCATCAGGTGGCGGCCGTACACCTCGCCCCGGGTGAGCGCCTGGACGAAGGCGTCCGCCGCGTCGCGCGCGTCCACGAAGGACATGCCGCCGCCGGGCATGGACGGAATCTCCCGGTTGAGGAACTTCAACACCGTCCAGGTGGACGACAGCCGGTCATCCCCGGGCCCCATCAGCAGGCTGGGGTTCATCACCACGAGGGGGATGGCGTGCTTGCGGCAGTACTCCAGTGCCAGCTTCTCCTCGTAGATTTTCGACAGGTAGTAGGGCCAGTTGGCGACGGTGGTGATGGGGTAGTCGTCGTCCTCCGTGCCCACGCGCTCCTCCTTGGACACCGCGATGGTGCCGGAGGTGGAGCCCAGGATGACGCGCTTGACGCCCGCTTCGCGCACGTCGCGCAGGAACTCGCGCGTGCAGTCCACGTGCAGCTCGTACATCCGCCGCGCGTCCTTGTTCTGGAAGGAGACGAGCCCCGCCAGGTGGTAGACGGCGTCCACGCCCACCAGCGCGCGGCGCACGGCGTCCCGGTCCTTCAGGTCCCCCTGGAGGACCTCCGTCTTGTCGAATGCGGGGCCGGCCGGCTTCGAGCGCGCGATGAGGCGCACGTCGTGGCCCGCGGCCACAAGCCTGGGCACCAGGTGCGTGCCCAGGAACCCCGTGCCTCCAGTGACGAGCAGCTTCACGAGTCCTTCCCTCCCGTCAGGGCGCGGGCCGGCGGGGTGAAGACGCGGTCGGCGCCCACCTGCTCCAGGTCCAGCACCTTGCCCGCGCGCAGCGTGCGCACCGCCTCCTCCGCGATGTGCGTCACGTAGCGGTAGCCCTCCGAGCGCGCCATGCCCTGCGCCCGGGCCTTCAGCGACGCGTACTCCAGCGCCGGGCCCACGTGCACCTCCAGCTCCTTCGTCTTCGGGAACATGGAGCCCTTGGGCAGCGCCTCGTAGGCGCCGTGGATGTAGAGCGGCAGCACGTCCACCCCGTAGGTGAGCGACAGGTAGCCCAGCGTCGGCTTGAACTCCATCAGCTCGCCGGTGGTGGAGCGCGTGCCCTCCGGGAAGATGAGGACGTTGAAGCCCTGCCGGAGCGCCTCGCCCGCCACCCGCAGCGACTCGCGCAGCGAGCCCTGCCGATCAATGGGGATGAGGTGGGTGAAGTTCTCGAACCAGGCGCGCTTGAGCGGCGTGTCGAAGAAGTAGTCGCGCGCGGCCAGCGACACCATGCGCTCGCCCTGCTCGCCCAGCACCACGCGCACCAGCCCCGCGTCCAGGTGGCTGGCGTGGTTCGCGATGACGAGGAAGTTGCGGTTCTGCGGGATGAACGTCTTGCCCGTCACCTTCACGTCGAAGACGCCGCCGTAGAGCACCTTCTGCCCGAAGGACAAAAGCTGCCGGCCCACCGCGGACACGGCCTCCGGCACCGGAATCTCCTGGGCCTCCGCGCGCTCGTTCTCCTTGAGGATGTCGCGCGCCCGCGTCTCCTGCGAAGGCCGCCGGCCGGACACCACCACCAGCTTGCGCAGGTCCTCCACCGTCTGCACCTGCGTGAGGTCTTCGATGGCGGGCAGCGGCACGCCCGCGCCCTCCAGCGCCACGGACATCTCCGTGAGCATCAGCGAGTCGAAGCCCAGATCGCCGATGAGCTGCGCGTCCGGACGCACGTCCGACACCGGGCGGTGGCACACCTCCGCCACCAGCGGGTAGAGCCAGTCCGCGACGCCGCCAGTGGACGTGGCCTGCGCCTTCTCCTTCACGCGGCCGGCGTTGGCGGCCACGCGGTCCAACCGCTGCAGCTCCTCCACCACGCGCTTGCGCTTCACCTTGCGCGTGGACGTGCGGGGCAGCTCCCCGTCGTAGAAGCGCACCGTCTTCACGCGCCGGTAGAAGGGCATGCCCGCGCTCACCTTGCGGAAGTGCTCCTCCAGTTCGTGGCGCACCTCCTCGCGCGGGCGGTCCTTGAAGTCCGGCACGCAGAGGCAGGCCACCTTCTCGCCGCCGGACTCGTCCGGCAGGCCGACGATGGACAGCTCCTTCACGTGCGGGTGCTCCTGGTACAGCTCCTCCAGCTCGTCCGGGTAGACGTTCTTCCCGTTGGCGTCGACGATGACGTCCTTGGCCCGGCCCATCAGGTACAGCCGGCCCTCGTCGTCCATGCGGCCCAGGTCGCCCGTGTGCAGCCAGCCGTCCTTCACCACGGCCTCGGTGGCCTCGCGGTCGCCGAAGTAGCCGGCCATGACGTTGGGGCCCTTGGCCAGCACCTCGCCGATGCCGTCGTTGTCCGGCGTGAGGATGCGGAACTCGATGCCCGGCAGCGCCTTGCCCACCGAACCCCGGATGCGCTTGTTGGTGGCCTCCGACACCGCCAGCACCGGCGCGGCCTCCGTCAGGCCGTAGCCCTCGCGCATGGTGAAGCCCAGCTCGTGGAAGGCCTGGTGCACCTCGTCCGACAGCGCGGAGCCGCCCGACACCAGCACCTTCACCCGGCCGCCGAACTTGCGGTGCACCGGCCAGAACAGGAGCTTGCCCAGGTTGAGCGAGCTGCGGTTTCTCAGCTCCCCGTTGGCCGCCATCAGCGCCTTGAGCGCCTGCTCCACCACCGGCGGACGCGCGGCCATCTCCTGCGTGATCTTCCGGTGCAGGAGCTGCCACAGCGCGGGCACGCCAATCATCGCGGTGACGCGGCCCGTCTCGAAGACGTCGCCCAGCCGGTCCGACGTGAGCTCGTCGATGTACGTGATTTCGGCGCCGCGCGAGAACGGCGTGAGGAAGCCGGCGGAGAATTCAAAGGTGTGGTGCAGCGGCAGCACGGACAGCACGCCGTCGCCCACGCCCACGTTGAACGCGCCCGCCAGCTTCGCCACCAGCGACGTGAAGTTGCGGTGCGTGAGCATCACGCCCTTGGGCGTGCCGGTGGTGCCGGAGGTGAAGATGACGCTGGCCACGTCGTCGGGGGCGGCCGTCTTCCTCACCGGCCCGATGCGGTCCGGGTACGCCGGGTCGCCCGTCATGGCCTCCGCGAGGCTCGTCACGCGCACGCCCTCGCCCAGCGCGCTGAAGAGGCCGGGGAAGTCCTCCGCGGCCTGCTCGGAGATGAGGCACTGCTTCGCCTCCGCGCGCTTCGCGATGTTGACGACCTCCGCTTCCGTGAGGGCGGGATCCACCGGCACGACGGTGGCGCCCGCCCGCAGGATGCCGAAGTAGCTGATGGCCCACTCCGGCCGGTTCTCCGACACCAGCAGCACGCGGTCGCCGCGCTGGATGCCGGAGGCCAGCAGGTGGCTGCCCACGCGCGCGGCGTAGCGGTGCACCTCGCCGAAGGTGAAGCGCTCCTCCTTCTCGCCCGCGGCCATGCGGAAGGCCACCCGGTGACGCCACGCGTGCACGGTGGCCTCGAACAGCTCCAGCAGGTCGCGCGACGCGGGGATGGCGGTGCGCTTCTCGCGCTCCTCGTCCAGGCCCGGGAACACCCACTTCTCCAGGCCGGGCAGGTGCGTGCCCAGGAAGTACTCCCGCCAGTCGATGCGCTCCGGCGCCCAGTCAATCTTCGCGCGGTCCGCGGGCACCATGCGCTCGTAGACGGAGCGCGTGTTGTCGCAGCGGAAGACGTAGCGGTTCTCCCAGAGGAAGGGGAGGAACAGCTCGATGAGGCCGGACAGGCTGCCCGCCTGCGACTCCACCTCGTCCAGCGCGGTGACGGCCTTGTCCACCATCGCCTGGATGCGCGGCGCGCCCCAGGCGGGCCGCACCTCGCCCAGCGTCTTGCGCAAGAGCTTCGCGCCCTTGAGCAGCATGGGCGCGCTGAGCAACTGGAACTCCTGCTTGCTCACCGGCTGCGGCTCGATGCGCGAGCGCAGCGAGTTCACCAGCGAGTTGCCCGTCTCCCGGTTGCGGTAGAAGCGGCGGCGGTACAGGCCCACCAGCTCCACGGAGCGGCTGGCGAGGAACGGGTTCACGTCGCCGGAGGCCAGGTTGTAGACGCGGCGCTCCTCCACCTGGATGGCGTGCGCGGTGATGCCCAGCGTGGCGCCCGCCACCTGGTCCACCGGGATGATGTCCAGGATGGCGTGGTCCCCCGCGGGGATGCCGCGCTGGCCCTTGATGCCCGCGTACGCCAGCGGCGCGGACGTGGTGAAGCCCTCGTTCCAGCCGGGGAACGGGAAGTGCGCCGCGCTCTCCACGATGGAGGGCCGCACGATGGAGTAGCGGAGCCCCGGCGTGCCGGCCATCACCTGTTCGCCCAGGTGCTTGGTGTACGTGTACGTGTTGGGCCAGCCCCAGTGCAGCGCGCGCTCCATGCCCGCGCGCACCAGCTCCCCGGACAGCCACAGCTTGCGCTCACGGCCCACCGCCAGCCGCAGCGTCTTCTCATCCGTGGCGTCGCGGCCTTCCTCCTCCAGCCGGTCCAGCGCCTTCTTGCGGAAGATGGAGGTGAGGGCCTTGTCGTCCGCCTGTTCGCGCAGGCGGGCCACGGTCTTCTCCGCGTCCACCAGCTCCTGCTCCAGGCTGAAGTCGCGCCCGTCCATCTCCTCCATCTTCGGGAAGTAGCCCGCCACCTGCTCGTCCTCGAAGACGAGCCCGCTGCGGTTGCCCGCGACGAAGGCGGTGGACATGTGGATGAGCGGCACCTTCCAGCGCAGCGCCAGCTCCACCGCGTTCTTCACGCCGTGGGTGTTGACGTTGAGGCCCACCTCCAGCGACGGGTTGAAGGACACCAGGCCCGCGCAGTTGACGATGGCGTGCACCTGCCCCGTCATCTTCGCGACGTCCGCCTCCTCCAGGCCCACCCAGGGGTCGGTGATGTCGCCGTCCAGCACGGTGCACTTGTCGCGCAGGTACTGCATCGCGCCGTCGTCGCCCAGCCGGTCGCGCAGCGGCTGGAAGGGCTCGCTGGGCGCCACCTTGTCGAAGAAGCGGCGCTCCGCGGACGCGGCGCTGCCCTTGCGCACCACGACGTAGACCCGGTCCAGCACGTCGCCGTAGTGGAAGAGCAACATCGACAGCGTCACCTTGCCCACGAAGCCGGTGGTGCCGACGAAGACGATTCTCTTGCCGGTGAAGACCTCGGTGACGTTCAGCTCGGAGGGCGTGGCCATGTCCGTGTGCGACCCTTTCACTTCACGTCCACCATCACCGTGGGCGCGATGCGCAGCAGGCTGATGGACGCCGAGCGCCCCATGAAGCCGCGCGCTTCTTCAATCGCCTCGGAGAGGGTGTCGGTGCGATCCCAGCCGAGCAGGGCCGGGACGTGGTTGTTCTCCGCGCCCGCGACAATCACCTTGCCCACGTGCTGACGGCCGTTCTCGCCCCAGTACCACATGTAGAAGGGGTGCACGCCGTGGTAGGCGTTGCCCTTCCGGTACAGGTGCACGTAGCTGGGGTTCTCCGCGAACTCCTTCTCGTACTTGTGCTCCAGCTTCATGGAGTCGCGCGTCTCCGGCAGCAGCCGGTGGAAGAACTCGATGTAGCTGGGGTGCTGCACGGGGTCGAACTCGTCGTAGGCCGGGTGCAGGAGGATGAGCACGCCGCCCTTCTTCACCAGCGGCACGCCCCGGTTGAGGTTGTAGAAGTAGCCCAGCCCCATCACCTGCACGAGCAGCGGGTTGAGCACGGAGTTGACGCTGTAGGGGCTGACGAACGGGATGGGGAAGATGACGATGTCGCTCTGTCCCTCCACCGGCACCACGTACTGCTTCCAGCTCTGCTCCAGCGTCTTCTGGTGCGTGGGCTCCGTGGCCCCCGCGAACACGCCCGTCACGTCGTAGGGCGCGGGGATGGCGTTGAGCACCTTGCGCGCGGCGGCGCGGGGCAGCTTGGACAGCGTGAAGCGCAGGGCCTGGAACTTCAGCCGGTCCGCCTCCGTGTAGTCCTCCTCCTTCTTCGCCAGGAAGTCCGTGGGCGCGCCGAACATGCGGTTGTTCAGCGTGGTCTCGATGTGGAAGACCTTGAGGTTCTGGTCGATGACCGTCCCGATGCGCGTGTTCTTCGTGTACAGCGCGCTCGCCTTCGGCTCCATGTAGCTGTCGGAGTCGCGGATCGTCTTCGGGTTGTGGTGGTGCCTGAGCGACGCGTAGTTCGTCACGCCCGTGCCCATGGACTTGTGCCCGCCGTTCATGGGCACGAAGTTGATGTTCACGTAGACGATGAGGTCGCTCTCCGCGACGCGCCGGTTCACCGCCACCACTTCGTTGTGGCTGGTGCGCTCCAGCTCCGTGATGCCGTCCGGGTCCTCCGCGTCGTGGTTGTAGTACCGGTCCGGGTAGTAGGCGTCGTAGATCTTCTCGCCCACCATGCGCTTCATCTCGCCTTCGGTCATCCGGCGGTGCAGCGCGTTGGCGATGACCAGGTGCACGTCATCCACGCCGGAGTCCGCGCACAATTCCAGCACCACCTCCAGGATGGACTGGCGCACGTCGGGCGTGACCATGGGCGGCAGCGGCACGCTGATGTCGTCGATGACGCAGGTCAGCCGCATGCCGGGCTTGAGCAGCGCGTGCAGCGGGTCCATGCCCTCCGGGTGGTTGATGGCCCAGCGGATGGCGGCCTTCACGTTGGGCACGCCCTCCAGCGGGGGGCGGGGGAAGATGACCCGGGTGCCCACGGGCAGGTCTTCCTGCAGGAAGCCTTCACCGTAGAAGAGCGCCCGGGGGGGGCTGCCCTTCTCCGTGATGACCACCTGGCTTTCCTCGTCGTACAGCTTCTGGAGCGTCTTGAGCGGGCGCATGGGCTTGGGCCGGGGGGGAAGAGGGGGGTTACTTCAAGTCCAGGATGGGCCAGTTGTACGCGCGCGCGAGCGAGCGCAGCCGCAGGTCCGGGTTCACCGCGGTGGGCCGTCCCACGACGGCGAGCATGGCGTAGTCGGAGGCGCTGTCCGAATAGCCGTGGCACTGGTTGAGGGCCAGGCCCTCCTTCTCGCAGTAGGCGCGGATGGCGTTGGCCTTGTTGGCGCCTTCGATGATGGGCGGAATCACCTTGCCCGTCGCCTTGCCGCCCACGAACTGCATCTTGTTGGCGATGACGTCGTCGCAGCCCAGGTGCCGGGCCAGCGGGCGCATGGTGAAGTCCAGGGCCCCGGTGACGAGCACGATGCGGCAGCCGGCGCGCCGCGCCTCGTCGATGAGGTCCTGCGTCTGCTCGTAGAGCGCGGGCTTGAGGACGTCCTCGAACATGTCCTCCGCGATGGTGACCAGCCGGTCCTCGCTGAGCCCCGAGTAGTAGCGGTAGAAGAACTCGTTGAAGGCCTTGCGGTTGACGGCATCCAGGATGCCGAACACCGGCAACCCCAGGGCGGTCCCCAGGGTGCGGCCCGCGATGCCCCGGAGCGAGCCCCGGTTCATGGCGTAGTAGGCGTAGACGTGAACGATGTTCGTCCGGACCAGCGTCCCGTCGACGTCGAAGAAGGCGGCTTTGGCGGGCACTTTGGGGGGCATGGGCGGTCGGGCTTCCTCCCATCCTGGAGGGGGTCCGGTCAACGACGCCGGAAGGGGCGGGGCAGGGCGGCTGCCCTTGGAGCGAATGGGGCTATAACCAGCCCTGCGCGCGATACCATTCACCACTGCGGGTGATGGAGTCGGCCAGGTTCCTTCGCGGCCGGAAGCCCAGCAGCCTTTCGGCCTTGGCCCCCGAGCACGTCCAGGCGGGCGCCAGCAGCTGCCGCGCCAGCTTCCGGTTCAGGGGCAGCTTCTTGCCCGTCAGCCGCGTCACCCCGTCCGCCGCCGTCGCCAGGGCCGTCAGCACCGCCGGGCGCATCCGCACCGTGCGGGGCGTGTAGCCCAGCGCCTTCGCCCCCAGGTCCTGCATCTGCTCCAGGGTCAGCCGCTCCGGGCCGGCGCAGAAGAACGCCTCGCCCAGCGCCTCCGGCCGCTCCGCCAGGACGAGCAGCAGGTCCACCACGTCCTCCACGTCCACCAGGGACAGCGGACGCGGCCCGCCCACCAGCTCCAGGCGGATGCCTTGCTTCGCCATCTTGAAGAAAGACAGGTTTTCCCGGTCACCGGGCCCCAGGATGCGGGGCGGGCGGATCACCGTGACGGGCAGCCGGTCCTTGAAGGAGAAGGCAATCTGCTCCGCCTCCGCCTTGCTCTCGCCGTACCACTCGTGGGGATGGAAGGCGTCCTCCTCCACGTGGGGCCGCTCCGGGGTGGAGGGCCCGTGCGAGGCCAGCGACCCGCACATCACCAGCCGGGGCTTCGGGGCGGGGCCAGGCAGGGCGGCCAGGGCCTCGCAGAGCTGCCGGGTGCCGCCCGCGTTGACGCGGAGGAACTCGTCCCGCAGCGCCGCGCGGCGGATGCCGGCCAGGTGGAAGACGACGTCCACGCCCTTCACCGCCTCCTCCAGGGAGGCCCGGTCCGTCACGTCCCCCAGCACCCGCTTCCAAGTGTGGCCCGCCAGCGCCTTCTCCAGTTCGCGGGCGTCGGTGGAGGGGCGCAACAGGCATGAGACACGGTCGCCGCGAGCGACGAGCGCGCGTGCGAGCCAGGTCCCCAGGAAGCCGCCGGCGCCGGTGATGAGGGCATTCATGGGGGCTGTTTCATCCGAAAAGCCACATCCCGTCCACCGCCGAAATGGGCTCTGTCCTCCAGAGGGGGCACGCTGCCGCGGGGCCGGGAAATCGCCTCCAGACGTGTTCATTGGCCCAATCCCCGAGGGAAAACGCCTTCCGGAGCCGGTTTCTAGGGCTCCGGACGCGCCGAGGGGCTTCCGCTCCCGAGGGAAGAATGCGCTGCGGGGCCGAGTTCTAGCCTCCGAACACGTCGCTTCGGGCGTTCCCCGAGGGAAAAACCACGCGAAGAGCGCTGTTTTTCAAGCTTGACCGTGCTACTACGCGCCATCGGCTCTAGCTTGAAGATGCAAGCACGCCGTGCAACGTCCCCTTCGGAGGGGAGGAGACACAAGACGAATGGCCGCCAAGAAAGCCGCTGCGAAGAAGACCCCTGCTGCTCCCGCCGCCAAGAAGACCACCGCGAAGAAGTCCGCTGATGGTGCGCGCAAGCCGAACGCGGCGTTCATGAAGGAAATGACGCCCTCCGCCGCGCTGGCGGAGATCGTCGGTCCCAAGCCGCTGCCCCGGACCGAGGTTGTGAAGAAGCTCTGGGCCTACATCAAGAAGAACAACCTCCAGGACGCGAAGAACAAGCGGCAGATCAACGCCGACGACAAGCTGAAGCCCATCTTTGGCGGCAAGAAGAACGTCACCATGTTCGAGATGACCTCGCTGGTGAACAAGCAGCTGAGCTGATTGGCATCCGGGCCGTCGGGGGCCGTCGTCGGCCGCCCGAAGGACCTCATGAGGGCTCGTCACGCATCGCGCGGGACGGGCCCTCTGCTTTTGGGGCGGGCCGAGCGTTGAAAAGGGGGCGGACCCCTCACTCCGCCCTGGCGGACGCGCCGCGCCGGGCCTACCTGTGGGCACCATGTTCCAGGACGGACTCGAGGCAGGGGCGCGCACCGCGAAGCAGGCGGACGCGGAAGGCACGCAGGCGACGGTGGAGGCGCTGGCGGAGGGCTTGTTCGGCCAGGTGCGCCAGGAGCTGGAGGCACGGCGCGTCACGCCGCTGTCCACCTACCGGATGCAGCTGCACCAGGGCTTCACCTTCCAGCAGGCCAAGGCCGTGGTGCCCTACCTGGCCCGGCTGGGGGTCAGTGACTTCTATGCGTCCCCCTACCTGAAGGCCACGCCGGGCAGCACCCACGGCTACGACTGCGTGGACCACCAGCGGCTCAACCCGGAGGTGGGCACGCCGGAGGACCACGCGGACTTCTGCCGGGCCCTTGGCGAGCACGGCCTGGGGCAGCTGCTGGACGTGGTGCCCAACCACATGGGCATCGAACGCGACAACCGCCTGTGGCTGGACGTGCTGGAGAACGGCCCGTCGTCCGTCTACGCGAAGTTCTTCGACATCGACTGGCGGCCGGTGAAGGACGAGCTGGCGGACAAGGTGCTGCTGCCCATCCTGGGCGACCAGTACGGCATCGTGCTGGAGCGCGGCGAGCTGAAGCT
The DNA here is from genome assembly GCF_026626625.1 of Corallococcus sp. BB11-1. Classification (NCBI taxonomy): domain Bacteria; kingdom Pseudomonadati; phylum Myxococcota; class Myxococcia; order Myxococcales; family Myxococcaceae; genus Corallococcus; species Corallococcus sp. BB11-1. The sequence goes on along the minus strand of NZ_JAPNJY010000004.1, from coordinate 33,420 downwards.
GTCCTTCGACGCCGGCGCCTTCCACCTGCACTACTACGACCACCGCCTGCCGGTGGCCCCGCGCCAGTACGCGCGCATCCTGTGCCACGGCCTGGAGCGGCTGGAGGCCCAGCTGGGCGCGGAGCACCCGCACCTGGTGGAGCTGCTCTCCATCCTCACCGCGCTGGAGCACCTGCCGCCGCGCACGGAGGTGGAGCGCTCGAAGGTCATCGAGCGGCACCGCGAGAAGGAGGTCATCAAGCGGCGGCTCGCCACGGTGGCGGCGGACAGCCCGGAGCTCACGGCCTACATCCACGAGAACGTGCGGGTGTTCAACGGCACGCCCGGCAACGTGCGCTCCTTCGACATGCTGGACGCGCTCCTCCAGGAGTGCAGCTACCGGCTGGCGCACTGGCGCGTGGCGGGCGAGGAGATCAACTACCGCCGCTTCTTCGACATCAACGGCCTGGCGGCCATCCGCGTGGAGGACCCGGACGTCTTCCTGGAGGCCCACCAGCTCATCTTCGAGTGGCTGCGCGAGGGGCGCGTCACCGGCCTGCGCATCGACCATCCGGACGGCCTGTTCGACCCCACCGCCTACTTCCTGGACCTGCAGGAGCGCTTCTTCGTGGAGCGCGCGCGGGCGCGGTTCGAGGCGGACCTGGACGCAGGGGGGGACGCCCGCTGGCCGCAGGTGGAGGCGCTCTTGCGCGCGAAGTGGCGTCAGGAGGTGATGGACACCCCGGACAGCCCGCTGCGCAAGGCGCTCTTCGTGTCGGTGGAGAAGATCCAGGGCGGCCGCGAGCGCATCCCGGACGCGTGGGCGGTGCACGGCACCACCGGCTACCGCTTCGCCAACGCGGTCAGCGGCCTGTTCGTGCACCCGGCGGCGGAGGCGCACCTGACGGAGACGTACGAGCGCTTCGCCGGCGGCACGCAGGACTTCGCGGAGCTCGTGTACCAGAAGAAGCTGCTCATCATGCGCGTGTCCATGGCGAGCGAGATCAACGTCCTGGCGCACGAGCTCAACCGCATCTCGGAGATGAACCGCCGCACGCGCGACTTCACGCTCAACAGCCTGCGGCGCGCGCTCATCGAATTCATCGCGCTGTTCCCCGTCTACCGCACCTACGTGGACGGCTGGCGGCAGGAGCTGGACGCGCGCGACGTGCAGTACATCGAGTGGACGCTCCAGCGGGCCAAGGAGCGCAACACCAACACCAACGCGTCCATCTTCGACTTCCTGCGCGACATCCTCCTGGGCCGCTACCCGGAGCACGTGGGGGACGAGGAGAAGGCCGTGATGCTGCGCTTCGCGATGAAGCTGCAGCAGGTGACGGGGCCCGTCATGGCCAAGGGCCTGGAGGACACGGTCTTCTACATCTACAACCGGCTGGTGAGCCTCAACGAGGTGGGCGGCGAGCCGGAGCACTTCGGCATGCGCGCCACCACCTTCCACCTGCGCAACCAGGAGCGCGCGGAGCGCTGGCCGGGCAGCATGCTCACCTCCAGCACCCACGACACCAAGCGCAGCGAGGACGTGCGCGCGCGCATCAACGTCCTCACGGAGCTGCCGGAGGCGTGGCGCGAGCGCGCCCGCGCGTGGGCGGACCTGACGCAGCCCTTCGTCTCCCACCTGCCCTCGGGCCCCGCGCCGTCCGCCAACGACACCTACCTCTTCTTCCAGACGGTGGTGGGCGCGTGGCCCATGGGCGAGCACGCGTCCCCGAAGGAGCTGGAGGACTTCCACCGCCGCGTGCGCGAGTACATGGCCAAGGCCATCAAGGAGGCCAAGGTCCGCACCGCGTGGACCAACCCGGACGCCGCCTACGACGACGCGATGGCGCGCTACGTGGACGCGTGCTTCGACCCGAAGAAGGGCCAGGCCTTCCTGGACGACGTGCGCGCGTTCAAGCGCCGCATCGAGCGCGCGGGCCAGCACAACGCGCTGGGCCAACTGCTGCTGAAGCTCGCGTCGCCGGGCGTGGTGGACACGTACCAGGGCTGCGAGCTGTGGGACCTGTCCCTGGTGGATCCGGACAACCGCCGGCCGGTGGACTACGCGCTCCGGGAGCGGCTGCTGGCGGGGCTGGACGCGGAGGCCGCGAAGGACCGGGCCGCCCTGTGCGCCCGGCTGTCCAAGGACATGGACGACGGGCAGGTGAAGCTGTTCCTCACGGCGGAGGCGCTGCGGCTGCGCCAGAAGCACGCGGACCTGTTCCGGATGGGGGGCTACGCGGCCCTGGAGATCTCCGGCCCCCGCGCGCCCGCGGCGGTGGGCTTCGTCCGCACGCACGGCGACACGGTGCTGCTCGCCTGCGCGCCGCGTTACACCCTGGAGGCCCTGGAGGCCGGGGGCCTGGCGCAGGCGTATGACGGTACGTTCCTGGACCTTCCGGAGGCATATGCGGGCATGATGTTCCGCAACGTCTTCACCGGGCGCCAGGTCCGTCCCCAGCAGGGGCCGGGAGGCGCGGGGCTGGCCCTGGGGCCGCTCCTCGCGGAGTTCCCGGTGGTGCTGCTGGAGATGGAGAGGAGCACTGGATGAGGAGGGCCGAGGTGCTTCCAGGGAAGCCGTTTCCCCTGGGCGCCACGTATGACGGGAGCGGCGTCAACTTCGCCGTGTTCAGCGAGCACGCGAAGAAGGTGGAGGTCTGCCTCTTCGACCCCGGGGACCCCACGAAGGAGACCCGGCGCTTCCCGCTGCTGGAGACGACGCACCACGTCTTTCATGGCTACATGCCGGGCGTGCACGCCGGGTGTCTGTACGGCCTGCGCGTCCACGGGCCGTACGAGCCGAAGAAGGGGCTGCGCTTCAACCCGCACAAGCTCCTGGTGGACCCGTACGCGAAGGCGCTGCACGGCAAGGTGGACCCCAAGGCCCCGTTCCACGCCTACGTGCACGGGGGCAAGGAGGAGGACCTGGCCATGGACACCCAGGACGACGCCTGGGGCGTGCCCAAGGGCGTCATCCTGACGGACGCGTTCGACTGGGAGGGGGACCGGCGGCCGGAGGTCCCCTGGCACAAGACGGTCCTCTACGAGCTGCACGTCAAGGGCTTCACGAAGCTGCACCCGCGCATCCCCGAACACCTGCGCGGCACGTACGCGGGCCTGGCGCACCCGGCCTCCATCGAACACCTGAAGAAGGTGGGCGTGACGTCCGTGGAGCTGCTGCCCATCCACGCGTACGTGGACGAGCCCTTCCTCACCCAGAAGGGGCGCTCCAACTACTGGGGCTACAACACGCTGAACTTCTTCGCCCCGGACGCGCGCTTCAGCGCCTCCGGTTCGCTGGGCGAACAGGTGGCGGAGTTCAAGGGGATGGTGAAGCTGCTGCACCGCGCGGGCATCGAGGTCATCCTCGACGTCGTGTACAACCACACCTGCGAGGGCAACCACCTGGGCCCCACGCTGTCCTTCAAGGGGCTGGACGCCGGCGCGTACTACCGGCTCAGCGAGAAGGACCCGCGCTACTTCATGGACTTCACGGGGTGCGGCAATTCGTGGAACGCCACGCACCCGTACGCGCTGAAGCTGGTGGCGGACTCGCTGCGCTACTGGGTGGAGGTGATGCACGTGGACGGCTTCCGTTTCGACCTGGCGACGACGCTGGGAAGGGACAGGCACGGCTACGACACCCGCGCGGCCTTCTTCCAAATCCTCCACCAGGACCCGGTGCTCAGCCGCGCGAAGCTCATCGCGGAGCCCTGGGACGTGGGCGACTACGGCTACCAGGTGGGCAACTTCCCGGTGCTGTGGAGCGAGTGGAACGGCAAGTACCGCGACACCATCCGGCGCTACTGGAAGGGCGATGACCGGCAGGCGGCGGAGATCGGCTCGCGGCTGACGGGCAGCTCGGACCTGTTCGCGCTGTCCGGGCGCAAGCCCACGGCGAGCGTGAACTTCGTCACCGCGCACGACGGCTTCACGCTGCACGACCTGGTGACGTACAGCCAGAAGCACAACGAGGCCAACGGCGAGGACAACCGCGACGGGGCCAACGACAACCACGCCTGGAACTGCGGCGTGGAGGGGGAGACGACGGACGCGAAGGTGAACGCGCTGCGCGAACAGCAGAAGCGCAACTTCCTGGCGTCGCTCTTCCTGTCGCAGGGCGTGCCCATGCTGGTGGCCGGCGACGAGATGGGCCGCACGCAGAAGGGCAACAACAACGCCTACTGCCAGGACAACGAGCTGTCGTGGGTGAACTGGGAGCTCAACGAGAAGCAGCGCCAGCTGCTGGAGTTCACCGTCCGCATGACGAAGCTGCGGCGCGAGCAGCCCGTCTTGAGCAAGCGCCGCTTCTTCCGCGGGGCCCACATCTGGGACAGCGAGCTGAAGGACCTGGCGTGGTTCCGGCCGGACGGCAAGGAGATGAAGCGGGAGGACTGGGAGAAGCCCTATGTGCGCTCCCTGGCCTTCCTGCTGGGCGGGGACGCCATCGCCACGCCGGACGACGAGGGCCACCGCATCGTCGGGGACACGCTGCTGGTGCTGCTCAACGCGCACCATGAACCCATCACGTTCCTGCTGCCCGCGCTGGAGTGGGGCGCGGACTGGGAGCTGGTGGTGGACACGGCGGCCACGGGCGAGTCGCAGCGCACGCACACCCCGGCTGGCGGCAAGGTGCAGGCGGTGGGGCGCTCCGTGGTGGTGCTGCGCCGGCCGACGACGGAATGGGAGTAGCCCCCGGCGCCGCCCCGGTGTAGGCAGCGGGCTTGAACGCGCGAGGCGGGCCCCTCCCCCTGGGGGCCTTCCCTGCTTCGCGCGGCGTCTTCGGACCGGGAACGGGCGCACGTGCTTACCGATTCAGTCTGGCCCTGGGTGGGCTTCAACGTCTTCGTCGTGGCGATGCTCGCCATGGACCTGGGGCTGTTCCACCGCAAGGAGCACGCGGTGTCGCCGAAGGAGGCGACGCTCTGGACGCTCGTCTGGGTGAGCATCAGCCTCGCGTTCTGCGGGGGCGTCTGGCGCTACGGCGGCCAGGGCCCGGCGCTGGAGTGGCTGACGGCGTACGTGGTGGAGTACGCGCTGTCGGTCGACAACCTCTTCGTCTTCCTGATGGTGTTCGGCTACTTCCGGGTGGCCCCGCAGCACCAGCACCGGGTGCTCTTCTGGGGCATCCTGGGCGCGTTCGTGATGCGCGCGGTGCTCATCCTCGCGGGCACGGCGCTGGTCGCGAAGTTCCACTGGCTCATCTACATCTTCGGCGCGTTCCTGGTGTTCACGGCCGTGAAGATGCTGGTGGCCAAGGACGACGAGGACGTGGACCCGGAGGCGGGCTTCATCGTGAAGATGTCCCGGCGCCTGCTGCCGGTGGCACGCCAGGGCGAGGGCAGCCGCTTCTTCACGCTGGAGGACGGCCGCCGCAAGGTGACGCCGCTGTTCATCGTGCTGATGGTGGTGGAGGCCACGGACCTGCTCTTCGCCATGGACTCCATCCCGGCGGTGCTGGGCATCAGCAAGGACCCCTTCATCATCTACACGTCCAACGTCTGCGCCATCCTGGGCCTGCGCTCGCTCTTCTTCGTCGTCTCCAGCCTGATGGAGAAGTTCCACCTGCTGAAGATCGCCCTGGGCGTCATCCTGGGCTTCGTCGGCGTGAAGATGCTGCTGGAGTACTTCTACAAGATTCCCATTGGCGTCTCGCTGGCGGTCATCGCCGGGTGCCTGGTGCTGGCCGTCGTGGGGTCGCTGGTGTTCCCCAAGCCGCCGGAGGTGGCCTCGGCGCCGGAGGCCGGCAAGCAGCCGGAGGCCCCCGCCCGGGAGCAGGAGCGCGGCTAGGACCGGCGGTCCCAGCGGGGCCCAGTGTTTCCCTTGCATCGGGCGGGAGTCGCTGCCAAGTCTCCCGCCATGTCCACCGCCACCACCGATGGCATCCGCGTCACCGTGGAGCCGACCTTCTGGCCGGAGCGCAGCACCCCCGAGGCCGGGCAGTTCGCCTTCATGTACAAGGTGGAGATCGTCAACGAAGGCGACGCTCCCGCGCAGCTCCACGCCCGGCACTGGCTCATCACGGATGCCCAGGGCAACGTGGACGAGGTGAAGGGCGAAGGCGTGGTGGGCCGCCAGCCCCGGCTGGGGCCGGGCGAGCGTTTCGAGTACACGAGCTGGGCGATGCTGAAGACGCCCTTCGGCACCATGCGCGGCACCTACGAGATGGTGCGCCCGGACGGCACCCGCTTCGAGGCCCGCATCGCCGAGTTCGCCCTCACGCTGCCGCACGCGCTGCACTGAAAACCCCTACCGGAGTCCTCAAGCGCATGGGCCTGCCGAGCACGAAGCGGGGATTGCTGCTCATCAACCTGGGGACGCCGGACGCGCCCGAGTCGGGGCCGGTGCGCAGGTACCTGCGGGAGTTCCTCAACGACCCGCGCGTCATCGACATCCACCCGGTGGGGCGCTGGTTCCTCTTGAACCTCTTCATCCTGCCGTTCCGCCCCGCCAAGAGCGCGGAGGCGTACCGCAAGGTGTGGACCCAGGAGGGCTCGCCGCTGCTGGTGTACGGCCGCGCGCTGGAGGCGGCGGTGGCCGAGCGCTTGAAGGGGGACTACGAGGTGGCGCTCGCCATGCGCTACGGCAACCCGTCCCTGCCGGACGTCATCGCGCGGCTCAAGGCGAAGGGCGTGTCGGAATTCACCGTGCTGCCGCTGTACCCGCACGAGGCCGCGTCGTCCGCGTCGTCGTCGCTGGCGCGCACGTACGAGGTGCTGGCGCAAGGCTGGGACGTGCCCAACGTGCGCGCGGTGCCGGCCTTCTTCGACGACGCGGGCTTCCTGGACGCGTTCGCCTCCGTGGCCCGGCCGGTGATTGATGACGCGAGAGCGGACCACGTGCTGTTCAGCTTCCACGGGCTGCCGGAGCGCCACATGCGCAAGAGCGACCCCTCGGGGCAGCACTGCCTGGCGTCCGCGGGCTGCTGCGACGTGCTGGGGGACGCGAACCGGCACTGCTACCGCGCCCAGTGCTTCGACACGGCGAGGAGCCTGGCCCGGCGGCTGGCGCTGCCGGAGGGCGGCTACACCGTGTCCTTCCAGTCGCGGCTGGGGCGCACGCCGTGGGTGAAGCCCTACACGGACATCGTGCTGCCGGAGCTGGCGGCCAGGGGCGTGAAGCGGCTGGCGGTGATGTGCCCGGCCTTCGTGGCGGACTGCCTGGAGACGCTGGAGGAGGTGGGCATCCGCGCGAAGGAGCAGTTCGTGGAGGCCGGGGGCGAAGCGCTGACGCTGGTGCCGTCCCTCAACGCCCACCCGGAGTGGGTGGACGCCGTGGTGCGGCTGGTGCGCGCGTCGGACGGGCCGCCGGCTACGGCGCGGGCGTCGCTGACGGAGTCGCCGGTGCGGGCGCCGCGGGAGCCTGCGGAGCGCTGACGGGGGCGAGGCGGGCCTGGTAGGTGCCCACCGGCAGGCCCATGGCGGGCTGGGCCGGCCCCTTCATGCTGGTGGCGAGGGTGCCCTCCCAGGAGCGCCACTGCCCGGCCTTGACCAGGAACTCACCCCGGCCGGTCACCTTCACGGTGGCGCCCAGCTCGGCGCCTCCGGCCGGGCCTGAGGCGTCGTCGTCGCTGTCGGCGCCTTCCGGGGCCGTGGGGACGGGGGGGCGCTTGCCGGGGATGGCGCGGGCGGGGGCGAGGATGCCGCCGAACTGCTCCAGCAGGTCGTATTCGAGCGTGGCCACCTGCTCGCCATTGTCGCCGGGGGTGACGGAGACGAGCTTCACGCGGTTGCGCCGCTCGGCGCCGCCGGTGGCGCGGCGGAACTGGGTGCCCAGGGCGTCCGGGACGAGCAGCGCGGTGGCCAGCGACCACGTCTCTCCGGGGCGCACGGGGTCCCGGGGCAGCTCCAGCACGAGCGTGGCCAGGTTGCGCTCCAGCACGGGGAGCCCGTCGATGATGAAGCCCCGGTCGCTCACGGTGGCGTCCTCCGGCGCGGCGCCGCCCGAGGGCGTCAGGCGCAGGTGGCGCTCACCGGCGCGGTCCAGGTCCAGCACGAAGGTGTATTCGCCGGGGACGCTGGGCGCGGCGGCGGTGGGCGCGGCCGGGGAGGCCCTGGCGCCCTTCTTCTTCTTGTCGGCCCGGGGCTCCGCCGGGGCGGACTCGAAGGCGGGGGCGCCGCGATCCAGGGTGAGCGACAGGCGGTAGGCGACGGGCGTGCCCTGCACGAGGTTCCAGCGCAGCAGCACGGCGTCCTTGGGGACGGCGGGCGCGGCGGCGGCGGGCTCGGGGGCCTCCGTGGAAGGCGGGGTCGAGGGTGCGCCCGCCGGGCGCTGGAGGGGCTCGATCTTCCCGGGCTCCTCCTGCTTGCAGGCGGTGAACGCGAGGGCAACGAGCAGACCGCACAGACTTCGCTTCACGGGGACACTCCTGGTGACGGTCGCGGGATAGCGGAGCGGCCGGCGGTTGTAAAAGGGAGAAGGTGGAATGACGCGGCCCGTCAGGGCCCATGGCCCTCTCAACCCATTCCGTTCAGGGGTGGCGGTTCGAGCAGGCAAATGGCCGCGGACACGGCACCGCAGGTGGACTGCCGCGCCATGGAAGGCGTCGCGTTGGCGCCGCGCCCTGGCAGCTACTCCTCGTCGCGAAGCCAGAACCACTGTTCGTTCGATGCCAGCGCGCCCGCCAGGAAATCCCCGAACGAGCCCGCGATGCGGCGGCAGTAGTACGGGTCCGGGAATGCCTCGCGGTAGCCGTCGATGATGGGATACCGCCCGTCGTGCTGTTCGCTCACGTCCACGATGATGTAGTTGCTGTCCCGGACCTCGCATGTCGCGTACCACGACGCGGGTCCGGCCCTGTCGGAGTCATCCTTGAGCATGACCACCCGCGCACGCCGAATCATCGCCAGCGGAAAGAAGCGGAATGCCGGGTCGATGACCCGACCGTGTTCGGGACTCCATTGGCCGAAGAGTTCGGCGCCGTCGCAGTGCAGGTAGAACGCGCGCATGTCCGCGTCCAGGCGCCACCCCATGCATTGCTCGAACGCATCGATTTGCGCAGGCGTCGCAGGGCGGGGGGCGTGGTGCAGGCGTGAAACCTCTTCGAGCAAGGCGGTCATTCTCATGCGGCTACTCTCCGTAGGGGTAGCTCCCCCCGGGACTCGTCCACGGGGGCTGGTTCGCGTAGCACTGGTTGTAGGGCGTAAGCAGGTTTTCGTGGAGATCCTTGGGGAACGGGATGATGTTGTCCCAGTCGGTGGGATTGCCTCCATGCTTGAGGTCGCGGATGTGGTGCCCCTGGTACGGGTCCCCGTTGGCCTCGCGGGGCCACTCCCCGAACTTCTCTGACCACCGCTCCCGAAACCCCGTGCGGATGTTGTTCCACTTCCTACGGGATGCCTCGGTCTGAGCGTTGCTGAGCGTCGAGTAGTTGCAGCAGCAGTTCGCCATCCCGAACCGACTTCCGGCCCGCACAATGTCGCCCGTGAAGTCCATCTTCACGTCCGCAAGCCAGATGCAGCCTTGGAGTGCGAATCCCTCCCCGGAGCACTTGTCGCGGCAGTAGTTCATGATGCTGGAGCTGCACTGCCAGGGGCCGTAGAAGATGACGGTGCGGAACTGCCCGCCACCGGGCACGTTCACCTGGGGGCCAACCCACTTCCGGATACCGCCCGTGGTGGTCATTGCGCCCTCGGCGCATGCCGTGAGGCACGCGAGGGCCAGGACCGCAAGACAATGCCGGGAAGGCGTGTTGTTCATATTTTTCATGGGCGCGGACCCTACTGGCGGCGCCGACAAGCCCGCTACCCCAGATGGGATACGAAACCTGTCAACATGAATGAGACAGCGAAACTGAGAGATGGGTGAGCAGCCCCCTGTGATTTGGGAAGCGGAGCGGGGTTGTTGATCCAGACGGCGTTCGGAAGAGCCTGGGGCTTCGGAGGGCCGTGGGAGAAGCGCTCGGGGTGGGCGGCGAAGGCGGCGGTGAGGACGGTAGCGTGGGTCGCGAGGCGCGCGGCCTCCGCCTGTCCTCCCGGCCGGAGAATCGTGGGGCACTGGACGACAGGTCCACGATGGTCGACTCCACGCCGACCCTGGAGGGCCCCCTCCAGCACCAAGTCCACGTCGTTTCCCAGGTACTGCTCCACGAACTCCGCTGTCGTCGGCCTCTGGCGTCCGAGACGGAAACCGCTCGAAGGCCTCTCATGCAGTTGTTTCAGTCCAGTAGTCCGACAAGAGTTCGGCCTGTTGCAATACGGTGTCCGTGGCCGACTCCTGCTTGTCCGGCGGGTAGCCATGCTTCCAAAGGGTGCGCTTCACGATGACGCGGAGCTTGGTTCGCACGGACTCCTTCACGGTCCAGTCGATGGTGACGTTGCGGCGCACGGTTTCCACCAATTCACGCGCGAGGGCTCTTGGCGTTTCATCACCGAGGTCCTTCACCGCGCTATCACAGAGCGCTGGTGACGCTCTGGGGCTGCTGCTCGCGGTGCTGAGGTCCGCGCATGACGCGTCCGGCCTGGATGCTCACCACGAGCCCCAGCAGTCGCACTCAGCGCGGAGTCATGCGCCCGCCAATCTCCGGGAAGCGCTCATACGCGCGCATCAGCGCATCAAGGTGCGAGGGGTTGTCGAGTTCGAGCGGTGTATCGGTGAGCCGAGCAACCCACCCCCCCGTCGCAGTGCGCCGCGCCCGAGAGAGCAGGTCTGTATCGCGCGATGGATCCGGGAACCCGATGGCATGCGCGGCAGCGGCAGACCAGTAGTTCAGCCATCCGAGGCGCTGCGGAATCTCAGGCGAGCGGATCTTCTCTGGCAGCTTGAGTGCTGGCAGTCCCCGGGGCGGAATCCCTGGCTTATGTACCGAATCACGCGTTTGCCTTGCGATCTCCACCCCCGCGCCAGATGGCGTCGCATGCCCCCAAAACGCGTTGGCCGCCTCTGCCACGCCTTCAAGCACATCCGCCGCCGCGGCGATAACCGCCGCATCCAATGGCAACTCCGCATGGATTTGGAACAGTGGCTGGCCGCCTGGGCTCGCACTCGCGGATCGCTTCACCCCGGAAATCATCACGGGGTAGCTCTCATCTGCGTTGCATAGCAGCGGGAACTTGCCGCTCGCGGTCGCCTCAGCCAACCACGCATCGCGCTGAGGCAACGCGGCAAGCCGCCGCTCCTCGGTGACTCTGCACTCCAGGCGCAAACCGGGGAGTGCCCGCTCCATTCCATGGACGACAGCGAGCGTGCGACCGCCCATGGCGAGGAGCGACGGCGCGTAGACAATGACGTCGAGAGTGCTTCGCGTCGTCATCGCGTGCACCCCGTGACGACGATCTCCAGTTCGGGCGCCGCACGCTCCAGCGCGTCTTTCGCCCGGGCGCTCACTCCTTCCGGGGCGCTGCCGCACGCGACAGCCGATCCCGCACGGCGATGCCCAATCCACTCGCCAAAGGCAGACAGGCCACGAGCACGTCGTGGCCCTGCTCATCCGCTTCCCGCAGCCTTGCGTACAGGACGCGCGCGGCCTCCGCTGGCTCCCCTGGCACGTCGAACCGCTGCACGTCTCCGGGCAGTGACAGCGACACAGGGCCCAGCACGCCCACGCGCAGGCCCTGGGCCCGCAGCGCTTCCACCCGCTGACCCACCTCGGAGGGCTCCGCCAGCACCACGCCCGCGCGGGGCGCGTAGTGCGACGCCAGCGAACCGGACACGCGCACCGTTGTGGACGCGCGCACCGGCACCGCCCTGCCCAGCACCCGCTCCACCTCCTCCGTCGCCAGGCCTCCCGGCCGGAGAATCGCGGGCGCACCGGACGACAGGTCCACGATGGTCGACTCCACGCCCACCGTGGACGGGCCCCCATCCAGCACCAGGTCCACGTCGCCGCCCAGGTCCTGCTGCACGTGCTCCGCCGTCGTCGGGCTCACCCTTCCGAAGCGGTTGGCGCTCGGCGCGGCCACGCCTCCGCCCATCCTGCGCAGCACCTCCAGCGCCACCGGATGCCCCGGGACCCGCAGGGCCACCGTGTCCTGGCCCCCCGTCACCGCGTCCGTGGCCCTCGCCGTGCGCGGCAGCACCAGGGTCAACGGCCCCGGCCAGAACGCCTTCGCCAGCGCCTGCGCTTCGTCCGGAATCACCCGGGCCCACTGGGACAGGTGCTCCGCCCCGGGGATGTGCACGATGAGCGGGTGGGTGGCCGGCCGGCCCTTGATGGCGAAAACGCGACGGACCGCCAGCTCGTCCTCGGCGTTGGCGGCCAGTCCGTAGACCGTCTCTGTTGGCAGGGCGATGACACCGCCGCGTCGCAGCAATTCGACTGCACGGTCGAGGAGGTCGGGATTAAGCATGCTCGGTCGCAATCTCCCCCCAGGAGCACCCATGGGCAAGTCGCACGTCTTCGATGCGCGCAGCCAGATGCCAGTCCCCACCGCCGACCTCTTCGCCTGGCACACCCGCGAGGGCGCCTTCGAGCGCCTGTCGCCCCCCTGGGAGCCCGCCGAGGTCGTCGAGCGCACCGGCGACGGCATCCGCCCCGGCGCCCGCGTCGTCGTGAAGATCCACCTGGGCCCCATCCCCCAGCGCCTGGTCGCCGAACACACCGGCTACGAGGAGGGGGCTTCCTTCCAGGACACCCAGCGTGAAGGGCCCTTCACGAAGTGGGTCCACAACCATCGCGTGCACCCAGGCCCCACCCCCCAGGCGTCCGTCCTGGAGGACGCGGTGGAGTACGTGCTGCCCGTGGGCGCCCTGGGCGACACCTTCGGCGGGGGCTACGCGCGAAAGCGCCTGGAGCGCGTGTTCGCGTACCGCCACACCCTCACCCGCATGGACCTGGACCGCCACGCCGCCTTCAAGGAGCAGGGCCCCATGACGGTGGCCATCGGCGGCGCCTCGGGCCTGGTGGGCAAGGCGCTGGCGTCGTTCCTCACCACAGGCGGCCACCGCGTGAAGCGGCTGGTGCGCGGCCGTGCGAACGTGGCCCGGGGCGACATCGCCTGGGCTCCCGACAAGGGCACCGTGGACGCCTCGGGCCTGGAGGGCGTGGACGCCGTGGTGCACCTGTCCGGGGCCAACGTCGCGGAGGGGCGCTGGTCGGAGGAGCGCAAGCAGGAGATCCTCAAGAGCCGCACGGAGAGCACCCGCGTGCTGTGCGAGGCCCTGGCCCGGATGGAGCGCAAGCCCCGCGTCCTGGTGTGCGCCTCCGCCATCGGCCTCTATGGGAGCCGGGGCGACGAGGAGCTGACGGAGACGTCCGGCGTGGGCGGGGGCTTCCTCGCGGACGTCACGCGCCAGTGGGAGGCCGCCACCGCGTCCGCGGAGGCCGCGGGCATCCGCGTGGTGCACCTGCGCATCGGCGTGGTGCTGGACGCGAGCGGCGGGGCGCTCGCGAAGCTTGCGCCCGCGTTCCTCGCGGGAGGCGGTGGGCCCATCGCCTCCGGGAAGCAGTGGATGAGCTGGGTGTCACTGGAGGACGTGATTGGCCTCATCCACTTCGCCATCGGCACCCCGGCCGTGCGCGGCCCGCTCAACGCGGTGGCCCCCAACGCCGTGCGCCAGGGGGACCTGGCCCGGGTGCTGGGCAAGGTGCTGCGCCGCCCCTCCCTGTTCCCGCTGCCGGCGGCGGTGGTGAAGACCCTGTTCGGGCAGATGGGGGAGGAGACCCTGCTCTCCAGCGCCCACGTCCTGCCTGCGGTCGCCCAGGCCCACGGGTTCCCCTTCCTGTTCCCCGACCTGGAGGGCGCGCTGCGCTTCACCCTGGGCCGCACCACGGAGGGCGCGGAATTCCGCCACACGTAGGCCCGTGCTTGACACTCCCGGGGCGGGGGGCCAGAAGTGCGCCGTTTCCCCTCGCTTCGAGGAGTCCTGATGATCCAGGTCGAAGGGTTGACGAAGTACTACGGCGAGCACGCGGCCATCCGCGACCTCGCGTTCACCATCGGTCAGGGTGAAGTCATCGGCTTCCTGGGCCTCAACGGCGCCGGCAAGTCGACGACGCTCAAGATCCTGGGGTGCGTGCTGCTGCCCACGTCGGGGCGCGTCGTCATCGACGGGCACGACGTGGTGAGCCAGTCCCACGAGGTGCGCCAGCGCATCGGCTACCTGCCCGACGTGCCGCCCGTCTACGAGGAGATGACGGTGGGCGAGTACCTGGCCTACGTCGCCCGTCTGCGCGACGTGCCCGCGAAGGCCACCGCCGTCCACGTGGGCGAGGCCGAGGAGAAGACGGGCCTGCGCGACGTGCACGGCGAGGTCATCTCCACGCTCAGCCACGGCTACCGCCAGCGCGTGGGCCTGGCGCAGGCGCTGGTGCACCGGCCCGCGCTGCTCATCCTGGACGAGCCCACCAGCGGCCTGGATCCGCTCCAGATCGTCGAGATGCGCGACGTCATCCGCGGCCTCAAGGGCGCGCACACGGTGCTCGTGTCCAGCCACATCCTCCCGGAGATCTCCCAGACGTGTGACCGGCTGCTCATCATCCACAAGGGCGCGCTGCTCGCGCAGGGCAGCGAGGAGGAGCTGTCGCGCAGCCTGGGCGGCCCGTCCATCGAGCTGGAGGTGCGGGGCTCGCGGGCGCGCGCGCTGGAGGTGCTCCAGCCGTTCGGCGCGGTGGAGGCGCGGCCGGGGGAGGGCGAGGTGCTGGGGTTGAAGGTGGCGGCGTCCCCGGAGCTGCGGCCCCAGGTGGCGCGGGCGGTGGTGGGCGCGGGCCTGGAGCTGCTGCGGCTGGACGCGGGGGCGGGGCAGTTGGAAGCGCTCTTCCTCAAGCTGACGGGGCAGGAGGTGCGCGCGTGAAGGCGCTCCTGATTGCCCGCCGCGAGCTGGCCGGCTACCTGCGCACGCTCAGCGGCTACGTCATCCTCGCGGTCATCCTCGCGGTGAACGGGCTGTTCTTCAACGCGTACGCCCTGGGCGGCGCGAGCAAGCGCTCCGCGGAGGTGCTGTCCGGCTTCTTCTACTACTCCAGCGGGTTCACCATCGTGGCGGCCATCCTGGTGTCCATGCGGCTGCTCGCGGAGGAGCGCCAGACGGGCACGCTGCCGCTGCTCTACGCGTCGCCGGTGCGCGACCGGGACATCGTGCTGGGCAAGTACCTGGCGGGGCTCGCGTTCCTCGCGCTCTACCTGCTGTGCACGCTGTACATGCCGCTGCTGGTGCTGGTGAACGGCAAGGTGTCCTTCGGGCACGTCGCGGCGGGCTACCTGGGGCTGTTGCTGCTGGGCAGCGCGTCGCTGGCGGTGGGGACGTTCGGCTCGTCGCTGGCGAAGAACCAACTGCTCGCGGCCATCTTCTCCGCGGTGATGCTGGTGGCGCTCATCCTGTGCTGGCTGCTCGCGCGCATCACCGAGCAGCCCCTGTCGGACGTCTTCAGCGCGATGTCGCTGTGGAACCAGCACTTTCCCCCGTTCCAGGCGGGGCTCATCCACGTGCGGGACGTCGTCTACTACCTGGCCGTGACGTACGTGGCGCTGTTCGCGGCGACCCGGGTGCTGGAAGCGCGGAGGTGGCGATGAGCACGACGGGTTCTTCCGGCACCGGGTTGGCCGCGACGGTGGCCTTCGTCTCCGGGCTGGTCGCGGTCTTCCTCGCGGAGCGCGTGCTGGGCGCGGGCTCCGGCCGCGTGGCCCTGGCCGCGCTGGGCACCGCCGTCGCCGTGGGCGCCACGGGCTGGCGAGGGGTGCGGATGCTGGCGGCCCCTCCGGCGCGGCGCCCGGCGGAGCGGTGGGTCCTGGCCTTGTACGGCGTGGGGCTGGCGGCGCTGGTGCTCTACTTCCTCCAGGGAGACGTGGGCACGGCGCTCTTCGGGGCCCCGCTGTCGCGCTCCGCTCCGAGGCTGGCGGGCGTGCTGGCGGTGTTGTTCCCGGCGCTGCTCGTGTGCTCGCTCCTGCCGCTGGCGCTGGTGGAGGCCGCGCTCATGGCGATGGCGCGCGCGCCGGTGCCGGAGACGGGGCGGGTGCGCAGCGCGCTGTTCTCCGGCCTGGGCATGGCGTTCGTGGGCGTGTTCGCGTTCGCGGCCACCTACGTGGCGAGGAAGGCGGACGCGACCTGGGACCTGTCGTACTTCCGCACCGCCCGGCCGGGCGAGGCGACGCGCAAGCTGGTGCTCGGCCTCAACGAGCCCCTGCAGGTGACGCTCTTCTTCCCGCCCGCCAACGAGGTGGGGGAGGCGGTGCGGCAGTACTTCCGCGACCTGGAGCCGCAGAGCCCGCTGCTCGGCGTGGAGGCGCTGGACCAGGCGGTGGAGCCCGCGCGGGGCAAGGCGCTGGGCGTCAGCAACAACGGCTCCGTGGTGCTGTCGCGCGGGGACCGCAAGGAGGTGCTGACCCTGGGCATGGACCTGGAGCGCGCGCGGGGGCAGCTCCAGCGGCTGGACGCGGAGGTGCAGCGGCGGATGCTGTCGGTGGCGAAGCCCCGGCGCATCGTCTACCTCACGGGCGGCCATGGGGAGCGCGCCGACACGCGGCCCGTCCCCGGCGAGGCGGCCCGACCGTCGGTGTCGCAGTTCAAGGAGCTGCTGCGCTCGCAGAACGTGGACGTGCGCACGCTCACGGTGGCGGAGGGGCTGGGCACGGAGGTGCCGCGCGACGCGGCCATGGTGGTGGTGCTGGGGCCCACGAGCGAGCTGCGCCCGGAGGAGGTCACCGCGCTGCACGAGTACTGGGCGCAGGGCGGCCGGCTGTGGATTGGACTGGAGCCGGAGGGCGCGGGGCTGGAGTCGCTGCTCAAGCCGCTGGGGCTCCGGTCGCTGCGCGTGCCGCTGGCGAACGACCGCGTCTACTTCCGCACCGCGCGTCAGGTGAGTGACCGGGGCAACCTGGGCACGGCGAGCTTCTCCTCGCACCCGTCCGTCACGTCGCTGTCCGCGCTGGGCTCCCAGGCGGCGGTGGCGTTCCCGGGCGCGGTGGCGCTGGAGCTGGTGTCGCCGCCCGTGGCCGGCGTGAAGCTGGACACGAGCGTGCGTGCGCATGCGGAGACCTTCGCGGACCTCAACGGCGACTTCGAGCCCCAGGCCGGTGAAGTCACGCGGGCGTGGCCGCTGGTGGTGGCGGTGGAGAGGCCGGCGGCGGGGGAGGGCAAGCCCGCGCCGCGCGCGGTGGTGCTGGCGGACGCGGACGCGCTGGGCGACGGCATCCTGGGCAACGTGGGCAATGCGTACCTCGCGGTGGACACGCTGCGCTGGCTCTCCGGGGAGGAGGCGCTCTCCGGGGTGACGACGAGCGAGGAGGACGTGCCGTTGCAGCACACGCGCGCGCAGGACGTCGCGTGGTTCTACGCGACCGTCTTCCTGGCGCCGGTGGTGGTGCTGGCGGTGGGCTTCTTCGTGACGCGCAGGCGCGGGCGGCGGGCGCCCCGGAGCGCCGCGACGGTGGGAGGTGCGCGATGAAGGCGCGCGACGTGGCCGTGCAGGGAGTCCTGGCGGGCGTGGCCCTGGTGGCCGCGTTCTTCGTGTGGCAGCGCGAGCCGTCCCGCGCGGTGGGCGAGGTGACGGTGGAGGACGCGCAGGTGCGCTCGCTCGACCGGATCCGCTACGACGATGAGACGCGCTTCGTGGAGTTGTTCCGCGACCCCCAGGACCGGGAGTCCATCTGGGTCCGCCTGGGCAACAAGCCCGCGAAGCCGAAGCCCGCGGATGCGGGTGACGCCGGTGGTGATGCGGGCGCGCTCGTCCGCGCGGCGTCCGACGCGGGTGCTGCGGATGCGGCGTTCCTCACGGTCGCGGCGTCCGATGCGGGCGCGGGTGCTCGCGCCGCGGATGCGGCCTCTCGCTCGAGCGCAGCATCCGATGCCGGAGTCGCTGCTCGCGGTGTGGACGCGGGAGCCCTCGCGACCCCGGGCTCCGAGGCTCCCCCCGCCCCCGTGGCCCCGCCCCGCGAGCTGCGCGGCAACGACCTGGCCCAGACGCTGTTCGCGAGGTTCGCCCCGCTGCGGGCTCAGCGCGACCTGGGCGTCCTGGACGCCCAGAAGCTGGAGGAGATGGGTCTCGCGAAGACCGAACGGGCGCTGACGCTCACCCTGGACGGCACCCCGAGGACCTTCCGCATCGCGGCGCCTGCCTCCGGCTGGGGCGCGCCCTACCTCCAGCGCGACTCCGACGGCCACGTCTTCCTCCTGGGCCCCGCGCTGCTGTCGGACCTGGAGGCCGCGTCCAGCCGGCTCGTGGACCGTCGCCTGCACACCTTTGACGTGGACGGCTTCGACCGCGTGGTCATCAGCGCTGGCACCGCGTCCCGCGCCTTCGTGGCCAGCGGCAGCCCGCCGGGCGCCGTGCAGCTCTCGCCCGTGGACGCCCCCGGCGCGCCGGACGACTTCGCCCGCAACTGGCACGACCGCGTGTGGCGCCTCACCCCGGTGGAGTTCCTGGGCCGGGGCGAGTCCCCGCCGGGCCCCGCCCCCACGCCCGCCTTCCGCGTCGAGTACCAGCGCGCCGGCAAGCCCGTGGGCGACGTCACGTTCGCGAAGACGCCGGACCACATGTGGTACGCGCGCACGGAGTTCACCCCGGGCTGGACGCGCATGGGCGGCGGCCTGGAGTCCCTGGCCGAGGAGGCCGTGAAGCTCACCGCGCCCCCGCGCTGAGCCCGCCCTCCATGTCCAGCCGCACGTCCACGAAGCTGTAGCCCGCCCAGGGGCCGGTGAAGCGGAAGGCGTACACCTCCGTGCGCGCCACCAGCGTCTTCAGCCGCGCCTCGAAGGCGGCCACCGCCGCGCGGTCCACCAGGAAGGCCGCGTTGAGCAGCATCCGCTCCCCCAGGGGCGCGGACTCGTGCGTGGCCGCCACCAGCGGCGCCAGCCCGGTGCGCAGCACGTCCATGTCCCGCGTGGTGCGCTCCAGCAGCGCCAGCTCCAGCCGCTGCTCGTGGTCCTCCTCGGGCTCGGAGGGGCGCCGGGCCAGCTCCGGTTGCTCCGCCTCCAGCCTGCGCGCCAGCGCGTCGCGGTGGCAGTACACCTTGAGCCCCAGCTCCACGCGCCCCTCCAGCACGTCCAGCGCGCGCACGAGCGGTGCGTGGGCCACGCGCAGCAGCTCCCGCACGCGCTCCTCCGACGGCAGCACCGTGCCGAAGGCCACCGGCACCAGCGTGTGCTCGCGCAGCACCGCGTCCGTCACGCGCTGGTGCGTCAGCAGGTGCGCCCGCGTGGGGGCCACCCTCAGGCCCGCCGTGTCGGACACCAGCGCCAGCAGGTCGTCCTCGCGCACCGCGTGCACCGGCGACGGGCCCAGCCCCGTGAGCTCCGCCGCCCAGCCGCTCCGCGCCCGCACGACGGCGTAGAGGTAGCGAGCCCTGCCTTCCCGCGACACTTCCGCCTGCTGCTTCGTCGCCATGGCGTGCTCCGCCTTTCGGCTGGGGCGGCGCTTCAGCGTGCCTGGGCCGCCTCGCGCCGTTCGATCATCTTCTTCACCTGGTCCACCAGCGCGTCCGGCAGGCACGGCTTGGTGACGTACGCGTCACACCCGGCCTGGTTCGCGTCCTCCGAGTGGCCCTTCAGCGCATGCCCGGTGAGCGCCACCACCGGGATGTGCCGCGTGCGCGCGTCGCCCTTCAGCCGGCGCGTCGCCTCCCAGCCGTCCATCACCGGCAGGGACAGGTCCATCAGGATGACGTCCGGCACCAGCTCGAAGGCCTTGTCCAACGCCTCCTGGCCGTTCTTCGCCTCCGCCACGCGGAAGCCGGAGAACTCCAGGTACTCCGCGTACATCTCCCGGGCATCCTGGTAGTCGTCCACCACCAGCACGAGCGGCTTGGGTTTTTCCGGGGTGTTCGTCATGTCCGTCTCGCGCGTCGTGGAAAGTGCAGGGTGAAGGTCGAACCCTGGCCCGGGCTGCTCTGGAGGGAGACGCGCCCCCCCAGCATGGTGGCCAGTCGACGGCAGATGGACAGGCCCAGCCCCGTGCCCCCATAGGCCCGCGTGGGAGAGCTGTCCACCTGCTGGAAGTCCTCGAAGATCTTCTCCTGGTTCGACAGGTCGATGCCGATGCCCGTGTCCTTCACCGAGATGGAGAGGATGCCGGTGCCGTTCTGATACTCCGCCGACACGTGCACGCTGCCCTCATGCGTGAACTTCAACGCGTTGGACAACAGGTTGAGGACGATCTGCTTCACCTTCTGTCGGTCGGTCCACACGCCCGGCAGCCCTTCCTCCAGGTGCGTCTCCACCGTCAGCTTGCTGCGCGCGATGATGGGGTCCATCTCCGCCATCACCTCCTGCAGCAGCTCCGGCAGCCCGAAGTCCGTCAGGTGCAGCGGCATCCGCCCCGCTTCGATGCGGGTGATGTCCAAAATCTCGTTGATGACCTCCAGCAGGTGCCGCCCGTTGGAGTCGATGCGGGTGAGGTTCCTGCGCTGCGGGGGCGTCATCTCCCCGGACACGCCCTGCAGCAGCATGTTGGTGTAGCCGAGGATGGCGTTGAGCGGCGTCCTGAACTCATGCGACATGTTGGCCAGGAACTGGGACTTGGCGGCGCTCGCCTGCTCCAACTGGATGGCCTGCCGGCGCAGCTTCTCGTTCTGCTCCGCCAGCTCCGCCGTCGCCGACAGCACGCGGGCTTCCAAGTCGCTGGAGACCTCCTTCACCCGCTCCAGCAGCCGCGCCCGCTCCAGCACCTCCGTGCGGTCGTGGAAGACGGTGACGATGCCGGTGAGCTCCCCCTGGTCGCCCAGCACCTTGTTGGCCGTGGCCTCCATGGGCACGGGCGCGCCGGTGGAGGGATCATCCAGTGTCAGCTGGCTCTTCCACCGCGACACGCCCGCGTTTTCGGGGCCCAGCAGGTGGGAGAGGAAGGAGCCGAAGAGCGCGTCGTTGGCGCGCACCCGGCGTCCGGAGGCCTCGCCCGTGTCGTGGAGCTGGGCGAAGAGGCGCTCGGCCGGGTCGTTCATCATCACCATGCCGCCCGTGGGGTCGGACAGGATGATGGGGGCCGCCACCGAGTCCAGCACCCGGTCCAGCCGGTGGCGCTCACTGCGCGCCTCGCGTTCGGTCGCGCGCAGCTTGCGGTAGCTCTCGCCCAGCGCCTGCGCGGCGCGGCCCAGGTCCGTCACGTTGCGCAGCACGCTCACCACCACCGCGGGCCCGTCCGGCGCCAGCACCGGCGTGGTGACCAGCTCGAAGAGCAGGTCCATGCCCTCCACCGGATCCACCAGCGGCACCTCGCGCCGGTGCACGCCCGCCCCCGTGGCGCCGCCCTGCGCGAGCGTGTCCCGGAACAGGCGCTGGTTGAGCTCCACCGCGCGCGCGCGGCCGGGGCTGGCGTCCGGCCCCGCCACCAGCAGCGCCTCCGCGCGGCCATTGGCGAAGAGGACCGCCCCTTCCGGGTCCGTCAACAGCACCGGATCCGACACCGCGTTGATGACCCGGCGCAGGAGCCGGTCCGGCTCCGGCCGGCGCGGCGTCCGCGCATCCGAGGCCAACAGCCGCGCGAGCAACGGCCCCGCGCACGCCGCCGCCCACGCCACGTCCGGCGGCACGCCCGGCCCGGACAGCCCCAGGGTCAGCAGCGCGACCGCGGGCGAACCGGGCCGGCCCAGCGGCACCGCGAGGACGCCACCCGCGAAGGTGCTCCCCTCCAGCGCGTCCGCCGCCAGCCACCGGGCCCCGGGCCGGGTGCGGAAGGAGAACAGGGGCGAGGCGGGCTCGTCCCACGCCCGCGCGAGCGTGAGCTGCTGGGGAGCAGAGAGCCCCTCGGCCGCCAGGCACGCGGACGCCGCCCCGCTGTCGCCCGGACCCAGACAGGCGACCGCGATGCCGCACTGCCGCGCGAGCCACTCCACCATTGCCCGCGCACAGGCGGTGGCGGACTCGCAGGCGAGCAGGTGCTCGGCGAGCACGAGGCGCGCCCCGGCATCGGCGTCGGCGGGGGGCAGTGGGGCTGGAGACGCCACGAACTTAGGCTCCGGGTGAGGGTGCACGCGGCGGAAGACCGCGTTCCGGCGAGTCTGCGGTGCGGACCTCCGAAAATGCCACCACGATGCGCGCCTCCCGTTCCATGGAGGCCGCGGGGCTTCGCGCCGTCGGCTCCCGCGCGGCGAAGCGCAGCCCCCGGTCCAGCATCCGGTCCAGCAGGTCCACCAGGCTGGCCGCGCCAGCGATGCGTTCCACGGGCATTCGACACCGCTCCTGGGTCCGCCCGGCACGCGGACCTGTGGCCCCTGGGGTTCTAACGCGCTGGGGTCGCTGTGCCCCAGTCCGTCCTTCCCGGGGGCCTGACTTGCCAACACCCGGGGCGGGGCTCTGTTGGGTCGCACACACCCCATGCTGGGCAGGCGGCCGGCCGGGGCACGGCAGGCGTGGCTTATGCCCGGGAAGGCGGATTCCTAGCCTTCCACCATGAATGACGAGCGCCTGAACAGATCCCTCTGGACCGTCACGACCCCGCCCCGGGACTTTCCCCCCTTGCAGGGCGACCTCGCCGTGGACGTGGCCATCATCGGTGGCGGCATCGCGGGGTTGACGACAGCCTGGCTGCTCAAGCGCGCCGGCAAGAAGGTGGCGGTGCTGGAGATGCACCGCATCCTCTCCGGCCAGACGGGGCAGACGACCGCGCACCTCACGGAGCTGCTGGACACGCCGTACACCACGCTCCTCCAGGACTTCGGCGACAAGGGCGCGCACCTGGCCGCGTCCTCCAGCCGGGCCGCCATCGAACAGATTGCCTCGCTGGTGGAGACGCTCTCCATCCCGTGCGGCTTCACCCGGGTGCCCCTGTTCAAGTACGCGGAGACGGACCAGGAGCTGCGGGAGCTGCTGCACGAAGTGTCCGCCGCGCGGCAGGTAGGGCTGCTGGCCTCGTTCACGAAGGACGTGCCCCTGCCGTTCCCGGTGAAGGGCGCGCTGCGCGTGGAGGACCAGGCGCTGTTCCACCCGCGCGAGTACCTGCTCGCGCTCGCGGACGGCCTGCCCGGGGACGGCTGCCACCTGTTCGAGGACACCAAGGTGGTGGAGATCCACGACGGCGCGCCCTGCCGCGTCGTCACCGAGCGGGGCACCGTCACGGCCCAGGCCGTGGTGGAGGCCACCACCACGCCGCTCAACCGCGTGGCCATGCACACCAAGCTCTTCCCCTACCGCACCTACGCGGTGGCGGGGCCGCTGGAGGGCCCCCTGGAGGCGGGCCAGTACTACGACAGCCGGGACCCCTATCACTACATCCGCACGCAGCAGGTGGACGGCGTGCCGTACGTCATCGTGGGCGGCGAGGACCACAAGGTCGGAGCCGAGGAGGACACGGCCTCGTGCTTCACCGCGCTGGAGGCGTACGCGCGCAAGCACCTGCCGGTGAAGCGGCTCACCCACCGCTGGTCGGGACAGGTCATCGAACCCGCGGATGGCCTGCCCTATATCGGACGCAACGTGGGCAGCCGCCACGTGTACGTGGCCACGGGCTTCTCCGGCACGGGCATGACGTTCGGGACGCTGGCCGGCATGGTGGTGTCGGACCTCATCCTCGGCAACGAGAACCCCTACGCCGCGCTGTACGCCCCGGGCCGGGTGACACCGAAGGCCAGCGCGAAGGACTTCATCCAGGAGAACGCGGAGGTGGCCTTCCGCTTCGTCGCGGACCGCCTGGCGAAGCCGGATGGCCACCACCTGGCGGACGTCGCCCCCGGTGAGGGGAAGATTCTCGAAGTGGACGGTCGCAAGGTGGCCGTCTACCGCGAGGACGACGGCACCGCGCACGCCGTGTCTCCCGTGTGCACGCACCTGGGCTGCCACGTGCATTGGAACAACTCGGAGCGCTCCTGGGACTGCCCGTGTCACGGCGGCCGCTTCAGCCCCACGGGCCGCGTGCTCAACGGCCCCGCCGTGAAGGACCTGCCGTCGCGGAAATTGCCGGTGAAGTGAGAAGCGGAGGTGGGTGGCTTCCATTCAGGAGCCTCCACCCCCATCTATCAGCACCTGCATTTCAACCACCCTGGGGGACGACATGAACGCACTGGAGCTGTTGAAGCAGCAGCACGAAGAGGTGGCGAAGCTGTTCAAGAAGTACGAGAAGCTCGCGGATCACGACGACGAGCAGCGCCAGGAGCTCTTCGAGCAGATCGCCGACCGGCTCGGGGCGCACGCGAAGATTGAAGAGCTGTACTTCTATCCGGCGCTCAAGAAGGAGGACACGGAGGACGAGCTGCGCGAGGCCGTGGAGGAGCACCTCGTCGTCAAGCGCCTCATCGCGGACCTCTTGAGCATGGAGGCGGACGAGGAGGAGTTCGACGCCAAGATGAAGGTCCTCCAGGAGAACGTGGAGCACCACGTCGAGGAGGAGGAGAAGGAGCTCTTCAAGTCCGCGCGCAAGCTGCTGAGCAAGGAGCAGCTGGAGGACCTGGGCATCCAGATGGAGGAGGAGTTCGACTCGCTGATGGACGGCGAGCCTCGCATGGACGTGCCGGAGGAGACCGACCGCGCCGCGCCCATCTAGCGTCAGCCAGGGGTGGAAACGGGGTTGCGCGTGGCGGGGGGCCGGGCAGCATGCGGCCCATGCCGCGCGCTCCCGCTCCGTCCCCTTCCGTGCTCCCCGAAGCGTACACGCCCGCCGTGCGGCGCTCCCTGCTCCGGGCCGACCCGACGCTCGCGCCGCTCTTCAAGACGGTGGGCCCCTTCCGCATGGAGCGCAGTCCGCTGCACAGCCCCTTCGAGGCGCTGGCGCACTCCATCGTCTACCAGCAGCTCCACGGCCGCGCGGCGGCCACCATCTTCGGGCGGGTGTGCGAGCGCGTGGGGAAGGGCAGGGCCTTCACCCCGGAGAAGCTGCTCGCGCTCCCGGACGCGACGCTGCGCGAGGCGGGCCTGTCCGCCAACAAGCTGCTGGCCATGCAGGACCTGGCGCGCAAGACGGTGGACGGCACGGTGCCGTCGCTCGCCCGCGTGCGCCGCATGTCCGACGCGGACCTGATTGAGCACCTCACGCGGGTGCGGGGCATTGGCCAGTGGACGGTGGAGATGCTGCTCATCTTCCGTCTGGGCCGGCCGGACATCCTGCCCGTGGACGACTACGGCGTGCGCAAGGGCTTCATGGTCGTCCAGGGGCTGAAGGACATGCCCAAGCCCAAGGCGCTCCTGGCGTACGGCGAGCGCTGGCGGCCGTACCGCACGGTGGTGAGCTGGTACCTGTGGCGGGCGGCGGACCTGCCCGTGGGCACCTTCGCTCCGCCCCCGGGCGACTAGGCGCTCGGGGGCCGGGAGCGCACCCGCACGCGGAGGTGCCGGTGTTCGGCACTGCCCAGCCTCCCAGGGGGCTGAGCGGCCTGCCGTGGCGGGCCGCGTGGCGGTCTACATCTCCCGGCCGTTGAAGGGCATCGGGGTGAGGGTGGAGAGGTCCACGCCCTCCAGGCAGCGCACGTTGATGGCGAACATCCGCTTGCCATCCGGGCCCACGCCGGTGCCGTAGGACTCCACGCCGCAGGTGGGGCAGAACAGGTGCTCGATGACCTTCTTGTTGAACTGGTAGAGCTTCTGGCTGTCCACCCCGGACACGGGCTTGAACTGCTCCGGCGTCACGAAGTTCAGCAGCAGGCCGCGCTTGGAGCAGATGGAACAGTTGCAGCTCACCACCTGGGCCATGTCCGTCTGGACCTCGTACTTGACCTGTCCACAGTGGCATCCGCCCGCGTACGTCTTCATCTCCGCCATGTCGCTTCCTCCAGGGGTTCGTGAGGCCCGGGCCGGCAGCAGGTGCTCCGCCTACCCGGACAGGGGCGGGAATCAACGACAGCGGCGGCGCGACCGCAAGCGACCCCGGGAGCACAGCGGGCCCCCGGGGCGCTTTTAGCGGTGCGTCAGGACTTCACGTCCTCACGGGCTGGGCCGTGGGCGCGGGGGAGAGCCGGCGCAGGGGCGCGAGCAGCATGAGGAACGCCGCGGACAGCGCGACGCCCAGCAGGAACACGTTCGGATAGCCCCAGCCGCCGAACCGTGGATCCGCGAGCAGCCCCGCGAGCGGACCCGCGGGTCCCTTGCCCGCGGCCTCCACGCTGGCCAGCAGCGTGTAGTGCGTGGCGCCGATGCGGCGGTCGGTGCGCGACATCATGAAGGCGAACATCACCGTGGTGAGCGCGCCGCCGAAGAGCTCCTCGGTGAGGGTGACGCCCAGCACGCCCGCGTCGCTGACGCCCACCTGCGTGAGGAGCCACCGCCCGCCCAGGGGCAGCAGGCGCAGCGTCCCGGTCAGCGCCACCGCGCCCAGCAGCGGCAGGCGGCTGGCCAGGAGGCCGCCGCAGGTGGAGCCGATGAGCGACGCGGCGGTGCCCCACGTGCCCACCCACAGGCCTATCTGCGCGGGGGTGTAGCCGGCGTCCACGAGGAAGGGCTTGTAGAGGACGTCGGACATGGACTCGCCCAGCTTGTACGTGCCGATGAAGAGCAGCAGCCACCCGGTGCCCGGCAGCGTGAGCGCGGCCTTGAGGCGGGAGAGCAGCGCGGGCCAGTCCAGCCTCGGGGCGTCCGGGCCCTCCTGCTCCCGCGGGGGCGGCTCGCGCACGAAGAGGACGACGGTGAAGACCAGGAGGCACAGCGCGGCCATGAGCAGGAACAGGCCCGACCAGCCGATGCGCGCGCTGGCCCACACGAGCAGCCCGCCGCCGGTGAGCATGCCCAGCTTGTAGCCCACGACCTGCGCGATGTTGCCCAGGCCCAGCTCCTCCGGACGCAGCAGGTCCACCGCGAAGCCGTCCACCGCGATGTCCTGGGTGGCGGCGAAGAGGTTCATCACGAAGATGAGGCCCAACAGCAGCGGCAGGGATTCGTGCCGGGAGGCGAACGCGGCCCCCACGCACGCCACGGCCAGGCCCGCCTGCATGGGCAATATCCACGAGCGGCGCCGGCCCACGCGCCTGGAGCCGTAGCGGTCCACGAGCGGGGCCCACAGCGCCTTGAGCATCCACGGCAGCGCCAGGAAGCCCACGAACCCCAGCGCGGCCAGGGAGACACCGCGCGTGCGCAGGTAGACGGGCAGCGCGGTCACCTGGAAGCCGAACGGCAGGCCCTGCACGAAGTAGAGGGCGCACAACAGCCACAGCCGGGACGGGATGCGTCGCATGGTCGCGCGTGAGCCTATACTCCCGGCCCCCCAGCGTGTGGGGACGGGCAGGAGAGGGACGCATGCCGGAGCAGGCTGGAGCCGAGTCGGGACTCATCGTCGTGGAGCTGTCCGCCGACCACGAGCTGGAGGCGGACCACGTGGACGCGGTGGTGGAGGTGAAGGCGTCCGCCTTCTTCACCGGCAACGCGGCGTTCACCAACGCGAGGGAGGTGGCGGTGCTGGTGCGCGCCCTGGAGGAGCTGGGCGTGCCCCGGACGGCGGTCACCCTCCAGTCGGTGCAGGCGGAGATGTCGGAGGGGCTGCTCACGCGCTCCTCCACGGCGGTGTACATGCTGCGCATCCGGCTGGAGCAGGTGGAGCGGCTGGGGGACGTGCTCGCGGCCCTCAGCGCGATGAAGCAGGCGGCGCTGCGCGAGCTCAAGTGGGGCTATTCGCGCGAGCTGGAGCTGCGCCAGGACTGGCTGGAGGCGCTGGCCCGCGAGTCGGTGAAGAAGGCCCGCCGCGTGGCCGCCGGGCTGGGCGTGAAGCTTGCGGGGCTGCACCGCTTCTCCGAGAAGACGCTGGAGGCGCACCTCTTCGCCACCGGGCGGGGGGGCTACAACGTCGGTGACGAGGGCTCCTCGGTGCCGATGTCCGTGGGTGGCGGCTACAGCAAGGGGCGCGTGTCCCTGGGCTTCCCCCTGTCGCACCGCAAGAAGGTGCACGTGATGGCCACGGCGGAGTTCCGCAGCGTGCCGACCCCGGAGTCCTGAGCGGGGCCGGCCCGCCGCGCCTCAGGTCGCGGGCGTGTGCTGGAGCACCAGCGCTTCCAGCCGCTGCAGCGCCTTGTCCAGCGTCTCCCACGAGGGGCCGAAGGACAGGCGCACGTAGCTGCGGAAGCGCGAGGCCCGGGCGCGGCGCTTGCCCGGGTTCACGTCGAAGAACTCGCCGGGCACGGTGATGATCTTCTGCTCCAGCGCGGCGCGGAAGAAGGCCATGCCGTCGTTGAGCGGCGCGGGCAGCCCGGACAGGTTGCCCCAGACGTAGAACGTCCCGTCCGGCGCCCGGTCCGTGCGGATGCCCAGCCGCTCCAGCCGCGAATGGAACTTGTCGCGCTTCTCCCGGAAGGTGGCGTGGATGGCGCGCGTCTCCGCCACCACCGTGTCCTCCTGGAGCAGCGGAATCGCCGCGCGCTGCAGGGGCCGGCTGCCGCCGCCGTCCAGGAAGCTGCCCGCGCTCGACACCGTGTCGATGACCTGCTTGGGCCCCACCGTCCACGTCATGCGCCAGCCCGGGTAGCGCCAGTTCTTGGTGAGCCCGTCGAAGAGCACCACCGGGTCGCGGTTCACGTCCTCCACGTACCGCGCGGCGCTCTCCACCGGCAGCACGCCCGGGCGGCCCGTCCAGATGTAGTGCGAATAGAACTCGTCGATGAGCAGCGAGCACTCCAGCTCGCGCGCGACGCCCACCCACCGCGCCAGCTCGTCGCCCTGCACCAGCTTGCCGGTGGGGTTGCACGGGTTGGAGAAGAGCAGGGCGGACAGGCCGCGCCCCTGGATTTCGCGGCGCAGGTCGTCGTGGGTGAAGGCGTAGCCGCGCTCACCCTCCAGCAGGATGGGGATGGCGGTGAACGCCTTGAAGACGTCCAGCAGCTCCTCATACGCGGTGTAGTCGGGCAGGAAGTGGCCCAGGTTCACGCTGCCCAGGCTGGCCGCGGCGCGGGTGAGGGCCGCGCGGCCTCCGCCGGACAGGCACACGTTCTCCGCGCTGTACTGGCCAGGCATCCCCTTGCGGTAGAGGCGGTTGTAGAGGCTGGCGATGGCCTCCCGCACCTCCCACAGACCCGCGACGGGGGCGTACTCCTGGTCCGCCATGTCCACCGTCACCTGGCCCACGCGGGGCGGGGCCCCGGGCAGGTCGCCCGTCTCCGGCTGCCCCTGGCCCAGGTTGCACCAGTCCGGGTCGCCGGGACGGTAGCCGCGGCGGGTGGCCTCGGCGGTGACGAAGATGACGCCCGTGCGGGGCACGGTGCGGAACGCATGCAGGGGGACGCTGTCGCTCACGGAGGGCACGCTAGCGCGCCCACACTCGCGGCGCAGCCTTTCCGCTCCAGCCCCACCGTGTCCTGGGGCGGAAACAAAGCGCCCCCCGGTGTCTCCACCGGAGGGCGCCAGGCGCTTCATTTCAAACGGTGCAGCGGGCCACCTCTACGACTCCAGGCCCACCGCCGCCGCGTGGATGACGCTGGCGATGCGAACCGCGTCGTGCACGTGCTCCTCGGAGAGGCCGCCATCCAGCACGACCTTCTCGTGGGACTGGATGCACATCTCGCAGCCGTTGATGGCGCTGACCGCGAGGCAGACCAGCTCGAAGTCCACCTTGTTCGTCAGCACCTGCGCCAGCCGGTTCATCCGCAGTCCCGCCCGCTTGGTCGCGTACGACTCCTTCCCGATCATGTGGCGGAAGCGGTAGTAGACGTTGTTCATCGCCATCAGCGAGGCCGCCGCACGCGCGTCCTCGATGACCGGCCCGGACTTCTCACCCAGCGCCTGCTTCGCCTCGTTCAGCATCGCCTCCTTCAGCCGGTCGTTCCGGACGGCGAAGGCGCATGCCACGGCCGTACCCCAACGCTGCTCCGGGGTGAGGGTCGTGCTCTCCAGGACGGCGGAGAGGTTGAGGCGGGTGTCCTTGTGGGCGTCCGCGAGTTCGCTGCGGACGACTTCGAGCGAGGCCATGGTGGGTTACCCCGCCTTCTGCAGCTTCGTGGTGAGCGTCTCCTCACCCTTCTGCCAGTTGCACGGGCACAGCTCGTCCGTCTGGAGCGCGTCCAGCGTGCGGACGGTCTCCTTGACGTTGCGGCCCACGGACAGGTCGTTCACGGACACGTGGCGGATGATGCCCTCGGGGTCCGCGATGAACGTGGCGCGCAGGGCCACGCCCTCTTCCTTGTGGAGGATGCCCAGCGCGCCGGACAGCTCACGCTTGATGTCCGCCAGCATGGGGAAGGGCAGGTTCTTCAGGTCCGGGTGGTGCGTGCGCCACGCGTGGTGCACGAACTCGCTGTCGGTGGACAGGCCCAGGACGACCGCGTCGCGGTCGTTGAAGTCCTTGTTGTGCTTGCCGAACTCCGCGATCTCCGTGGGGCAGATGAACGTGAAGTCCTTCGGCCACGCGAACAGGACGGTCCACTTGCCCTTGTAGGTCTCGTTCGTGATCTCCTGGAACTCCTTGTTCTTCTCCAGGCTCACGGTGCCCTTCAGCTTGAAGTTCGGAAGCTTGTCGCCGACGGTCAGCATGGGATTCGACTCCTTGGGATGGGGGGCGGGCCATCGTGGTCCACCCCAGAGGTTGTGGTTGCTACGGTGTAAAGCAGCGGCCGTGCCAATGCTTCAACTGCTGTGATTCCAGGGGCTTGCATCTGACCCTCGAATTCGCACCGGCGGGGCGGTGCTGCCGGGAAGGTGATTAACGAAATCCCGGTGCCTTTCGCCACTGCAATTTCGGTGAGTCCTTATTATCGGTAACACATGCCGGATGAACTGATGGGGCGCCACCCGGAAGTGACGCAGGATGCTCGGGAGCTGGTCGAGCTGGCAACCACCGAAGAGGGGGTGGGGGAGCTGCTCCGTCGAGGACTGGACTGGCTGACGCGGGTGGTGCCCTTCGACCTGGCCACGCTCTTCCTGCTGAAGGAGGGGAAGCTGGAGGCCGTCGCTGCGCGCGGGCCGCTGGCCAACCAGGCGGTGCGCAAGCACTCGCTCCAGCTGTCGGACTTCCCGTCGCTGCGGCACGCGCTGGAGACGCGCCGCGCGCGGGCGTTCACGGAGGAGGACCACGCGCACGGGGACGGCGACCCGTTCGACGGGGTGCTGGACCTGCCGGCGGGGCACTCGTGCATGGTGGTCCCGCTGTGCGCGGGGGAGCGCTGCTACGGCGTGCTGACGTTGGATCGCGCGGAGTGCGTCGCGTACGCGCAGCCGGTGGTGGACCTGGTGGAGGTGTACGGGCAGATGCTGGCCACGGCGCTCCAGGGCGCCGAGCAGCGGGTGGCGGTGGAGCGGCTGCACCGGCAGGACCACGAGCACGCGAAGCTGCTGGAGTCGCAGCTGGGCGGGGACTCGGAGGGCATCCTGGAGTCGTCGCTGAGCCCGGTGATGCGGGACCTGTCGCGGCGGGCGCGGCAGGTGGCGGAGACGGACACGCCGGTCCTGATCACCGGTGAGACGGGCACGGGCAAGGAGCGGCTGGCGCGGGCCATCCACCGCTGGAGCGCGCGCCGGGACCATCCCTTCGTGTCGCTCAACTGCGCGGCCATTCCGGCGGGCCTGCTGGAGAGCGAGCTGTTCGGCCACGTGAAGGGCGCCTTCACCGGGGCGAACCGCGACCGGGCGGGCCGCTTCCAGATGGCGAACGGCGGCACGCTGCTGCTGGATGAGATTGGCGAGCTGCCGGTGGAGCTCCAGGCGAAGCTGCTGCGCGCGCTCCAGGAGAAGTCCTTCGAGCCGGTGGGCAGCGACAAGACGGTGAAGGCGGACGTGCGCATCCTGGCGGCCACGCACGTGGACCTGCACCAGGCGATTGCCCAGAAGCGCTTCCGCGAGGACCTCTTCTACCGCTTGAGCGTGTTCCCGCTGCGGCTGCCGCCCCTGCGCGAGCGGCGAGAGGATCTGCCGCAGCTCACGGTGTTCCTGCTGGAGGAGCAGGCGCGGCGCATTGGCCGCAGGGGCATGCGGGTGACGGCCTCCGGGCTGTCGCGGCTGGCGGCGTACGACTGGCCGGGCAACCTGCGCGAGCTGGCGAACGCGCTGGAGCGCGCCACCATCCTGACGCAGGGCCAGGAGCTGTCGGCGAGCGCGTTCGACCTGCCGGTGGGTGGGGGGCCGATGGGTGCGCGGATGGCCTCCGTGGAGGCCCCGGCGGCGCTGCCCGCCGGAGCGCCGGTGCTGACGCTGGCGGCCGTGCAGCGCGAGCACATCCTGCGGGTGCTGACGCTGACCCGGGGCCGCGTCTACGGCGAGGGCGGCGCCGCGGCGCTGCTGGGGCTCAAGCCGTCCACGCTGCAGAGCCGGATGAAGAAGCTGGGCATCGCGCGGCTGGAGGGCTTCACGGCCGAGGAGGCGTGAAGGACCTCTTCACGCGCTCCCGGTTCCTCTTGTCATGACTCGCGCGCCGGCTCAGTACCAACGGCCGTCCTCGCGGGCCTCGCGGCGGTCCTCGCGCATCTCCTGGCGGTTCTGCGACTGCTCGGAGCGCGCCAGCTGCACCAGGTCCGCCATCAGCATGCGCTTGCGCGCGACGCTGCCGCTGTCCATGCGGCCGTAGAGCCGCTCCAGCTGCTGGGCGATGCCGCGCGTCTGCTGCAGGGCGCGGGACTCCTGGCGGGCGTCGCGCACGTCGTCGCGGCGGTCCTTGCGGTCGTCGTGGCGGTTGCCGTCGTAGCGCACCTCGCGGGTGCTGGAGCGCACCTCGCGCTTGTCCTGGGCCAGCTCGCGGTGGGATTCGTTCAGCTCCGACGCGACATAGCCGCGCAGGTCCTGCTCCACCTGCATCAGGTCGCGTCGCGCGGAGCGGCCGCGAGCCGAGTCGTACCGGGCGAGCAGCGACTCCATCTGGCGCAGGTCGTGGTGATCATCGCGCGTCTCCCGCTGGTTCTGTCGCAGCTCCTGCCGGTTCTGGCCCTGCTCGGTGGGCCTGCGGAAGTCGTCTGCGTAGGCCAGGGCCGGGAGGGAAAGCGCCATCGTTGCCAGCAGCCACTTCGCCATGGGGAGTCTCCTTCAAGAGCGTGTCTGCCCTGATGGACGGGGCAGGGCGCCGCGCATTCAAAGGACCCCGACTCCCCATGGGGTACGACCCGGGCCTACGCCACCCCGAGCGCGCCCGTCGCCTGCGGCGCGGCGGGCTTCACCGGGTAGTGGGCCTCCTTGCCGAACGGCTGGTCGAACAGGCGCGGATCCGACTGGCGCGTGCGGAAGAGGTCCACGATGTAGTTCATCCGCTGATCCAACTGGCTCCAGTCGTTCGCGCCCGTGCCCTTGAGGCTGTCGGGCGAGGCGTCCATGCGCCCGAGCAGCTCGCGCAGCTTCGGGTTCTCGATGCTGCGCAGGTGCGGCGGGAAGAGGGTGTCCTCCATGCCCGCGGGCGGCGGCAGGTCGTTGCCCAGCTTCAGCGCCTCGCCGGGAACCGCGAGCTTCATCATGTGCTCGGTGGCGATGCCCCGGAACACCTCCGCCAGCTTGTCCACCAGCGGGTTGAGGACCAGGTCCACCACGCCCGTCTTGAGGGCGGCCTTGGCGGCGAGGTCCGCCGGGAAGGGCAGCGCGTCGGCGCCCGCCTCGATGCTCTTGTCGAGGATGCCGCGGAAGACCTCCTTCACGGGCGCGTTGAGCGCCTTCTCCACGAAGGACTGGAGCTGGGTCTGCTCGTGCAGGCCCACGGTGTTGTTGGCCAGCAGCATCAGCTCGGCCTTCTTGTTCGGGTCCTTCTCGAACATGGCCTGCGCGTAG